>NZ_JAFCVM010000001.1:0-1032823 GCF_049897045.1 Pseudomonas sp. TWR2-1-1
CACCCAAGCAATTTGCGTTCTTGAACACAAGAGCTGGCAAGTTGCGGTGTGTGAAGACGATACAAACCGAAAGTTTGCGTAACACACAAATCTATTACATACCCATTCGCTGGAACGTTAACCGCAAGGTAAACGCGCTGGCTACCGAATTTCTTGACGACCATAGAGCATTGGAACCACCTGATCCCATCCCGAACTCAGTAGTGAAACGATGCATCGCCGATGGTAGTGTGGGGTTTCCCCATGTGAGAGTAGGTCATCGTCAAGATTAAATTCCAAACCCCCTGTCTGCTCACGCAGACAGGGGGTTTGTTTTTGTGGCGAGAAAAAAGCTCCTGATTTAACTCGTACAAAAATGCGATAACAGGTGCGCTTTGGCTGGGTTCAGGCCGCAGGCTTTCTATGCAATAGCCCTACTCATGGCTATTATGCGTGCCTGATTGTGAGGCGATACTTGCATGCTGACGTTGTTGAAACTACTCAAAGATGGTCGATTTCATTCGGGGCAGGCGCTTGGGGCCGCGCTCGGTGTTAGCCGTAGCGCTGTGTGGAAACAGCTTCAGCACCTGGAGTCTGAATTGAACCTGTCCATTCACAAGGTTCGTGGTCGTGGCTATCAGTTGCCGGCTCCGCTGGAGCTTCTTGAGTCAGATAAGGTGGCTGGCAGTTGTTTTCCGGTAGCTATACATGAATCCTTGGACTCAACGAACGCAGAGGCCTTGCGTGCCATTGATCGCGGTGCCGTTGCTCCCTTTGTAATTCTGGCGGAACGACAGCTTGCAGGCAGGGGGCGCCGGGGACGCAAGTGGATCAGTCCGTTCGCAGAGAATATTTACTACAGTCTGGTTCTTCGGATTGATGGCGGTATGCGCCGGCTTGAAGGGCTTAGTCTTGTGGTGGGGTTGGCGGTTTTGCGTGCTCTTCGAGAGATGGGTATGGAAGGTGCTGGACTTAAGTGGCCGAATGACGTGCTGGTCGGCAATAAGAAGATTGCTGGCATTTTGCTCGAGTTAGTCGGTGATCCAGCCGATGTGTGTCACGTAGTCATTGGTGTTGGTATCAATGCCAATATGCGGGTCGCCAATGAGGTCGATCAGGCTTGGACATCCATCTTCCTGGAGTCTGGCAAAGCAATAAACCGCAATACGCTCGTATCGAGTCTAAATGAGAGTTTGCTCGCGTATCTCAAACGCCATGAATCGTCTGGATTTGCGGCTATCCAGGCTGAATGGGAGATGAATCATTTGTGGCAGGGGCGCGAAGTGTCGCTGATTGCTGGAGTGCATCAAGTGGACGGTACGGTAATTGGTATTGATCAGCAGGGTGCACTTCGCTTGCGTGTCGAGGGCGAAGAGAAGGTTTTCAGTGGCGGCGAGCTCAGCTTGAGGTTGCGCCATGATTCTTGAGCTGGATTGTGGTAACAGCTTCATAAAGTGGCGCGTGCTCGACGATGAAAAAATTGCTGGAGGAGGGGTCGTAGATTCCGATACGGCACTTATTGCAGCAGTACGATGTGTGCCAGCACTGGATGTCGTGCAGTGTCGCCTGGTCAGTGTGCGTACTGATGAAGAGACCTCTCTGCTGGTGGCAAGTATCGCCTCGGCGTTCGGGGTTGGGGTCATGTGCGCCGAGCCCGCCAGAGCGGTTTCGGGAGTCAGCAATGGCTACGAAGATTTTTCTCGCCTGGGCCTCGACCGCTGGCTGGCTCTGGTCGGCGGCTATGAATTGGCAAAACGTGCGTGCCTGGTTCTGGATTTTGGCACGGCTGTAACGGCAGATTTTGTAGCGGTTGATGGGCAGCATCTGGGAGGCTTTATTTGCCCTGGAATGCCCCTGATGCGTGATCAGTTGCGCACCCACACACGACGAATCAGATATGACGATTTTTCCGCCGAGCAAGCGCTGCTTTTGCGGACCCCGGGGCGTACAACGGCAGAGGCCGTAGAGCGTGGCTGCTTGTTGATGATGCGGGGTTTCGTTTTGACTCAGTTGGAATTGGCGCGAGAGTACTGGGGGAAAGAGTTTGAGGTTTTTCTCACGGGAGGTGACGCTGCCCTGGTGAACGATATGGTCCCAGGCGCACGATTGATTCAGGATCTTGTATTTGTCGGCTTGGCTGTAGCTTGTCCCTTTTCCTGAGGTTCTTATGCGTTGGCTGTTTCTGCTGCTGGTTGTTCTCAATGTTTTCTATTACGTGTGGCATCAGCAGGAGGCGCCTGTAAGGGTCAAGGAGGTTGTTTCCTTGTCGCTATACAAGGGCAGCCAGCAGGATATACGACTATTGAGTGAGGCTCGGCCTTTAATCCCCGCTGGGGTAGTCCCTGTTGATCATTTGGAGGGGGTGGAGTGTACCTATCTCGGTAATATCTCCAGTGAAGACCAGTTGCGCAGAATTCAGCGCAGGCTCGCCGACATGGATATTCAGGCGCAGAGAGCTTATGTCAATACGGGGGATTTGGTGGGATATGCGATTCAGATCGATCCTGAAAGCAGCTCCAGGATCAATGAAATGCTCCTGCAGGACCTTGCCAATGAATTCAATGAGTTAAAACACAAAAAAATGCAGTGCGAGGGGTTGCAGGTGCCCGGTTCTTTGCATAGAATGGCGCCCGCTCCACAGTGAACGCCTAACAGGCTTTGAAGTGTGAAGTGAGTCGAGATGCTAACCTCATGAATTAATTGAAGAAAGCGCTTGACAGAAGGGTAGAATGATGTAGAATTCTGCCTCGCTTAGGAGGGGTTCCCGAGCGGCCAAAGGGATCAGACTGTAAATCTGACGTCTACGACTTCGAAGGTTCGAATCCTTCCCCCTCCACCATATTTAAGCTCGAATAGCAAGATTTGCGGGTGTAGTTTAGTGGTAGAACCTCAGCCTTCCAAGCTGATGATGCGGGTTCGATTCCCGCCACCCGCTCCAGTCTCGCTGTTTTTGCGATGTGTTTTGCTCTTGTAGCTCAGTTGGTAGAGCACACCCTTGGTAAGGGTGAGGTCAGCGGTTCAAATCCGCTCAAGAGCTCCATATAACAAGGCAGATATGAAAATATCTGCCTTTGTTTTAACAGGTGCATAGCCTGTCCGGAGTGTTTGCTGGTAGTGCCAGATGCTTGGTGTTGCTGCTCTGGTTGGTGTTGCTGTTGTAGGCGGCTCGCATTCTGCTGTTTACAAGGTCATATGCTCAGCTTGGCTGGTTTTATGGCAAAAGTAATTGCATTGGTTGTTGAAAAGTCTCTCTCGTGCCTGCATAATTCGCGGCTCGATAATGTTTTAGGTCAGTAGCTCAATTGGCAGAGCGACGGTCTCCAAAACCGTAGGTTGGGGGTTCGATTCCCTCCTGACCTGCCAGATTCGCTCATTGCGTCTGGCTTTCTTTTCACAGGATCCTCTTAGATGACTCCCAAGGCTGAAGTTCAAGGCTCTCGCTTCGATCTCCTCAAGTGGCTTGTAGTGGTTGCTCTTGTGGTGGTTGGCGTTGTTGGGAATCAGTATTATTCTGGTTCGCCGATCCTGTATCGTGTCATTGCACTTCTTGTGATTGCTGCTGTTGCTGCCTATGTGGGTTTGCAGACGGCAAAAGGCAAGTCGTTCTCTGTCTTGGTGAAGGAAGCTCGTACTGAGATTCGTAAAGTCGTATGGCCAACTCGCCAAGAAACTACGCAGACCACGTTGATCGTGGTGGCTGTTGTTCTAGTTATGGCGTTGCTGTTGTGGGGTTTAGATTCCCTGCTCGGTTGGCTCGTTTCCTTGATTGTTGGCTAAGGGTGTCCCGTGGCTAAGCGTTGGTACGTAGTGCATGCTTATTCGGGTTACGAAAAGCATGTTATGCGCTCTTTGATTGAGCGTATTAAGCTGGCAGGCATGGAAGAAGGCTTCGGCGAAATTCTGGTTCCCACTGAAGAAGTGGTTGAAATGCGTAATGGCCAGAAACGCAAAAGCGAGCGCAAGTTCTTCCCTGGATACGTGCTGGTTCAAATGGACATGAGCGAAGGGACTTGGCACTTAGTCAAGGATACCCCTCGCGTAATGGGCTTCATTGGTGGTACCGCTGATAAACCGGCGCCGATCACTGATAAAGAGGCAGAAGCAATTCTGCGTCGCGTTGCTGATGGTAGCGACAAGCCCAAGCCGAAAACACTGTTCGAGCCAGGTGAAGTTGTTCGCGTCACCGATGGCCCGTTTGCTGATTTCAATGGCACTGTTGAAGAAGTTAACTACGAAAAGAGTCGCATCCAAGTGGCAGTGCTCATTTTCGGTCGCTCTACTCCGGTAGAGCTAGAGTTCAGCCAGGTCGAAAAGGTCTAACTGGACACGAATCCCAACCCCATGGCTTCGGCTGTGGGGTTTTGTCGTCACTGGGATAAACGCGCAAGTAACCGGGGAGCCTTTCTAGGCGTCTGAACCCGTAATTGGAGTGCCTCATGGCCAAGAAGATTACCGCTTACATCAAGCTGCAAGTGAAGGCCGCTCAGGCCAACCCAAGCCCACCTGTCGGCCCAGCATTGGGTCAACACGGTGTGAACATCATGGAATTCTGCAAGGCTTTCAACGCCCGTACTCAGGGTATTGAACCAGGTCTGCCGACTCCAGTGATCATCACTGTTTACAGCGACCGTAGCTTCACATTCGAAACCAAATCGACTCCTGCTTCGGTTCTGCTGAAGAAGGCTGCCGGTTTGACTAGCGGTTCCGCTCGTCCAAACACCGTTAAGGTTGGCACTGTTACCCGTGCTCAGCTGGAAGAAATCGCGAAAACCAAAAACGCGGATCTGACTGCAGCTGATATGGAAGCAGCCGTGCGTACCATCGCCGGTTCTGCTCGTAGCATGGGCCTTAACGTGGAGGGTGTGTAATGGCTAAGCTGACTAAGCGTCAAAAGGCAATCGCCGGTAAAATTGAAGCTGGCAAGTCTTACAACTTTGTAGACGCTGCTGCTTTGCTGGCTGAGTTGTCCACCGTCAAGTTCAGCGAGTCTTTTGACATCGCTGTTAACCTGGGCGTAGACCCACGTAAATCTGACCAGGTTGTTCGTAGCGCTACTGTGCTGCCACACGGCACTGGCAAGACTGTACGTGTAGCTGTGTTCACCCAAGGTCCAGCTGCTGAGGCTGCTTTGGCTGCCGGTGCTGATCGCGTTGGTATGGACGACCTGGCTGCCGAAATGAAAGGCGGCGACCTGAACTATGACGTAGTTATTGCATCCCCGGACGCAATGCGTGTTGTAGGTCAGTTGGGTCAGATCCTTGGTCCACGTGGTCTGATGCCTAACCCTAAGGTTGGTACTGTAACTCCAGACGTAGCTACTGCGGTTAAGAACGCAAAAGCTGGTCAGGTTCGTTATCGCACTGACAAAAACGGTATCATTCACACCTCCGTTGGCAAGATCGGCTTTGATGCCGTCAAGCTGAAGGAAAACGTTGAAGCACTGATCGCTGATCTGAAGCGTATCAAGCCAGCTTCCTCGAAAGGTATTTACGTTAAGCGCGTTACCCTGAGCACCACTATGGGCCCGGGCCTGGTCATCGACCAGGGTTCTCTGGACGCGTAAAACAAATTGGCGCGGCTTGCCGTGCCAATGAAAGATTGGGGTCCCTGCCTGGCGGGGGCTATCCAAGACCGTAGGCGGCGAAAGTCTTAAACCTCAAGCCTACGCAGATGGTGCTCCCGGTTCCTTACCGAATCAGACACCAAAACGACATCCGACTCAGGTCAGATGAAACGGTAACAAGCAGGAGTTAAACCCGTGGCAATTAAACTCGAAGACAAGAAGGCCATCGTCGCTGAAGTCAACGAGGCTGCCAAAGTTGCCCTGTCTGCTGTTGTGGCTGATGCCCGCGGTGTGACAGTAGGCGCTATGACCGGACTCCGTAAAGAGGCTCGTGAAGCTGGCGTTTACGTACGCGTTGTACGTAACACCCTGCTCAAGCGCGCTGTTGCTGACACTGAATACAGTGTTCTCAACGACGTGTTCACCGGCCCGACCTTGATCGCTTTCTCCAACGAACATCCAGGTGCTGCTGCCCGTTTGTTCAAAGAGTTCGCTAAAGGTCAGGATAAGTTCGAGATCAAGGCAGCTGCGTTCGAGGGCAAGTTCCTCGCAGCTAATCAGATCGACGTACTGGCAAGTCTGCCGACCCGTGACGAAGCAATTTCTCAGCTGATGAGCGTGATTCAAGGCGCTACCAGCAAATTGGCTCGTACTCTGGCGGCACTTCGCGACCAGAAAGAAGCTGCTGCAGCCTAAGGCTGAGCTACTCCTTTCAGCGTTTATTGTTTATTTCGATAGCCGCCTAGGCTGTCACCCCAATACAGGAATTTATAGTCATGTCTCTGACTACTCAAGAAATCATCGACGCAATCGGTTCGAAATCCGTTCTGGAAATCGTTGAGCTGATCAAGGCAATGGAAGAAGCATTCGGCGTTTCCGCTGCTGCTGCTTCTGCTGGTCCTGCTGCTGCCGCTGCTGTTGTTGAAGAGCAAACTGAATTCAACGTCATGCTGCTGGAAGCTGGCGAGAAGAAAGTTAACGTGATCAAGGCTGTTCGCGAGCTGACTGGTCTGGGCTTGAAAGAAGCCAAGGCAGTAGTAGACAGCGCTCCTAGCGTTGTTCTGGAAGCTGTTGCGAAAGACGCAGCTGACAAAGCCAAGGCTACCTTGGAAGAAGCAGGCGCTAAAGTCGAGCTGAAGTAAGCCTCGACCTTGCGTCTCCAGCCCAAGCGTTAAGCAGAAGGCTGATGGCTGGTGGCTCTTGCCACCGGCCTTTTTCCGTTATTGGCTGCCGACTGGGTCGGCGTCTTTAACGTGCTGTAACCACCCTGTGCGGTGGAGCAAACCAAGGGGTTTGCACGATTTTCTGGCTGCTCCCGTCGGGAGAGGCCAAACAAGCAGGTGACCAAGCTGGGGAACGCTGATGGCTTACTCATATACTGAGAAAAAACGTATCCGCAAGGACTTTAGCAAGTTGCCGGACGTCATGGATGTGCCGTATCTCTTGGCAATCCAGCTGGATTCGTATCGTGAATTCTTGCAGGCGGGAGCGACTAAAGATCAGTTCCGCGACGTGGGCCTGCATGCGGCCTTCAAATCCGTTTTCCCGATCATCAGCTACTCCGGCAATGCTGCGCTGGAGTACGTCGGTTATCGCTTGGGCGAGCCGGCATTTGATGTTAAAGAATGCGTGTTGCGCGGTGTAACTTACGCCGTACCTTTGCGGGTAAAAGTTCGTTTGATCATTTTCGACAAAGAATCGTCGAACAAAGCGATCAAGGACATCAAAGAGCAAGAAGTCTACATGGGTGAAATCCCCCTGATGACTGAGAACGGTACCTTTGTAATCAATGGCACCGAGCGTGTAATTGTTTCCCAGTTGCACCGTTCCCCGGGCGTGTTCTTTGACCACGACCGTGGCAAGACGCATAGCTCCGGTAAACTGCTTTATTCCGCGCGTATCATTCCTTACCGTGGTTCGTGGTTGGACTTTGAGTTCGATCCGAAAGACTGCGTGTTCGTACGTATTGACCGTCGTCGCAAGCTGCCTGCATCGGTATTGCTGCGCGCGCTGGGTTATACGACTGAGCAGGTGCTGGACGCGTTCTACACCACCAACGTATTCCACGTTCAGGGCGAAAGCATTAGCCTGGAACTGGTACCTCATCGCCTGCGCGGTGAGATCGCGGCCATCGATATTACCGATGACAAAGGCAAGGTGATTGTTGAGCAGGGTCGTCGTATCACTGCTCGTCATATCAACCAGCTGGAAAAAGCCGGTATCAAAGAGCTCGTTATGCCTCTGGACTATGTCCTGGGTCGCACAACGGCCAAGGCTATCGTGCATCCGGCTACCGGCGAAATCATTGCTGAGTGCAACACCGAGCTGACCACCGAGATTCTGGCGAAAATCGCCAAGAGCCAAGTTGTCCGTATCGAAACGTTGTACACCAACGATATCGACTGCGGTCCGTTCGTCTCCGACACTCTGAAGATCGATTCCACCAGCAACCAATTGGAAGCGCTGGTCGAGATCTATCGCATGATGCGTCCAGGCGAGCCGCCAACCAAAGACGCTGCCGAGACTCTGTTCAACAACCTGTTCTTCAGCCCTGAGCGCTATGACCTGTCTGCGGTCGGCCGGATGAAGTTCAACCGTCGTATCGGTCGTACCGAGATCGAAGGTTCGGGCGTGTTGTGCAAAGAAGACATCGTCGCGGTACTGAAGACTCTGGTCGACATCCGTAACGGTAAAGGCATCGTCGATGACATCGACCACCTGGGTAACCGTCGTGTTCGCTGTGTAGGCGAAATGGCTGAAAACCAGTTCCGCGTTGGCCTGGTACGTGTTGAGCGTGCGGTCAAAGAGCGTCTGTCGATGGCTGAAAGCGAAGGCCTGATGCCGCAAGACCTGATCAACGCCAAGCCAGTGGCTGCGGCGGTGAAAGAGTTCTTCGGCTCCAGCCAGCTCTCGCAGTTCATGGACCAGAACAACCCTCTGTCCGAGATCACCCACAAGCGCCGTGTTTCTGCACTGGGCCCGGGCGGTCTGACGCGTGAGCGTGCAGGCTTTGAAGTTCGTGACGTACACCCGACTCACTACGGTCGTGTATGCCCGATTGAAACGCCGGAAGGTCCAAACATCGGTCTGATCAACTCCCTGGCCGCCTATGCGCGCACCAACCAGTACGGCTTCCTTGAGAGCCCGTACCGCGTGGTGAAAGACGCTTTGGTCACCGACGAGATCGTATTCCTGTCCGCCATCGAAGAAGCCGATCACGTGATCGCTCAGGCTTCGGCCACGATGAACGACAAGAAAGTCCTGATCGACGAACTGGTAGCTGTTCGTCACTTGAACGAATTCACCGTCAAGGCGCCGGAAGACGTCACCCTGATGGACGTTTCGCCGAAGCAGGTTGTGTCGGTTGCAGCGTCGTTGATTCCGTTCCTCGAGCACGATGACGCCAACCGTGCGTTGATGGGTTCGAACATGCAGCGTCAAGCTGTACCTACCCTGCGCGCTGACAAGCCGCTGGTTGGTACCGGCATGGAGCGTAACGTAGCCCGTGACTCCGGCGTTTGCGTCGTGGCTCGTCGTGGTGGCGTGATCGACTCCGTTGATGCAAGCCGTATCGTGGTACGTGTTGCTGATGACGAAGTAGAAACTGGCGAAGCCGGTGTCGACATCTACAACTTGACCAAATACACCCGCTCCAACCAGAACACCTGCATTAACCAGCGTCCGCTGGTTCGCAAGGGTGATCGCGTGCAGCGCAGCGACATCATGGCCGATGGTCCGTCCACCGATATGGGTGAGCTGGCTTTGGGTCAGAACATGCGCATCGCGTTCATGGCCTGGAACGGTTACAACTTCGAAGACTCCATCTGCTTGTCGGAACGGGTTGTTCAAGAAGATCGCTTTACCACGATCCACATCCAGGAACTGACCTGTGTGGCACGTGACACCAAGCTTGGGCCTGAAGAGATCACTGCAGACATCCCTAACGTGGGTGAAGCTGCACTGAACAAACTGGACGAAGCCGGTATCGTTTACGTTGGTGCTGAAGTTGGCGCGGGCGACATTCTGGTAGGTAAGGTCACTCCGAAAGGCGAGACCCAGCTGACTCCGGAAGAGAAGCTGTTGCGTGCAATCTTCGGTGAAAAAGCCAGCGACGTTAAAGACACCTCCCTGCGCGTACCTACCGGTACCAAAGGTACTGTCATCGACGTGCAGGTCTTCACTCGCGATGGCGTTGAGCGTGATGCTCGTGCCCTGTCGATCGAGAAGACTCAGCTGGACGAGATCCGCAAGGATCTGAACGAAGAGTTCCGTATCGTTGAAGGCGCCACTTTTGAACGTCTGCGCTCTGCACTGGTTGGCCGTATAGCCGAAGGTGGAGCCGGTCTGAAGAAAGGTCAGGAAATCACCAATGAAATCCTGGACGGTCTTGAGCATGGTCAGTGGTTCAAACTGCGCATGGCTGAAGATGCTCTGAACGAGCAGCTTGAAAAAGCCCAGGCTTACATCATCGATCGCCGTCGTCTGCTGGACGACAAGTTCGAAGACAAGAAGCGCAAACTGCAGCAGGGCGATGACCTGGCTCCGGGCGTGCTGAAAATCGTCAAGGTTTACCTGGCAATCCGTCGTCGCATCCAGCCGGGTGACAAGATGGCTGGTCGTCACGGTAACAAAGGTGTGGTCTCCGTGATCATGCCGGTTGAAGACATGCCGTACGATGCCAATGGCACCCCGGTCGATGTGGTCCTCAACCCGTTGGGCGTACCTTCGCGTATGAACGTTGGTCAGATTCTCGAAACTCACCTGGGCCTCGCAGCCAAAGGTTTGGGCGAGAAGATCAACCTCATGATTGAAGAGCAGCGCAAGGTTGCTGACCTGCGCAAGTTCCTGCATGAGATCTACAACGAGATTGGCGGTCGTCAAGAAAGCCTGGATGACTTCTCCGACCAGGAAATCCTGGATCTGGCGAAGAACCTTCGTGGCGGTGTGCCGATGGCTACCCCGGTGTTCGACGGTGCCAAGGAAAGCGAAATCAAGGCAATGTTGCGCCTGGCAGATCTGCCGGACAGCGGCCAGATGACGCTGACTGACGGCCGTACCGGCAACCAGTTTGAACGTCCGGTTACTGTTGGCTACATGTACATGCTGAAGCTGAACCACTTGGTAGACGACAAGATGCACGCTCGTTCTACCGGTTCTTACAGCTTGGTTACCCAGCAGCCGCTGGGTGGTAAGGCACAGTTCGGTGGTCAGCGTTTCGGGGAGATGGAGGTTTGGGCGCTGGAAGCATACGGCGCGGCATACACTCTGCAAGAAATGCTCACAGTGAAGTCGGATGATGTGAACGGTCGTACCAAGATGTACAAAAACATCGTGGACGGCGATCACCGTATGGAGCCGGGCATGCCCGAGTCCTTTAACGTGTTGATCAAAGAAATTCGTTCCCTCGGCATCGATATCGATCTGGAAACCGAATAACACGTGACGTGAATCGAGAGCGGGGCGGTATTGCCCGCTCTCTGCTCCGCCAGGAGGAAAGGCCTTGAAAGACCTACTGAATTTGCTGAAAAACCAGGGTCAAGTCGAAGAGTTCGACGCCATCCGTATTGGATTGGCATCGCCTGAGATGATCCGTTCGTGGTCGTTCGGTGAAGTTAAAAAACCGGAAACCATCAACTACCGTACGTTCAAGCCTGAGCGTGACGGCCTGTTCTGCGCCAAAATCTTTGGCCCGGTTAAGGATTACGAGTGCCTGTGCGGTAAGTACAAGCGCTTGAAGCACCGCGGTGTGATCTGTGAGAAGTGTGGCGTTGAAGTCGCTCTGGCCAAGGTCCGTCGCGAGCGCATGGCTCACATCGAACTGGCATCGCCGGTTGCTCACATCTGGTTCCTGAAATCGCTGCCGTCCCGTATCGGTTTGCTGATGGACATGACCCTGCGTGATATCGAACGCGTTCTCTACTTCGAGAGCTATGTCGTTATTGATCCGGGCATGACCACTCTTGAGAAAGGTCAGCTGCTGAACGATGAGCAGTACTTCGAAGCGCTGGAAGAGTTCGGCGACGACTTTGATGCCCGTATGGGTGCTGAAGCTGTCCGTGAACTGCTGCACGCTATCGATCTGGAACACGAGATTGGCCGTCTGCGCGAAGAAATTCCGCAAACCAACTCCGAAACCAAAATCAAGAAACTGTCCAAGCGCCTGAAGTTGATGGAAGCCTTCCTGGGCTCCGGCAACCTTCCTGAGTGGATGGTGCTGACCGTTCTGCCGGTTCTGCCGCCAGATCTGCGTCCTTTGGTTCCGCTGGATGGTGGTCGTTTCGCGACTTCCGACCTCAACGATCTGTATCGTCGAGTGATCAACCGTAACAACCGCTTGAAGCGCCTGCTTGATCTGTCCGCTCCGGACATCATCGTGCGTAACGAAAAGCGTATGTTGCAAGAAGCGGTCGACGCATTGCTCGACAACGGCCGTCGTGGCCGCGCTATCACCGGTTCCAACAAGCGTCCTCTGAAATCCCTGGCTGACATGATCAAGGGTAAGCAGGGTCGTTTCCGTCAGAACTTGCTCGGTAAGCGTGTTGACTACTCGGGTCGTTCGGTAATTACCGTAGGTCCGACCCTGCGTCTGCACCAGTGCGGTCTGCCGAAAAAAATGGCTCTCGAGCTGTTTAAGCCGTTCATCTTCGGCAAGCTTGAAATGCGCGGTCTCGCGACCACCATCAAAGCAGCCAAGAAAATGGTTGAGCGCGAATTGCCAGAGGTTTGGGACGTTCTCGCAGAAGTAATTCGCGAACACCCGGTTCTCCTCAACCGTGCACCGACCCTTCACCGTCTGGGTATCCAGGCGTTTGAACCGGTACTGATCGAAGGTAAGGCTATCCAGCTGCACCCGTTGGTCTGTGCTGCGTACAACGCTGACTTCGACGGCGACCAAATGGCCGTGCACGTACCGCTGACACTGGAAGCCCAGCTGGAAGCGCGTGCGTTGATGATGTCGACCAACAACATTCTGTCGCCAGCCAACGGTGAGCCAATCATCGTTCCGTCGCAGGACGTTGTATTGGGTCTGTACTACATGACTCGTGAAGCGATCAACGCCAAGGGCGAAGGTCGTGTATTCGCGGATCTGCAAGAAGTTGACCGTGTATTCCGTGCCGGCGAAGCCGCACTGCATGCCAAGGTTAAAGTGCGGATCAACGAAACCGTCAATGACCGTGATGGTGGCAGCGTGAGCGGCACCCGTATCGTCGACACTACTGTCGGCCGTGCGCTGTTGTTCCAGGTTGTGCCTAAAGGTCTGTCGTACGATGTCGTCAACCTGCCGATGAAGAAAAAGGCGATCTCCAAACTGATCAACCAGTGCTACCGCGTGGTTGGTTTGAAAGAGACCGTGATTTTCGCTGACCAGTTGATGTACACCGGTTTTGCTTACTCGACCATTTCCGGCGTTTCCATCGGTGTTAACGACTTCGTTATCCCTGATGAAAAAGCCCGCATCATCGCGGCTGCAACCGATGAAGTGAAAGAGATCGAAAGTCAGTACGCCTCGGGCCTGGTAACACAGGGCGAGAAGTACAACAAAGTAATCGACCTTTGGTCGAAAGCTAACGACGAAGTCTCCAAGGCAATGATGTCGAACCTCTCGAAAGAGAAGGTTATTGACCGTCACGGCGTTGAGGTTGAGCAAGAGTCGTTCAACTCGATGTACATGATGGCCGACTCCGGCGCACGGGGTTCTGCGGCGCAGATCCGTCAGCTGGCCGGTATGCGTGGTCTGATGGCCAAGCCGGATGGCTCCATCATTGAAACGCCGATTACTGCGAACTTCCGTGAAGGTTTGAGCGTACTTCAGTACTTCATCTCTACTCACGGTGCTCGTAAGGGTCTGGCGGATACCGCCTTGAAAACTGCTAACTCCGGTTACTTGACGCGTCGTCTGGTAGACGTTGCGCAGGATCTGGTTGTGACTGAAGTCGACTGCGGGACCGAACACGGTCTGCTGATGACTCCGCACATTGAAGGCGGTGACGTTGTTGAGCCGTTGGGTGAGCGCGTACTGGGTCGAGTAATCGCCCGTGACGTATTCAAGCCGGGTACCGATGAAATCATCGTTCCTGCTGGCACCCTGGTCGACGAGAAGTGGGTTGAATTCATCGAGCTGAACAGCATCGACGAAGTAATCGTACGCTCGCCAATCAGTTGCGAAACACGCTTCGGTATCTGTGCCAAGTGCTACGGTCGCGATCTGGCCCGTGGTCACCAGGTGAACATCGGTGAAGCTGTCGGCGTAATCGCTGCCCAGTCGATCGGTGAGCCGGGTACACAGCTGACCATGCGTACGTTCCACATCGGTGGTGCGGCTAGCCGGACCTCTGCTGCTGACAGCGTTCAGGTGAAGAATGGCGGCACTGTCCGTCTGCACAACCTGAAGCACGTTGAGCGGGTAGATGGTTGCCTGGTAGCAGTATCCCGTTCCGGTGAGCTGGCAATCGCTGATGACTACGGTCGTGAGCGCGAGCGCTACAAGCTGCCGTACGGTGCCGTGATTTCGGTTAAAGAAGGTGACAAGGTCGACGCTGGCTCTATCGTAGCCAAGTGGGATCCGCACACTCACCCAATCGTTACCGAAATGAAAGGTACCGTGACCTACGTGGGCATGGAAGAAGGCATCACGATCAAGCGTCAGACTGACGAATTGACCGGTATGACCAACATTGAAGTGCTTGATGCCAAAGACCGTCCAGCTGCCGGTAAGGACATTCGTCCAGCCGTCAAGATGGTTGGTGTTGATGGCAAGGATCTGCTGTTGCCAGGTACCGACGTACCGGCTCAGTACTTCCTGCCGGCGAACGCCTTGGTCGGTGTAGCGGATGGTGCGGAAATCGCGATCGGTGACGTTATCGCTCGTATTCCGCAAGAAACTTCGAAAACTCGAGACATCACCGGTGGTCTGCCACGGGTTGCTGACTTGTTCGAAGCGCGTCGTCCGAAAGAAGCCTCGATTCTGGCTGAAGTCAGCGGCACCATCGCGTTCGGTAAAGAGACCAAAGGCAAGCGCCGTCTGGTCATTACTCCGAACGACGGTACTGATCCGTACGAAGAGCTGATTCCAAAGTGGCGTCACCTGAACGTCTTCGAAGGCGAACAAGTGAACCGCGGCGAAGTTATCTCCGACGGTCCGAGCGATCCACACGACATCCTGCGTTTGCTGGGCGTGAGTGCGTTGGCCAAGTACATCGTTAACGAAATTCAAGACGTTTACCGTCTGCAAGGCGTAAAAATCAACGATAAGCACATCGAGACGATTCTTCGTCAGATGCTGCGTAAAGTTGAGATTGCCGAGTCTGGCGATTCCACCTTCATCAAGGGCGACCAGATGGAGTTGACGCATGTACTGGTCGAGAACGAGCGCCTGGGCAACGAAGATAAATTCGTGTCCAAGTTCACTCGCGTTCTGTTGGGTATCACCAAGGCGTCGTTGTCGACTGAGTCGTTCATCTCCGCGGCCTCTTTCCAAGAGACTACCCGCGTACTGACCGAAGCAGCGGTAACCGGCAAGCGCGATTACCTGCGTGGCCTGAAAGAAAACGTGGTCGTGGGTCGTTTGATCCCGGCTGGTACCGGTCTGGCATACCACAGCGAGCGCAAGCGTCGTCGTGAGGCTGACAAACCGTTGCGCGTAAGCGCCAGTGAAGTGGAAGCTGCACTGACCGAAGCACTGAACTCGAGCGGTAACTGAGTTCTGAGCTAATTGAAGGGTGGGCCCCGGCCGTTCCGTTCATCGAATCGAGACATTTTGTCTTGGTTAGATGAGTGGGAAGGTCGGGGCCTTGCCTTGACTGGGGACAAGATCCTCTTTAGACTCTTGTACCCCTAAATTTGGCGGGAATTCGTTCCTGCCATTTTGCTTTTCTTGCAAGACAATAGCGTCGCAAGACAACAGTGGAGCTAGTAGATGGCAACTATCAACCAGCTGGTACGTCAGCCGCGTAAGCGTATCGTCGAGAAATCCGACGTGCCTGCGCTGCAAAACTGCCCGCAACGTCGTGGCGTATGCACCCGTGTGTATACAACTACGCCGAAAAAACCTAACTCGGCACTGCGTAAAGTATGCCGTGTGCGCCTGACCAACGGTTTCGAGGTTTCCTCGTACATCGGTGGTGAAGGTCACAACCTGCAAGAACACAGCGTGGTACTGATTCGTGGCGGTCGTGTAAAAGACTTGCCAGGTGTTCGTTATCACACCGTTCGCGGTTCTTTGGATACTTCCGGTGTTAAAGGTCGTAACCAGGGTCGTTCGAAGTACGGTACCAAGAAGCCGAAGTAGTTTTCGGTCGCTTGTAAATAATGCAGATTTCTTTTTTTCTGAGTCGATAAGAGTAAGGTCGGACGTGCATCCTCTGGGTGTAATGGTTCCGAGCTAACCTGAAGACCGTTTGAGGGCTTATCCATGCCAAGAAGACGCGTAGCAGCCAAGCGCGATGTGCTTGACGATCCAAAATACGGAAGCCAAATCCTGGCCAAGTTCATGAACCACGTGATGGAAAGCGGCAAAAAAGCCGTTGCCGAGCGTATCGTTTATGGCGCGCTGGAAAAGGTTAAAGAACGCAAGAACAGCGATCCCCTGGAAATCTTCGAGAAAGCTCTCGACGCCATCGCTCCGCTGGTCGAAGTGAAGTCGCGCCGTGTAGGCGGTGCTACTTACCAGGTTCCGGTCGAAGTTCGCCCGTCCCGTCGTAACGCCCTGGCAATGCGCTGGTTGGTAGACTTCGCCCGCAAGCGCGGCGAGAAGTCTATGGCTCTGCGCTTGGCTGGCGAACTGTTGGATGCTGCTGAAGGCAAGGGCGCAGCAGTTAAGAAGCGTGAAGACGTGCACCGTATGGCTGAAGCTAACAAAGCTTTCTCGCACTACCGCTTCTAATTTCAGCGCTACTCATTTTGCGAGGGCTTTATGGCTCGTACTACACCGATTAACCGCTACCGTAACATTGGTATCGTTGCTCACGTGGATGCTGGTAAAACCACCACCACCGAGCGCGTCCTTTTTTACACTGGCAAAAGTCACAAGATGGGCGAGGTGCATGATGGCGCCGCGACCACAGACTGGATGGTTCAGGAGCAGGAGCGTGGTATTACCATTACTTCTGCTGCTATTACCGCCTTCTGGAAAGGTTCTGCCAAGCAGTACAAAGACGAGCATCGCTTCAACGTAATCGATACCCCGGGCCACGTTGACTTCACTATTGAAGTTGAACGTTCCCTGCGTGTACTCGATGGCGCGGTTGTTGTGTTCTGCGGTACTTCGGGTGTTGAACCTCAGTCGGAAACCGTATGGCGTCAAGCCAACAAGTACGGCGTTCCGCGTCTTGTTTATGTAAACAAGATGGACCGTGCCGGTGCGAACTTCCTGCGCGTGATTGAGCAGATCAAGAAGCGTCTTGGTCACACTCCGGTTCCAATCCAGTTGGCCATCGGTTCCGAAGACAACTTCCAGGGTCAGATCGATCTGATCAACATGGAAGCTGTGTACTGGAACGATGCTGACAAAGGTATGGTTCCAGTTCGCAAAGAGATTCCAGCTGAGCTGAAAGATCTTGCTGACGAATGGCGCGACAACATGGTTCAGGCTGCGGCCGAAGCCAATGAAGAGCTGATGAACAAGTACCTCGAAGGTGAAGAATTCACCATCGAAGAAATCAAGGCTGCTCTGCGTCAGCGTACTATCGCTGGTGAGATCGTTTTGGCTGTTTGCGGTTCTTCCTTCAAGAACAAGGGTGTTCCCCTGGTTCTCGACGCCGTTATCGACTTCCTGCCAGCACCAACCGATATTCCAGCCATCAAGGGTACTGACCCGGATGACGAGTCTATCGAGCTGGAGCGTCATGCAGACGACAGCGAGCCGTTCTCGGCTCTGGCGTTCAAGATCGCTACCGACCCATTCGTGGGTACCTTGACCTTCGTTCGAGTTTACTCGGGCGTGTTGAACTCCGGCGACGGCGTAATCAACTCGGTTAAAGGCAAGAAAGAGCGTGTGGGTCGTATGGTGCAAATGCACGCAAACGCCCGTGAAGAAATCAAGGAAGTGCGCGCTGGTGACATCGCGGCCTTGATCGGCATGAAGGACGTCACCACTGGTGAAACCTTGTGCAACGCTGACAAGCCAATCATCCTGGTTCGTATGGACTTCCCGGAGCCGGTTATTTCGGTTGCCGTTGAGCCAAAGACCAAAGATGACCAGGAAAAAATGGGTGTCGCTCTGGGCAAACTTGCTCAGGAAGATCCATCTTTCCGCGTAAAAACTGATGAAGAAACTGGTCAAACGATCATTTCTGGCATGGGCGAGCTGCACTTGGACATCCTGGTTGACCGGATGCGCCGTGAGTTCAACGTCGAAGCCAACATCGGTAAGCCTCAGGTTTCGTATCGTGAGCGCATCACGAAGAGCTGTGAGATCGAAGGCAAGTTCGTTCGTCAGTCCGGCGGTCGTGGCCAGTTTGGTCACTGCTGGATCCGTTTTGCTCCTGCTGACGAAGGTCAGGAAGGTCTGCAATTCGTGAACGAAGTGGTAGGTGGTGTGGTTCCTAAGGAATACATCCCGGCTATCCAGAAGGGTATCGAAGAGCAGATGAAGAACGGTGTTGTTGCCGGCTATCCGCTGATCGGCCTGAAGGCTACCGTGTTTGATGGTTCTTACCACGACGTCGACTCCAACGAGATGGCGTTTAAGGTGGCTGCTTCCATGGCTACCAAGCAACTGGCCTCCAAAGGCGGTGGTGAGTTGCTTGAGCCGATCATGGCGGTAGAGGTTGTTACACCTGAAGACTATATGGGTGACGTGATGGGCGACTTGAATCGTCGTCGCGGCATGATCCAGGGTATGGAAGATACGGTCTCCGGCAAAGTAATTCGTGCTGAAGTTCCGTTGGGTGAAATGTTCGGTTATGCGACCGACGTTCGTTCCATGTCTCAGGGTCGCGCAAGCTACTCTATGGAATTCAAAAAATACGATACAGCTCCGTCGCACATCGTCGAAGCTGTTACTAAAAAACAAGGCTGATTTAGTTCAGTCCTTTAGGCAAGGAGTTAATTGTCGTGGCTAAAGAAAAATTTGATCGTTCCCTACCGCACGTCAACGTTGGCACTATCGGTCACGTTGACCATGGTAAAACCACGCTGACCGCAGCTCTGACTCGTGTTTGCTCCGAGATTTTCGGTTCGGCCATCGTTGATTTCGATAAAATCGACAGCGCGCCAGAAGAAAAAGCTCGTGGTATCACCATCAACACTGCGCACGTTGAATACAACTCGCTGATCCGTCACTACGCTCACGTTGACTGCCCAGGTCACGCTGACTATGTGAAGAACATGATCACCGGTGCTGCCCAGATGGACGGCGCGATCCTGGTTTGTTCGGCCGCTGATGGTCCGATGCCACAAACTCGTGAGCACATCCTGCTGTCCCGTCAGGTTGGCGTTCCGTACATCGTGGTCTTCCTGAACAAGGCTGACCTGGTAGACGACGCTGAGCTGCTGGAACTGGTTGAGATGGAAGTGCGCGATCTGCTGAGCACTTACGACTTCCCGGGCGACGACACTCCGATCATCATCGGTTCTGCTCGTATGGCGCTGGAAGGCAAAGACGACAACGAAATGGGCACCACTGCCGTTCGTAAACTGGTTGAAACTCTGGATACTTACATTCCGGATCCAGTTCGTGTTATCGACAAGCCGTTCCTGATGCCAATCGAAGACGTATTCTCGATTTCGGGTCGCGGTACTGTTGTAACCGGTCGTATCGAGCGCGGTATCGTTCGCGTTCAAGATCCGCTGGAAATCGTTGGTCTGCGTGACACTACTGTTACTACCTGCACCGGCGTTGAAATGTTCCGTAAGCTGCTCGACGAAGGTCGTGCTGGCGAGAACTGCGGCGTGCTGCTGCGCGGCACCAAGCGTGACGACGTAGAGCGTGGCCAGGTTCTGGTTAAGCCGGGTTCGGTTAAGCCGCACACTACCTTCGAGGCTGAAGTGTATGTGTTGAGCAAAGAAGAAGGCGGTCGTCACACTCCGTTCTTCAAAGGCTACCGTCCACAGTTCTACTTCCGGACCACTGACGTGACCGGTAACTGCGAACTGCCGGAAGGCGTTGAAATGGTAATGCCAGGCGACAACATCAAAATGGTTGTCACCCTGATCAAAACCATCGCAATGGAAGACGGTCTGCGTTTCGCAATCCGTGAAGGCGGTCGTACCGTTGGCGCTGGCGTTGTTGCCAAAATCATCGCGTAAGTGATGATTGCCTGAAAAAGCCCCCGCTCAGCGGGGGCTTTTTTTATTGAGTTGACACCTACTGGGGTCGTCTATAGAATTGCGCCTCCTTTTAACGGGCGTATTGCGCTCGGTGGGAATAGCAATCTGGAGTCTGAAATCCAATGCAAAATCAGCAAATCCGTATCAGGTTGAAGGCTTTTGACCATCGCCTGATCGACCAATCAACCCAGGAAATCGTGGAAACCGCGAAACGTACTGGTGCTCAAGTGCGTGGTCCAATTCCACTGCCTACCCGTAAAGAGCGGTTCACCGTTCTGGTCTCCCCGCACGTCAACAAAGACGCGCGTGACCAGTACGAGATCCGTACTCATAAGCGCGTACTGGACATCGTCCAGCCAACGGATAAAACCGTTGATGCACTTATGAAGCTTGATCTTGCGGCCGGTGTGGAAGTGCAGATCAGCCTCGGCTAAGACTTGGGTCTTAGTCGTGTAACGCTCTGAAATGGGCGGCCATAGCGGGTGAAAGCCCCGTACACTCATGAGGTTTACAACATGACTATTGGTGTAGTCGGTCGTAAATGCGGTATGACCCGTATTTTCACCGAAGAAGGTGTCTCCATTCCGGTCACGGTCATTGAGATCGAACCGAATCGCGTCACCCAGTTCAAAACTGAAGAAACCGATGGCTATCGTGCAGTGCAAGTCACTGTCGGCGAGCGTCGCGCTTCGCGTGTAACTGCTGCTCAAGCGGGTCACTTCGCTAAAGCAAACGTTGCAGCTGGTCGTACCGTAATGGAATTCCGCCTTGAAGAAGGCGAGTACCAGGCAGGCGATCTGATCAACGCTGAAATCTTCACCGCAGGTCAGATGGTCGATGTGACCGGTCAGTCCAAAGGTAAAGGCTTCCAGGGTACGATCAAGCGTTGGAATTTCCGTGGCCAAGATAACACTCACGGTAACTCCGTTTCCCACCGCGTCCCGGGCTCTATTGGCCAGTGCCAGACTCCTGGTCGTGTATTCAAGGGCAAAAAAATGTCCGGTCATATGGGCGCTGAGCGCGTGACCGTGCAGTCCCTCGAAGTAGTGCGCGTCGACGCTGAACGCAATCTGTTGTTGGTCAAAGGTGCTGTTCCTGGCGCTACTGGCGGCAACCTGGTTGTACGTCCGGCGGCCAAGGCTCGCGGTTAAGGGGAAGCTGACATGCAATTAAACGTAAATGACGCTCAAGCGATCGAAGTTTCCGAACTGACATTTGGCGGCGAGTTCAACGAGACGCTGGTTCACCAAGCAGTCGTGGCCTACATGGCCGGCGGCCGTCAAGGTAGCAAGCAGCAAAAGACCCGTTCCGACGTTCGTGGTGGCGGTAAGCGCCCATGGCGTCAGAAAGGTACTGGCCGTGCTCGTGCCGGTACTATCCGTAGCCCAATCTGGCGTGGCGGCGGTACCACTTTCGCAGCTCGTCCACAGGATCACTCTCAGAAGCTCAACAAGAAGATGTATCGCGCAGCAATGCGTTCCATCCTTGCTGAACTGGTTCGTACTGATCGTCTGATCGTGGTTCAGGACTTCGCAGTTGAAGCACCGAAGACCAAAGATCTGCTGAACAAACTGAATGGCATGGGTCTGACAGACGTCCTGATCGTGTCCGAAGTTGTTGATCAGAACCTGTACCTGGCTGCTCGTAACCTGCCACACGTTGATGTACGTGACGTGCAAGGTTCCGATCCAGTTAGTCTGATCGCATACGACAAGGTGTTGATCACCGTGTCGGCCGTGAAGAAATTCGAGGAGCTGCTGGGATGAACCAGGAACGCGTATTTAAAGTTCTGCTTGGCCCGCACGTTTCCGAGAAGGCTACGGTTCTGGCAGACAAGAAAGGCCAGTTCGTTTTCAAGGTTGCTACTGATGCAACCAAGCTGGAAATCAAGAAGGCCGTCGAAAGCCTGTTCAGCGTGAAAGTTGAGCGTGTTACTACCCTGAATGTTCTGGGTAAAAGCAAGCGCACCGCTCGCGGCGTGGGCAAGCGTAATGACTGGAAGAAGGCAGTAATCTCCCTTCAGCCAGGCCAAGATCTCGATTTCAGCAGCAGTGCTGAGTAAGGAAGGGGTGCATCATGGCAATCGTTAAATGCAAACCGACTTCCCCTGGCCGCCGTCATGTGGTCAAGGTGGTCAACCAGGAGCTGCATAAAGGCGCTCCTCACGCACCGCTGCTCGAGAAGAAATCGAAGACTGGTGGTCGTAACAACAATGGCCGTATTACCACGCGTCACATCGGTGGTGGTCATAAGCAGCATTATCGTTTGGTCGACTTCCGTCGCAACGACAAAGATGGCATTCCAGCCACTGTTGAGCGTATCGAATACGATCCAAACCGTACTGCTCACATTGCTCTTATGTTGTACGCAGACGGCGAGCGCCGTTACATCATCGCCCCTAAAGGCGTGAGTGCTGGTGACCAGCTGATCGCAGGTGCTTTGGCACCGATCAAGCCGGGCAACGCTCTGCAACTGCGCAACATTCCAGTTGGTAGCACCGTACACGGCATCGAATTGAAGCCGGGTAAAGGCGCGCAAATCGCACGTTCCGCTGGTGCTTCGGCTCAGCTGGTAGCTCGTGATGGTGTCTATGTGACCCTGCGTCTGCGCTCTGGTGAAATGCGTAAAGTATTGGCTGAATGCCGTGCAACGCTTGGCGAAGTCTCGAACTCCGAGCACAGCCTGCGTTCCCTGGGTAAAGCTGGTGCCAAACGCTGGCGTGGCGTTCGCCCAACCGTTCGTGGTGTTGCCATGAACCCGGTTGACCACCCACATGGTGGTGGTGAAGGTCGTACCTCTGGTGGTCGTCATCCGGTATCGCCATGGGGCTTCCCGACTAAGGGCGCGAAGACTCGTGGTAATAAGCGTACCGACAAAATGATCGTCCGTCGTCGCAAGTAAATAGAGGGATACGACAGTGCCACGTTCTCTGAAAAAAGGTCCTTTTATTGATCTTCACCTACTGAAGAAGATCGAAGTGGCGGCGGAAAAGAACGATCGCAAACCGGTGAAAACCTGGTCGCGCCGTTCTATGATCCTGCCACAAATGGTCGGTCTGACCATCGCTGTGCATAACGGTCGTCTTCATGTCCCAGTTCTTGTGAACGAAGACATGGTTGGCCATAAACTAGGCGAGTTTGCCGGTACCCGCACTTATCGTGGGCACGTGGCAGACAAGAAAGCCAAGCGTTAAGGGGTAAGGAACGATGGAAGTAGCCGCTAAGTTGTCGGGCGCTCGAATCTCCGCCCAGAAAGCCCGCTTGGTCGCCGACCAGATCCGCGGGAAGAAGGTGGGCGAAGCGCTCAACCTGTTGGCTTTCAGCAACAAGAAAGCCGCCGAGATCATCAAGAAAGTGCTGGAGTCGGCCGTAGCCAACGCCGAGCATAACGAAGGCGCAGACGTTGACGACCTTAAAGTCGCTACCGTTTTCGTCAACGAAGGGCGTTCGCTGAAGCGCATCATGCCGCGTGCCAAAGGCCGCGCTGATCGCATCGTCAAGCGGTCTTGCCATATCACTGTCAAGGTTGCTGACAAGTAACGGAGTCGAAGAGATGGGTCAGAAAGTACATCCCATTGGCATTCGCCTGGGAATCGTCAAGGAGCACACCTCCGTCTGGTACGCAGACGGCCGGACTTATGCGGACTATTTGTTCGCTGATCTGAAGGTGCGTGAATACCTCCAAGACAAACTAAAAAGCGCGTCCGTAAGCCGTATCGATATCCATCGTCCGGCTCAGACTGCACGTATCACCATCCACACTGCTCGTCCTGGTATCGTTATCGGGAAGAAAGGTGAAGATGTTGAGAAACTGCGTCAGGACCTGACCAAGCAAATGGGTGTGCCTGTGCACATCAATATCGAAGAGATCCGCAAGCCGGAACTCGACGGTATGCTGGTTGCGCAGAGCGTAGCTCAGCAGCTGGAGCGTCGTGTAATGTTCCGTCGCGCGATGAAACGCGCTGTACAGAACGCTATGCGCATTGGTGCCAAAGGCATCAAAATCCAAGTGAGCGGTCGTCTCGGCGGTGCTGAAATCGCACGTACTGAATGGTATCGCGAAGGTCGTGTGCCACTGCACACCCTGCGTGCCGACATCGACTATGCCAACTACGAAGCTCACACCACTTACGGTGTGATCGGTGTAAAGGTTTGGATCTTCAAAGGCGAAGTAATTGGTGGTCGCCAAGAAGAACTGAAGCCACAAGCACCAGCGCCTCGTAAAAAAGCTGCTAAGTAAGGGGTACGCCAAATGTTACAACCTAAGCGTACGAAGTTCCGCAAGCAGATGACAGGCCACAACCGTGGCTTGGCATTGCGCGGTAGCAAAGTCAGCTTCGGCGAGTATGCGCTGAAGTCTGTTGCTCGTGGTCGTCTCACCGCTCGTCAGATCGAATCAGCGCGTCGTGCACTGACCCGTCACGTTAAGCGTGGCGGTAAGATCTGGATCCGTGTATTCCCGGACAAGCCTGTAACCAAAAAGCCACTCGAAGTTCGGATGGGTAAAGGTAAGGGTAACGTGGAATATTGGGTTGCCCAGATTCAGCCAGGCAAAGTCCTGTATGAAATCGAGGGTGTTACTGAAGAGCTGGCGCGTGAGGCTTTCGCCCTGGCTGCTGCAAAGCTGCCGCTCGCCACCTCCTTTGTTAAACGGACGGTGATGTGATGAAAGCGAATGAACTTCGTGAAAAATCCGCACAGCAGCTGAACGAGCAACTGCTCGGCTTGCTGCGCGACCAGTTCAATCTGCGCATGCAGAAAGCAACTGGCCAGTTGGGGCAGTCGCATCTGCTCTCGCAAGTTAAGCGTGACATCGCTCGCGTGAAGACTGTGCTCAAACAGCAGGCAGGTAAGTAATCATGGCTGAAGCCGAAAAAACTGTCCGTACGCTGACTGGCCGTGTTGTCAGCGACAAGATGGACAAGACCATCACCGTACTGATCGAGCGTCGCGTTAAGCACCCGATCTACGGTAAATATGTTAAGCGTTCGACTAAGCTGCACGCGCACGACGAAACCAATCAGTGCCACATCGGCGACAAGGTCACTATTCGTGAAACTCGTCCGCTGGCCAAGACCAAGTCTTGGGCATTGGTTGATATTCTCGAACGCGCTGTGGAAGTCTAAGGACTAGGGGTCGGAGAAATTATATGATTCAGACTCAATCCATGCTCGATGTGGCCGATAACAGCGGCGCACGCCGCGTTATGTGCATCAAGGTGCTGGGTGGCTCCCATCGTCGTTACGCTGGTATCGGTGACATCATCAAAGTTACCGTCAAGGAAGCAATTCCTCGCGGTAAAGTGAAAAAAGGCCAAGTGATGACTGCTGTTGTAGTCCGCACTCGTCACGGCGTACGTCGTGCTGATGGCTCCATTATCCGCTTTGATGGCAACGCTGCTGTTCTTCTGAACAACAAGCAAGAGCCGATCGGCACCCGTATCTTTGGGCCAGTGACCCGTGAACTTCGTACTGAGAAGTTCATGAAGATCGTCTCGCTCGCCCCAGAAGTGCTGTAAGGAGATCCGACATGCAAAAGATTCGTCGTGACGACGAGATCATCGTGATCGCCGGCAAAGACAAAGGTAAGCGCGGTAAGGTGCTTAAGGTTCTCGCTAACAACCGTTTGGTTATTGGCGGTCTGAACCTGGTTAAGCGTCATACCAAGCCTAACCCTATGTCGGGCGTGCAAGGCGGTATCGTCGAAAAAGAAGCTCCGCTGGACGCTTCTAACGTCGCCATCTTCAACGGCGAAACCAACAAGGCTGACCGCGTTGGTTTCAAAGTAGAAGAAGGCAAGAAAATTCGTGTCTTCAAGTCGACCCAAAAAGCGGTTGATGCTTGAACACTGCTAGGTAGATAAGACCATGGCACGACTAAAAGAGATTTACCGGAAGGAAATCGCTCCGAAACTTAAGGAAGAACTTAAGCTTTCGAACGTGATGGAAGTTCCGCGCGTTACCAAAATCACCCTGAACATGGGTTTGGGCGAAGCGATCGGTGATAAGAAAATCATCGAGCACGCTGTAGCTGATTTGGAAAAGATCACGGGTCAAAAATGTGTTGTGACCTACGCTCGCAAGTCCATCGCAGGCTTTAAAGTTCGCGAAGGCTGGCCGATCGGCGTTAAAGTTACTCTGCGCCGTGAGCGTATGTACGAATTCCTGGATCGTCTGCTGTCGATCTCCCTGCCTCGGGTACGCGACTTCCGCGGCCTGAATGCCAAGTCCTTCGATGGTCGTGGTAACTACAGCATGGGCGTGAAAGAGCAGATCATTTTCCCGGAAATCGACTACGACAAGATCGATGCCCTTCGCGGTCTGGACATTACCCTGACCACCACTGCTCGGACAGATGATGAAGGTCGCGCCTTGTTGCGTGCTTTCAAATTCCCGTTCCGCAACTGATTGGAGTAGGAAAATGGCCAAGATGAGCATGAAAAACCGCGAGCTGAAGCGTCAGCTCACGGTTGCCAAGTTCGCCAAGAAGCGTGCAGCACTGAAAGCTATCATCGTGGATCTGAACGCAAGTCCAGAAGCGCGTTGGGAAGCTCAAGTAGCTCTGCAGAAGCAGCCACGTGACGCAAGCGCTGCGCGCATGCGTAACCGCTGCCGCCTGACTGGTCGTCCGCATGGTGTTTACCGCAAGTTCGGCCTCGGCCGTAACAAATTGCGTGAAGCAGCAATGCGCGGTGACGTACCAGGTCTGGTTAAAGCCAGCTGGTAAGGCGCACAGGCAAAGTTGTCACTGTCAGGATTGCAATATCCTGACAGTCGGTGACCTTGAATATGAATCAAGCCCCTATTGGGGCTTGATTCATTTCTGGCGTGTGTCTAGAATGACCGGCTCGCCTGAGCCCGTGCTTTTTAAGCATTGAGTCACTCGGCGACAGATGTAGCCGCGAGGCTAATTATTTTTGTAACAGGAGCGTCTAGCCCATGAGTATGCAGGACCCGTTAGCGGACATGCTAACTCGAATCCGTAATGCCCAGATGGCTGAAAAGTCCGTCGTAAGCATGCCATCTTCCACGTTGAAGGTAGCTGTAGCCAAAGTTCTCAAAGACGAAGGTTACATCGCGGATTATCAGATCAGCAGCGAAATCAAACCACTGCTGTCTATCGAGCTGAAATACTTCGAAGGCCGTTCGGTTATCGAAGAAGTGAAGCGCGTTAGCCGTCCAGGCCTGCGTCAGTACAAGTCCTCCGAAGATCTGCCGAAAGTTCGTGGCGGTCTCGGTGTGTCTATCGTCTCCACCAGCAAAGGTGTGATGACGGATCGTGCTGCGCGCGCTGCCGGTGTCGGCGGCGAAGTTCTTTGCACTGTGTTCTAAGGGGGGATAAGCATGTCACGCGTCGCTAAGAACCCCGTTAAGCTGCCAGCTGGTGTCGAAGTAAAATTCGCCGGCCAACAGCTTTCGGTGAAGGGTGCCAAGGGCACTCTAGAACTGAACATCCATTCGTCCGTTGAAATTGTTGAAGAAGCTGGTGAGCTGCGTTTCGCTGCTCGCAATGGCGATCAACAAACTCGCGCAATGGCTGGTACCACTCGTGCGTTGGTAAACAACATGGTCCAAGGCGTAAGCCAAGGCTTCGAGCGCAAGCTCCAGCTGGTCGGTGTTGGTTACAAAGCGCAAGCAAAAGGCACAGTGCTGAACCTGGCTCTTGGCTTCTCGCACCCAGTGGATTACGAACTGCCGGAAGGCATCACCGCTGAGACTCCTAGCCAAACCGATATCCTGATTCGGGGTATTGATAAGCAGCTGGTAGGTCAGGTGGCCGCTGAGATCCGCGGTTTCCGTCCACCAGAGCCTTATAAAGGTAAGGGTGTACGTTACGCGGACGAAGTCGTCCGTCGTAAAGAAGCCAAGAAGAAGTAGGGCATAGCAAATGACCGACAAAAAAGTTACTCGCCTGCGTCGCGCTCGCAAAGCACGTCTGAAAATGCACGAACTCGAAGTCGTGCGTCTCTGCGTGTTCCGCTCGTCGCAGCATATATACGCCCAGGTCATCTCGGCCGACGGCAGCAAAGTCTTGGCAAGTGCTTCGACTTTGGACAAAGAACTGCGTGATGCTGCCACTGGCAACATCGACGCGGCCACAAAGGTTGGCCAGCTGGTCGCTACGCGTGCAAAAGCCGCTGGCGTCTCGCAGGTGGCTTTCGACCGCTCTGGCTTCAAGTACCACGGCCGCGTGAAAGCGCTGGCTGAGGCTGCTCGTGAAGCTGGGCTGGAGTTCTAAGTTATGTCAAATAACGACCAAAAGCGCGACGAAGGCTACATTGAGAAGCTGGTTCAAGTTAACCGCGTAGCCAAAACCGTTAAAGGCGGCCGTATCTTCACTTTCACCGCGTTGACCGTGGTTGGTGATGGTAAAGGGCGCGTTGGCTTCGGCCGTGGCAAGTCACGTGAAGTGCCTGCTGCGATCCAGAAGGCAATGGAAGCTGCTCGCCGCAACATGATCCAAGTTGACCTGAACGGCACAACTCTGCAGTACGCAATGAAGTCCGCTCACGGCGCTTCGAAGGTGTACATGCAGCCTGCTTCTGAAGGTACCGGTATCATCGCTGGCGGCGCTATGCGTGCTGTCCTCGAAGTTGCTGGCGTTCAGAACGTTCTGGCCAAGTGCTACGGCTCGACTAACCCAGTAAACGTGGTTCACGCCACTTTCAAAGGTTTGAAAGCTATGCAATCTCCTGAGTCTATTGCCGCTAAGCGTGGCAAAAGCGTTAAGGAGATCTTCTGATCATGGCTACCGTTAAAGTAACGCTGATCAAAAGCATGACCGGCCGTATCCCTAATCACAAACTGTGCATTAAGGGTCTGGGTCTGCGTCGCATCGGTCACACTGTAGAAGTACTTGATACTCCCGAGAATCGCGGGATGATCAACAAGGCTTACTACATGCTGCGTGTAGAGGGTTAATCGATGAAACTCAATGATCTGAGTCCAGCGCCGGGTTCCCGTCGCGAAAAGCATCGTCCGGGCCGTGGTATCGGTAGCGGTTTGGGTAAGACTGGTGGCCGTGGTCACAAAGGTCAATCCTCCCGTTCCGGTGGCACAATTGCTCCAGGCTTTGAAGGCGGTCAACAGCCGCTGCATCGCCGTCTGCCTAAGTTCGGTTTCGTTTCCCTGAAAGCCATGGATCGCGCAGAAGTGCGTTTGTCCGAGCTGGCTAAAGTGGAAGGCGACATCGTTACTGTGCAGACCCTGAAAGATGCCAACGTGATCAACGTCAACGTACTGCGTGTGAAAATCATGCTGTCCGGTGAAGTTACTCGCGCTGTCACAATCGGCAAGGGAATCGGCGCCACCAAAGGTGCGCGTTCGGCTATCGAAGCAGCTGGCGGCAAGTTCGAGGAATAAATGGCTAAGCAAGGTGCTCTCTCAGCGCTCAGCAAAGGCGGGTTATCCGAGCTCTGGGCTCGTCTGCGTTTTCTATTCCTGGCGATTATCGTCTACCGAATAGGCGCACACATCCCAGTTCCAGGTATTAACCCGGACCGGTTGGCGGACCTGTTTCGACAGAATGAGGGGACCATTCTTAGCTTGTTCAACATGTTTTCTGGCGGCGCGCTGGAGCGGATGAGTATTTTTGCGCTGGGGATCATGCCGTATATTTCGGCATCGATCATCATGCAGCTTATGTCCGCTGTCAGCCCGCAGCTGGAGCAGTTGAAGAAGGAAGGTGAAGCTGGTCGTCGCAAGATAAGCCAGTACACCCGCTACCTCACTGTCGCTCTTGCTCTTGTTCAGGCTATTGGCATGTCCATAGGTCTGGCAGGGCAGGGCGTAGCGTTCACTGGTGACCTAGGCTTCCATTTCGTTGCAGTAACCACTTTTGTGGCTGGTGCGATGTTCATGATGTGGCTGGGTGAACAGATTACTGAACGTGGTGTTGGCAACGGTATCTCGATGTTGATTTTTTCGGGTATCGTCGCCGGTCTTCCGAGAGCAATTGGGCAGTCTTTCGAGTCTGCGCGTCAGGGCGATATCAATATCTTCGCTTTGGTTGCTATCGGTTTGCTGGCAGTAGCGATTATCGGTTTTGTGGTGTTCATTGAGCGTGGTCAGCGTCGTATTGCTGTTCACTACGCCAAGCGTCAGCAGGGCCGCAAGGTGTTTGCTGCGCAGACTAGCCACCTACCGCTGAAAGTGAATATGGCCGGTGTTATTCCGGCTATTTTTGCGAGCAGCATTTTGCTGTTCCCGGCTTCGCTGGGTGCCTGGTTCGGTCAGTCTGAAGGTATGGGCTGGTTGCAGGACATCTCGCAGTCGATCGCTCCTGGTCAGCCGTTGAATATTCTGCTGTTTAGTGCAGGGATTATTTTCTTCTGCTTCTTCTATACGGCGTTGATGTTCAATCCGAAAGACGTAGCGGAAAACCTGAAGAAGTCCGGTGCCTTTATTCCGGGTATCCGTCCAGGTGAGCAGTCGGCGCGCTATATTGATGGCGTTTTGACTCGTTTGACTCTGTTCGGTGCTCTTTATATGACGGCCGTGTGTCTGTTGCCCCAGTTCCTGGTGGTTGCGGCAAACGTTCCGTTCTACCTTGGCGGGACCTCGTTGCTGATCGTGGTCGTGGTTGTTATGGACTTCATGTCCCAAGTACAATCGCACCTCGTTTCGCACCAGTACGAATCCCTGATGAAGAAAGCCAACCTGAAGGGCTACGGCAGCGGCATGCTTCGCTGAAGTACCCATAAGGTGAGAGGAGTTGGTGATGAAAGTTCGTGCATCGGTGAAAAAGCTGTGCCGTAACTGCAAGATTATTCGCCGCGAAGGTGTTGTTCGGGTAATTTGCAGCGCGGAACCACGTCACAAACAGCGCCAAGGCTGAGTGTGATCTGTTTGAAGCCCAGCAGCTAGTGCGCTGCTGGGTTGATTATTTGTTATTACAGCGATATTATCTCGCGCCCTATTTCTTGGCTTCCGGGGCGTAGGTAGCTGTCAATTGGAGTCCCACTGAATGGCCCGTATTGCAGGCGTTAACATTCCAGATAACAAGCACACTGTTATCTCGCTGACCTACATCTTTGGTGTTGGTCGCACTACTGCGCAGAAAATTTGCGCAGAGACTGGGGTAAACCCAGCCGCTAAGATCAAAGATCTGAGCGACGAGCAGATTGAGTTGCTGCGTGGCGAAGTGGCAAAGTTCACCACTGAAGGTGACCTGCGTCGTGAAGTCAACATGAAAATCAAACGCTTGATGGATTTGGGCTGCTACCGCGGTCTGCGCCATCGTCGTGGTCTTCCAGTACGCGGTCAGCGTACCAAGACCAACGCGCGTACTCGCAAAGGTCCGCGTAAGCCGATCCGCAAGTAATCGCACCAGCGAATCGACAGGAATTTAGTCATGGCAAAACCTGCTGCTCGTCCTCGTAAAAAAGTCAAAAAGACAGTGGTTGATGGCATCGCCCACATCCACGCGTCTTTCAACAACACAATCGTGACCATCACCGACCGTCAGGGTAACGCGCTTTCTTGGGCTACCTCCGGTGGTTCGGGTTTCCGCGGTTCTCGCAAGTCCACCCCGTTCGCTGCTCAAGTAGCTGCTGAACGTGCTGGTCAAGCTGCGCTGGAATATGGCCTGAAAAACCTTGACGTTAACGTTAAAGGTCCAGGTCCAGGTCGTGAGTCCGCTGTCCGTGCTTTGAACGGCTGTGGCTATAAGATCGCCAGCATCACCGACGTGACGCCAATCCCGCACAACGGGTGCCGTCCGCCGAAGAAGCGCCGCGTGTAATCCAGGAGACTGTAAAGAATGGCTCGTTACATTGGTCCAAAATGCAAACTGGCACGTCGTGAAGGCACCGATCTCTTCTTGAAGAGTGGTGTGCGCGCTATCGAATCGAAGTGCAATATTGAAGCTGCTCCAGGCATCCACGGCCAACGCCGCGGTCGCCAATCCGACTACGGTACCCAACTGCGTGAAAAGCAGAAGGTCCGTCGTATCTACGGCGTTCTCGAGCGTCAGTTCAGCGGCTACTACAAACAAGCTGCTGGCAAAAAAGGTGCAACTGGCGAAAACCTGTTGCAACTGCTCGAATGCCGCCTGGATAACGTCGTATACCGTATGGGTTTCGGCTCTACTCGTGCCGAATCCCGTCAGTTGGTATCGCACAAGTCGATCAGCGTAAACGGTCAGACCGTTAACGTTCCGTCCTACCAGGTACGTGCTGGTGACGTGGTCGCTATCCGCGAGAAAGCAAAGAACCAGCTTCGCATTGTCCAAGCTCTCGATCTGTGTGCCCAACGTGGCCGCGTAGAATGGGTAGAAGTAGACACTGAGAAGAAGTCGGGCGTTTTCAAGAACGTTCCTGCTCGCAGTGATCTGTCCGCCGACATCAACGAAAGCCTGATTGTCGAGCTCTACTCCAAGTAAGGGCTAGAAAATAGGTGCATCCATGCAGATTTCGGTAAATGAGTTCCTGACACCTCGCCATATTGATGTGCAAGTTGTCAGTCCAACCCGCGCTAAAATCACACTCGAGCCTCTCGAGCGTGGTTTTGGCCACACCCTGGGCAACGCGCTGCGACGCATCCTGTTGTCCTCAATGCCAGGCTGTGCAGTAGTCGAGGCCGAGATTGATGGTGTGCTCCACGAGTACAGCGCCATCGAAGGTGTACAGGAAGACGTAATTGAAATCCTGTTGAACCTTAAAGGTCTGGCTATCAAGCTGCACGGCCGTGACGAAGTTACGCTGACCTTGTCGAAGAAGGGTTCGGGGGTGGTTACCGCTGCCGATATTCAGCTGGATCATGATGTCGAGATCGTTAATCCCGATCACGTAATCGCCAACCTGGCGTCTAACGGCGCCTTGAACATGAAGCTCACCGTAGCTCGTGGTCGTGGTTATGAACCAGCAGACTCGCGTCAGAGCGATGAAGATGAAAGCCGCAGCATTGGTCGCTTGCAGCTTGACTCTTCGTTCAGCCCGGTTCGCCGTATCGCATACGTGGTGGAAAACGCCCGTGTCGAGCAGCGTACTAACCTGGACAAGCTGGTTATTGATCTGGAGACCAACGGTACACTGGATCCTGAAGAGGCTATTCGTCGTGCTGCAACCATCCTGCAACAGCAGTTGGCTGCATTCGTCGACCTCAAAGGTGACAGCGAACCAGTGGTTATCGAACAGGAAGACGAGATCGATCCGATCCTGCTTCGTCCGGTTGACGATCTGGAACTGACCGTGCGTTCGGCCAACTGCCTTAAGGCGGAGAACATTTACTACATCGGTGACCTGATTCAGCGCACCGAAGTAGAACTGTTGAAGACTCCGAACCTGGGCAAGAAATCCTTGACTGAAATCAAGGATGTTCTGGCCTCCCGTGGTCTGTCCCTCGGCATGCGCCTCGACAACTGGCCGCCTGCAAGTCTTAAGAAGGACGACAAGGCGACTGCCTGATCGTCGTAATCACCGAACGTTGTGTTTGGTAAGGAATGAACCATGCGTCATCGTAAAAGTGGTCGTCACCTGAGCCGCACTAGCTCCCACCGCAAGGCTATGTTTCAAAACATGGCAGTGTCGTTGTTTGAGCACGAGCTGATCAAAACGACTCTGCCGAAAGCCAAAGAATTGCGTCGCGTTGCTGAGCCGCTGATTACTCTGGCCAAGAATGATTGTCTGGCTAACCGCCGTCTGGCCTTCGACCGTACGCGTTCGAAAGCCATCGTTGGTAAGCTGTTCAACGATCTGGGCAAGCGTTATGCAACTCGTGAGGGTGGCTACCTGCGCATCCTCAAGTGCGGTTTCCGTGCTGGCGACAACGCGCCTATGGCGTACGTCGAGTTGGTTGATCGTCCAGTTGGCGGTGAAGCTGTATCCGCTGAGTAAGACGTCAGTCTCTACAAAGAACCGGGCCTAGTGCCCGGTTTTTTGTGTCTCTATGATTATCATTTTCTATTGATCGTGATCAATTAATGCATTTGCCCGTGTAGAGTTCATGGTCAATACTCCTCCTCAGCCGATTAGCCGGCAGTACAAAGACTGAGGAAGCAAAAGCATGAGCCAGACCAAAACGCTTACGACCGCCAGCGGCGCTCCAGTTGCTAACAACCAGAATTCTCGTTCTGCTGGCCCTCGCGGCCCGTTGTTGCTCGATGATTTTCATCTGCTCGAAAAGCTTGCCCATTTCAACCGTGAAAACATTCCAGAGCGTCGTGTTCACGCCAAGGGTTCGGGGGCCCATGGTACCTTCACCGTTAACCGTGACATGGCTCAGTACAGCAGTGCGAAGCTGTTCGACACCATTGGCAAGCAAACCCCGACCTTCCTGCGTTTCTCAACCGTAGGTGGCGAGCGCGGCTCGGCAGACACTGCGCGTGATCCGCGTGGTTTTGCGCTCAAGTTCTATACCGAAGAAGGCAACTGGGACATCGTGGGTAACAACACCCCGGTTTTCTTTATTCGTGATCCGTTGAAGTTTCCTGACTTTATCCACACCCAAAAGCGTCTTCCGCAAAGCAACCTGAAAAGTGCACAGATGATGTGGGACTTCTGGTCGCATTCGCCTGAGTCACTGCACCAGGTCACCATCCTGTTCTCTGATCGTGGCATCCCTGATGGCTATCGTCACATGCACGGTTTCGGCAGCCATACCTACAGCCTGATCAACGCGGCCGGCGAGCGTCACTGGGTCAAATGGCACTATAAAACCAAGCAAGGCATCAAGAACTTGCCGCCAGCAGAAGCCGAGCGTCTTGCAGGTACTGATCCGGACTATGCGCAGCGCGACCTTTTTGATGCCATTGAGCGAGGCGACTTCCCGAAATGGCGCGTATGCATGCAAGTCATGACTGAAGCCCAGGCTGCCGCCCATTACGAAAACCCGTTCGACGTGACCAAGACCTGGTCGCAAAAAGAGTTCCCGCTGATTGAAATTGGCGAGCTGGAGTTGAATCGTAACCCGCTTAACTATTTTGCCGAGGTCGAACAGGCAGCATTCGGTCCAAGCAATATGATTCCGGGTGTTGGTCTATCGCCTGACCGCATGCTGCAAGGCCGTGTGTTCGCTTACGCTGATGCCCATCGTTACCGTGTAGGCACCAACCACCAGCATCTGCCTATCAATGCGCCACGGGTACCTGTGCATAACTACCAGCGTGATGGTTCGATGGCTTTTGGCAACAATGGCGGTGCCGCACCGAACTACGAGCCAAATAGCTACACCGATGCGCCGAAGCAGGCGCCTCAGTACGCTGAGCCGCCTTTGGCGCTCAGTGGTGCAGCGGATCGTTACGATCATCGCGTTGACAGTGACTACTACAGCCACGCCGGTGCGCTGTTCCGCCTGATGACCGATGAGCAGAAAGCTCTGTTGATAGACAACATCGCAGGTGCCATGGCCGGGGTATCGGACGACGTAGTGCAGCGCCAGTTGCAACATTTCTACAATGCCGATCAGGCTTATGGGGACGGTGTCGCCAAAGCACTGGGTGTAAAGGCTAAGTAAGTCTAAGTGAGAAGCAGAACCGCCCTCAATTGGGCGGTTTTTGCGTTTTTTAGGCCTATTATCTCTACAGATACGGGATTTTATTGCGATTGAGTCGTGACCTCCCGGTCAGCTTGGTTCAAACTACAGACTTTCAAGCAGGGAGATGTGCGGCGATGCAAGGGCACCCGGACGTAATCGATTACCTCAACACGTTGCTTACCGGCGAGCTGGCTGCACGTGACCAATACTTTGTCCATTCCCGTATGTACGAGGACTGGGGCTTTACCAAGCTATACGAACGCATCAACCACGAAATGGAAGAAGAGACACAACACGCTGACGCGTTGATGCGTCGGATTCTGATGCTAGAAGGTACTCCGCGTATGCGTGCGGACGACCTGGATGTCGGGACCACGGTGCCTGAGATGTTTGCCGCCGACCTTCGTCTTGAATACAAGGTCCGTGCTGCGCTCTGCAAGGGCATCGCGCTGTGTGAACAGCACAAGGATTACGTGAGCCGCGACATCTTGCGCGTTCAGCTGGCAGACACTGAAGAAGATCATACCTACTGGCTGGAAAAGCAGCTGGGCCTGATCAAGACGATCGGCTTGCAGAATTACCTGCAATCGCAGTTCTGACCGACCCTCGATCTGTAGGCGCGAGTTTGCTCGCGAGCCGTTAAAAGATCGCGAGCAAAAGTCTGACGCATAAAAAAGCCCCTGCCATCTCACAATGGCCGGGGCTTTTTCATGCGTCAGGCTTAATGCCTGTCGCGAATCAGCAGCGGTTTCAGATAGAAGCCGGTATGAGACTGCGTCATTTCAGCCACGTCTTCCGGCGTGCCGACTGCAATGATCTGACCACCTTTAGACCCGCCTTCGGGTCCTAGATCCACCAGCCAGTCAGCAGTTTTGATCACGTCAAGGTTGTGCTCGATCACCACCACGGTGTTGCCGTGGTCGCGTAGTCGATGCAGCACATCCAGCAGTTGCTGGATGTCAGCAAAGTGTAAACCTGTTGTCGGCTCATCAAGGATATACAGGGTCTTGCCGGTATCGCGCTTGGACAGCTCGCGAGACAGTTTGACCCGTTGCGCTTCACCGCCTGACAGCGTCGTGGCGGACTGCCCCAGCTTGATGTACGACAGGCCTACATCCATCAGCGTTTGCAGCTTACGCGCCAGCGCAGGCACCGCGTCGAAGAACACGCGGGCTTCTTCGATCGTCATTTCCAGCACTTCGTGAATGCTCTTGCCCTTGTATTTGATCTCAAGGGTTTCACGGTTATAGCGCTTGCTCTTGCACACATCGCAAGGCACGTAGATGTCGGGCAGAAAGTGCATTTCCACCTTGATCAGGCCATCCCCCTGACACGCTTCGCAGCGTCCGCCCTTCACGTTGAAGGAGAAACGACCCGGGCCGTACCCCCGCGAGCGGGATTCAGGTACGCCGGAAAACAACTCGCGTATTGGTGTGAACAGGCCGGTGTATGTGGCCGGGTTGGAACGAGGGGTACGACCAATAGGGCTCTGGTCGATGTCGACTACCTTGTCCAGGTGCTCAAGACCTTTGATGCTGTCGTGAGCCGCGGCCTCCAGCGTGGTCGCACCATTGAGGGCAGTGGCGCTGAGCGGGTAGAGCGTGTTGTTGATCAGTGTCGACTTGCCTGAACCCGAAACCCCGGTCACGCAGGTCAAAAGTCCCAGAGGGATTTCCAGATCCACATTACGCAAGTTGTTGCCGCGAGCGCCCTTGAGCGTCAGCGTCATCTTCTTGTTGCGCGGCGTACGCTTGGCCGGTACGGGAATTTTCACACGTCCGGACAGGTATTTACCGGTCAATGAATCAGGATGAGCCATTACCTCCGCCGGCGTACCTTGCGCGACGATGTGGCCGCCATGTACCCCGGCGCCCGGGCCGATATCAACGACATAGTCCGCCAGGCGAATCGCATCCTCGTCATGCTCCACCACAATCACGGTGTTGCCGATGTCACGCAGATGTTTAAGGGTGCCGAGCAAACGGTCGTTATCGCGCTGATGCAGGCCGATGGAGGGTTCGTCGAGGATGTACAGCACCCCGACCAGACCTGCGCCGATCTGGCTGGCCAGACGGATACGCTGCGCCTCACCGCCAGACAGGGTGTCTGCGCTGCGATCCAGCGACAGATAATCGAGCCCCACGTTGACCAAAAACTGCAGGCGTTCGCGAATTTCCTTAAGGATTTTGTCTGCGATTTCGCCCCGGCGCCCGGTCAGGCTCAGGGTGCTGAAATACTCGGTCGCATCCCCAATCGGCATATTGGTTACAGCCGGCAGGGTTTTCTCGCCAACCCACACGTGACGGGCTTCGCGACGCAGGCGCGTACCACGGCAGTCCGGGCAGGACTGGGTGCTCAAGAACTTGGCCAGCTCTTCGCGCACGGTAGCCGATTCGGTTTCGCGATAGCGGCGCTCCAGGTTCGGCACGATGCCTTCAAACGGGTGCGAGCGCTTGACGATATCGCCGCGATCATTCAGATAGCGGAAATCAACGTTGTGGGTACCGCTGCCATACAAAATGACTTTTTGCTTGTCAGCCGGCAGTTCGCCGAAGGGCACTTCCAGGCTGAAGTCGTAGTGTTTGGCCAGCGCCCCGAGCATCTGGAAGTAATAAACGTTGCGCCGGTCCCAGCCACGTATGGCGCCTTCGGCCAGTGTCAGCTCGCCATTGACCAGGCGTTTAATGTCGAAAAACTGCTTAACCCCCAGCCCGTCACAGGTCGGGCATGCCCCGGCTGGGTTGTTGAAGGAAAACAGCTTGGGCTCAAGTTCACTGATCGCATGGCCGCAGATTGGGCAGGCGAAGCGCGCGGAGAAGATCATCTCTTCGCCCGGCTCATCGTCCATCGGCGCAACCAGTGCAATACCGTCGGCCAGCTTCAGCGCGGTCTCAAAGGATTCGGCCAGGCGTTGCTGCAGATCGGGGCGAACCTTGAAGCGGTCAACCACCACATCAATAGTGTGCTTCTTCTGCTTGTCGAGCTTGGGCAGCTCATCCAGCTCGCAGAGTCTGCCGTTGACCCGGGCCCGCACGAAACCTTGAGCGCGCAGTTCTTCAAAAACCGAAAGGTGTTCACCCTTGCGCTCGCGGATCACTGGCGCCAGAAGCATCAGCTTGCTGCCTTCAGGCTGCGCCAGTACCAGGTCGACCATTTGGCTGACGGTCTGCGCTTCGAGCGGGATGTCGTGATCGGGGCAGCGGGGGATGCCGACACGGGCATACAGCAAACGCAGGTAGTCGTAAATTTCGGTGATGGTACCGACAGTGGAGCGCGGGTTATGCGACGTCGATTTTTGTTCGATGGATATCGCTGGCGACAGACCTTCGATGGTATCAACGTCAGGCTTTTCCATCATCGACAGGAACTGGCGTGCATAGGCCGACAGCGACTCGACATAGCGGCGCTGGCCTTCTGCGTACAACGTATCAAAGGCCAAGGATGATTTGCCGGAGCCAGACAGTCCGGTGATGACGATCAGTTTGTCCCTTGGCAGGGTCAGGTCGATGTTCTTCAGGTTGTGGGTTCGTGCCCCACGTATCAGGATCTTGTCCACTGCGGCCTCGCTTGGCGGGCATAACGTAAACGAATGAGTATACGGATCTGTACGAAAGCTGTGCAGGCTCTTAATGGCAAGTTGGTATTAAGAGCCTTTATAACTTTTACGTGACAAAGCGTCGCGCCTCGCTCGTGTGTGTGCTGTTACTCGATGGGACTGGTAGAATCGCCGCCGGTTCACATGAGGTTATTCCATGCACGATCCCCACAGCGACCGCATGAGTGGTAGCGAGACCCGGGCAGCAAGCGGTCTGGCACTTGTGTTCGCCTTCCGTATGCTTGGCATGTTTATGGTGTTGCCGGTTTTGGCGACCTATGGGATGGACCTCGTCGGTGCGACGCCTGCCCTGATAGGCCTGGCAATAGGCGCTTACGGCCTGACACAGGCAATTTTTCAGATCCCTTTCGGGGTTATTTCTGACCGCATTGGTCGTCGTCCGGTTATTTACCTCGGTTTGATTGTCTTCGCTCTCGGTAGCGTACTGGCAGCGAACTCGGACTCGATCTGGGGCGTCATTGCCGGTCGGGTCCTGCAGGGCGCTGGCGCAATTTCTGCTGCCGTGATGGCGTTGCTTTCAGACCTCACTCGCGAACAGCACCGCACCAAAGCCATGGCCATGATCGGCATGACCATTGGCTTGTCGTTTGCTGTAGCGATGGTAGTAGGTCCGCTGCTAACCCGTGCTTTTGGTTTGTCAGGCCTGTTCCTGGCCACTGGCGCAATGGCGCTTGTAGGAATAGTCATCGTCATGTTCATGGTGCCGCGCTCAACCGGTACCTTGCAGCATCGCGAGTCGGGTGTGGCCAGGCAGGCATTGCTTCCGACCTTGCGTCACCCCGACCTGCTGCGTCTGGACCTGGGGATTTTCGTTTTGCACGCCATGCTGATGTCCAGTTTCATCGCATTGCCGCTAGCGCTGGTGGAAAAGGCCGGGCTGCCCAAAGAGCAACATTGGTGGGTGTACCTGACCGCCTTGCTGATTTCTTTCTTCGCCATGATCCCGTTCATCATCTACGGCGAAAAGAAACGCAAAATGAAACGAGTTTTGCTCGGCGCCGTCGTGACGTTGATGCTCACTGAGCTATTCTTCTGGAAGTTCGGCGACAGCTTGCGAGCACTGGTGGTGGGGACTGTAGTGTTCTTTACCGCCTTCAACCTGCTGGAAGCTTCATTGCCTTCGTTGATCAGCAAGGTGTCTCCGGCGGGCGGCAAGGGCACGGCGATGGGGGTTTATTCCACCAGCCAGTTCCTCGGTTCAGCACTGGGCGGCATACTCGGCGGCTGGTTATTTCAGCATGGCGGCTTGTCGGTTGTGTTCCTTGGATGCGCAGGTCTGGCTGCACTCTGGCTGGCCTTTGCTGTTACCATGCGCGAACCGCCTTATGTGACAAGCCTGCGCTTGCCGCTATCGCCTGAAGCGCTTCGCGAAGCAGGCCTGGCCGAGCGTTTAAAGGCTATTACAGGCGTTACAGATGCAGTGGTGGTAGCGCAAGAAGCTGCCATTTATATCAAATTGGACACCGAACTATTGGATCGCGCGACACTCGAGCAGTTGGTTAACCCAGCGCCGACGTGCGAAGCCTAGGAGAACGTTATGGCCCGTGGGGTTAACAAAGTTATATTGGTCGGCACGTGCGGCCAGGATCCCGAAGTTCGCTACTTGCCTAACGGTAATGCCGTGACCAACCTGAGTCTGGCAACCAGCGAACAGTGGACAGACAAGCAAACCGGCCAGAAAGTCGAAAAGACTGAATGGCACCGCGTATCGATGTTCGGCAAAGTTGCCGAAATCGCCGGCGAATACCTGCGCAAGGGTTCGCAGGTTTACATCGAAGGCAAGTTGCAAACCCGCGAGTGGGAAAAAGACGGTATCAAGCGTTACACCACCGAAATCGTGGTCGACATGCAAGGCACCATGCAACTGCTGGGTGGCCGTCCACAGGGCGACCAACAAAACCAGGGCGGTGGTAACAACTACCAGCAACAGCAGTCTGCTCCGCGTCAACAGGCTCAACGTCCTGCACCGCAACAGCAACAGCAGCCTCAACAGCAGCAGTCGCGTCCAGCTCCGCAGCAGCAGGCACCCCAGCCAGCACCGGATTTCGACAGCTTTGATGACGATATCCCGTTCTAGAGTACAGCCTTCGGGCTACACGCTCAGAACCCCGAAAGGCCCGTCGCTGATTCAGCAACGGGCCTTTTTTTGGCCCATGCGCCAGATAGCACATCCCGTGACGGTAACCTTGGTGATACCCGCCCGGTCAAAAAATGGCACCCGCTCAGCTCCTGGTAGTCCGATCCTGTTGTCCGTGTATTACTGAAGCGCCCGGCGCTTCATTGACTAAGCTGTACTGTTCCCAAGTACCGATGAGTCAATTAGCGAACATCATCGGTACTGTCAAAGATGTCCAGGAGGACCCCCGGGTTTGTTCAATTTCAAAACAGCGATTGTACTTCTCATCCTGTTGCTTTCAGGCAATGGCTTGCTCCAGGCGGCACCCACACTGGCCTCGGTCATCAAGGCAGAGGAGTCGGATGGAAAACCACCGGTGCTGGTCAATGGTGGCCTGCTCGGTGCCTTGGGTGCGGGTATGGATGAGGTTCAGAGTCGGCTCGGTCTGAGCATGCAACTGCTCGATACCTGGCGTTTGCGCTCCGAAGAAGCTGTTGATGAAGTCGGTGAATTGATAGAGCAGTCATCAGCACATCCCTCGTGGAACGGCGTGGGCGACTTCTTCCTGTTGTCAGCCATCTGGTTAGGGGCTTTTTTCGGGTTGATGCTGTCGGGAGGTTTGCTGGCGCGATACCTTAACGAGACCCGTCTGGTCAGAACCCGGCCGCGTATACAAGCACTTGTCGGTTATATGGTGCAGTACCTGTTACCCGCAGTGCTGACGCTGTTGCTGACCTTGTATGCCAGTCGTTTTCTGCAAGACACCGTTGGCCGCTCACTGGGGATGAGCCTGACGTATGCGGGCAGTGCCGGGGTGTTCTGTGTAGCGCTGGTGCTGGCACTCAGCTCGATGTTTGAAGTAGGGCACAAGCGGATTGCCGTTCAGATCATTCGTAAGTATTCCCGGCGGCCACTGTTCCTGATCGGCTTTTTTGCCGCGCTCAGCGACGGAATGGACAGCTCGCAAATTGCTCTGCAAATTGGCGAAAATATTGCGAGCTGTCTGTCGGTTTTTACCGGGCTCGTGGCGTGCACCATTTTCGCCTTTCTCTCCATTCGGTTACGCCGGCCTGTGGCGCACCTGATTCGGGATCGTGCGCTGGCGCAGCGTATTGGACAGCCTGCATTGCAGGAGTCGTTGCGTATCTTCTCGGCGCTCTGGTACTGGCCGATTCTGCTGATGCTGGTAGTCACAGCGCTCAACTTGCTGGGGATCGGCGAGGGCAGTGAGCGCGCTTTGCGCGGTGCGCTGCTGACGTCAGCGTTGATCATCGGCTCCGTCTTTTTAAGTACGATTTTGCATCATTCATTTCGTACCCGTACCCGGCGCACCAGTATTTATCGAGAGCGTTTTTTGAATGTGGTTTACGCATTGCTGCGTATTGCTCTGGCTGTCACTGTGATCGAGCTGCTGTCACAAATCTGGGGTTTTTCCCTGCTGGCGTTTGCTTCAGACAGCAATACCGGCAAAGTCATCAGCGATTCGCTGGGGCGCATCCTGTTGATCCTGCTGGTGACATGGCTCGCGTGGGTGGTGCTCGATACGGCCATCCAGCAAGCGCTGGAACCTTCTGTTACCAGGCATGGCACCCGCGAGCCGAGCACTCGAATCAAAACCATCCTGCCGCTGATGCGCAATGCAATAAAAGTCGTTCTGGTGGTGGTCTGCACCATCACTACCATGGCCAACCTGGGTGTCAACGTCGCCCCATTCCTTGCCGGCGCCGGCGTCATCGGTCTGGCAATCGGCTTTGGTTCTCAACAGCTGGTACAAGACGTCATTACGGGCCTGTTCATCATTATTGAGGACACGATCTCGGTCGGCGATTGGGTGGTTATCGACTCCAGCCATGCAGGTACCGTTGAAGGCTTGACCATTCGCACCTTGCGCCTGCGAGACTCGCGCGGCTTTGTGCACTCGGTTCCCTTTGGCCAGATCAAGGCGGTAATCAACCATTCCCGGCAGTTTGCGTACGCATTTTTCTCGGTCCAGTTCACCTACGACACGGATACCGATAAAGCCACTGATTTGATCCGTGAAGCCGGTCGCCAGATCAGCGACGATTCTTTGCTCAGTCTCAGTCTGCAAGGCTCACTGACCGTTTTCGGGGTCGACAGCATGAATCTGGATGGGGTGACGATTACCGCGCAGTTCAGAACTATGTCCGGGGCACAGAGCTCTATCAGTCGTGCCTTTAATGACCGGCTCAAAAAGCTTGTGGATAAGTGTGACGATGTCCACTTTGCGCAACATTATCCACAGGGGTTCCTGATGCCCGTGCGTGATATCAGTGAACCGGCGCCGGCTGCAGAGCAGCAGCCCTCCAGGTTACTCCTCACCGACCTACCAGCGCAGTCGCAGTGAAGCGATGGACTCGCCGGGCTGCAGTTTGTCAGTGACGGCGGGTCCATAAACCCGCAAAATACGGGGGTCTTGATCATGGCCAACCGCTTTCACCGTTGGTTTTCTGGTATACATCACCGTTCTGAATAGACTGAGCCTGCACACTCTATGCGAATGCGCCTTATGTTATTGGGCGGCGGAAATGCTCTTGGGCAGGCGCTGATTCGTCAGGGTGCCGAGGAAGACATTAATTTCCTTGCCCCGCGTCCGCCGCAAGACGGTTGGGACGCTGCGAGCCTGACGCAACTGCTGGATGACACCCGCCCCGATGCGGTCATCAACCTTGCGTACTACTTCGACTGGTTTCAGGCGCAGGCAGTAAGCGAGTCCCGTCTTGCTGGCCAGGAGCGCTCTGTCGAGCGTCTGGCCGAACTGTGCCAGCACCACAACATCATTTTGCTGCAACCTTCCAGCTATCGGGTTTTCGACGGCTCGCGGGCGACGGCCTACAGCGAGAAGGACGAACCTGTCCCGCTCGGGTTGCGCGGTCAGGCTCTGTGGCGGATCGAACAGAGTGTGCGGGCTATTTGCCCGCAGCACGTGCTGCTGCGTTTCGGCTGGTTACTTGATGACAGTGCCGAGGGCACCCTCGGGCGGTTCCTGGCCCAGGCCGAAAAGCCGGGGGAGTTGCTGATGGCCGATGATCGACGGGGCAACCCGACACCGGTAGATGACGCCGCACGGGTGATTATCTCTGTGCTCAAGCAACTGGATTGCGCCGCGCCGCTTTGGGGTACCTATCACTACGGCGGGCATGAAGCGACCACGCCGCTGGCGCTGGGGCAGGCGATCCTGAGCGAAGCGCGCAGCCTGCGCCCGCTGGCGATCGAAGCTCCTACACCGCAGGCACATGCGGCATGCCCGGACGCGGCTGAAGAGCCCCAGCATGCAGTGCTGGCCTGCAAAAAAATTCTTCACACCTTCGGGATCAAGCCTCGCGCCTGGCGTGCGGCACTCCCGACATTACTGGACGGACTTTATCGTCATGGCTGATTCACTCGTATTAGTGACCGGCGGCGCCGGATTTATCGGTTCCAACCTGGTAGACGCCTTGTTGGCTAAAGGCTACGCCGTACGCATTCTCGACGACATGTCCACCGGCAAGCGCAGCAACCTGCCCATGGACAATCCCAAGGTCGAGCTGATCGAAGGTGACGTGGCGGATGCTGCGCTGGTTACCAGGGTCATGGCCGGTTGCAGCGCTGTGGTTCACCTGGCTGCAGTGGCCTCGGTACAAGCCTCGGTAGACGACCCGGCACGTACCCACCAAAGCAACTTTGTCGGCACCCTCAACGTGTGTGAAGGCATGCGCGAAGCCGGTATCAAACGAGTTGTTTTTGCTTCCAGTGCCGCGGTCTATGGCAATAACGGTGAAGGCGAGTCGATCGTTGAAGACACCCCCAAGGCACCGTTAACCCCTTATGCGTCCGACAAGTTGTCCAGTGAGTACTATCTGGATTTCTACCGCCGCCAGCACGGGTTTGAACCGGCTATTTTCCGATTTTTCAATGTCTTTGGCCCGCGTCAGGATCCGTCATCGCCGTACTCCGGCGTTATCAGCATCTTTAGCGAGCGTGCGGTAAAGGGCCTGCCAATCACCATTTTTGGCGATGGCGAGCAAACCCGGGACTTCATCTACGTTGGCGACCTGGTACAGATCCTGGTTCAGGCTGTCGAAGCCCGACAGGTTGAAGAGGGGGCGGTCAATGTTGGCCTGAACAAATCCACGACTCTCAAGCAAATGCTCGAGGCGTTGAGCGAAGTGGTTGGCCAGCTGCCACCGATCAGCTACGCCCCGGCCCGCTCTGGTGATATCCGCCATTCGCGTGCCGACAACACTCGGCTGTTGCAACGTTTCACGCTGGGTGAAACCACGCCAATGAGTGTCGGTCTGGCGCGTTTGCTCGGGCGCTAAAAACCGTCGGCCACAAAAAAGGCGCCTTCAAAGGCGCCTTTTTTATGCTGGATGCGGCTTAGAACTTGTAACCCACACCAACCATGTAAACGAACGGGTCCACGTCTACGTTGACCTTGGCGCGGGTGCCAGGTGCAACTGCGTTGTTTTCCACTGTGGCGCGGGTATCGATATCGATATAGCGGGCCTGGGCGTTGATCAGGATGTTATCGGTCAGCATGTAGTCAGCACCGATCTGAAATGCCATGCCCCACGAGTTTTTTGCCTTGAAGTTGTCAAAGCCTGCTGCGCTGGCGCTGCTGCCGACGTGCTCGTCATAGATCCAGGTGTAGTTGATACCGGCACCGACGTAAGGCTGGAACACCGACTTGGAGTCCAGCGGGTAGTAAACAACGCTAAGGGTCGGTGGCAAGTGTTTGAGGCTGCCCAACTTGCCGTTGGCCGCAGACAAGGCGGTGCCTTTAAGTTTCACGTCATGCTCAAACGGCGTGGCTGCCAGCAGTTCAATACCGACATGGTCAGTGATCATGTACGCAAAGTTCAGACCCAATTGCGTGTCGCTGCTCATGGTCGCCTTGCCACCCAGATTCGCGCCAGCCAGCGGGCCTTGATCAACCTTGACGCTGGAACTGTCGGCTTTCGGGTTTACCGTAATAGCACCGGCACGCAGGATAATGTCGCCTTCAGTGTGTGCGTGGGCAAGCGGGGCGACGACGGCGAGCGCAAGGGCGGCAGCGCTGAGCAAAGACTTGTGCATGGGAGCTCCATTGGGATATTTAAAATTTATATAACCAATGGTAAAGAGCGCCTGGCCTCACTCAGTTGACCCAGCTCAATGAACGGTGAGTTTGTGAAAAATTCGTGAATTAACCCCCGATCTCCCTGTAGGAGCGAGCTTGCCTCGCGATCTTTTAAAGACAAAAGATCGCGAGGCAAGCTCGCTCCTACAGATGGGTGGGGTCACTCGGGCAGTTCGTATACTACGATCTTTTGCGCATCCATCTGGTAACCCGCATCAGCCAGTTCACTGGTGCTGGATTTGACCTGCATCGCCCCTTCGATCCAGTACGGCTGATACAGCTCGTCGACCTGCACCCCGGCCTTGCTGGTTACATGCACGATCTGGTTCGACGGTGGTGGTGGCACGTGGATACACGCGCCGAAGTAGGGCACCAGTAGAAACTCGGTAGTGCGGCCTTGCTCATTGACCTCTAGCGGCACGATATAACCCGGCAAGCGAATCAACTGGCCGTCCAGCGTCGTCACCACCGGCGCGTTGGGCAAGTCCTGTCTGGCTGCCGGAGCGGCCTCCATGTCGCCCATCTGTGACAGGTCGTGCAGCGGTGCCATGTCCGGCACTTCAGGCGGCGCGTCGGGCGGAATCATCTCCGACCACGTCAACTCTTTCGGCTCTGCTGCCCACAAAGGAGTGGTGAGCAGCACAAGCAATGCCAGCAGCACGCGTGGCAACACGGACATTTTCATAACCCCGGTTTCATAAACGAATGGACAGACCATCGGCCAGCGATTGTCGGTAGGCGCGCCATGCCGGCACGCAGCCCATCAGCAGGGCAGCGGCAAGGATACCGCCAAGCAACGTCCATTCATATTCACTGGGCCAGGCCAGTGGCAAATACAGCCCGTAATTGGATTGCACATACCCCTGGGCCACGGCGATGCACAGGTACAGCAACCCGACGCCCGCCACCACGCCGGCCAATGCCAATGCCAGCGCCTCGAATATCAGCAAGGTTGCGATATGCCATGGCCGGGCACCCACCGAGCGCAGAATCGCCATCTCGCGCCGACGTTCATTGAGACTGGTCAAAATCGCAGTGAGCATGCCGATCAAGCCGGTCAGCACTACAAACAGCGACACCACGAACAATGCTTTTTCAGCGGTGCTCATCAAGCTCCAGAGTTCTTGCAGAGCCACCCCGGGCAAAATTGCCATCATCGGTTCACCGCGGAAATCATTGATTTCACGCTGCAAGGCAAAGGTCGAGATTTTGCTGTTCAGACCCAGCATAAAGGCGGTGATGGCCTGCGGGGTGAGGTCCATATTGCGGGCCTGATCGGCACTGATCCGCCCGGCACCACGGGCAGGCACGCCGTTATGCCAGTCGATGTGAATCGCTTCCATGCCGCCCAGGCTGATATGCAGCGTACGGTCGACCGGGGTGCCGGTGCGTTTGAGAATGCCGACCACGGTGAACGGTTTGTCATCATGTTTCACCAGGCTGACGGCCGCCACGCCATGGGCCAGTACCAGCTTGTCGCCCAGCTTGTAATGCAGTGCATCGGCGACTTCGGCACCCAGTACCACCTCAAAAGGGTCGGTGGCGAAGGCACGGCCGCTGGCCAGTTGGAGGTTTTGCCGATGACCGTACTGATAGTGCTCGAAATACGCCTCGCTGGTGCCCATCACCCGATAACCGCGATGTGAGTCGCCCAGTGACATGGGAATCGCCCATTTCACTTTCGGATTGTTGGCAAAGTGCTCAAAGCTGTCCCAGCGAATATTGTTGGTGGCATTCCCGATGCGAAACACCGAGTACAACAGCAAATTGACCGAGCCGGAGCGTGCGCCCACGATCAGGTCAGTGCCACTGATGGTGCTGGCAAAGCTGGCGCGGGCTTCGGTGCGCACCCGCTCGACCGCCAGCAACAGGCACACCGACAGGGCGATGGCGAAGGCGGTCAGGATCGCGGTGAAGCGACGGTTAGCCAGGCTGGCCAGGGCTAGTCGAAACAGATACATCTCAGACCTCTGCCGACGTGGCGGCACGATTGAGTTCGGACAACGACAGATTACGGTCGAACAGGGGGGCCAGACTTTGATCGTGGCTCACAAACAGCAGGCTGGCGCCCGCCTCGCGGCATTCAGCAAACAGCAACTGGATAAATGCTTCGCGCGCGTCGGCATCGAGGGCCGAGGTAGGCTCATCGGCGATCACCAGCTCGGGCTGGCCGATCAGGGCGCGGGCAGCGGCGACCCGTTGCTGCTGGCCAATCGACAGGGAGTCGGCACGTCGCTCCAGCAATGCCGGGTCTTTGAGACCCAGGTGCGCGAGCAAGGTTTGCGCGGCGTTATCCACACTGCCGTGGCGTTGCACGGCGCGGCTGGCGCGAAGCCTGGAGAAGTGACAAGGCAGTTCAACGTTCTCGCGTACCGATAAAAACGGCAGCAAATTGAATTGCTGAAAGATATAACCGGTGTGATCGACCCGAAAGCGATCGCGAGCACCCGAGCCGAGATCGCTCAGTTCCTGTCCGAGCAGGCGGATCGTGCCGCTATCGGCTTTTTGCACGCCGCCGAGCAAGCCCAGCAAGGTGGTTTTGCCGCTGCCGCTGGGCCCCTTGAGGAACAGGGTTTCACCCGGCTCCAGGCGGAACGCCGGGATATCCAGCAACACGGGCTGCCCCGGCCAACTGAAACTCAGGTCATTGAGTTCGATAAGTGCTTGGGTCATGGGGAAGAGAAATCGCCTGTATAAGGTGCGGATAACGGACTGCTGTCTGTAGGAGCGAGCTCTTCATCGCGACATGGAAGAACTCGCGAGCAAGCTCGCTCCTACATTTTGGGTCCGGTCAGAACTTGACGGTGGGGGCTTGAGGTGTGGCTTCGACACCTTGCTGACCACTGGAGCCGATCAGTTGTACCTTGATTTTATGGGTGCCCGGGAAAGTCTTGAAGAACTTGCTCAGATCCAGCGTCTTCAGCGCCTCGGGTTTGCTGCAGGTGAAGGCATAGTGGGCTTCGATATCGCTGTGATGGTGCTCGCCTTTTGCCACACCGCCAGCCTCTTCAGGGGCGGCTTCAAACAGCGGGCTCTGCAGGTCCTGGGCTTCAACACTGCAATCGGCAGCTTTGGGCAGGCTGAACAATACCAGCGGGTTGCCCAGTTGGGCTTGAGCGGCCGCGACTTTGGCCTTGTCAGCATCGGTAGTGGCGATGTGTTCAAACCCGACCAGGTTCATTGCCGGGCCATCGAGGTCCAGCTCCAGCGTCTGGCCGTCGAGCGCCACATCCAGGCTGCCCACACCATGCTCGTGGGCTCCAAGGCTGGCGTGTTCATGGTCGTGATCATCATCGGCATGCGCCACGGCCAGCGGCAACAAGGCAAACGGCAAAGCAAGAAGCAAACGGCGCATAGCGTGACTCCGGCAAGGGTAGATATATTTTGTTATGTGATCTTATAACAATGGTTGCGAGAGTTTGCCCGTGTGCTTGGCGTTACGCAAGACGCATGGGAGCATGGTTTCATGAAATTTGAGGAGTAGAACGATGGTGCGCATTCGCGGAACAATCGGCGACTGGCCGGTGGACTTGACGGTGGAGCTGGATGACAGCGACTGGGCCGCGCTGGGGGCGCAGTTGCAGGTCAGTGACACGCGGGTCAGCCCACCGCCTGCCAGGCCGGTGAATCAGGATGATGCCGTGTGGGAAACCACTAAAGACTTGCTGCGCAAGGCAGGGCAGATCAGCGGGCCTGAGTTGCTCGACCAGTTGCAAGCGCTGACCGGCAGTACCGGCGCGGGCAAACGCTTGCTGGTCCGCCTGCGCCATTGCAATGAAGTGAAGGTGGTGAGCGGTACGGACTCACCGATTTACAGCTGGATCGAATAGCGAAGATGACGCAAAACCCGTAGGAGCGTGCTTGCTCGCGAGCCTTTAACCCCTCGCGAGCAAGCTCGCTCCTACAGTTCCATCTCTAGTACAGCGCAGCAAACAATTTGCGGCGGTAGGTTGTCACCAGCGGATGATCGTTGCCCAGCAGGTCGAAGACCTGCAGCAAGGTCTTGTGGGTGATGCCTTCGTTGTAGCTGCGGTTACGGGTGAACAGCTTCAGCAGTCCGTCCAGAGCCCCTTCATATTGCTGGCGCGCCAATTGTTGAATCGCCAACTGGTAAGCCGCTTCGTCGTCTTGCGGGTTTTGCGCCACGCGGGTTTTCAAATCCGCCACATCCGGCAAATCCGCAGCCTGACGCAGGAACGTCAATTGCGCCTTGGCCCCGGCCAGTTCGGCTTTGTGCTCGTCACTTTTAACGGCGTCCAGCACAGCTTGTGCTTCGGTGAGTTCACCGCGTTCGGCGAGGCAGCGGCCATACAGAATCAGTGCGCCGGCATTTGTGTTGTCTTCGGTCAGGATGCTTTTGAGCAGGGCTTCGGCATCAGCAAAACGACTTTCGGCAAACAGCGCCCGGGCTTGCACCATCGGGTCTTCGGCCGCAGGCTCGGGCATCACCACATGAGGCGCGAGCATCGCGCGGATGGCTGATTCGGGTTGCGCTTCCTGGAAGCCATCCACCACTTTGCCGTCTTTAAACAGCACCACTGTGGGCAGGGTCTGAATGCCGATACGGCCCACGATGTCCTGTTCGACTTCGCAATTGACCTTGGCCAGCAGCAACTCGCCCTGATAGTCCTCGGCAATTTGCTCCAGGATCGGCAGCATCACCTTGCACGGGGCACACCATTCGGCCCAGAAATCCACCAGAACGGGCTGCTCGAACGAGGCCTGGACAACCAGTCTGTCGAAGTCGGCAGAGGTCACGTCGAAACTGTAAGAAGGCGTAGGCTGATTCATTATGTGTCTCGAAACAGGTAAATGAGGGCAACTATAAAGGCTGTACGGGCAGGCTGAAAGGCGCAGGCCCACGTTGTGCGTGATACAGGCTTACATGACGAAACTCGTGGGGCTCGGCCAGATCCGGCAGGGTCAATGCCTTGAGACTGTCCAGCTGGCGGTACAGCGGATGCTTGAAGTCGCGCACCCGGGAATCGGCGACCAGTGTCTGTTGGCCACGGGTTAAAAACTGATCCAGCAGTGGCAGGTTTTCACGGTCGTAAAGCACGTCCGCCACCAGGACCAGGTCGAAGCGGTCAGCCTCGGCGAAAAAGTCGCTGGAGTAATGCAACTGCACATCGTTGAGTTAGGCATTCGCCCTGCAGGCAGCCAGCGCCAGCGGGTCAAGATCGCACGCCAGCACTTCGAGGGCACCGGCCCTGGCCGCCGCGATCGCCGCCACCCCGGAACCCGCGCCAAAATCCAGCACGCGCTTGCCTTGCACCCAGTGCGGCTGCTCGGCCAGATAACGTGCCAGAGCCAGGCCGCTGGCCCAGCAAAACGCCCAGTACGGTGGCTCGTAAAGGATGCGCCGGGTCTCGTCGGCCGTGAACGAACGGTCCATGTTTTGCGGATCAATCAGCCAGAGCTTGAGTGCTGTGTCAGGCAAGTCCGTAACGACCAGGCGAGCGTCGCCCAACAATTCACTCAATGACTGTTGAAGATCCAGCGGCGTGTTCATGGCGCCTGGACAAAGGCCAGCGTACCCATGGCCTGAGTCGCGGGCTGGCTGATTATTTTTGAGGGCAGATGCAGGATCAGCTGCCCGGACTGGCTGGCGCGCCCGCGCAGTTCAACCCGCGCGCCGGCGGGGAATGCTTCGGGGTTAAAACGCAGCTTGAACGGCAGCGGCTGGCTATTGCCGATGATCTTGCTGCTGGCCATCAGGCCTTGCGGGCGACCGCGCTCGTCAATGATCAGCATCGCCAGCTCAACCTCGGCCCCTGCAGGTACGCCGGTCAATACACCGCTGAGCTCACGCTGGTAGGCCGGCAGTGGCCCGAGGTCTTTCGGAGCATCAGTTTTAGGCTGCGCCAGTACCTGAGTCTGCACCGGTTTTGGCGGTTCACTGCTACAGGCGACCAGGCAACCGGCCAGGCACAGTAAAACAAGCGTTCGTAGCGACATGGAAGGCTCCAGCGGCAGGTCTGTCGATGTATCAGATGGTGTGAAACATAGTAGGCGGACTGTATACCGTAAAGCCTATGGCTTGTCTTGCCAGTGGGATGCGCTACCATGGCACTCCCCATTTTTTGTTGCCGCCACCATGCACTGTCCCTTCTGCGGTGCCAACGACACTAAAGTCATCGACTCGCGTCTGGTCGCCGAGGGCGATCAGGTGCGCCGCCGGCGTGAATGCCTGGCCTGTGGTGAGCGTTTCACCACCTTTGAAACAGCCGAGTTGGTGTTACCGCGCCTTATCAAGCAAGACGGCAGCCGTCAGCCTTTCGACGAAGAAAAACTGCGCGCCGGCATGCAGCGGGCGCTGGAAAAGCGCCCGGTCAGTGTCGAGCGACTGGAAGCTGCGCTGGCGCATATCAAGAGTAAGCTGCGCGCCACCGGCGAACGCGAAGTCAAATCGCTGGTTGTCGGTGAGCTGGTCATGGGCGAGCTGCAAAAGCTCGATGAAGTGGCCTATATCCGTTTTGCCTCTGTCTATCGACGCTTCCAGGACCTCAACGAGTTCCGCGAAGAGATCGACCGACTCGCCCGTGAGCCTTCCAAAGAATGACTGTAACTACAGAGCAATCCATTTTAGATGCCCATTACATGGCGCGTGCCATCGAGCTGGCGCGTAACGGCCTGTACACGACCCATCCCAACCCGCGTGTCGGTTGCGTGATCGTGCGTGACGGACAGATTGTCGGCGAAGGCTGGCATGTGCGTACGGGCGAACCCCATGCCGAAGTTCACGCCTTGCGTGCGGCGGGCGAGCTGGCCCGTGGCGCTACTGCATACGTCACGCTGGAACCGTGCAGCCACCATGGTCACACCCCGCCCTGTGCCGACGGCTTGCTCCATGCGGGCGTGGCGCGCGTCGTTGCTGGCATGCAGGACCCCAATCCCGAAGTTGCCGGGCGCGGTCTCAAGCGTCTGGCGGATGCCGGGGTCGAGGTGTGCAGCGGCGTGCTGGAGAACGAAGCCCGGGCGCTGAACCCCGGCTTCCTCAAGCGAATGGAGCACGGTCTGCCGTTTGTGCGGGTCAAGCTGGCGATGAGTCTTGATGGCCGCACGGCAATGGCCAATGGCGAAAGCCAATGGATCACCGGCCCTGCGGCGCGCTCAGCGGTGCAGCGGCTGCGGGCCCAGGCCAGCGTTGTGTTGACCGGGGCCGACACGGTCCTGGCCGACGGCGCCCGTCTCACCGTGCGTGGTCCCGAGCTGGGTTTGAGCCCCGAGCTGACCGCGCTGGCATTGAGCCGCCCACCGTTGCGGGTGCTGATTGACGGGCGTTTGCGGGTGCCGCTGGATGCGCCGTTTTTCAAGGCAGGCCCGGCGCTGGTTGCCACCTGTGTACCTCCCGCCGAGCAATACCGCACGGGGCCCGAGTGCCTGGTGATTCACGGTGCCAACGGCCAGGTCGATTTACGCAAGCTGCTGGTGGCGCTGGCCGCCCGCGGGGTCAACGAAGTACTGGTTGAGGCCGGGCCGCGTCTGGCCGGGGCGTTTGCCGAGCAAGGTCTGGTCGATGAGTACCAGATTTTTATCGCTGCCAAGTTCCTCGGGTCTACCGCGCGGCCCTTGCTTGAACTGCCATTGACCCACATGAGCGAAGCGCCTTTGCTCAAAATCATTGAAATGCGCGCGGTGGGCGAAGACTGGCGAGTCACAGCCATACCTGTGCCATCAGCGAGCGTATAATTCTCAGCCTCCGTTTTACGCAGGTTCTGTTCTCAAGGGGAACGCCATGTTTACCGGCATCATTGAATCCATCGGCAGCATCCGCGCACTGACCCCCAAAGGCGGCGATGTGCGGGTTTATGTAGACACCGGCAAGCTCGACCTGAGCGACGTCAAACTCGGCGACAGCATTGCGATCAATGGCGTGTGCCTGACCGCTGTGGAACTGCCGGGCAACGGTTTTATGGCTGACGTCAGCCGAGAGACCCTCGACTGCACCGCGTTCAATGACTTGAAAAGCGGTAGCCGGGTCAACCTGGAAAAGGCCCTGACCCCGACTACGCGTCTGGGTGGCCATCTGGTGAGCGGTCACGTTGATGGTGTCGGTGAAGTGATCTCGCGGGAAGAGAACGCCCGCGCTATCGAGTTCCGCATCCGCGCTCCCAAAGAACTGGCCAAGTACATCGCCCACAAAGGCTCGATCACTGTCGACGGCACCAGCCTGACCGTGAACTCGGTCAATGGCGCCGAATTCTCGCTGACCATCATTCCCCATACCCTGAGCGAAACCATCATGGACGACTACCGTCCAGGTCGCCGGGTGAACCTCGAAGTGGACCTGCTGGCGCGCTACCTTGAGCGTCTGCTGCTGGGCGATAAAGCCGCCGAGCCAACTTCGGGCGGCATCAGCGAAAGTTTTCTGGCCGCCAACGGCTACCTCAAATCCTGAATTAAGGGGGTGCCGCGTGGCGCTCAACAGCATCGAAGAACTGGTTGAAGACATCCGCCAAGGCAAGATGGTCATCCTGATGGATGACGAAGACCGCGAGAACGAAGGCGACCTGATCATGGCCGCCGAGTGCTGCAAGGCCGAGCACATCAACTTCATGGCGCGCTTTGCCCGTGGCCTGATCTGCATGCCGATGAGCCGCGAGCGCTGCGAACTGCTCAAGCTGCCATTGATGGCGCCGCGCAACGGTTCCGGCTTCGGCACCAAGTTCACGGTCTCGATCGAAGCCGCCACCGGTGTGACCACCGGCATCTCGGCAGCTGACCGCGCCCGTACCGTGCAGGCGGCAGCGGCCAAGGATGCCAGGGCGGAAGACATCGTCAGCCCGGGGCACATCTTCCCGTTGATGGCGCAAGCGGGCGGTACCCTGGCCCGCGCCGGCCACACCGAAGCAGCCTGCGACCTGGCGCGCATGGCCGGGTTCGAGCCGAGCGGCGTGATCTGTGAAGTAATGAACGACGACGGCACCATGGCCCGCCGCCCGGAGCTTGAAACCTTCGCCGCCGAACACGGCATCAAGATCGGCACAATTGCCGACCTGATTCACTACCGCATGATCCACGAACGTACCGTTCAGCGGATTGCCGAACAGCCACTGGACAGCGAACTGGGCCAATTCAACCTGGTGACCTATCGTGATTCAGTCGAAGGCGATGTGCACATGGCACTGACCCTGGGCAAGATTTGCGCCGAAGAACCGACGCTGGTGCGTGTGCATAACATGGACCCGCTGCGTGACTTGCTGATGGTCCGCCAGCCCGGCCGCTGGAGCCTGCGCGCCGCCATGACTGCGGTGGCAGAGGCTGGCAGCGGGGTGGTGCTGTTGCTGGGTCACCCGCTCGACGGTGATGTATTGCTGGCCCATATTCGCGAAACCGCTGACCAGGTGCCGGCGAAAAAACCGACCACTTACAGCATCGTGGGTGCCGGTTCGCAGATCCTGCGTGACCTGGGCGTGCGCAAAATGCGCTTGATGAGTTCACCAATGAAGTTCAATGCCATATCCGGTTTCGATCTGGAAGTTGTAGAATACGTGCCCTCCGAATAAAGACCGGTCGTGTCCTGTCCGAATTCGTGGCCCAATATCCTTAAAGAACGCACGCGAGTGCGTTCTGGCTCTTTAATACGAGACATACCGAATGACCCTGAAGACCATCGAAGGTACCTTCATCGCCCCCAAAGGTCGCTACGCTCTGGTAGTTGGCCGCTTCAACAGCTTCGTCGTCGAAAGCCTGGTGAGTGGTGCCGTTGATGCCCTGGTTCGCCACGGTGTGAACGAAAGCGACATCACCATCGTCCGTGCTCCTGGCGCGTTCGAAATCCCGCTGGTTGCGCAAAAGGTTGCCCAGCGCAACGAATTCGCCGCCATCATCGCTCTGGGCGCCGTGATTCGTGGCGGTACCCCGCACTTCGAATACGTTGCCGGCGAGTGCACCAAGGGCTTGTCCCAAGTGTCCATGCAGTTCGGCGTACCGGTTGCATTCGGTGTGTTGACGGTCGATTCGATCGAGCAGGCCATTGAGCGTTCCGGCACTAAAGCCGGTAACAAAGGCGCTGAAGCTGCCTTGTCCGCCCTTGAAATGGTCAGCCTGTTGGCACAGTTGGAGGCCAAGTGATTTCCGACGAAAGCGATCGTTTCAACCCGCGCGACCCGAAACCTGCGGACGCTGGCAAGCCATCCAAGAGCGCCAAGCGCCGTGAGGCGCGTCAACTCGCGACTCAGGCGCTGTATCAGCGGCACATGGCCAAGCAATCGTTGAACGAAATCGAAGCGCAGTTCCGCGTCGATAACGACTTCTCCGACGTTGATGCCGCTTACTTCCGGGAAATCCTGCACGGTGTTCCGGCGAACCTGGTTGAAATCGATGCTGTTCTGGCGCCTTGCCTGGACATCACCATCGAAGAACTCGACCCGGTTGAGCTCTGCGTTCTGCGCCTGTCCACCTGGGAGCTGATGAAGCGTGTCGACGTGCCTTACCGCGTTGTGATCAACGAAGGCATCGAGCTGGCGAAAGTGTTTGGTTCTACCGACGGCCACAAGTTCGTCAACGGTGTACTCGACAAACTGGCGCCGCGCCTGCGTGAAGCTGAAGTCAAGGCTTACAAGCGCTAACCAGCGCTGTCGGCCATGGGCGAGTTCGAGCTGATCCGTAACTTCTTCGCTGCCGCGCCTTGTGCGCAGGGCGGCGAGGGTGTTGCTCTGGGCATCGGCGACGACTGTGCCCTGCTGGATGTTCCTTTCGGGGAACAACTGGCGATTTCCACCGACACCCTGGTAGCCGGGGTGCACTTCGCAGATCCTTGCGACCCTTTCTTGCTCGGTCAGCGTTCGCTGGCAGTGGCGGCCAGCGATTTGGCGGCCATGGGCGCAACTCCCCTCGCTTTTACCCTTGCCCTGACCTTGCCTGCGGTTGAAGCCGACTGGTTGCAAGCGTTCGCCCGTGGTTTGAACCTGATGGCTCAAGGCTGCGGCCTGCGCCTGATCGGTGGTGATACCACCCGCGGTCCGCTGTGCCTGACGCTGACGGTCTTCGGTCGCGTTCCTAGGGGTCAGGCATTGACCCGCAGCGCAGCCCGACCCGGCGACTTGCTGTGCGTTGGTGGCGAGCTGGGCAATGCCGCTGGCGCCTTGCCTCTGGTCCTCGGCCAGTGCAGCGCCACACCCGCCATCGCCGAGCCGTTGCTGGCGCACTACTGGTCGCCGCAACCGCAATTGGCGCTGGGCCAGGCACTGCGCGGCAAGGCCAGTTCGGCGCTGGATATCTCGGATGGCCTGCTGGCCGACTGCGGGCATATTGCCCTGGCGTCGAAAGTCCGCTTGCTGATCGAAAACGACCGCATACCGGTTTCGCTCGCCTTGCAAGAGTTCCTGGGTGACGCCGATGCGCAGCAAGCGGCGTTGAGTGGAGGTGACGACTACGTGCTGGCGTTCACCTTGGCGGCCGTCGAATTGCCGACCCTGCTGGCAGATGGCTGGCCGATTCATGTGATTGGCCGAGTGGTTGAAGGGCAGGGTGTTGGCTTGCTGGACGTCGATGGCCGGGACATCACCCCGACCACTCGCGGCTATCAGCACTTCCGCAGTGAATAACAACCTGGCCAGATAACTTGTAGGAGCTGGCTTGCCAGCGATGCACCCAGTTGCCTGAATCGCTGGCAAGCCAGCGCCTGGAAGAGCTATCAAACTTTTAGATCTTTATCTCCGATAATTCAGCCTAAGCGTCTATAGGAACGTCCTGTTACAATGTCGCCTCTGCGAATTTCCAGTACTCAAACTGATCAGGAGCACACGGTGCCCGTCGTTTTCGTTGCCGCTTGCAAGCTTCCCACCCCCTTTGCCGAATTCACCATGCATGGCTTTCTCGAGAAAGCCACGGGTCGTGAACACGTTGTGCTCAGTTTGGGCGACGTGGCGGACGGCGCTCCGGTTTTAGGCCGGGTGCACTCTGAATGCCTGACTGGCGATGCCTTGTTCAGCCAGCGCTGCGACTGCGGTTCGCAACTCGAAGCCGCCTTGCAGGCCATCGCCCGCGAAGGCCGTGGCGTGTTGCTGTACCTGCGCCAGGAAGGCCGTGGTATTGGCTTGCTGAACAAGGTTCGTGCTTACGAACTGCAAGATGGTGGCGCCGATACGGTTGAGGCCAATGAGCGCCTGGGCTTTGCGGCCGATCAGCGTGATTACGGGATCTGCCTGCCAATGCTGGAGCACATGGGCGTCAAGTCGTTGCGTCTGATGACCAACAACCCGCGTAAGGTCAAAGCCTTGACCGACATGGGCATCACCGTGGCAGAGCGTGTGCCGCTGCACACCGGGCATAACCCGCACAACAAGCTGTACCTGGCGACCAAAGCCAACAAACTCGGGCACATGATGGGCAGCCAACATCAAAACGAGGCCGACCCGGCGTGACCCGTGGTCAGATCCGTCGCCGCATGAGCTTCAGCTGGTGGCAGCAACTGGTACTGACCCTGCTGCCGCTGGTATTGGCCAATTGGTTGTTTGGCAAGTCCGATCCCTTGCTGCCCGGGATGACGATGCCGTTTTTCATTGCCGGTGTCGCGTCGATGTTTGTCACGCTGCGCTTTTTCGGGCCGTATAAGCATGGCCTGATCGCACTGCAAAAAGCCCTTGATACTCCGCAGGAACCCGCTGCCTGGGCCGAGCTTGGCCGTGCCCGCTACGGCGCCTTACTGGCTGCCGGCCTGCCGGTCTGGATCGCCGCGCTCGCGGTGTTTGTCGGGCTTGAAGGCGTGCCGTTGCTGCTGCTGTCAGTGTCGACGCTGGTACTGTTTTACCTCTATCGCATACCGCGCCAGATCGGCTGATGCGCGCCTGGCTAGCGGTGTTGCTGCTGGCCGTCGGTATCCCGGCCGGGGCTGCCACACGGGTGGTCAGCCTGTCACCGTCCTTGTCCGAAATGGTTGTAGAGCTGGGTGCCACCGATCTGCTGGTGGGGCGCCTGGAGGCCGGGGAACCTTTGCCACAGCTGCGCAATGTGCCCTCTGTGGGCCGTTACGGGCAGCTGGACATGGAGCGCCTGCTCAGCCTGCAACCCGACCTGCTGTTGCTCTGGCCGGGGAGCGTTGCAGCTGCCCAGCGCGAACAGCTGCGTCACCTCAACATCCCTACCTACACTGCAGAGCCTGCCAGCCTCGAGCAGTTGGCCGAACAGGTCCAGGCCCTGGCCGTGGCGCTGAATCGCCCCGAGCGCGGCCGTGAACTGGCAGCGCAACTGCGCCAGCGCCTGGCCGGGCTGCGTGCTCAATATCGGCGGGAGATACCGTTACGGGTGTTTTACCAGGTGTGGGATCAGCCGTTGTACACCGTCGGCGGCACACAGATCATCAGTGATGCACTGGCGGTGTGCGGGGCGAGCAATGTGTTTGCCGACCTCAAACTGCCTGCGCCGCAGGTGAGCGTGGAGTCGGTATTGCAGCGCAATCCGCAAGTAATCATTGCCAGCAGCCAGGCGCAACTGGACGCCTGGAAAGCCTGGCCGCAGATCGATGCGGTCAAGCACGGACGTTTGCTGTTATTGACCGATAAAGGTCTCGAACGCCCGAGTGCACAGATGCTCGAAGCAACGGCCCGACTCTGTGAGCAACTGGCTGACTGACTCTCACCCTGTAGGAGCGAGCTTGCTCGCGAGCTCTGCGTATTAAAAGCTCGCGAGCAAGCTCGCTCCTACAGGGGGACGGGGGATATCGGGGTTTTAGAGCGCCGGGGTCCAGGTAACAGCCAGCTGCACGCTGCGGCGCTCTTCCCGGTAACCGTAGTAGCTGCCGTCATAGCTGTAGAGCGCGCGGGTGAAGCTCTTGTCCAGCAGGTTGTCGACTTTCAAATCGAGCCTGACCTCGGAGCTGGCCTTCCAGTTACCGCGCACGCCCAGCAACCCATAACCGCCAATGGGCTGCTTGTTGTCATCGTCATTAAAGCTGCCACTCACCGCCTGCCAGCTGGCGCCGACACCTACCCGGTCGAACTGGCGATCCAGATCCAGGCTCAGGGTGCGGCGGGCACGCCGGCTCAACGTATGGCCGGTGTCGCGATCACGAGGATCGGTAATGGCAACCCCGAGGCTGCTCTGCCAGCCGAACCATTCTTGCTGCAAGGCACTCTCGAATCCGATGATGCGCGCGGCGCCAATGTTCTGCTGAATGAAGTCGGCATCGGCCACAATCGCATCACGAATGTCGGTCCGATACAGCGAAGTTTCCAATCGGCTGCTCTCGCTCAACTGGCTGCGCCATTGCACCTCGTAGCTTTTTGAATGCTCGGGTTTCAGGGCCGGGTTGCCGTATTGCGGGTAGTACAGATCGTTAAACGTCGGCGCCCGGAACCCTTCGCTGTAAGACAGCAGCACATCGTTAGCAGGGTTGAGCGGTACCGTCAGGCTGGCGCTCCAGGTGTTATTGCTGCCGAACTGCTGGTTGTCGTCGTGACGCAGACCCAGTTCGGTAGAGAAATAATCGCCATTGAAGCGGTGCTGGATAAACACGGCGCGATTCCAGCGGCTGTCCTGTTCAAAGACAGTGCTGCTGCGCACGCGATCCTCATAGGCATCGGCACCGAGGATCAATGTGTTTTGATCATTGAGCGTCAGGTTGTTTTGCCAGTTCAGCGAGTCGCGATAGGTGTTGAAGCTGTAGATGTCAGCGCTGAGCTTGTCACGGGTTTTTTCGCGATTTTCGCTGTGGCCCAGTTCCAGGCGCGAATTCCAGCGCTCGGTCAGCTGGGCGTCGATAAAACTGCCCACGCTGCTGATATCAAAGTCACTGTAGAGCTGCTGACCACTGACGGTCATGGTGTCCGGGTCCCAGCGTCCAAACGAATTATCGAGCTCGGTTTTGCCGATGTTCTTCATCGCGGTCAGGCCGACTTCCAGATCATCGCCCAGGGTGTGACTCAGATTCAGACTCAGGGATTTATTGCGGTAAGCATCATGATCGTTGTCGCTGGGGAAGGATTCATGGGTGCGATTGATCCCGGCAGTTTGTTCAAGGCTACCGCTCAGGTTGTAGCGGGTTTGTGCGTCACCACCGGACACGCCGACACTGTTGTCGGTGCTGCCATAACTGCCAACCGAACTGTGCACCCGCAGCTGAGGGGCCTGGTCCGCGCCACGGCGGGTGAAAATCTGGATCACCCCGCCAATTGCATCGCTGCCGTAGATGACCGACCGCGAGCCGCGCAGTACTTCAACACGTTCGATTTGATCGATGTTCAGGTATTGCAGGTTGCTGTCGGCCGAGGTGGCATTGGCCATGCGCTGACCATCCACCAGTACCAGGCTTTGTGCCGATTTGGTGCCGCGAATGTAAATCCCCGGCAAGCCACCGCGGCCACCGCTGCGTGCCACCTGCACGCCTGGAACCCGGCCCAGCAGATCGGTCAGACTGGCAGGTTGCAGCCGATCGATGTCTTCACGGGTGAACACTGTGTTGGCGCTGCTGCTGTCAGAGCGCGCCTCGACCTGGCGGTTGCCGGTGATCAGTGTTTGCCCAAGCTTGAGCGCGTCTTCCCGTTCGAGAGTGTCGGCGAGCAAAGGGCAGGCAGGGATGAAACCGAGGATTAAAGCCAGGCGAAGGTGTTTCATGTTTTTCCAAATCTGAAGGAGCGAGCTTGCCTCGCGAGCTCGTTGGAAAGCTCGCGAGCAAGCTCGCTCCTACAGTAAGTCTGATTGGCTCAGAGCCCCAGCAGCTGCATGCGCTGGCGCACCGAAGCTTCGATACCCGCCGCATCCAGCCCGCATTCAGCCAGCATCTGGCTTGGCTTGGCGTGTTCGACATAGACGTCCGGCAAGCCCAGGTGCAGGACCGACCTGAGCACGTTTTCACGGGCCAGGAACTCGCTGACTGCCGCCCCGGCACCGCCCATGATGGCGTTCTCTTCAATGGTCACCAGTAGCTCATGGCTGTCGGCCATTTCGCGGACCAGTGCTTCATCCATCGGCTTGACGAAGCGCATGTCGACCACGGTGGCATCAATTTTTTCTGCCACCTGCAGCGCTTCGGCCAATTGCACGCCAAATACCAGGATCGCCACCTTGCTGCCTTTGCGACGAATCACGCCTTTGCCGATTTCCAGCGGCTCGAGGGTTTTTTCGATGGCTGCATTGGGCCCGGTGCCGCGCGGGTAACGCACTGCCGCCGGACCGTTGTACAGATGGCCCGTGGTGAGCATTTTGCGCAGTTCGTTTTCATCGCTCGGGGTCATGATCACCATGCCCGGGATGCAACGCAGGTACGACAGGTCAAAGCTGCCGGCATGGGTCGGGCCATCTTCGCCAACCAGACCGGCGCGGTCGATGGCGAACAGCACGTCCAGATTTTGCACGGCGACGTCATGCACCAGCTGGTCGTAACCGCGCTGCAGGAATGTCGAATAGATAGCCACCACAGGCTTGGCGCCTTCGCAGGCCATACCCGCGGCAAAGGTCACGGCGTGTTGTTCTGCAATCGCTACGTCGAAGTAACGCAGCGGGAAACGTTCACTGAACGCGATCAGATCCGAGCCTTCTTTCATGGCCGGCGTAATGCCGACCAGGCGTTGATCGGCGGCAGCCATGTCGCACAGCCACTCGCCAAATACCGCCGAGTACTTCGGCCCGCTCTCAACCTTCGGTGCCGCTTTGGGTGCGTCCAGCGGTTCGAGTTTGGTGATGGCGTGGTAGCCGATCGGGTCAGCCTCGGCCGGAGCAAAGCCCTTGCCCTTTTTGGTGACGATGTGCAGGAACTGCGGCCCCTTGAGGTCGCGCATGTTGCGCAGCGTGGCGATCAGTGTCGGCAGGTCGTGGCCATCGATAGGGCCAATGTAGTTCCAGCCAAGCTCCTCAAACAGGGTGCCGGGCACCAGCATGCCTTTGGCATATTCTTCGGTGCGGCGGGCAATTTCCCACGCACCAGGCAGACGCGACAGCACTTTCTTGCTGCCTTCGCGCATGCTGGCGTAGGTGCGGCTGGAGAGGATTTTGGCCAGGTAGTTGGACAAGCCGCCGACATTGCGCGAGATCGACATGTCGTTGTCATTGAGGATGACCAACATGTTGGCGTTGACTTCAGGCGCGTGGTTCAGGGCTTCAAAGGCCATGCCGGCGGTCAGCGCGCCGTCACCGATCACGGCGATGGCCTTGCGCTCACTGTTTTGCAGGCGCGCGGCAATGGCCATGCCCAAAGCGGCACTGATTGACGTGCTGGAGTGGCCGACGCCAAAGGTGTCGTACTCGCTCTCGGAGCGACGCGGGAAAGCGGCGATCCCGTCTTTCTGGCGCAAGGTCGCCATTTGCTCGCGACGGCCGGTGAGGATTTTGTGCGGATACGCCTGATGGCCCACGTCCCATACCAGCCGGTCATCCGGGGTGTCGAAGACGTAGTGCAGCGCAATCGTCAGTTCAATGACGCCCAGGCCGGCACCAAAATGCCCGCCCGTCTGGCCGACGGTATAGAGCAATTCCTGGCGCAATTCATCGGCCAGGGTTTCCAGCTCGGCTTCGGCCAGCCGGCGCAGGCCCACAGGCGTGCCCGCTCGGTCGAGCAGGGGCGTAGTCGGGCGCTTGCGGGGGATCTCTTGAAACGTCGTTGGCATCAGGCGAATCGTTATAGGCATAGAAGATGGGGCAGTTTACCTTAAGGAACGTAAGCTGCCCACGCGCGGTGGAAATCGTTAGTCAGACCTTGGCATTAGACGCTGTCTGAAAACGCCATATTTTCCAGTTTTAGTGACGACGTTCCACGATGTATCGCGCCAGTGCGCGCAGCGGATCGGCTGTAGTGTCAAAAGATTTCAGCGCATTGAGTGCCTGGTCACGCAACTCCAGCGCATAGTCCTTTGCACCTTGCAGCCCCATCAACGCCGGGTAGGTGGGTTTGTCCCGCGCAATATCGGCCCCCTGGCGTTTGCCCAGGGTCGCGGTATCGCTCTCAACGTCAAGAATGTCGTCCTGCACCTGAAATGCCAGGCCAATCGCCCTTGCATAGAGGTTCAGCGCCTGCAGATCATCTGCACTGGCATGGCCGCTGGCCAGGGCGCCCAACTCTACGCTGGCTTCGATAAGTGCGCCGGTCTTGTGCCGGTGCATGAACTCCAGTGCGGTCTGATCAAGTTTGATCCCCACCGAGCCGAGATCAATTGCCTGCCCGCCGACCATGCCCGCGGGGCCTGCAGCAAGTGCCAGCCCGGCAACCATGCGCAAGCGCGTCTCGGCGTCCAGGGTATTGAGCTGCGGATCCAGCAAAGTGCTGAATGCCAGGCTTTGCAGGCCGTCGCCGGCCAGAATCGCACAGGCTTCGTCGAACGCTTTATGGGTCGTCGGCTGGCCGCGGCGCAGGTCGTCATCGTCCATTGCGGGCAAGTCATCATGCACCAGCGAATAGGCGTGGATCAGTTCTACTGCACAGGCCGCGCCATTGGCTTGCTCAGCTGCAGCGCCCAAGGCTTCGCAGGCGGCATAGGCCAGTAGCGGGCGGACCCGTTTGCCGCCGTTCATCACGCTGTAGCGCATTGCTTCATAGAGGCGGGCCAGCTCCGGAGCCGGAGCGACAAACAAGCGCTCAAGCGCCGCGTTGACGCGGTCCTGGCTGCTGGTCTGGTAGGCATCAATCATTCTGGCTGTTCCGCTTCAAAGGGCTCTTGGGCCAATTCACCATCACGCTCAAGCAGGATTTGTACTTTCTGTTCAGCCTGAGCCAGTGCGCCTTGGCAATCACGGGTCAAGCGGATGCCTTGCTCGAAGGCGGTCAACGAATCTTCCAGTGACAGCTCGCCATTTTCCAGACGCTCGACCAGTGATTGCAGGTCAGCGAGGGACTGTTCGAAATCCAGAGCAACTTTTTTGCGGGCCATAGCGGCATTCTCGGTAGGCGTTAAAACCGGCTGACACTAGCAGACGGCGGGTTTTGGGGCAAATCCCGGGCCGCTAACAGGGCCTGCCCGGCGCCCCGCAATGGCCGCTTACCGATGGCCCTGGCCTTGCGTCAGCCGTCGCCACGCTGATCAGCCCAGCAAGTCCAGTGTGCGGGCGCGGGCTATCGCCTGAATGCGACTGGTCACATGCAATTTGCTGAACAGGTTTTTCAGGTGCCACTTTACGGTTTCTGCCGAGATATCGAGGCTGCGGGCGATTTCCTTGTTGGCCTGGCCCTGGGCAATCAGTTGCAGGATCTGTTGTTCGCGCTCACTCAGGTTTGGCTCGTCGCCGCTCTGTTTATCATCACCGATCGGCTGATCGACGCTTTCGAGCAAGGGGCGCAGGTAGGCGGTTATCGGTGCCCGGGCACTTTTCAGTGAGGCCTGGAGCAGGGCCGGCATGGCTGCTCCCGCATCCAGCAGGGTGCGGCGCAGGTTTTGCCGGCACGCCAGATTGAGCAGCGGTTGCAGGGTTTTCAGGGCGGCTGCCTGATCATCGGGCCATAACGCGCACGCCAGGGCGGCGCGGCTGCGTGCGGCGCGCAGTAACTGGCCCTGGCATTCGTCCTGTTGCAGCAAGGTCTGTAACAGGCTTGCGGCCACCCGCCAGTGTTTTTGCGCAGCGGCGATATGGCATTGCGCCTGGGCGTGGGCACGGCGGATGTCAGGGTGGGAGTGGTCGAGTGCCTGGAACTGCTCCAGTAACCCCAACGCCTGGGGCAGTTGCTCGCAGGCCAGGTGAATGCGTATCTCCTCCACCAGCAGCCAGGCTTGCAGGCGTGGCCAGCGGCGCAGCGTTGCCAGTTGCTGGGCATGCTGCAACAGATAGCGGGCCTGGCCCGGCTCTCCCGTCAAAAGCGCTCTGCGTGACAGACTGGCATACGCGCAAAACAGCGCATCAGGCGGCGCAACGGCATCAATCTGGCTCAGGCGCGGCTCCAGCAGCGTCTGTAGCTGTTGCCATTCTCCACGCTCATACAGCAACTCACCCAACAGCGCCGCCAGCGTTGCGCTGCCGCTCGACTGAGGCCCGGTGAGCTGCTGGGCCGGTGTCAGCGCCTGAAGATAGTACTGTTCGGCACTGTATAAATCGGCTTGGCGCAACTGACTCAAACCCAGCACAAAGGCCCGGTACACACTGACAAAAAGGTTATGCGACGGGGTGGCGGGGCAGGGCATGTGGCGTTGTACCGCTTGTGCCTGCTGGAATTGACCGCGGGTCATGTAGTCATAGCTGAGGATGTTGCAGATCAGCCCGTCGACCCATGTATCACCACAGGGCACTTGAGCCAGCAGGGGTTCGACACGTTCGATGCTCAGGCTGATATTTTCCGCGAACGCCTCGGTGATGGCGCCGATCACCTGGTATTTGATGTTCAGCCTTGAGTTATGCCCCAGGGTCTTGAGCAAGGGCCCCAAGCTATCGAGCAACCCCCGTGAGGCGGCGAAGTGAAAGTGATGGCCCAGGGCCCAGGCCAGATTGAGTTGCAGGTCGATGCGCTGTTCATCCAGGGCTTTGCCACAGGTGTCGGGCATCTGTTGCAGCCAGCGCACCAGTGTGTCGACATCCCCTTCTTCGGCCAGTGACTGGGCGCCCTGGTTGGCGCAATCGTTGCGGCTCCCCAGCTTGCCCGCGGCCAGCGCGTGGCGGATGGCTTCGGCCCAGTACTGATGGCCGGCGAGCCAGTTACTGGCCCGTTCATGCAGCTGAGCCACGTCGATGCCGGTCTGCAACAGGCGCTCATTGAGGGTCTCGACAAACAGCGTGTGGTAACGAAACCACTGGCCCTGGGTATCCAGGGCAAAGATAAACAGGTTGTGCCGTTCAATTTCCTCGAGCATCTGTTGCGCGTCGTCGCGGCCAGTTACCGCATTGCACAGCGAAGGCGTCAGGCGCCCCAAAATCGAAGTCTTGAGTAAAAACGCCTGTAGCGGCAGCGGTAAGGGCGCCAGCACCACATCATGCAGATAGCGTCCTATCTGGCGGTTACCCAGTTGCAAGCGATCCAGATCGCGCAGCGGATCGCTGGGCGCCAGCGCTGCCATCTGGATCCCGGTAATCCAGCCTTCAGTCAGGCTCAGCACGCGCTGAAGGTCGGCCGGGGCAAAACACTGAGTGGTTGCGTGGGCCAGGTAGTCCTGGGTTTCCTCAAGATTGAAACGCAGTGCATTGGTGTCGATTTCAAGCAGTTGATTGCGTGCCTGCAAACGGCTCACAGGCAGTTGCGCAACGCTGCGACTGCCCACCAGCAAGTGCAGGCAACCGGGGGCATGCAGCAGTAACTGCTCCAGGTCCGAGGTAATGCCCGGGTGGTGAATCAGGTGCAGGTCATCCAGCACCAGGTACAGGGGCTCAAGCCGGGCCTGCAAGAGGTTGATCAGCTCACGGATGAATCGGCTGTCGGCCGACGCCATACAGTCAGACAGGGCATCGGCTTCAATTCGCGGTTGCCCGCTGGCCTGGCTCAGGGCGCTCAGCAGATAACGGCGAAAGGTCAGGGGCGTATCGTCCTGCTCGTCCAGGCTGAGCCAGGCCACCCCATGACCCTGCTCGCGCAAAATCTGCGACCACTGCCCCAGTAACGTGGTTTTACCAAACCCTGCCGGGCCGCACACCAGCGCCAGGCAGCGCCCCTCCAGCAGGCTGATTTTTTCCAGAAGCCGCGCTCGTGCCAGCACCGTTCCGACCGAGCGCGGAGGTACCAGCTTGGTGGTTATCAGGGGCAGGCCGTAATTGATGTCAACGCGTTCCGGGCCCGTGGGCAGTTTGGGCAATCTGGCTTGGGTCATTGTTGTTATGTATCCCTCTAGCGTTTGACTGACGCCGCCTCTGGGGGTTGAAGGGTAGCCCCCCCATCGCTCTTAAGCGCCCCCCCCATCCGGGTAGTTATGGCGCGAACTCTAGGCTCATACCGTAAGCGAACGCCATCGTCGTGCGCCTGCGGGGGCTCGATAAATCCAATAAAAAAGCCAAGACAAGAGGGCGAATCCATGTCGCTTAGCAAGTCAGAACTGCTTAAGGCCTATCGCAAAATGCGCGAAATCCGCGTCTTCGAAGAGCGCCTCCACCAGGAAAATACCACCGGTGATATTCCGGGTTTCATTCACCTTTACTGCGGTGAAGAAGCCATCGCCGTGGGCGTTTGCGAAAACCTTGAAGACACCGACTACATCGGCTCGACTCACCGCGGGCATGGGCACTGTATCGCCAAGGGCTGTGACATCCACGGGATGATGGCCGAGATTTTTGGCAAGGATTCGGGGCTGTGCCGTGGCAAGGGCGGTTCGATGCACATTGCCGACCTGAGTAAAGGCATGCTCGGCGCCAACGCCATCGTCGGTGGCGCCCCGCCGCTGGCGATTGGTGCGGCACTGACCGCCAAAACCCTGGGTAACGGTGGCGTCGCGGTGTCTTTCACCGGTGACGGAGGCTCGAACCAGGGGCTGGTATTCGAGGCGATGAACATGGCCGTGGTCCTGCGGTTACCGGTCATTTTCGTCTTCGAGAACAATGGTTTTGGTGAGGCTACCGGTCACGACTATGCCGTCGGCGGGCGTGATATCGCTCACCGTGCAGCAGGTTTCGGCATGCCTGCGGTCAAGGTTGACGGCACCGATTTTTTTGCCGTGCATGAGGCGGTTGCAGTCGCCGTCGAGCGCGCCCGGGCCGGTGAAGGGCCGACCGCCATCGAAGCCATTGCCCATCGCTGGTACGGCCACTTTGAGGGCGACCCGATGCTCTATCGCGCGGACGGTGAAGTCGAACGCCTGCGCCAGGAAAACGATCCGTTGAAAATCTTCAGTCAGCAGGTTGCCGGTCAAATCTCTGTAGAGGAACTGCAAGCCATCGACGCCCAGGTCCAGGCCCTGGTGGACGATGCCGTGGCCAAGGCCCGGGCGGCAGATTTCCCTGCGCTAGAGAGCTTGCTGACCGACGTCTACGTGTCTTACTGAGGATTTGAACCATGGCAATTCGTACTTATCGTGAAGCGGTCAAAGAAGCCCTGGCTCAGGAAATGGCACTCGATGATCGGGTGGTGTTGATTGGCGAAGACGTGTGCGGCGGGCAGGCCGGTACTGCCGAAGTGGGCAGCAAGGGTGAAGCCTTCGGCGGGGTGCTGGGGGTGACCAAAGGCCTGTGGACCGAATTCGGCTCGGCGCGGGTGATCGACACACCGATCACTGAGTCGGCGATTATCGGCATGGCTGCCGGCGCGGCCATGACCGGCCTGCGGCCAGTGGCCGAGTTGATGTTCATGGACTTCTTCGGCGTCTGCCACGACATGCTCTACAACCAGGCGGCCAAGTTCCGCTACATGTTCGGTGGCAAAGCCAAAGCGCCGATGGTGGTACGGGGCATGATCGGTGCCGGTTTCTCGGCGGCGGCGCAGCATTCGCAATCGCCGTATCACATTTTCGCCACCACCCCCGGCCTCAAAGTGGTCGTGCCCTCGTGCCCCTACGACGTTAAAGGCCTGCTGATCCAGGCCATACGCGACGACGACCCGGTGGTGTTCTGCGAGCACAAGGCGCTCTACGACATCAAGGGCGAAGTCCCTGAAGAGCCGTACACCATTCCTTTTGGCGTCGCCAATTACACCCGCGAAGGTACCGACGTGACCATCATTGCCCTCGCGGCAATGGTCCACAAAGCCAACCAGGTGGCAGACAAGCTGGCCGCCGAAGGCATCTCGGTCGAAGTGGTCGACCCCCGCACCGTGTCGCCGCTGGATGAAGACGGCATTCTGGAATCGGTGACCTCCACCGGCCGGGTGGTGATTGTCGATGAGTCGGCAGCACGACTGGGCTTTGCCCACGACCTGGCCGCGCTGATCGCGACCAGAGCGTTCTATCAACTCAAGGCGCCGATCATCATGGTGACGCCGCCGCACACGCCCGTTCCGTTCTCGCCCGTGCTGGAGCAGGCCTGGATTCCCAGTGTGGATCGCATCGAAGCTGCCGTGCGCAAAGTGATGGAGGCCTGAACATGACTGATATCAAGATCATCGAGGTGCCTAAATGGGGGCTGTCGATGGAAGAGGGCACCCTCAACAGTTGGCTGATTGAAGAAGGCGACAGTTTCAGGCTGCATCAGGAAGTCTGCGAAATCGAGACCAGCAAAATTGCCAACGTGCTGGAAGCACCCTTTGCTGGCGTACTGCGCCGCAAGGTTGCGGTGGCCGGGCAAACCCTGCCCGTAGGCGGTGTGCTGGGGGTGGTCGCCGATGCCTCGGTCAGCGATGCCGAGATTGATGCGTTTCTGGCGCTGCGCAGCACCCCGGCCGGCACCGGCGCGCCGCAGCCTGGGGTGGTCGCGGCGACACCGACGGCTCCCGTTGCACCGGCCGTCGCGGTGAAAGCGGCAGAGCCTGTCGCGGCGCCGACAGTGAAATCGGCACAGGGCTGGCAAGTGCCTCAGGCGTTAGCCGGGGCCAGCCCTGAATCGGTGTTTGCCACACCCCACGCCACACGTCTGGCCAAGGAACTGGGGATAGATTTGAGCCGGGTCAGCGGCTCGGGGCCCGAGGGCCGGGTCAGCGTGGCGGATATTCAACAGGCGGTCCGCGACCGCGGCGGCAAGGTCGCGGCCGTTGAACCTGCGCTCAAGGCCAGCGGTCCCGCCCGCTCTCGCAGTGATGACAGCCAGGTGCAGGCAACGCCGCTGGCCCGTCGGCTGGCAGCCAGTCTGGGGGTCAACCTGAATGATTGCCGGGTCACCGGCAGCCGCGCCCGGGTCTGCAAAGCCGATGTTCTGGAAGTCAGCGCGGTGCAGAATCCGCCGGTGGCAGCGCCCGTTGATGCAACACCCGGGCAGGCCGAGGTTGAAGTCTTGCCGATGAGTGGCATGCGCAAGGCGATTGCTGCCCGCCTGCAGGAATCCAAGCGCACGGCGCCGCACTTTCGGCTTCAGGCCGACCTTGATTTGCAAGCCCTGCTGGCGCTACGCAGCGAGCTGAATGCCAGTACTCCGGCGATCAAGCTGTCGGTCAACGACTTGTTGATAAAAGCCTGCGCGCTGGCGCTGGTTAAAGTGCCGGACGTGAATGTGCAATTCGACGAAGCGCGTCAGGCCGTGCTGCGTTTCAGCGATGCCGATATCTCGGTGGCCGTAGCATTGCCCGGCGGTTTGATCACCCCCATCGTGCGCCAGGCCAACCGTAAAAGCCTGCGGCAAATATCCGAAGAAATGCTGGGTCTGGTGACCCGGGCCAAGGCCGGTACGCTCAAGCCGCAGGAGTTTCAGGGCGGCACGTTCAGTATTTCCAATCTGGGCATGCTGGGGGTCAGCCAGTTCGACGCCATCATCAACCCGCCCCAGGGCGCAATTCTGGCTATCGGTGCCGGCGAGCAGCGGGCAGTGGCGCACAACGGAGAAGTCGCGGTGCGCACACTTATGACCGTAACCCTGTCCTGCGACCACCGGGTGATTGATGGTGCGCAGGGGGCGGCGTTCCTCGCCGAACTCAAGCGCCTGGTACAGACCCCAAGCCTGATGATGCTCTAGGAGCGACCATGACTGACAAATTTGATGTGGTGGTCATCGGCGGCGGTCCCGGGGGCTACGTCGCGGCGATTCGTGCCGCGCAACTGGGCCTGAGTACCGCACTGGTCGAACAGCAACATCTGGGCGGTATTTGCCTGAACTGGGGCTGCATTCCGACCAAGGCGATGCTCAAGGGGGCTGAAGTCGCGCACACCTTAAAACACCTGCCGACCTTTGGTTTCAGTGCCGAGAACATTCAGTTTGATATTGCGCAACTGGTTGCCCACAGCCGGGGCGTGTCGCAGCGGCTGACCTCGGGTATCGCTTACCTGTTGAAAAAGAACGGGGTCCGGGTGGTCGATGGCCGCGGCCGCGTTACGGCTAAAGGCCGGGTCAGCGTGACCACGCAGGCGGGCGATCAGGAACTGCAGGCGCGGCACATCATTCTGGCCACCGGCGCCCGGCCCAGAGCCTTGCCCGGGCTGGCCGCCGATGGTCATAAAATCTGGAGTTACTTCGAAGCGCTGGTGCCCCAGAGTGTTCCGCCGTCGTTGCTGGTGATCGGCTCCGGGGCCATTGGCGTGGAGTTCGCCAGCCTGTACAGCGACCTGGGCAGCCAGGTGACCCTGGTGGAAGTGGCCAGGCAAATCATGCCGGTCGAGGATCAGGAAGTGGCCAGCCTGGTTCAGCGCGAGTTCGAACAGCGCGGTATTCGGGTCCTGACTCAGGCCCGGGTCAGCGCGGTGCAGGGGGAGGTCGGCGCCCTGCAGTGCCGGGTTGCGCTCAGTGATGGCAGCGAGCAGACCTTGCAGGTGTCCCAGGTATTGCTGGCCGCCGGGATCGAACCCAATACCGGTGACATGGGGCTCGAAGCGTTGGGCGTTGAGTTCGAAAACGGCTTCATCAAGACCGACCCGTGGTGCCGTACCAACGTGGCAGGGCTGTATGCCATTGGCGATGTGGCCGGAGCGCCGTGCCTGGCGCACAAGGCCAGCCATGAAGGTGTGTTTTGCGTGGAAAAACTGGCGGGCGTTGACGGGGTTCACCCGCTGGATAAAACCCGCATTCCCGGCTGCACCTATGCCAGGCCCGAGGTCGCCAGCCTGGGGCTTACCGAACTGGCCGCCAGAGCCGGGGGGCATAACATCGCCGTGGGCCGTTTCGACTATCAGGCCAACGGCAAGGCGCTGGCCATGGGCGAAGGCAAAGGCTTCGTGAAGACCATATTCGATGCCGACAGTGGCGAATTGCTGGGCGCCCACATGGTCGGGCCGCACGTGACCGAGCAGATTCAGGGGTTCGGTATTGCCCGGGCACTGGAAGCCACGGATGTGGAATTAAGCCAGGTGATTTTTGCCCACCCGACCCTCAGTGAAGCCATGCATGAAGCCGTGCTGGCAGCGAGAGACCGTGCCCTGCATCAATAGCCAAGGGTGTGAACCCGCTATGGTAAGAGCGGCAGGATCTGGATCAATTGTTGAAAGGAAACCAACGAATGAAACTCTCTGGAAAGATTGCACTGGTAACGGGTGGCGCACAGGGCATCGGGCGCGGCATTGCACTGCGCCTGGCCAAGGACGGTGCCGATATTGCACTGGTTGACCTCAATCCTGAAAAGCTGGCGCAGGTCGCCAAAGAGGTGGAAGCCCTCGGGCGCAAAGCCACCACTTTTGTGGCCGACGTGGGTGACCGTGAACAAGTATTTGCCGCTGTTGATTACGCCCACAACGAACTGGGCGGGCTGGACATCATGGTCAACAATGCGGGTATCTCCCAGGTCAAGCCGCTGGCGGATGTCACCCAGGAGGAGGTGGAGCGAATCTACCGGATCAACGTTCAGGGCACCCTGTGGGGGATTCAGGCGGCGGCAGAGAAGTTCAGGGCACTCAAGCGCAAGGGCAAAATCATTAATGCCAGCTCCATTGCCGGCCACGAAGGTTATGCGCTGCTGGGGGTTTACTCCTCGACCAAGTTTGCCGTGCGGGCCCTGACCCAGGCGGCTGCCAAAGAGCTGGCGGTGCACGGCATTACGGTCAACGCCTATTGCCCCGGCGTCGTGGGTACCGATATGTGGGTGGATATCGACAAGCGCATGGCAGAGCTCACGGGCGCCCCGATTGGTGCGACCTATGACAAGTTTGTCAGTGGTATTGCGTTGGGCCGGGCAGAAACCCCGGACGACGTGGCCGCTTTTGTGTCGTATCTGGCCAGCCCGGATGCGGACTACATGACCGGCCAGGCGCCGTTGATCGATGGCGGGCTGGTGTTCCGCTAGTCCTGCGGTCCAGGCAATGCCCCTTGTGGGAGCTGCTTTGTCAGCGGATCGCGAGCAAGCTCGCTCCTACAGGTTTTGGGGTTGAGGTTTGGATTGTGTCGGTTAGCAGAACCCTTGTGGGAGCTGGCTTGCCAGCGATGGCATCGCTGCGGTCTGGCTGCCGGACCGCAGTGTCAGCGGATCGCGAGCAAACTCGCTCCTACAGGTTTTGGGGTTGAGGTTTGGATTGTGTCGGCTGGCAGAACCCTTGTGGGAGCTGGCTTGCCAGCGATGGCATCGCTGCGGTCTGGCTGTCGGACCGCAGTTACAGGTTTTGGGTTTTTTTTGGGGGGGTGGCAGGCATCAACCCTGGTCAGGCGCTGTAGTCGGCCTGTTGATCGGCGATCAGGGTGAGCGCCGCGTCCCATGCCAGTTGCACTATCCCTTGTGCATCATCCTGCTCAAACTGACGCGCCGTGTGCTCACATACGTGTGGCGCCGGCTGCAGCAGTTTGCCGCCTCCGGCCAGGGCCTGGATCTGCGCCTGGCAGGCTCTTTCCAGAAAGTAGATGTTCTGAAAGGCATCGGCGACGCTGCTACCGGCGGCCAGTAATCCATGGTTGCGCAGGATCATGGCCGAATGCGTGCCCAGGTCGGCCACCAGCCGTTCGCGCTCGGCCGTGTCCAGGGCTATCCCTTCGTAGTCGTGATACGCCAGCCGGTTATAAAACTTCAGTGCATGCTGGCTGATGGGCCTCAGGCCATCGGCCTGTGCCGACACGGCCATGCCGGCGGCGGTGTGGGTATGGATCACGCAATGCAGGTCCGGTCGGGCGGCATGGATGGCCGAGTGGATCACGAACCCGGCACGATTGACCCGGTGATCCGGGAACAGGGTATCCACCACTTGGCCTTCGCTGTTGATCTTCACCAGATCACTGGCTGTCATATGCTCAAAGAGCACGCCATAGCGGTTGATCAGGAAGTGCCCGGAGCCGTCTTCCAGACGCAGGGAAATATGGGTGTCGATCAAGTCGGTCATACGAAAATGTGCAATCAGGCGGTACAGCGCCGCCAGTTCACAGCGCGCAGCCCATTCCATTGCATCGGCGTCCTGGGGTAAATCGTGCATGGCTTTGATCCGCAAAAGAGTAAGGTCTGACGTATCGTCGTCGGGTATTTTTACGAGATAACGCCGCGACCTTACAATTCGCCATTTCTTATAGTGATTATTCGTCAGCCCAATTAAAGGTATTGCCGTGACCGCTTCCAACCACCCTTGTGGCGTAACGCCTGCTGGCCGTCGGCCCTTGAGCGAGCGGGTGGACTGGAACCTGTTGCGCACCTTCCAGATGATCGCCCAGGAAATGAGCATCAGCCGGGCTGCGGTGCGGCTTCATTTGTCCCAGCCGGCCGTGACCCAGGCGTTGAAACGCTTGGAGGAGCAAATCGGCGTGGCGCTGATCGAGCGCAACGGCCCGCGCTTTCAATTGACCCGCGCGGGTGTCGAAACCCTGAAAATCGCGGGTGAGGTGCACGGCCATTTTGGTCAGCTGCAAGCCGCAGTCGAGGCCGCCAGCGACCAGGTCATCGGTCAGGTCCGGCTGCTGTCGGTGAGCGGCATTGAGTGCCCGGCCTATGACCGTTTTCTGGCTGCACTGCATCGCGATTATCCCGGCATCACCCTTGAGATCGAGGTGCGCTCCAGCGAAGCGATTCTCAGTGCCCTGAGCCATAAAACCGCCACTTTCGGCCTGGCGGTCAACCGCAGTACTTACCCGTGGTTGCACCAGCAATGCCTGACGACCGAGCGCTACCGCTTTTATTGCAGCGACCAGCACCCGCTGTTCGGGCGCAGCGACCTGACCCTGAGCGATCTGCGCCTGGAACCCTTGATCGTCATCACCGGAGACTTGCTGGGTGGCAACCTGTCGCCACTCGCAGAATTCCGTGACCGACATTCATTGTCGGGAGACATCGTCGCGTCCACGGCCGATATTCAGGAGGCGTTGCGTCTGGTGCTGGCCGGTTTTGGCATTGGCTGCCTGCCCGACCATGTCTGCCTGGATAGCCGGGTCGCCGCGCGCCTTTGGCCGCTGCCGCCCGAGGAGGAGGTCTGCGCGATGGATATCAACCTGCTCTGGCATGCAGACCAGCGCCTGAGCCAGGCCGAAGCCGTATTTTTACAGCGGTTGCGCAATGCCCCCGGTGTAGTCGCTGACGAGCAGCGCGAGGCTGCGATCGGGCAACGCCCGTAAAACCTCACATCCCGTAGCAGGGGATATACCTGGATGGTTGCTTGGGTGTCTTTAACGACTCGCAGCCTCGCGCTGCTCGGCAGCGGCTACGGTATTCGGTATTCATCGCTCAGGGTCCAAGCCCTTGACCTTGCCATACTGGGAAGCTTCAGGATCGACTCAATTTCAAGGAGAATTGCCAATGGCTAGCGTTTCGCTTCAACCAGAGTCCAAAACATCCGGCGCTGTGGGGGCGCGTCTGAGTCTGCCGGTTGAAGGCATGACGTGCGCCTCGTGCGTCGGTCGGGTCGAACGTGCGCTCAAGGCGGTACCGGGCGTGCAGTTGGCCGCGGTCAATCTGGCCACCGAGCGCGCCGATGTTACCTTCAGCGCTGCGGCCGATCTGCAGGCGGTGGTAGATGCCATCGAGCGCGCGGGCTACTCAGTGCGTGAAGAAACCACCGAGCTGGCAATCGAAGGCATGACCTGTGCCTCGTGTGTGGGCCGGGTCGAGAAGGCGCTGGCGAAGGTGCCCGGCGTGCGTCAGGCCAGTGTCAATCTGGCCACCGAGCGCGCGCAGGTGGTTCATCTGGCCGGGGCTGTCTGCGCTGCCGACCTTGAGGCCGCCGTCGAGCGGGCGGGGTACACGGCCCGCCGTGTGTCCGCCGATACCCCGGATGCGGGTGAGCAGGACGACCAGCGGCGCGAGGGCGAGGCCCGGGGGCTGCAGCGCTCCTTGCTGATTGCCGCCATCCTCAGCTTGCCGGTGTTCATTCTGGAGATGGGCTCGCACCTGATCCCCGCCATGCATCATTGGGTGATGACAGTCATCGGTCAGCAGACCAACTGGTACATCCAGTTCGTGCTGGCCACGCTGGTGCTGTTCGGACCGGGGCTGCGTTTTTTCCGCAAGGGTGTTCCGGCACTGCTGCGCGGTGCTCCGGACATGAACTCGCTGGTGGCAGTCGGGACCTCGGCGGCTTACGGTTATTCGCTTGTCGCGACCTTTGCGCCTCAAGTGCTGCCCCAAGGCACCGCCAACGTATATTTCGAAGCGTCCGCGGTCATCGTCACCCTTATTTTGCTTGGCCGCTCGCTGGAGGCCCGGGCCAAGGGCCGAACCTCACAGGCGATCAAACGTCTGGTCGGGCTGCAGGCCAAAACCGCACGCGTAGAGCGCAACGGTAAAACCCTTGAACTGCCCCTCGATCAAGTGACAACCGGGGATGTGGTGCTGGTGCGTCCGGGCGAGAAAATTGCCCTCGACGGCGAGATTGTCGAAGGTGCCTCCTATGTCGACGAGAGCATGATCAGCGGGGAACCGGTGCCGGTGCATAAAACTGCTGGCGCTGAAGTGATTGGCGGCACGATCAACAAGACCGGGGCATTCAGTTTTCGCGTGACCCGGATCGGGGCCAACACAGTGCTGGCGCAGATCATCCGCCTGGTCGAACAGGCCCAGGGTTCCAAGCTGCCGATCCAGGCGCTGGTGGACAAGGTCACCATGTGGTTTGTCCCGGCCGTGATGGCGGCGGCCACGTTGACCTTTCTGATCTGGCTGATCTTCGGGCCTACGCCGGCGCTGACCTTTGCTCTGGTCAATGCGGTGGCGGTACTCATCATTGCCTGCCCGTGTGCGATGGGGCTGGCCACGCCCACCTCGATCATGGTCGGTACGGGGCGTGCGGCCGAGCTGGGGGTGCTGTTTCGTAAAGGCGAGGCCTTGCAGGCGCTGCGTGACGTGAGCGTGATCGCCCTCGACAAGACCGGCACCCTGACCAAGGGCCGCCCGGAACTGACCGATCTGGTACCTGGCGAAGGTTTTGATTACGACGAAGTGCTGGGGTTGGTGGCGGCGGTCGAAACCCGCTCCGAGCACCCGATCGGCGAAGCCATCGTCAGCGCGGCACAACAGCGTGGCCTGGTGATTGATGCCATTGACCGCTTCGAGGCGACGCCGGGTTTCGGCGTGACGGCCAAGGTGTCGGGGCGGACCGTGTCCGTCGGTGCCGACCGTTTCATGACGCAACTGGGGCTGGATGTGTCGAGCTTTGTCGCGACGGCTCAGCGTTTGGGCGAGCAGGGCAAGAGCCCGCTGTATGCCGCTATCGACGGCCGTCTGGCGGCGGTGATCGCAGTCGCTGACCCGATCAGGGAAACCACCCTCGAGGCGATCAAGGCGCTGCACGCACTTGGCCTCAGAGTGGCGATGATCACCGGTGACAACGCGGCCACGGCCAATGCCATCGCCCGCCAGTTGGGGATTGACGAGGTGGCCGCCGAGGTCCTGCCCGACGGCAAAGTCGCGGCGCTGAAGAAATTCCGGGTCAATGGTGCGCGGGTGGCGTTTGTCGGCGACGGCATCAACGACGCCCCGGCCCTGGCCGAAGCGGACGTGGGGCTGGCCATCGGCACCGGTACCGATGTGGCCATCGAGGCGGCTGACGTGGTGCTGATGTCAGGTGACCTGCGAGGCGTACCGAATGCCATCGCGTTGAGTCAGGCGACGATCCGCAACATCAAGCAGAACCTGTTCTGGGCGTTCGCGTACAACGCAGTGTTGATCCCGGTCGCGGCGGGAGCGTTGTACCCGCTGAACGGCACACTGCTGTCACCGATCTTTGCGGCGGCCGCGATGGCGCTTTCCAGCATCTTCGTGCTGGCCAACGCGCTCCGGCTCAAGGGCTTCAAGGCGCCGATGGCGGTGAGTGGCGTGTAGGACTTTTCTGTGAGAGCGGGCTGGGGTCTGCCTGAAAGATCGCAGCGCTTGTGGCTCGCGAGCAAGCTCGCTCCGGCAGGGTCTATGCGAGCTCTCTGTGGGAGCTGGCTTGCCAGCGATGGCAGCACTGGGGTCTGCCTGAAAGATCGCAGCGCTTGTGGCTCGCGAGCAAGCTCGCTCCTACAGGGTCTATGCGAGCTCTCTGTGGGAGCTGGCTTGCCAGCGATGGCTGCACTGGGGTCTGCCTGAAAGATCACAGCGCTTGTGGCTCGCGAGCAAGCTCGCTCCTACAGGGTCTATGCGAGCTCTCTGCGGGAGCTGGCTTGCCAGCGATGGCTGCACTGAGGTCTACCTGAAAGATCACAGCGCTTGTGGCTCGCGAGCAAGCTCGCTCCTACAGGGTCTATGCGAGCTCTCTGTGGGAGCTGGCTTGCCAGCGATGGCAGCACTGGAGTCTGCCTGAAATATCGCAGCGCTTGTGGCTCGCGAGCAAGCTCGCTCCTGCAGGGTCTATGCGGACTCTCTGTGGGAGCTGGCTTGCCAGCGATGGCAGCACTGGGGTCTGCCTGAAAGATCGCAGTGTTCGTGGCTCGCGAGCAAGCTCGCTCCTACAGGGTCTATGCGGACTCTCTGTGGGAGCTGGCTTGCCAGCGATGGCAGTACTGGGGTCTGCCTGAAAGATCGCAGTGTTTGTGGCTCGCGAGTAAGCTCGCTCCTGCAGGGTCTATGCGGACTCTCTGTGGGAGCTGGCTTGCCAGCGATGGCAGCACTGGGGGCTGTCGCAAAGATCGCAGTGCTTGTGGCTCGCGAGCAAGCTCGCTCCTACAGGGGTTGGGTTTGACCCGCTTGCTTCAGTGGGTGGTTACCCCGTCCAGTGACTTGTCGACATAGGCTTTGGCCAGTTCCAGCAAATAGGCGATCGACAACACCCGATCCCGTGCCGCTCCGTCCAGGCCATTGCCTGCCTCACTTGCCGTGGCACCTGCGCAGCGCAACAGCTCTGACGCTTGGGCCAGCGCGGCTTCTAAATTGACGCTGTCGGGGATGGCATACAGGGCCGTGACCACGGGGCGATCAGGCTTGGGGTTGGGGAAGTAGTAATTGAGGGCGCGATCGGCGGCGGCACGGTCCAGCAACTGTTGATCGCTTGGCGCAGTATCTTGCAGGGTGAAAGAAGGCGGGTCGGGGACAATCTTCTTCATGGCTCAACTCCAGATACATCGACAGGAGCTGCCACTTGTCGCGACTAAACGAGTGGGTGGCAGCCGTACGCAGGTTAGTCGACCGGTGCATCTGGAAACCGGTGCGCCCGAGGGCGCCCTGCGCACGGCCACCATAAAGCGGAGGCCGAAAAAAAGCGCCTCGCTAAAGGTGGCGCTGATGCGCCAGATGACAAACCGGGCGACTAAACCCGATCGCTGATTTGCAGCGATGGGCCCAGACTATGCCCCGATTTGAGCAGGCGCAAGCGAGCGGGATTTTCTCGGAAATTTCGTACGAATGAAAGTAAAGAGTCTTACAAAATGCCTAATTCTGCCGGCTTGTAGAGCGCTTGTGGCTGCAGTCCACGGATTTGTTGCAATGCGCGGCAAGCGGGTTGGCAAAATACGCTGTGGTCGCGTGAGGGGTACAAGTCAGACGAAACACGAACGACCCGTTATCATGCTGGCTATCTGCGCCCGGTCCTTTGTGGTCGGGTCTTTATTTTTTACCGCGCAATTCATCTGCGCCGAATTCAGGAACACTCCATGTCGGATCAAAAGGGTACCGAACAGGCTGCTAGCAGCTTGGCCGAACAGGTGCTTAACGAGGCCCGCGCCCGTTATATGCCGAGCGAAACCCCTGCTAGTGCAGAAGTTGAGCCGCTTAAGAAAAAGCCAGGGCGCAAGGCTGGCGCCACCTCAACCAGCAGCACCCTGCAGGACCTGCAAAAAACCTTGTGGGCGACCGCGGATAAAATGCGCGCCAACATGGACGCCGCCGAGTACAAGCACATTGTTCTAGGCCTGATCTTCCTCAAGTACATCTCCGACAGCTTCGCCGGTCGCCGCACCGAGCTGACGCGGCGTTTTGCCGATGCCAACGATGACTATTACCTGGGCAGCGAGGACGCCGAACTGCTGGCCAGTGAGCTGGAAGAGCGCGACTACTACAAAGAAGTGAATGTGTTCTGGGTGCCGGAAGTGGCGCGCTGGGAGTCGCTGCGCGCCGCCGCCAAGCAGGTGGACATCGGCAAACGCATCGACGAGGCCCTGGCCGCCATCGAAGCCGAAAACCCGCCACTGAAAAACATCCTCGACAAGCGATACGCCCGCGCCCAGCTGCCCGACGGCAAGCTCGGTGAACTGGTCGACTTGATCTCGACGATCGGCTTCGGCGGTGATGCCAACCAGGCCCGCGATCTGCTCGGCCAGGTCTATGAATACTTCCTCGGCCAGTTCGCCAGCGCCGAGGGCAAGAAGGGCGGGCAGTTCTATACCCCGGCCAGTATCGTTAAAACCCTAGTTGCGGTACTCAACCCCCACCACGGCAAGGTCTACGACCCCTGCTGCGGTTCTGGCGGAATGTTTGTGCAGTCGGAAAAATTCATCGAAGCCCACGGTGGAAAACTCGGCGACGTGTCGATCTACGGCCAGGAGTCCAACCCAACCACCTGGCGTCTGGCCGCGATGAACCTGGCCATTCGCGGCATCGACTTCAACCTCGGCCGTGAACCGGCTGACACCTTTATCCGCAACCAGCACAGCGATCTGCGCGCCGATTTCGTCCTGGCCAACCCGCCGTTCAATATCAGCGACTGGTGGCACGGCAGCCTCGAAGGCGACCCGCGCTGGGTCTACGGCACTCCGCCGCAAGGCAATGCCAACTACGCGTGGCTGCAGCACATGTTGTTTCACCTCAAGCCTAGCGGCCGTGCCGGCATAGTCCTGGCTAATGGCTCGATGAGTTCCAACCAGAACAGCGAAGGTGACATCCGTAAGGCGATGGTCGAGGCCGACGTGGTGGAAGTGATGGTCGCGCTGCCCGGCCAGTTGTTTTTCAACACCCAGATCCCGGCCTGCCTGTGGTTCCTCGCCAAGCAAAAAGTCGCCCGTCCCGGCGAAGTGTTGTTTATCGACGCCCGTAAAATGGGTACGAATGTCAGCCGGGTGCAGATCGAGCTGCTCGACAGCGACATCGAGCGTATTGCGCAGACTGTGGCTAATTGGCGCGGGGTGCCTCTGGATGTGGGTGGAGAGATTGCTGAATACGCCGATGTGGCCGGTTTCTGCCGCAGTGTTTCCCTTGCCGAAATCGCTGAGCATGGTTATGTGCTGACACCGGGGCGTTATGTCGGTGCCGAGGTTGTCGAGGAGGACGATGAGGTCTTTGAGCAGAAGATGCAGAAACTCACCGCTTTGTTGAAGGAGCAGATAGTGAAGGGGCGAGAGCTTGATCAGTTAATCCGCGTGAAGTTGGGAGAACTTGGATATGAGTTCTGATTGGCAACTTGTGAAACTATCAGCGCTGGGCACTTTCGATCGAGGTAAGTCTAAGCACAGGCCTCGTGACGCTAAGCACTTGTATGGTGGAGCCTACCCATTCATTCAGACTGGCGATATAACGTCTGCAGGCGGACGAATAATAAGTTATAGGCAAACTTATTCTGAAGCTGGCTTGGCTCAGAGCAAGCTTTGGCCCTCTAAAACGTTGTGCATCACAATCGCTGCCAATATTGCCGAAACAGCGCTACTAACGTTTCCTGCCTGCTTCCCGGATAGTGTTGTCGGCTTTACTGTTGATCCGCAGAAGGCTGACGTGCGTTTTGTTGAGTATCTCTTTAGGGCCTTTCGAGATAGCGTCAAACGGCGGGCGTATGGTAGTGCTCAGGAGAATATAAACTTAGAGGTCTTGCGAGATTTGGCCTTTCCTGTACCGGGATTACAAGAGCAGATAATAATCGCGGATTTTTTAACTTTATTCGACGACCGAATTTCCCTACTTCGCGAAAACAACGCCACCCTTGAAGCCATCGCCCAGGCGCTGTTCAAATCCTGGTTCGTCGATTTCGACCCGGTGCGTGCCAAGGCGGAAGGGCTTGAGCCAGAAGGCATGGATGCGGCAACCACGGCCCTGTTTCCTGACAGCTTTGAAGAATCCGGGATAGGGTTGGTACCGAGGGGATGGAAGTGCTCAACCGTCGGGCAATCCTTCATTCTAACCATGGGGCAATCCCCGCCGGGAGATACTTATAATGAGAGCGGTGAAGGGCTGTCGTTTTACCAGGGCCGGACTGATTTCGGATTCCGTTTTCCGACACAACGTATCTTCTGCAGTGCACCAACTAGACTCGCGGAAGCTGGTGACACATTGGTTAGTGTACGTGCACCAGTGGGTGATGTGAACATTGCGCTCGAGCCTTGTGCACTTGGTCGTGGAGTAGCCAGTGTTCGTCATCCGCATGGACATCAAAGCTTTGTGTTCTACTCCGTCCGGAGCCTGAAAACACATTTTGAACTTTATGATGGCGAAGGAACAGTGTTCGGTTCAATCAACAAAAAGGACTTTCAAGCGCTTCCAGTCTTTCTGCCTGGTGAGTCACTACTTGAGGCATTTGAAGGTCTTGTCGCCCCGCTGGATGCTGGCATTGAGAATAATGAACGTAGGCTCAGAGCACTCACCCAACTCCGCGACACCCTACTTCCGCGCCTGATCTCTGGCCAACTCCGCCTACCGGAAGCGGAGGCCATGGTCGAGGAGGTTGACGCATGAGCAAGGCAACGACTCCCGCACTGCCCGAGGGTTACGCCGACTGGCTGACTCAGCTTAAAGGCGACATCACGCAGTCCAGGCAGCGGGCGGCGCTGGCAGTCAATGCCGAGTTGGTTCAGCTGTACCACCGGATCGGTATCGAAATTCAGCAACGACAAGAAACCAAAGGTTGGGGCGCGAAAGTCATCGAGCGCCTGGCCCGCGACCTCAAGGATGCTTTTCCAGACATGAAGGGCTGGTCAGCCAGCAACCTTAAGTACATGCGCTTTTTCGCTCAGCATTGCCCGGATCGCCAATTTGGTCAGCAGCCTGCTGACCAATTGCCCTGGTTCCATGTGGTCACCCTGCTGACCAAGCTGGACAGCCCTGCCGAGCGCCAGTGGTATGCGCAACACACCGTCCTGCATGGCTGGTCACGCAGTACGCTGGAGCAGAGCATCAAGAACCGCTTGCAGCAGCGCCAGGGCTCGGCGGTCACCAACTTTGCCACCCGCCTGCCGGCTGCTGAATCGGCCTTGGCCCAGGAAACCCTCAAGGACCCGTACCTGTTCGATTTTCTGGGGCTGGGGGACGATGCCCACGAGCGCGATATTGAAGAGGGGCTGATCCGCCATATCACCCGTTTCTTGCTGGAGTTAGGCGCGGGTTTTGCCTTTGTCGGTCGGCAGTTTCGCCTTGAAGTCGGTGGTGATGAGTTCTTTATCGACCTGCTGTTCTATCACACCCGCCTCAAGTGCTATGTGGTGGTGGAACTCAAGGCGACAGCCTTCAAACCTGAACACGCCGGCCAGTTGAATTTCTACCTGGCGGCGGTGGATGCACAGATCAAGGCCGAGGACGACAAACCCACTATCGGTCTGCTGCTGTGTAAACAGCAAAACCGCCTGGTGGCCGAGTACGCGTTGTCGGGCATCGACAAACCTATAGGCGTTGCCGAATACCAACTGTTGCGCGATTTGCCGGAAAATCTGGGAAGAAATCTGCCGAGCATTGCCGAAATCGAGGCGGAGCTGGCCGATGAACTGAACACAGGACGTGAAGTGTAATGACCGAAGATCAACTGGAACAGGAAACTCTCGGCTGGCTGGCAGAGGTGGGTTACACCCACCTCTATGGGCCGAATGTCGCCCATGATGGTGAATGCCCTGAGCGCGAGCACTACCGGCAGGTGGTTCTGATCGAGCGCCTGCGCAGTGCCATGGCCAAGCTCAACCCCAAGGTGCCACTGGCCGCACGCGAAGATGCGCTCAAACAGGTGCTTGAGCTTGGCTTGCCGATACAGCTCTCGGCCAACCGCCTGTTCCATCGCCTGCTGGTCAGCGGCGTACCGGTGCAGTACCAAAAAGACGGTGAAACCCGCGGCGACTTTGTCCGCCTGATCGACTGGGCCGAAGTAAAGGCTAACGACTGGCTGGCAATCAATCAGTTCAGCATCCAGGGGCCAAAACACACCCGGCGTCCGGACATCATCCTGTTCGTTAACGGCCTGCCGCTGGTGTTGCTGGAGCTGAAAAACCCGGCCGATGTGAAGGCCGACCTGGGCAAAGCCTTCGACCAGATCCAGACCTACAAGGAGCAGATTCCGGACCTGTTCCAGTACAACGAAATTCTGGTGATTTCCGACGGCAGTGAAGCCCGCATGGGTTCGTTGTCGGCCGATGCCGAGCGCTTTATGAACTGGCGCACCATTGACGGCGAGGACCTTGACCCGCTGGGTCAATTCAACGAACTGCAGACTTTGGTGCGCGGTGCGTTGGCGCCGCAGATGCTGCTCGACTACCTGCGTTACTTCGTATTGTTTGAGGATGACGGCCGGCTGGTGAAGAAGATCGCCGGTTATCACCAATTCCACGCTGTGCGCGCCGCCATCCAGCAGGTGGTTACTGCTTCACGCCCCGGTGGTACGCACAAGGGTGGTGTGGTCTGGCACACCCAGGGCTCGGGCAAAAGCATCACCATGACCTGTTTCGCTGCCCGGGTAATGCAAGAAGCGGCGATGGAGAACCCTACCATCGTGGTGATCACTGATCGCAACGACCTGGATGGCCAATTATTCGGGGTGTTCTCGCTGTCCCAGGACCTGCTGCGCGAGCAGCCTGTCCAGGTCGAGTCGCGGGGTGATCTGCGGACCAAACTGGCCAACCGGCCCAGCGGCGGCATTGTGTTCGCCACTATCCAGAAGTTCATGCCCGGGGTTGATGAAGACAGCTTTCCGGTACTGTCCCTGCGCTCAAACATCGTGGTCATCGCCGACGAAGCCCATCGCACTCAATATGGTTTTAATGCTGAGCTCAAAGCGCCAACGGGACTTCAGGTGGCCGAGGGCCAAGCCCGTTACCAGGTCGGTTATGCCCAGCATCTGCGCGATGCGCTGCCGAACGCCACGTTTGTGGCCTTTACTGGCACCCCGGTATCCAGTGAGGATCGCGACACCCGTTCGGTCTTCGGTGAATACATTCACGTCTACGACATGCAGCAGGCCACTGAAGATGGCGCGACCGTCGCCATTTATTACGAATCGCGGCTGGCCAAGCTGTCGTTGAAAGACAGCGAACTGCCGACGATCGACGATCAGGTCGATGAACTGGCCGAAGATGAAGAGGACGACCAGCAGTCGCGTCTGAAAAGCCGTTGGGCGGCACTGGAGAAAGTCGTCGGCGCCGAGCCTCGGATTCAAAGCGTGGCCGCCGATTTGGTCACGCACTTCGAAGCGCGTAATCAAGGTCTGGTGAGCATGGGGCAGATGCCCGGCAAGGCCATGGTAGTGGCCATGAGCCGCGAGATCTGTGTGCACCTGTACAACGAGATCGTCGCTCGACGCCCGGAATGGCATGACGAAGACCCGGAGAAAGGCGCGATCAAGATCGTCATGACCGGCAGTGCCTCGGACAAGGCCTTGCTGCGGCCGCACATCTATTCTGGGCAGGTCAAAAAACGCCTGGAAAAACGCTTTAAAGACCCGTTTGACCCGCTCAAGCTGGTGATCGTGCGTGATATGTGGTTGACCGGCTTCGATGCGCCTTGTGTCCACACCCTGTACGTGGACAAGCCAATGAAGGGTCATAACCTGATGCAGGCCATTGCCCGGGTTAACCGTGTTTTTAAGGACAAGCAAGGCGGTCTGGTGGTGGACTACATCGGTATCGCCAATGAGCTGAAAGCCGCGCTCAAGGAGTACACCGGCAGCAAGGGCAAAGGGCGACTGACTGTGGATGCCCATGAAGCTTATTCGGTGTTGGAGGAGAAGCTAGACGTTCTGCGCAGCCTGCTGCATGGTTTTGATTACAGCGATTACCTTACCGGCGGACACAAGCTACTGGCCGGGGCGGCCAACCATGTGTTGGGGTTGGAAGACGGTAAAAAGCGTTTCGCTGACACCGCACTGGCCATGAGCAAGGCCTTCACTCTGTGCTGCACCCTGGATGAAGCCAAGGCCGTCCGGGAGGAGGTGGCGTTCTTCCAGGCGATCAAGGTGATCTTGATCAAGCGTGAAGTCAGTCAGCAGAAAAAGACCGATGAAGAGCGTGAATTAGCCATTCGCCAAATCATCGGTAATGCCGTGGTCTCTGGCGACGTGGTGGACATCTTCGAAGCTGTCGGTTTGGACAAACCTAATATCGGTCTGCTGGACGACGCATTCCTTGCCGAGGTGCGCAACCTGCCCGAGAAGAACCTCGCGGTCGAGCTGTTGGAACGCTTGTTGGAGGGTGAGATCAAGAGCCGGTACAGCTCCAACCTGACCCAAGAGAAAAAGTTCTCTGAGCTACTGTCCAATGTGATCAAACGCTACCAGAACCGCTCTATCGAAACCGCCCAGGTCATCGAAGAACTGATTGAAATGGCCAAGAAGTTCGCTGCAGCCAGTCAGCGTGGGGATGCATTGGGTCTTAACGACGACGAGCTGGCGTTTTACGATGCCTTGGCCACCAACCAAGCTTCGGTGCGGGAGCTGGGTGATGAAGTACTGGCCAAAATTGCCCATGAACTGACCGACAGTTTGCGGGCCAATGTCAGTGTTGATTGGAGTAGCCGTGAAAGTGTCAGGGCCAGGTTGCGAATCTTGGTACGGCGAATTTTGCGCAAGTATAAATATCCGCCTGATCAAGCAGAGGATGCCGCACAGATGATTCTTAATCAGGCTGAGATGCTGTGTGAGGCTTGGCTATAAGCGCTAAGCCTGTTGTGAGTAATGCAGTCCACGTCGGATGATGTGGACTGCGCTACACAAATTCAGGTGGGTTGGCTTGAAATTTAAAGGCCTTCTTGCCGTGTTAGATCCAAATTACAAGACGAGTAGAGACCGAGTCGGGAGCTTTCTTGCGAACCAATCAGCCAGGAAGGGCTCTCCTTTCACGATCTTTTGAAACACACTGATCGAGTACTCATAGATGGTGGTAGTGACCTAAAAAACGCGTGGGCAGTGAGGGCTTTCCAGCGACTAACCGAATAACAAGCGTAGCGCGGACGCAGGGAAGAGATGGTTTAGATATGAAAATCTCAGCTTCACACTTGGGGGGTTGGATGCAGTACTGAAGGTACTGTTGACGAGATGTACGAAGGAAGCTATATTGGCCCAGACCAAAAGCAGTACTGGCGGTACTGTTAATATGTTTTTAGGGGCCACAATGAAAAAAGCGAAGCTCTACGGCATGATTTTACCCTGGTTGTGGCTTATACAGAATTCCAGCTTCTACTACGAGCACACTGTACCCGGTACCGCAGGGGGCTCTACGACGTACATTGGAGTAAACTCCCACTTGGAACAACCAATCAAAGTGGGTAGACGTCATTGAATATCAAAAAACTATCCGAAATGATGGAGGTCCGCGCAGGTCATACCTTTAGAGGTAAGGCTGAGGACGGTAGCCGCATCGATGGATATAAAGTAATTCAAATAAAGGATATTCGGGAGGGAGGCGTTGACCTTTCTAATCTTCCTTTTGCTGCGGTCGAATCAGGTAAATTAAAAAATACATTACACACTGGTGATATTCTATTTCCCTTGCGTGGAAATAGAATAGAAGCCGTTCTTCTTACTCTGCCTGATAAGCAACCTGTTATCACAACGAATCAGGTTGCTATCTTAAGTATGCCAATGGACGGGGTTAATGCGGCCTATGTGTGCTGGTATCTTAATTCTAGCGAGGGTCGATCCCAAGTATCACGTCTTAAAGTAGGAAGTGTTATATCAAGTATAAGCTTGAAGGACTTATCAAACCTTCCTGTCCCTCAGCCAAGCTTATGCATCCAGCTGAAAATAGCCAAGGCATACAAGAACTGGATATCTCAAAAAAAAATCCTCGAGTCATTAGCCAGTAATGGTGAAGAGCTCCTAGGTGCTTTCTGCACTAAACTCTTGAGAGAAGACTTGTGAATAAATTTGATCGCTCAATTATTAGTACTGTGATATCGGAGCTTCGCTCGAATACAAATCTTGATGTTCAAGAGTATAAGGATTTTTTTATTAGTGTGTTTTTTGTTTTTTTTATGTCGACCCATCGCCGCGGTCCCGATATAGATATTGATTTAAGGTTTTCAGGGCCAATGCTGGCGCCATATGAAGATGGTTTTTTTTCTGAGCTTGTGTTGGCTGCGGAACAGGTCGACACAATTTTTAAGGATGAGCTAGGTCTTTGTGAAACTATAAAGCATTTAATAGCTCGTGCAGGGAAAAAAAATGCTACCGCCTTTAGACATGCATGCATTCAACTGCATACAATAGTGTCAAATAGCGGATTTTCTGCTATCGCAGGTGATTGCTTTGAAGAAATTATTCAGAGCTTTTCAGAAACACACGGAACGAGGGCTGGGGAGTCCTACACGCCTCGTGAGCTAGTGGAAATGATGGTGGAGATCGTCGAGCCAATAGGCGGCGAAAGTGTATACGACCCTGTGTGCGGATCTGGTGGCTTCTTAGTTTTGGCAAATACCAAAGCGTTGAATTCTACAAATCATGCGCCACTTAAAATACATGGGAGAGAGATAAATTTGTCTGCTGCGCGAATTGCAAGAATGAATTGCATAGTGCATGGGATTTTTGATAGCGATATACGTACAGCGGATTCCCTCCAAGATTTAGATGTTTCTGCTTACGACATAATACTTGCAAATCCCCCCTTTTCGCTCGCTACAGACAGTTACGATAGAAGTGCTACCTGCTCATATTTTGATTTTGGCCCCCCCCCGGCCAATAATGCGGATTTTGCTTTTTTGCAAATGATTATAAAGTCCCTTAAGCCAGGTGGTCGAGGTGCTGTGCTCATTTCCAACGGGGTACTTTTTCGAGGTGGGATAGAAGGGGGTATCAGAAAAGAAATCATACAGGCAGGAATAATTGAAGCCGTAATTTCTATTCCCGGAGGAGTGCTAAAAAGCACTGGGATTCCAACGGCTATCCTCGTATTAAGAAAGCCAGAGTTCGCTGATAAGCCTATTTTATTAATCGACTCAGCTGCAGCGGAAAAAAATATGGGGGCTGATTTGCACGTTCCGCTCAAGCCTTTATTCGGTGCAGCTCTTCAAATATATAAAAAGCTCGATGAGGTCGAAGGGGTCTCAAGGCTTGTAACGATTGATGAGCTAGCGGCTAATAACTATAATTTAAATCTTTCAAGATATATTCTTTCCCGGCAAGCGCAAGAGAAATCGCTTTCTGAACTTATTAAAAGACAAAGAGAGCTCGAGGTTAACTTGGTCGAGTTGCAAAGGGAGTTCGGCGAATTGTTGGCTGATTACGAAATATAGCGGTCAATAAATCCGGAAGAAAAATATGTCTTTTTCGGTTTTAACGGGCGCTTGACCGCCTTTAAATTTGTGAGCATGTGTCCAGTCGTAGCGATGTGTTAAATAATAGCGGATGTATTATTTTTCTTCTGGGCTAACATGTAATCCATAAGAGGGGGACTTCTGCTGAAGTTGACTCACTCAAAGTTTAAGTGTCGAGTAGCTAAGGTCAAGCGAACGGCCGGCATCAATGAAGCCGTGATTATGCTTGAGTACGAAATTGGTAGCCTCGAGTATCCATTCAACGAGAAATACACGCTGCTGTGCGGTCAGCTAACACCTCTACATGGTGCGCATTCTCGGTTTAATAGGCGTTCGTTTTCATTAAGCCTCTAAAGCTGGCGTAAACACCATCGAACAGAAGAGTGCCTGAAGCTGCGGAAGCGGCTAAACCATCAGTAAGGGGTTCGAACGCGGCAGGATTATTCTGGACAATTAAAAAGCCGGCTTGTGGCCGGCTTCTCGGGGGCGGGTTTGGCTTATTTTTGGTAAGCCGTACTCGCCTTCAATTTAGACATCCAGGCCCTGATAGTCAGGGGTGGGGCGTGGCGGCTTATTGCTGCCTTGCCTGCGGTCCGGCCTGCTCGATGCGGGGCGCGGTGCTTATGTGGCGCGAATCATACGGGGATTCAATGTCGTTTCCCAGCGAAAACAGCTCAATCTTCGGACATAAAAAAACCTCGGCGAACCGAGGTTTTTGTGTGATTCAAGCCTGCCTTAAGACAGGACCGGCATCACTTAGCCTTTGTAGGCCGCTACCGACTTCATGATCTCGGTGCGGGCGGCTTCTGCATCGCCCCAACCTTCGATCTTCACCCATTTGCCTTTTTCGAGATCTTTGTAGTTCTCGAAGAAGTGCTGGATTTGCTGAATCAGCAGAGGTGGCAGGTCGGTGTACTCTTTCACGTCAACGTACAGCTGGGACAGCTTGTCGTGAGGGACTGCAACGACTTTGGCATCGCCACCGCCGTCGTCGGTCATGTGCAGGATGCCAACCGGGCGGGCACGGATTACCGAGCCTGGTGCTACCGGGTAAGGGGTAACAACCAGCACGTCGAGGGGGTCACCGTCGTCAGCCAGGGTGTTCGGGATGAAGCCGTAGTTGGCCGGGTAGAACATCGGGGTGGCCATGAAGCGGTCAACGAACAGGCAGTCGCTGTCTTTGTCGATTTCATATTTGATCGGCGCGTGGTTCGCCGGAATCTCGATGGCGACGTAGATGTCATTCGGCAGGTCTTTGCCAGCCGGAATCTTGCTGTAGCTCATTGGGCGGTGCCCCCGTGTATAGGCCAGTTTACTTGGCCGGTTTGGCCAAAAAGTGGCGGCGATTATAGGCGTATTCCGCATACGCCGTCACGTCTGGCCGGTTTAGTGGTGCCTCACGCCCGGTTCACTGGCTCTCGGTACTCGGGGTGCCCGCTCTGTAACGTTTGCAGCCGGGTCAGCGGGTCCTGCCGGTAGAACAGGCTGAGCTGCTGGTACACCTTGGGATAGGCGTGGGTCAGCAGGTCAGGGGCGCTGAAGAAGTACTCGCTGGTGACCGCGAAGAACTCTGCCGGGTTTTCGGCCGCATACGGGTCAATGGGGGCGTGGTCGGGGGCGTGGTGGTCGAGGTAGTGATTGAGGTGGTCGTAGGCGTGTTGCATGGCCTGTGTCCATTCGCTCACGTGCATGCTGCTGTGCAGGGGCGGCATGCCATTGGCGGCACCATTGAGCATGTCGAGCTTGTGCGCCAGTTCGTGAATCACCAGGTTGTAGCCTTCCCACCTGCCGCTGGCCAGTACGCCGGGCCAGGCCAGTACCACGGGGCCATGTTCCCAGGCCTCGCCGCTGTGGGTGCCTTGCCATTCGTGCTCGACGCCGCTGGAGTCGCGGTGACGCTGGGGGCTGATGAAGTCATCGGGGTACAGCACGATTTCGTGGAAACCCTGATACCAGTCCAGTTCGCCCAGGTTGAGCAGCGGCAGCTGTGCCTGGGCGGCCAGTAACAGGCGGCCTTCATCGGTGAGTTCAACCCCGGGCATGGGGGTCAGGTGTTTGTCTTGCAGAAACAACACGCTGTGTTCGCGCAGCCATTTGTCCTGCGCGTCGTCCAGCCCGTCGAGAATACTCAGGTGCTGGCGCACGTCATGCCACACGTGCGCCGCAACCGGGTGTTGCGCCAGAATTCGCTGGCGCCGCCATTCACTCAGAGACCACATGGGGCGTGTCCCGGTCAGGCTTTGGAAGGGCTGCGGCCCATGCGGCTGCGGATCACACCAATGATCATCGGTACCAGAGACAGCAGGATAATGCCGACTACCAGCAAGGACAGATTGGACTTGATGAAGGGCACGTTGCCGAAGAAGTAGCCCAGCGTCACCAGGCCGCCGACCCAGAGGATGGTGCCGAAAACGCTGAACATCAGGAAGCGCGGGTAGAACATGTGTGCCACGCCGGCAACGAAGGGGGCAAAGGTGCGGAAGATTGGCAGGAACCGCGCCATGGTCACGGTTTTGCCGCCATGACGTTCGTAGAAATCGTGGGTTTTTTCCAGGTAATCGCGGCGGAAGATTTTCGAGTCCGGGTTACTGAACAATCGCTCGCCGGCCGTTCGTCCTATGACGTAGTTGGTGCTGTCGCCCAGGATTGCCGCCACCATCAGCAGGCCACCCAGCAGTACCGGGTCCATGCCGCCGCCTGCAGCGACCGCGCCGGCAATAAAGAGCAGCGAATCACCCGGCAGGAACGGCATGACCACCAGGCCGGTTTCACAGAAGATCACCAAAAACAGGATGGCGTAGATCCACACTCCGTAATCTCTTACCAGCATGTCCAGGTACACATCGAGGTGCAGGATAATGTCGATCGGGTTGAAATCCATGTAAAGCACCTGTGTTGATGACCCGGCTCTGCAGGTCCGTGCGGGAAAGGGAAAGGTATTTAACTACAACGGATGTAGTTTTTTCGTACATTTCTTAAAAAAGCGGATTATACGGATTGAGGCGAGTCTTGTTGGTGGAGTTTGTAGCGAGGCGTGTATTGAGCCGCAGCGGCTGGCTAATCAACCGTAGGAGCGAGCTTGCCTCGCGAAGCACACAGCTCGCGAGCAAGCCCGCTCCTACAGAGTCATGGCCCCGTGTTTATTCACCCTTGAGCAGGAAATTTTCGCTGGGAGCCTCTGATTCAATGGTTTGTACCTGTGCTTCGTCTTTCAGGTTCACCCCCGACAATTGCCGACGACAGGCTTCGCGCATCAAGTAGGCCAGCCGATGAGCGGCCATGCCGTAGCTCAACCCTTCGAGCCGCACGTTAGAGATGCAGTTGCGATACGCGTCGGTCAGACCAATCTTTGGCGCGTAGGTGAAATACAGGCCCAGGCTGTCAGGAGAACTGAGGCCGGGGCGTTCACCGATTAGCATGACCACCATTTTTGCACCCAGCAGCTCGCCGATTTCATCCGCGACCGCTACCCGTCCTTGTTCCACCAGAATTACCGGTGACAGGCTCCAGCCTTCAGTGGCCGTTTGCTCCTGCATGCGGGCCAGAAAGGGCAGGGTGTGACGATGAACCGCCAGCGCCGACAGCCCGTCGGCAACCACGATGGCGACATCGATCCCGCCAGGATGAGCCAGGGCGTAGTCGCGCAATTGTTGCGCCGAGTCATCGTTAAGCTTGCGCCCCAGATCCGGCCGTTGCAGATAGCTGTGGCGATCAATGGCGGCGCTGTGCAGCAGCAGCGTTTGCTGTCCGCGTTCGGCAAGCTGGCTGCTTAAACCCGCGTGATCAAACGGCAAATGCACCGCATCCCGGGCTTGGGCGTGGGCAAACTGAAAATCCAGCTGGGCCCCGGTGGGCATGCTGGTGCCGGTACGTCCCAGGGCAATGCGCGCCGGGGTCAGGCGGCGCAGTTCCAGCCAGGGGTTGAGGTTGTCTGTGGGGGTAGTGGCCATGCTCAGCGTCCTCCCAGATGAGCCAGTGCCTGGCGAAATGCCGGCGGCAGTTGATGCCCGAACTCGATCCGGCCATCGGTCTGGGTAAATATCCCGATCTTGCTCAACCACTGCTCAAACTCGGGGGCTGGTTTGAGGCCCAGGGTTTTTCGCGCATACAGCGCGTCATGGAACGAGGTGGTCTGATAGTTGAGCATGATGTCGTCCGAGCCCGGAATGCCCATGATGAAGTTGATCCCGGCCACACCCAGCAGGGTCAGCAGGTTGTCCATGTCGTCCTGATCGGCTTCGGCGTGGTTGGTGTAGCAGATGTCGCATCCCATCGGCACCCCGAGCAGCTTGCCGCAGAAGTGATCTTCAAGCCCGGCACGGATGATCTGCTTGCCGTTGTACAGGTACTCGGGGCCGATAAAACCGACCACGGTGTTGACCAGAAACGGCTTGAAATGCCGCGCCACTGCATAGGCGCGGGTTTCGCAGGTTTGCTGGTCGACGCCGAAATGCGCGTTGGCCGACAGCGCGCTGCCCTGGCCGGTTTCGAAATACATCAGGTTGTTGCCCAGGGTCCCGCGGTTGAGGCTCAAGCCTGCGTCATACCCTTCCTGCAATACATTCAGATTGATCCCGAAGCTGGCGTTGGCGGCTTCAGTACCGGCAATCGACTGGAACACCAGATCCAGCGGTACGCCACGGTTGATCGCTTCAATCGAGGTGGTGACATGGGTCAGCACGCAGGACTGGGTCGGGATCTCATAACGCTGGATGATGGCGTCGAGCATGTTCAGCAGGTCGCAGATGGACGCGATGCTGTCGGTGGCCGGGTTGATACCGATCATGGCGTCGCCGTTGCCGTACAGCAGGCCGTCGAGAATACTGGCGGCAATCCCGGCCGGATCGTCGGTGGGGTGGTTGGGTTGCAGACGGGTCGAAAGTCGCCCGCGCAGGCCCATGGTGCCGCGAAAACGGGTGACCACGCGGATCTTCTGCGCCACCAGAATCAGGTCCTGCACGCGCATGATTTTCGACACCGCAGCGGCCATTTCCGGGGTCAGGCCCGGCGCCAGGGCGCGCAGGCTCTGCTCGTCGGCGGCGTCGCTGAGCAGCCAGTCACGAAAACCGCCCACTGTCAGATGGCTGACAGCAGCGAAGGCGAGCGGGTCATGGGTGTCGATAATCAGCCGGGTGACTTCATCGGACTCGTAGGGAATCAGCGCTTCCTGCAGGAACCAGGCGAGCGGGACGTCAGCCAGCGCCATTTGCGCAGCGACCCGTTCACCATCGTTCTGTGCGGCGACACCGGCCAGAAAATCCCCGGAACGCGCCGGGCTGGCTTTGGCCATGAGGTCTTTGAGGCTGTCAAAACGGTAAGTCTGGGTGCCTACCGCGTGAGAAAAAGTTGCCATTCAGGGTGCTCCTTAACGCCAGACGCAGTGCGTCTGGCGGGTTTCTCAGCGACTAGTGCAAGGCTTGCTCGGCTTTTTGAATCGCCGCGAATTCCTCTTCAGGCGTACCGGCCACCAAGTGGTGCCGACTGTAAAAAGCGAAGTACGCAATTAATACGCCATAGATCACGGCAGCGCCAATCACCACGCGCGGGTCGACCAGGAAGCCGGCCACGACCGCGACGCAAGCGAGCACCAAAGCGATGCCTGAAGTGAAGATTCCGCCCGGAGTGCGGTACGGACGCTCCATTTTGGGGCGACGAATACGCAGGGTGATGTGCGCGGCCATCATCAACACGTAGGAAATGGTCGCGCCAAACACGGCCACCAGAATCAGCAAGTCCCCTTGCCCGGTCAGCGACAGGCCGAAACCGATGATGCCGGGGATGATCAGCGCCAGTACCGGTGCTTTGCTTTTGTTGGTTTCTGACAGTTTGCGCGGCAAATACCCTGCACGGGACAGGGCGAAGATCTGACGCGAGTAGGCGTAAATGATCGAAAAGAAACTGGCGATCAAGCCGGCCAGGCCGACCAGGTTAACGAACCCGCCCATCCAGGTTGAGCCGCCATAGGCCTTGCTCAGCGCTTCAACCAGCGGGTTGCCCGAGGCCATTAAATGGTGTGCGCCCGCGGCACCAGGGCCGATGACCAGAATCAGCAGGGCAAAGGTGACGAGTACCAGCATGGCGCCGATCAGGCCGCGAGGCAGGTCGCGCTTGGGGTTTTTGGTTTCTTCGGCGGCCAGCGGTACGCCTTCGACGGCGAGGAAGAACCAGATCGCGTAAGGGATCGCGGCCCACACGCCAACGTAGCCGAATGGCAGGAAGGCGCTGGCGCCTTTGGCTTCTGTGACCGGGATATCCAGCAGGTTGGCGACGCTGAAGTGCGGCACCATAGAAACCAGAAACACGCCCAGGGCAATCGCGGCCACGGCGGTGATGACGAACATCAGTTTAAGGGCTTCACCCACGCCGAAAATGTGGATGCCGATGAAGATGATGTAGAACGCCAGATAGATCATCCAGCCACCAATCCCGAACAGCGATTGGCAATAAGCACCGATAAATACGGCAATCGCGGCCGGTGCTATGGCGTATTCAATCAGGATCGCGGTGCCGGTCAGGAACCCGCCCCACGGGCCGAAGGCGCTTCGGGCAAAGCCATAGCCACCACCGGCTGTAGGAATCATCGACGACAGTTCGGCCAGCGAAAAGCACATGCACAGGTACATGGTGGCCATCAGCAAGGTGGCGATAAACATCCCGCCCCAGCCGCCCTGGGCCAGGCCAAAGTTCCAGCCGGCGTAGTCGCCGGAGATGACGTAAGCCACACCCAGGCCCACCAGCAGGACCCAGCCGGCAGCGCCTTTTTTCAGCTCGCGTTGTTGAAAGTATTCGGAGCCGACTTTTTCAAAGTCGACGGAGGAAGCTGACGCCGAAGCGCCAATGGGTTCGCTAGGCATGTGAGTGCACCTGTTCTTTTATAGTTTGGAAAATATGACAGGGAGCAAAGCAAGAGCTGGGCCATGAGGGCCGGTTTAGAGCGGTCTGATCTGTAGGAGCGAGCTTGCTCGCGAGCAAGTTCGCTCCTACAGGGGCAGGGGGGTTAGAAGAAGCCCAGCGGGTTGATGTCGTAGCTCACCAGCAGGTTTTTAGTCTGCTGGTAGTGGTCGAGCATCATTTTGTGGGTTTCACGGCCAACACCGGACTTTTTGTAGCCCCCGAACGCGGCATGGGCCGGGTACAGGTGGTAGCAGTTGGTCCAGACGCGACCGGCCTTGATGGCGCGGCCCATGCGGTAGGCGCGGTTGATGTCGCGGGTCCACAAACCGGCACCCAGGCCGAACTCGGTGTCGTTGGCAATCGCCAGTGCTTCGGCTTCGTCCTTGAAGGTGGTGATGCTGACCACCGGGCCAAAGATTTCTTCCTGGAACACGCGCATTTTGTTGGTGCCCTTGAGCAGCGTCGGCTGGATGTAATAGCCGGTTGCCAGGTCGCCCTCGAGCTTGGCCACCTGGCCGCCGGTCAGCAGTTCGGCGCCTTCAGCCTTGGCGATTTCAAGGTAAGACAGGATCTTGTCGAATTGCTGCTCGGAGGCCTGGGCGCCGACCATGGTGTCGGTGTCCAGCGGGTCGCCACGTTTGATCGACTCGACCTTCTTCATCACCACTTTCATGAAGTCGTCGTAGATCGACTCCTGAATCAGCGCGCGGGAAGGGCAGGTGCACACCTCACCCTGGTTGAAGAATGCCAGCACCAGGCCTTCGGCCGCCTTTTCAATAAAGGCCGGTTCAGCCTGCATGATGTCGGCGAAGAAGATGTTTGGCGATTTGCCGCCCAGTTCAACGGTGGAAGGAATGATGTTCTCGGCGGCACATTTCATGATGTGCGAGCCCACGGGTGTCGAACCGGTGAAAGCGATTTTGGCGATGCGCTTGCTGGTGGCCAGGGCTTCGCCTGCTTCCTTGCCGAAACCTTGCACCACGTTCAGTACGCCGGGCGGCAGCAGGTCACCGATCAACTCCATGAATACGGTGATGCTCAGCGGGGTTTGCTCGGCAGGTTTAAGCACGATGCAGTTACCCGCAGCCAGGGCCGGTGCGAGTTTCCAGGCGGCCATCAGCAGCGGGAAGTTCCACGGAATGATCTGCCCGACCACGCCCAGCGGTTCGTGGATGTGATAGGCCACGGTGTTGCCGTCGATTTCTGCCGCGCTGCCTTCTTGCGCGCGGATGCAACCGGCGTAGTAACGGAAATGGTCAGCTGCCAGCGGAACGTCGGCGTTCAGGGTTTCGCGCACTGCTTTGCCGTTGTCCCAGGTTTCGGTCACGGCCAGCAGTTCGAGGTTTTGTTCGATGCGATCGGCAATTTTGAGCAGCACCAGCGAGCGGGCCTGCACCGAGGTCGCGCCCCAGGCGTCAGCAGCGGCATGGGCGGCATCCAGGGCTTTTTCGATATCTTCTGCAGTCGAGCGCGGGAATTCGGCGATGGGCTTGCCGTTCACAGGCGAGGTATTGGTGAAGTACTGGCCTTTGACGGGCGCCACGAATTCGCCGCCAATGTAGTTGCCGTAGCGGCTCTTGAACGAGACGACAGAGCCTTCAGTACCGGGTTGTGCGTAACGCATGGGGAGTGTCTCCTGGCTTTATTGTGCTTATGGGAGGACGCGCTGTGGCGTTGCCCTAAGTCAGAGCAAGGGCCGGGCCATATTGTCTGGATGGCTCTGGGCCGGGGTTTTTATGCTGATTAAGGGTATGGCGCCGGCAGGGGGTGTCACAGGGTCGATACAGTTGCAGTGACACTTTGTACCAAAACCGGAGCAGTTGATGACCGGCGAGTCAGTTGGCGATTGCAAAGGCTCGCGGGCAAGCAGATGCTGGGCGCTCGGTCTGAACCTGGATCCATGTTGGCGAAGAGGGTAAATGTGCCCCTGCCGGACATGAGACCGCCGATACAGCGCGGAGAATAATAAGAATGCACAGTAATGATTTGAGCCGGCACGCCCGGCAAGTTCTGGATGTGACCCAGGGTCGCCCTCAGGGGTGTGACCCTTCTATCGTTCGCTCCTGGCAACGTTGCCTGGAGGACTACCACCTCGATCCCGCACAGACCATTGCCCCGACAGTGCTGGAACACGGCCGCATTCTTGAAGGGCGCGAGCGTTTGCAGCAGGTGCTGCAAATTGCCGGGCACGAAATGAACAGCCTGCATCAGCAGCTCTCGGGGGCCGGGCACGCGGTCCTGCTGACCGATGCCCGCGGGGTCATCCTCAACTGTGTAACGGCGGCGACCGAACGCAAAGTGTTTGAGCGGGCCGGGCTGTGGCTGGGGGCTGACTGGAGCGAGGCGCGCGAGGGCACCAACGGAATTGGCACCTGTGTGGTAGAGCGCCAGGCTTTGACCATTCATCAGGACGAACATTTTCGTGGCCGTCACACCGGGCTGACTTGTTCGGCCAGCCCGGTATTTGACCCTCAGGGCGAGTTGCTGGCGGTGCTGGACGTCTCTTCGGCGCGGCATGAAGTCTCGCGCCAGAGCCAGTTTCACACCATGGCGCTGGTCAATCTCTCGGCTCGGATTATCGAAAACAGCTATTTTCTGCGGCACTTCGAACACCAGTGGCTGCTGCGTTTTCACCTGCAGGCCGAGTCGGTGGGGCTGTTCAGTGAAGGCATGCTGGCGTTCGATGGCGACGGAGTTATCTGTGCGGTGAATCAAAGCGCCTTGAATTTGCTGGGCCACGTGCGAGGCGGATTGCTCGGGCAGACCGTCGACAGCGTATTCGATTGCCCGCGCGATGAACTGTTCGCCCGTGCCAGCACCCTGGCCGGCACCAGTTGGCCGCTGCGTACCCGCGATGGTCGCCGGCTGTTTGCTGCGGTGCGTGGTCTGCCGCGCAGCGTGCCGTGCGCGGTCAAGCCGCAGGTCGAGCCCGTGGCGGCGCGCTTGAGCGGAATTTGCTTGGGGGATGAGGCCCTGCAGACCGATTTTCGTCGCGCGCTGCGGGTGTTCGAGCGTGATGTGCCGTTATTGATCAATGGCGAAACCGGCTCGGGTAAAGAGGCCTTTGCCAAGGCTGTGCATCAGGCCAGCTTGCGTCATGGCAAACCGTTCGTCGCACTCAATTGCGCGTCTATCCCTGAAAGCCTGATCGAGAGTGAGCTGTTTGGCTATCGCGGTGGCAGCTTTACCGGGGCGCGCAAAGAGGGGATGCAGGGCAAGCTGCAGCAGGCCGATGGCGGCACGCTGTTTCTGGACGAGATTGGCGATATGCCGCTGGTGCTGCAAACCCGTTTGTTGCGGGTGCTCGAAGATCGCCTGGTGGTGCCGATCGGTGGCGAGCCGGTGGCGGTCAATGTGCGCATCATCAGTGCTACGCATCGCAACTTGCAGGAGCGGGTGGCTGACGGCAGTTTTCGCGAAGACCTGTATTACCGCCTCAATGGTCTGGAAATCGGTTTGCCGGCGTTGCGCGATCGCAGTGACAAGTCGCAACTGCTCGATTTTTTGCTGGCCGAAGAGGCGCCACAGCAAGGGTTGCTCATCAGCCCTGCGGCACGTCAGGCGCTGCTGGAGTTCCCGTGGCCGGGCAACGTGCGCCAGCTGCGTAACGTGCTGCGTACCCTGGCGGCATTGTGTGAAGAGCAGGTGATCGAATTTGATGATCTGCCGGTCGTCATTCGCCAGGCGCCAGGCAAAGCCCCGGTCCCCTGCGGGCAGCCATTGGAAAACGCTGAAAAACTGGCGCTGCTCGAGGTACTGGAAATGCACCGTTGGCACATGAGCCACGCGGCCGTGCAGTTGGGTGTTAGCCGCAATACGCTGTATAGAAAGCTGCGCAAGCACGGGATAGAACGATAGCTTCTTGGGCGGGAGCGGGTGGCTGGCAATCAAGGTCGCGCGGTTTGATTTGAAACTGTGCGATGCCATCGCCGGCAAGCTGCTGGCTCCCACGCAAAATGCCCCCTGAATCATCAGGTGCGAAAAACAACCCCCTGCGATACCCTTCGCCGATGATTTACGAGGTCGACTATGCACATTCATATTCTTGGTATTTGCGGCACTTTCATGGGCTCGCTGGCTGTTCTGGCCAAAGAACTGGGCCATCACGTTACCGGCTCCGACGCTAACGTCTATCCGCCAATGAGCACCCAGCTGCAAGCTCAAGGCATTGAATTGACCCAGGGCTATGACCCGGCCCAGCTCGACCCGGCCCCCGATGTGGTGGTGATCGGTAACGCGCTGTCGCGTGGCAACCCGGCCGTTGAATATGTGCTTAACAAAGGCCTGCCTTATGTATCGGGCCCGCAATGGCTGGCCGATCACGTGTTGCAAGGCCGCTGGGTACTGGCTGTGGCCGGCACCCATGGCAAAACCACCACCAGCAGCATGCTGGCCTGGGTGCTGGAACACGCGGGCATGGCGCCGGGCTTCCTGATCGGCGGTGTGCCGCAAAACTTTGCGGTGTCGGCGCGTCTGGGGGATACGCCATTCTTCGTGGTCGAGGCCGATGAGTACGACAGCGCCTTCTTCGACAAGCGTTCAAAATTTGTGCACTACCGTCCGCGCACCGCGATCCTGAACAATCTCGAGTTCGATCACGCTGACATCTTCCCGGACTTGCCGGCCATTGAGCGTCAGTTCCACCACCTGGTGCGCACTATTCCCAGTGAAGGACTGGTGATTCATCCCACCACCGAGCCTGCCTTGCAGCGCGTGATCGAGATGGGCTGCTGGACGCCGGTACAAACCACAGGCGTTGATGGCCAATGGCAAGCCAGGCTGCTCAGCGAAGACGGTTCGCGCTTTGAAGTGCTGTTTGAAGGCCTCGTTCAAGGCATCGTCGACTGGGACATGACCGGTCAGCACAACGTGGCCAATGCCCTGGCAACCCTGGCGGCTGCACGCCATGTGGGTGTAGTGCCAAGCCTGGCGATTGATGGCCTGAGCGCGTTTAAAAGCGTGAAACGGCGGATGGAAAAAGTCGCTGAAGTTCACGGTATTACCATCTACGACGACTTTGCCCACCACCCGACGGCGATTGCCACCACCCTTGATGGCCTGCGCAAGCACATCGGTGATGCTCCGCTGATTGCGGTCATCGAGCCGCGCTCCAATTCCATGAAACTGGGCGCGCATCGTGATGGTTTGCCGCAGAGTGTGGTGCAGGCCGATCACGTGGTCTGGTATGCACCGGCCAACCTGGGCTGGGACCTGGCGGCGACCGTGGCTTGCAGCCCGGTGCCGACGCTGGTGTGCGACTCGCTGGAGGCAATCATTGCCGAGGTCAAGCGTCATGCCAAACCCGGTACCCATGTGGTGATCATGAGTAACGGCGGCTTTGGCGGCCTGCATGGCAAATTGGCGGATGCACTGCAATGAGCGGCCCGGAACGCATCACTCTGGCGGTAACCGGCGCCTCGGGCATGCAATACGCTCTGCGCCTGCTCGATTGCCTGGTGCGGGAAGACCGTGAGGTGCATTTCCTGATTTCCAAGGCCGCACAATTGGTGATGGCCACTGAAACCGATGTCAGCCTGCCGCCCAAGCCACAGGCCATGCAGACCTTTCTGACTGAATACACAGGAGCTGCCGCCGGGCAGATTCGGGTTTACGGCAAGGAAGACTGGATGTCACCGGTGGCTTCGGGCTCCGGTGCCCCTGCCGCCATGGTGGTGGTGCCCTGTTCTACGGGGACGCTGTCGGCCATTGCCACCGGCGCCTGTAACAACCTGGTCGAGCGGGCTGCGGATGTCACGCTGAAAGAGCGTCGCCAACTGATTCTGGTGCCGCGTGAAGCGCCGTACTCCAGCATCCATCTGGAGAACATGCTCAAGTTGTCGAACATGGGCGCGGTGATACTGCCCGCATCCCCTGGTTTCTACCATCAGCCGCAAACCATCGATGACCTGGTGGACTTTGTGGTGGCACGCATTCTCAACCTGCTCAATATCCCGCAAGACATGCTGCCACGCTGGGGTGAACACCATGTGGGCGGCGATGAGTAAAGCCCTGCTGGTGATGCTTGCGGCTATGCATGTATGTGGTTGCGCCAGTGTTCGCACGCTGGACGCGGCAAAGCCGGGTGCGCCGATTGTTTATTCCGGCACGCGACTGGACATGTATGCGTTAGAGGGTGGGTGTTGCGCGACGGACCGCTTTGGTGCCGATGCCCCGCGCTACCCGGGGCTGGACCTGCCAGCCAGCGCATTGCTCGATACGCTGTTGTTGCCGTTGTCGGTATTGACCGTGCTGGGTGTGGGGTATCAGGCCAGCGGAGGTTTGTAGTCGCTGCCGATGGCTGCGAGCTCTGTGCTTCGAAGGACTACGCCCCGGTTTTATAAAGCTCGCAGCCTTCGGCAGCGACTACAGGGCGGGATTATTTACCCAGCTTTCTCAGCTCGTCTGACTCGACCACCCGTACGCCATTCTGTTCTTCCAATGCCAGGCGCCATAGGGCGCGAGCCAGCTGGCAGGCCTCGATACCGTGGTATTTACCCGGGATCAGTCTGGACAGTGGAGCCACCAGTTGTTCGGTCAGGCGTGGCTCGGTGCGCTCGCCGATCAGCAGCGACGGGCGGGCAATGGTCAGTTGCGGCCAGTCCTGGGCGCGCAAGGATTGCTCCATCTCGCCTTTGACCCGGTTATAGAACACCGAGGATTTAGGGTCGGCCCCTATCGCACTCAGAACGATCAGGTGCCGTGCGCCCATTTCCCGTGCGCGTTTGGCAAAGGCCACGACCATGTCATGGTCGACGGCCCGGAAGGCTTCTTGCGAGCCCGCCAGCTTGATCGTGGTCCCCAGGCAGCAAAACGCGATATCGACCCGGCCTTTCAACTCGGGCAGGAAGACAGACGGATCGCCCACCGGGTTTTCCAGGTGCGGATGTTTTGCCAGCGGCCGGCGTGAAGGCGCAAGTACCCGTGTGATGGTGGGCTCGTTAAGCAGTCGGTCGAGCAGGTGCTCGCCGGTTAGACCGGTAGCTCCTGCAAGCAGGATGTGCTGAGGCGTCAAGTACATGCGTGGTTCTCCCTTGATACATCCAGCTTAGTCTTAGTTGGCTTGCTTGCAGTTCAATCAGGTGAATGCAAAGCCTGTTTTGCCTGTTGCTGGCGCAAGCGTTGCCAGTGCGCCAGAACCCCCTTTGGCGCCCATATCTGCGGTTCGGAGGGTTCGTAGCCGTCAGTCTGCTCGCGCTCGGCGATATAACCCTTGGCCAGCTTGAAAGCTTTTTGCAGATCGTCGGTCTGATTCAGCGCCTGAGCGAACAGGGCGTTGCCGAAGTAAGTGAAGTCGGCTTCCTCCGAACAGCCAAAAGACACGCGATCTGCCCGGGACGCGGTCATGATCAGGGTCTTTTCATCTTTGAGTGCCGGAATGAACCCGCCCGAGTAGCAGGATGAAATCACGATGATCTTGTCCCGGTTTTTCAGCGGTGCCAGAGCTGCTGCCAGTTCGTCGGCAGGCATGTCTGCCAGTTCCAGGCGCGGTTGATCCAGTACCAGTTCGTGCTCCTGGGTACCGTGGCTGGTGAGGTAGATAAATATCAGGTCTTCGGGGCCGCTACGCTCGGCCAGTGTTTTGGCTGCGCGGTACAGGTTCTCGCGGGTGGCCATTGGCCGGTCCAGCAAATGGTCGCGATGGTTGATCAGGTTGATCCGGCCGTGGCTGCCAAAGCGGGTGGCGAGCATCTTGTTGACGTATTCGGCTTCGCGCATGAAGACGCTTTGCTTGCCGTCGCCCGCCAGCACCAGGCTGTACAGCTCAACGTCTGCAGTTGAAGGTGGAACGGCATCCAGCGCTTCATTGAGCAGTTTGCCCTGATTAAGCAGGCCCAGTTCCAGCGGGTCGGGCAACACGGCGCCATTGGAGTCGCGCACTTGCTGGCCATTAAGCCAGTAGCCGCTCTGGACGGTGCCATCGCTCATGGTCAGGGTGCCGTGGCCCTGATAAGTGTCTGCGGCAAATTCGCCTACATAGGTGCTACCGTCGGCCATGGTCAGGTGGCCAGGACCATTGAACCGCCACTCATTGAACATGCCGCGATAGTGGGAGCCATCAATGCCGATCAGCTCGCCTTTGCCGGTCAGGGCGCCATCCTTGAACTCGCCGATCCAGACGTCACCGTCAGCGTTTTCATAGCGGCCTTTGCCGTTCAGTTGGTTGTGTTTGAATGCGCCCTCGTACTGGTCGCCGTCGGCGCTGTTGAAAACGCCGTTGCCTTCCAGCTCGCCATTAACGAACTGACCGCTGAATTCATTACCGCTGGCATCGCTGCGCTTGCCTTCGCCGTTGGGTTTGCCGTGGGCAAACTGGCCTTGGTACTGGCTGCCGTCTTCAAGCTCAAGATGCCCTACGCCAGAGAACTGGTCGTCCTTGAACTCGCCGCGGTAGCTCATGCCGCCTTCTTTAAGCGTGCCTTCACCTTCGCGCCGGCCTTGCTTGAAACCACCGATGTAAGTGCTGTCGTGGGTAGTCAGGCTGCCTTGGCCGCTATACAGACCCTGTTCGAACCCCCCGCGATAGACGTCGCCGTTGCTGGCATGCCACTCGCCCTGGCCGTGCCACAGGCCATTTTTGAACTCGCCGGCGTACCAACTGCCGTTCGGGTAGTCGATGCGGCCCTGCCCCTGCAACAGTCCGTTGACCACTTCGCCCCGATAGCGGCCGCCATCGGGCAGGCGTGCGTCAGGGGGCATCAGCGATTCGCCGTCTCCGCAGGCCGTCAGCAGCAGGGTCAAAGCAAGGGGGGCAAATGGGCGCATAGCGGGATCCGGATAGTTAGGCTTGCGAGTATGCCGTAGCAATGGGAGCCGCTCTATAGGGCTGCATGAAACATCCTGGTTATTGCGTGGCGAACCGCCGTGGTTTGGCAATGCCGGCTTGGTAGGCGACGTGCTTATAATGCGGCGCAAAAAATATTCGCTGGAGAGGTGAAATGTTGTTACGCGGCTTGACTTGGCTGGTGCTGTTTCAGTTGCTCGGCACAGCTCTTAATCACTTGTACGTCCCCGTATTGCCCGGCCCCATCATTGGACTGTTGCTGCTATTGGTCTTTTTGATGTTGCGCGGTCAGGTCGGTGAACCCTTGAGCCAGGCTGCCAGCGGGTTGTTGCGCTACCTGCCGCTGCTGCTCGTCCCCCCGGCTGTCGGGGTGATGGTGTACGCCGCCGATATCGCGGCTGACTTTTGGGCCATTGCCGGCGCCCTGGTGTTGTCATTGCTGATCTCGATGGCGTTTGTCGGCGTACTGATGCAGCGCTTGCTCAAGGGGCACAGTCACCCGCAGGAGCGGCCATGAACCTTGAGTGGCAAGGCGCCTGGGAGTCGGTTATCCATCACCCGCTGTTTGGCATCGGCATTACCCTGGGCGCTTATCAATTGGTGCTCGCGGCCTATGAAAAGACCCGCTGGATTTTCCTGCAGCCGGTGTTGGCGTCGATGTTGCTGGTGATCGGAGTCCTGGTCAGTTGCGGTCTGAGCTACGTCGAGTACCGCAAAAGCACGGAAATCCTCAGCATTCTGCTGGGCCCGGCCACTGTGGCGCTGGCGGTGCCGCTGTATTTGAATCTGCGCAGAATTCGCCAGCTGTTCTGGCCCATTTTTACTACGCTGGTGATTGGCGGCGTCCTGGCGACCGGGCTGGTGGTGTTGCTGGGCTGGTGGTTTGGCGCCGGGCACATGATGCTGATGACGCTGGCGCCGAAATCGGTCACCTCGCCGATTGCCATGCTGGTGGCGGAACAAATTGGCGGTGTCGCGCCCCTGGCCGCGGTGTTTGTACTGATTACCGGGGTGATCGGCGCGATTGTCGGCCCCGGTTTGTTGCGGCTGCTGGGGGTACATAGCCCTGAGGCCCGGGGTATGGCGCTGGGCATGACGGCCCACGCGGTGGGCACCTCGGTAGCCCTGCAGGAAGGTGAGGAGTGCGGCGCTTTTGCAGCATTGGCCATGAGTTTAATGGGCGTAGGCACAGCGGTTTTCTTGCCGTTGGCTGTAACCCTGGTTGTCTAAGGAAAAATATATGAGCTTGCCGCTGTTTCCATTGAACACCGTGCTGTTTCCGGGCTGCGTGCTGGACTTGCAGATTTTCGAAGCGCGCTATCTGGACATGATTGCCCGATGCATGAAGCAAGGCACGGGGTTCGGCGTGGTGTGCATCCTGGAAGGCGGCGAGGTGGGAGATGCGCCGCAAGATTTCGCCCGGATCGGCTGTGAAGCGCTGATTCGCGATTTCCAGCAGCAGGACAACGGTCTGCTTGGGATTCGGGTTGAGGGCGGGCGGCGGTTTGAGGTGTTGAGTACTGAACTGCAGGGCAATCAGCTGTTACTGGCCGAGGTCGAGTGGCTGGACGAACTCCCCGAGCAGCCGCTGGAAGAGGAAGACCAGGATTTGCTGGCATTGCTCAAAGCCCTGGCGGAACACCCGATGGTGGCCGCATTGAACATGAGCACCGACGTGCCGGGGCAGCAGTCACTGGCTAACCAGTTGGCGTACCTGCTGCCCTTCGCGCAAGAGGACAAGATCGAGTTGCTGCAGGTCGATGACCCGCAGCAGCGTCTGGACGGGATTCAAGTGCTGCTCGACGAGATGCAGAGCGAAGCACTGGGCGAAACCCTGATGTAACCGCCGGACTGCATCAATAGGTGTAACGCAGCAGCTCGCGGGACAAGTTGTGCAGCATGAAAAAACCATAGAGTGCGATGACGGCAGGCAAGATCAGCCACCAGATTTTTTGTGGGATTGGCTGCAGTGGCATGTAGCGCTGGCTCAGCGCCAGGGCAAAGGCGTTGACCATGATGGCGAGCAGGGCGCCGGCCATGATGTCGGTTGGCCAATGGGCCCCCAGATACACCCGCGACAACGCCACGCAGATCGCCAGCAAGCAGCCCAGCAACACCCAGGTAATGCGCATGCGCTGCGGTTGATCGCGCCCGGCCAGAATCGCCAGCGCGATAAAAAACGCAAATGAGCCGGAGCTATGGCCGCTGGGCATGCTGTAGCTGGTCAGCGGGTCGACCAGTACTTCGGGGCGCATGCGGGCGAAGAAGTGTTTGGTGGCGGTGTTGGCTAGCGCAGTAAACAGCGTCACCCCGCCGAAAAAGATCATCGCGCGCCATTGTCGGGTGACCAGCAGTAGCCCGCAGAGCAGCGCTGCAGCCACAAACTGGGTGCGGAAGTTGCCTATTTGCGTGACCACCACGGCGCCGATATCCATTGCACTGCTGCGGTGCTCCTGGAGCAACGCGCTGATGCCGCGGTCAAACGCGCTCATGTACGGATAGCCCGCAAAGACGGCGATCAGCAGCACCAGGCCCAGGGCGCCGATCAATAGCGTGGCCCTGGGTTGGCGCCGGATACTGGCATTGATGCTCAGCCCCAGCAGCGCGGCCAGGCCTGCGGCGACGATGGCTGCCTGTGGCCAGAAACCTTCAGGCAGAGGCAGGCGGATCGCGGCCCCTGTTGCCCAGCCCGGCAGCAGATAAACCAGCGACCAGCCGGCCCCTGCCAGCAGGCTGACGATAAGAAAGCGCGGGACCTGCATGTCGCACATGCCTGCCACCATGGGCAGCATCGGACGCAACGGGCCGATAAAACGTCCGACCAGCAAGCTGGCAATACCGTAGCGTTGAAAATAGCCTTCTGCCCTGTTGATCCATTCAGGGTGATTGCGCAACAAGGGCAGGCGGCGGATGTTTTGGTGGAAGCGTTTGCCAAGGGTGTAGGACAGCACGTCCCCCGTCAGACCGCCGAGAAGACCCATCAATAAGGTTTCGCCCAGTGACAGGGCGCCATTGCCCGCGAGGATGGCAATTGCGAACAGCAATATGGTTCCCGGGATGACAAAACCGATAATCGCCAGGCATTCCAGGAGTGTTACTAAAAAGATTGCAAGGCCCAGCCATTGCGGGTTGGCCGTTAACCAGCCGGTCATGCTATCGAGCCATGGGCCCATGCTTAAACTTCCTTTTTAATCGTTGTTTTAATCGTCAGCGCAAGCGAGTTCCGCGTTGCTGCGTTGAAAGGCTCGCTCTTACAGAAGGGGCGGGTTTTCCCGGGAGATATAGTCGCGCCCCTCAACCTGACCGCGGCGCAGCGGGTTACGGGTGCAATAAGCGGCGTAATCGGCGTCGACAAACCGGTACATCAAGTGCTCGTCCCGGCCATGGGGGATGCCCAGGCGGGTGGTTTGAATGATCCTTGACGGCACTTGTGAGACGTCATCGACCCGTAAACGTTCGGGGTCGAAACATTTTGCGTCCCAATCCGGCACTTTCAGGCCCAGGGCTTTGCACAGCAGGGTTTGCCCCGCACAGAGTTTCTGGTCCGGGCGTGGCCGGCCCTGGGCATCAGGGTTGTTGAGGCGCATCCGGGCCAGGCTGGCCGGTCCGGACAATGCGTCTTGCCACGGGTAGGCCGACTTGATCAGTACCGCATTGCCGGGCCCGTGAGCGCTGAAGTTAAGTGAGTCGCCGCCGCGTGCGTAGTACATATAGATATGACCGCCATCGAGAAACAACGCCTTGCGCTTTTCGGTATAGCCCAGGGACGCGTGGCTGCCCTTTTCCGCGCAGTAATAGGCTTCGGTTTCGATGATCCGGGCGCTGAGCCACAAGCCGTCGACCCGATGACGAATGACTTTCCCCAACAATTCGCGAGCAAGGAGCAGGGCGTCGCGATTGAAAAAAGCATCGGGCAGCGTGATTGGCATCTTCGGGAGGGTCAGTGGATGGCTGAAAAAGTCGCCAATCATAGCAAGGGATGCTTAATCAGGGCTGAACACAGTGTATTTACGGTCGATTTCGACCATCCGCCTGCCACCGCTGTGCGTGAGGCGGCGCGACAGCTATAATCGGCCGCTTTCCTCCCTGCCAAGACCCTTGAGACCATGACTGAGTCCGTTCTTGACTACATGACCCGCCTGGGTCGCGCTGCTCGCGAAGCCTCCCGCGTGATCGGCCGTGCCAGCACGGCGCAGAAAAACCGTGCCCTGCACGGTGCTGCCGGCGCTCTGGATGCCGCCCGTTCGGAGCTTGTTGCTGCCAACGAGCTGGACCTGGCCGCCGGCCGGGCCAATGGTCTTGAGCCCGCCATGCTGGAGCGCCTGGCGCTGACCCCTGCCCGTATCGACAGCATGATTGTCGGTTTGCGTCAGGTGGCAAGCTTGCCGGACCCCGTCGGGGCCATTCGTGACATGAGTTATCGTCCCTCCGGTATTCAGGTGGGCAAGATGCGCGTGCCGCTTGGCGTAGTAGGAATCATCTATGAGTCGCGTCCGAACGTGACCATTGATGCGGCCAGTCTGTGCCTCAAGTCGGGCAATGCGACCATCCTTCGTGGTGGCTCCGAAGCCATTCACTCCAACCGGGCGATAGCCGTCTGCATTCAGCGAGGTCTGGCCGAAGCCGGGCTGCCGCCGGCAGTGGTGCAAGTGGTTGAGGTGACCGATCGGGCCGCGGTCGGTGCGCTGATCACCATGCCCGAGTATGTGGACGTGATCGTGCCCCGTGGTGGTAAAGGTCTGATCGAACGCGTCAGTCGTGATGCCAAGGTGCCGGTTATCAAGCACCTGGACGGCATTTGCCATGTCTATGTCAGCGCTCAGGCTGATCTGGACAAGGCCCGACGCATCGCGTTCAACGCCAAAACCTACCGTTATGGTATTTGCGGGGCGATGGAAACCTTGCTGGTGGATCAGGCCGTCGCGGCGCAATTTTTGCCGGCAATGGCCGAGCAATTTATTGCCAAGGGTGTCGAACTGCGCGGCTGCGAACGTACCCGGGCGCTTATCGACGTGGTACCGGCGACAGAAGAAGACTGGAATACCGAGTATCTGGACGCGATTCTGTCGATCCGGATAGTCGACGGGCTGGATCAGGCGATTGAGCACATCAATCACTACGGCTCCCATCACACCGACTCGATCGTGACCGAACATCAGGGCGATGCCCGGCGTTTTATGGCCGAAGTCGACTCCAGTTCGGTGATGCTCAACACCCCAACCTGCTTCGCCGATGGATTTGAGTACGGATTGGGTGCGGAGATTGGCATTTCTACTGATAAGCTGCACGCCCGCGGCCCGGTGGGTCTCGAAGGTCTGACCTGCGAGAAGTACATTGTGGTCGGTGACGGTCAGCTGCGCGGCCAGGAGCCGGTCTGACTTGGTTGACCTCAGTCCGCTAGTGGTGGCGCCGGTCATCGACGTGTTACCCCTGCGCATTGGCGTGCTGGGGGGCACCTTCGATCCGGTGCACATCGGGCATCTGCGCGGTGGCCTGGAAGTGGCCGAGCTGATGCAACTCGACGAGTTGCGTCTGACTCCCAACGCCAGGCCGCCACATCGCGATACCCCCCAGGTGTCGGCGCTCGACCGTTTGGCGATGGTTGAGTGCGCTGTCGCCGGAGTGGCTACGCTGGTAGTGGATTCCCGGGAGCTGCAACGGGACACGCCGTCCTACACCATTGATACCCTGGAATTGATGCGGGCCGACCTGGCCGCAGATGACCAGTTGTTTTTACTGCTGGGCTGGGACGCTTTTTGCGGCCTGCCCACATGGCATCGCTGGGAGGATTTACTCCTGCATTGCCATATCCTGGTGCTACAGCGCCCGGATGCCGACAGCGAACCGCCGGATGCCTTGCGCAACCTGCTGGCAGCGCGCTCGGTAAGCGACCCGCTGGCCCTGAAGGGGCCCGGCGGACAGATTGCATTCGTCTGGCAGACGCCGCTCGCGGTATCCGCCACCCAGATCCGTCAACTGCTGGCCAGCGGTAAGTCGGTACGTTATCTGGTGCCCGACGCGGTCCTGGCCTACATCGATGCGCACGGACTTTACCGTGCGTCGAACTGAAAAGGCGCGTTTCAAGGCACGATTCAACGTGTATTGAAACGCCCGAACACATGAGCAAAACGAGTTTTTATATGACGAACAACGACGTAAACAAAGTAAAGCGCAAAGGCACAGCCAAAAGCGCACCGCTGCCGGTCAAGGTTTTCGCCGGTGAGCCGCTTAAAGGCGAAGAGCTGGTCAAGGTAGCCGTAGCTGCCCTGGAAGACGTCAAGGGTCAGGACATCCAGATCATCGACGTGCGTGACAAGCACAGCATCACCGACTTCATGATCATCGCTACCGGTACTTCGAACCGTCAGATCGGCGCGATGCTGGACAAGATTCGCGAAGCCGTCAAAGCACTGGGCGTCAAGCCGCTGGGCGAAGAAGGCAAGGGCGACAGCGACTGGGTCCTGCTGGATATGGACGACGTGATCGTTCACATGATGACTGCCAGCGCACGCCAGTTCTATGACCTGGAACGCCTGTGGTCCGGCGCAGAACAGAGCCGCGCCCTGAACGCTGCTCACCACAGCCCGGAAAACACCCACGAGCACTTCATCAAGCTCAACAAAGACCAGGAATAAGGGTTCTTTGTGCGCTTGCGTCTGATCGCTGTCGGTTCGCGTATGCCCAAGTGGGTGGAAGAGGGTTGGCATGAATATGCCAAGCGTCTGCCATCCGAGCTGGCGCTTGAACTGGTAGAAATACCGCTCAATACCCGTGGCAAGAATGCCGACGTGGCTCGTTTCATCCGTCAGGAGGGCGAGGCCATGCTGGCCAAAGTCGGCCCGGGGGAGCGAATCGTCACTCTCGAGGTCCACGGCAAGCCCTGGAGTACCGAGCAGCTGGCGGTTGAACTCGACCGCTGGCGCCTGGACTCGCGCACGGTGAACTTCATGGTCGGTGGCCCTGAGGGGCTGGCGCCGGAAGTCTGCGCGCGCGCCGATCAGCGCTGGTCGTTGTCGCCGTTGACGTTGCCGCACCCGTTGGTACGCATTCTGATTGGTGAGCAGTTGTATCGCGCCTGGACTGTGTTGTCCGGGCACCCTTATCACAAATAGTCAGCGTCCCGAATGTCCCAGCCGATACGCCTCAAAGATCACGAGAAAGACGCCCGCCTTGTGCGTGGACGAGTCGTGGTCGGCGCAATTGTGGTGGTGGTACTGATCTGTGTCCTGCTCGCGCGTCTGTATTTTTTGCAGGTGGTGCAGTACGAGTACCACTCGACCCTGTCGGAAAACAATCGGGTGCATGTGCAGCCGATCCCACCGACCCGCGGCCTGATTTTTGACCGCAATGGTGTGGTAATCGCGGACAACCGCCCCAGCTTCAGCCTGACCATGACCCGAGAGCGTTCGGGCGATTCGCAGCAGGTCCTGGACGTTATCGTCGAAGTCCTGCAGCTCACGCCTGAAGATCGCGCGTTGTTTGAAAAGCGCATGAAGCAGGGGCGCCGGCCGTTTGAGCCGGTGCCGATTCTGTTTGAGCTGAACGAAGAGCAGATCGCCCGGATTGCCGTGAATCAGTTCCGTCTGCCCGGGGTCGAGGTGGTTGCCCAGCTGGTGCGTCATTACCCGCAGGGCGCGCACTTTGCGCACTCGGTGGGGTATATGGGGCGGATCAACGAGAAAGAGCTTAAAAGCCTCGATCCGGTCAATTACAGCGGCACCCATCACATTGGTAAAACGGGCATCGAACGCTTCTACGAAGCCGAGTTGCACGGTCAGGTGGGTTACGAAGAAGTTGAAACCAACGCCAGGGGCCGGGTGTTGCGGGTGTTGAAACGCACCGATCCGATTCCGGGCAAAGACATCGTGCTCAGCCTCGATATCAAGCTGCAAGAGGCGGCCGAAGAAGCCCTGGCCGGCCGGCGCGGGGCTGTAGTTGCACTTAACCCGATGACCGGTGAAGTACTGGCCATGGTCAGTCAGCCAAGCTTCGACCCCAACCTGTTTGTCACCGGCATCAGCTTCAAGGCGTATGCCGAGTTGCGCGATTCGATTGACCGTCCTTTGTTCAACCGCATTTTGCGCGGCCTGTATCCCCCGGGTTCGACCATCAAGCCTGCTGTGGCGATTGCCGGTCTGGACAGTGGCGTGATCAGTGCGTCGACGCGGGTCTATGATCCCGGCTATTACCAGTTGCCCAATTACGATCACAAGTACCGTAACTGGAACCGTACCGGTGATGGCTATGTCGACCTGGACACCGCGATCATGCGTTCCAACGACACCTATTTCTACGATCTGGCCCACAAGCTGGGTATCGATCGTTTGTCTTCCTACATGAACCAGTTCGGTATCGGCCAGAAAGTCTCCCTCGACATGTTCGAAGAGTCGGCCGGGCTGATGCCGTCCCGCGAGTGGAAGCGCGCTACCCGGCGTCAGGCCTGGTTCCCGGGCGAGACGCTGATTCTGGGGATTGGTCAGGGCTATATGCAGTCCACGCCGCTGCAACTGGCGCAGGCGACTGCGCTGATTGCCAGCAAGGGCAAGTGGATTCGCCCGCACCTGGCCAAAACCATTGAAGGCGTGGCGCCGGTCGACCCCAACCCGATGCCCGATATCGTTCTTCGCGACCCGTCCAGCTGGGCCAAGGTCAACCACGGCATGCAACAAGTGGTGCATGGTGCCCGCGGCACGGCCAGAGTGGCAGGCGTTGGCGCGCAATACCTGATTGCCGGCAAGAGTGGTACGGCGCAGGTCGTGGCAATCAAGCAGGGCGAGAAATACGACCGCTCCAAGGTTCAGGAGCGCCACCGTGACCACGCCTTGTTCGTCGGTTTTGCCCCGGCCAACAACCCGCAAATTACCGTCTCGGTCATGATTGAAAACGGCGAGGCAGGCAGTCGGGTCGCGTCCCCGGTGGTGCGCAAGGTGATGGATGCCTGGCTGCTGGATGCTGACGGCAAGCTCAAACCCGAATACGCCAGCCCTATAAAGGCAGAGGTTACGGCCAATGATTAGTAATTTTGACCGCATCCTCTCCAGTGAGGACGTGATGCGTCGACGTGCCACGCTGCTTCAGCGTTTGCACCTCGACGGTCCGCTGCTGATTTTGCTCCTGACCCTGGCTGCGGGCAGCTTGTTCGTACTGTATTCGGCCAGCGGCAAGAGCTGGGACCTGCTGAGCAAGCAGGCCACATCTTTCGGCATCGGCCTGGTATCGATGTTTATCATCGCCCAGCTGGAGCCGCGCTTTATGGCGCGCTGGGTGCCAGTCGGCTACCTGATCGGAGTGATGCTGCTGGTGGTGGTGGATGTCATGGGGCACAACGCCATGGGCGCAACGCGCTGGATCAACATCCCCGGGGTCATTCGTTTCCAGCCCTCGGAATTCATGAAGATCCTGATGCCGGCGACCATCGCCTGGTATCTGTCCAAACGCACGTTGCCGCCACAACTCAAACACGTGGCGGTCAGTTTGCTGCTGATCGGGATTCCCTTTGGTTTGATCGTGCGTCAGCCCGACCTCGGCACTGCGCTACTGGTCCTGGCTGGCGGTGCGTTCGTACTGTTTATGGGGGGGTTGCGCTGGCGCTGGATTATCAGCGTGTTGGCGGCGGCAGTGCCGGTGGCAATTGCCATGTGGTTCTTCATCATGCACGACTACCAGAAGCAGCGGATCCTGACCTTCCTCGACCCCGAAAGCGATCCTCTGGGCACCGGCTGGAACATTATTCAGTCCAAGGCTGCCATCGGTTCGGGCGGAGTATTTGGCAAGGGCTGGCTGCTGGGTACGCAATCGCATCTGGACTTTCTGCCCGAGAGCCACACCGACTTCATCATCGCGGTCATGGGTGAGGAGTTCGGTCTGGTGGGCATCTGTGCGCTGTTGCTGATTTACCTGCTGTTGATCGGTCGCGGCCTGGTGATTACCGCCCAGGCGCAGACGCTGTTCGGAAAATTGCTGGCCGGCAGCCTCACCATGACGTTTTTTGTTTATGTTTTCGTCAACATCGGTATGGTCAGTGGCCTGTTGCCGGTCGTGGGCGTGCCATTGCCGTTCATTAGTTACGGCGGAACTTCGCTCGTGACGCTGCTTTCAGCGTTTGGGGTTTTGATGTCGATCCACACGCATCGCAAATGGATCGCACAAGTTTGATTAAGGTGAAGAATTTAATGCAAGTAATGCGTGGCCGGGCCGCTCGATACGCGTCGTGGATGGGCCTGCTGGGTCTGTTCGGGGCAGCGCAGGGCGCGGTGGCCGGCGACTATGAAGGCTCGCCCCAGGTAGCTGAGTTTGTCGGTGAAATGACCCGTGACTACGGGTTTGCCGGCGAACAGCTGATGGCAGTGTTCCGTGATGCCGAGCGCAAGCAAAGCATCCTCGACGCCATCTCGCGTCCGGCCGAGCGGGTCAAACAGTGGAAGGAATACCGTCCGATCTTTATCTCCGATGCCCGCGTGGCCCGCGGTGTGGATTTCTGGCGCGAACACGAAGCCGTACTGGCCCGTGCCGAGCAGGAATATGGGGTTCCGGCCCAGGTGATAGTGTCGATTATCGGTGTCGAAACCTTCTATGGCCGCAATACCGGTAACTACCGGGTGATTGATGCGCTGTCGACCCTGGGCTTTGACTATCCGCCGCGCGCCGAGTTTTTCCGTAAGGAGCTGCGAGAGTTCCTGCTGCTGACCCGTGAAGAGCAAGTCGACCCGCTGACGCTTAAAGGCTCTTATGCCGGGGCGATGGGGTTGCCGCAGTTCATGCCGAGCAGCTTTCGCGCCTATGCGGTGGACTTCGACGGTGATGGCCACATAAATATCTGGAGCAACCCGGACGATGCCATCGGCAGTGTTGCCAGTTACTTCAAACGTCACGGCTGGGTGGCCGGTGAGCCGGTCGTGGTGCGTGCCGACGTACAGGGCGACCGGGCGGATGAAGGCTTGACCCAGGGCATCGAACCGGTCAAAACGGTCGGGGAGTTGCGAGCGCTGGGCTGGTCGAGTCATGATGCGCTGCCGGACGACATGCCGGTCACGGCGTTCCGTCTTGACGGCGCCAACGGCCCTGAATACTGGATGGGCCTGAAGAATTTTTATGCGATCACGCGTTATAACCGCAGCGTGATGTACGCCATGGCAGTGCACCAACTGTCCGACTTGCTGGTTCAAGCACGGGGCAACAAGTAATGCCGTTTCTAGCAATCCGCACACCTCTGAAACTTGCAGCCTGCGCCGCTATCGCGCTGCTGGTGGTGAGCTGCACCAGCAGTCGCCCGAGCAGCCCGCAAAAGTCGGCGGCCATTGCCTCCAAGCCGGGGCTGGACATCAACCGTGCCCACAAGGACGGTGCGCCGTGGTGGGATGTCGATGTCTCGCGCATCCCCGACGCGACGCCGACCCTGCACTCCGGCCCTTACAAGGCCAACCCTTACACGGTGCTGGGCAAGACCTACTTCCCGATGCAAGAGTCCAAAACCTACGTGGCTTCGGGCACTGCGTCCTGGTATGGCACCAAATTTCATGGTCAGAACACCGCCAATGGCGAGGTATATGACCTGTACGGCATGAGTGCCGCGCACAAGACCCTGCCGTTGCCCAGCTACGTCAAGGTAACCAATCTGGATAACGGTAAGGCAGTGGTTTTGCGGGTTAACGACCGTGGCCCGTTCTATTCGGACCGCATCATCGACCTGTCTTACGCTGCGGCCAAGAAGCTGGGCTACGCCGAGACCGGTACCGCCCGGGTCAAGGTTGAAGGTATTGACCCGCAGGCCTGGTGGGCTCAACGCGGGCGTCCAGCGCCCCTGATGCTCAACGAGCCAAAAATGGCGCAGAATGCGCCCGGCCCGACTGTTTCGACCGGCAAGGTTGAACAATGGACGCCGCCTGCCCAGCAGCACGCTTCGGATGTGGTGCCGGTGCCGACCATGGCGAAGGGGCAGGGCACGTATTTGCAGGTTGGTGCTTTTGCCAATCCGGATGCCGCCGAGTTGCTTCGCTCCAAACTCAGTGGCATGGTCAGCGCTCCCGTGTTTATCAGCTCGGTTGTGCGCAATCAGCAAACCTTGCACCGCGTGCGCATGGGGCCGATCGCCTCGGTAAATGAAGTGCAGCAGACACAAAACAGTGTGCGTCTGGCCAATCTGGGTCAGCCGAGCGTTGTGACCGATCAGTAACACCGATCAAAGCGTTGCGCCTCCAGGCCTGGGGGCGCAAACGCAGTTGCAGGGTCCAAGAATAAAAGCCCTTCGAGGGGCAGGCTTGCAACTGAATACGCGACAGCCAGTCAAACGGCTGTCACAACAGTTTTGCCCGCGAGGGTAAGTTTTCATTAACAATTTCGAGAGACGGATGAACATCACCACCTTTGCCAAACGCCTGTGCCTGCTAGTTCCGCTGATCATCACCCCGGCTGCCTGGGCAGTCGAGATGATGCCGTCGCCACCGCAACTGGCTGCCAAGTCTTATGTCCTGATGGATGCCAGCAGCGGTAACGTGCTGGTTGAGAACAACGGCGACCAGCGTCTGCCACCGGCCAGCCTGACCAAGCTGATGACCGCTTACATCGCGACCCTGGAAATCCGTCGTGGTCAGATCGGCGAGAACGACCCGGTGACGGTCAGCGAGAACGCCTGGCGCACCGGCGGTTCGCGGATGTTCATCAAGGTAGGTACCCAGGTCTCGGTCAGCGACCTGCTGCACGGGATCATCATCCAGTCGGGTAACGATGCCAGCGTAGCTCTGTCCGAGCACATCGCCGGCAGCGAAGATGCGTTCGCCGACATGATGAACAAGACCGCTGGCGAGTTGGGCATGTCCAACAGCCACTTCATGAACCCGACCGGCCTGCCGAACCCGGATCACTACTCGTCTGCTCACGACATGTCGTTGCTGGCGCGCGCGATCATCCATGAAGACCCGACTCACTACGCGATCTACTCGCAGAAAGAGTTCTTCTGGAACGGCATCAAACAGCCGAACCGCAACTTGCTGCTGTGGCGTGACAAGACCGTTGACGGTCTGAAAACCGGTCACACCGACGAAGCGGGCTACTGCATGGTGTCTTCGGCCGTGCGTGATGGCATGCGCCTGATTGCTGTGGTGTTCGGCACCAACAGTGAAGCGGCACGTGCTGCCGAGACTCAGAAGCTGCTGACCTACGGTTTCCGTTTCTTCGAAACCCAGACCTTCTACCAGAAGGGTGTTGAACTGGCCCAGGCTCCTGTCTGGAAAGGCACCACCAACCAGGTAAAAGCCGGTCTGGCTGAAGATTTGACCCTGACCCTGCCTAAAGGCCAATTGAAAAAGCTGGCTGCAAGCATGACCATGAATCCTCAGCTGATGGCGCCTATCGCCAAAGGCGACGTGATCGGCAAGGTTGAAGTCAAACTGGACGACAAGGTTGTGCACAGCGCTGACCTGATTGCACTTGAGCCTGTCGAGGAAGGTGGTATTTTCCGACGCGTTTGGGACAGCATCCGTCTATTCTTCTACGGCTTGTTCAACTGATTGCACTCACCTGTGTGACCCCGCGCTCACCCTGCGCGGGGCACGTATGTAGTTCTGGGCTTACGAGGCCAATACGCCATGACCGATACCGAAGTAAAGGCGCCAAAGATCGAATTTCCGAACGTTGATTATCCGGTTAAGGTGATCAGCGACACGGGTGTGGGCAATAAAGACAAGATCATCGACATCGTGAAAAAGCACGCGACGGTAAACGATGATCGTGTTGACGAGCGCCAGAGCACCAATGGCAAGTACACCACGATCCAGTTGCACATCGTTGCCACTGACCAGGACCAGCTGTACAACATCAACAGCGAACTGCGAGCCACCGGCTTCGTGCACATGGTGCTTTGATGTCTCAGGTGCTGGGTATTCGCGAGCTGGGTGAGGCCGACTATGAGTCCACCTGGCTGGCGATGAAGCACTTTACCGACGGTCGCGACAAGCACACGCAAGACGAAGTCTGGCTGGTGCAGCATCCGCCGGTATTTACCCAGGGGCAGGCAGGCAAGGCCGAACATTTGCTGTTGCCGGGTGATATCCCGGTGGTCAAGTCGGATCGCGGCGGCCAGGTCACCTACCACGGTCCCGGCCAGCTGGTTGCTTACCTGATGCTCGACGTGCGTCGCCTTGGTTTTGGTGTGCGTGAGTTGGTTACCCGGATGGAGCAGTGTCTGATCGACCTGCTCGCCAGCTACGGCGTAACCGCCGTCGCCCGGCCTGACGCACCCGGGGTATATGTTGAGGGGGCAAAAATCGCCTCTCTGGGCCTGCGGATTCGCAATGGCTGCTCTTTCCACGGTCTGGCACTAAATGTGGACATGGACCTGGAACCGTTTCGACGGATTAACCCCTGTGGCTACGCGGGGCTGGCGATGACCCAGTTGCGTGACCATGCAGGGCCGATTGAATTTGCCGAGGTAGGCGCCCGGCTGCGTTCGCAGCTCGTCAAACACCTCGACTATGCTGAGCAGACGACCCTAACGGGCGGAATCGATTGATATGACTACTGCGCAAGACGCTGTTCAAACCCTGATCCCTACGCTGGATATCTCAGAACGTGTGGCCCGTGCGAACGAGGCCCGTTCCAAGGTCGAGACCGGCGTTAAATTGCGCGGTGCCGAGAAGGTTGCGCGTATCCCGGTAAAAATCATTCCGACCACCGAACTGCCGAAGAAGCCGGACTGGATTCGCGTGCGTATTCCGGTCTCGCCCGAGGTGGACCGCATCAAGGCGCTGCTGCGCAAGCACAAGCTGCACAGCGTGTGCGAAGAGGCGTCCTGCCCGAACCTGGGCGAGTGCTTCTCGGGTGGTACTGCGACCTTCATGATCATGGGTGACATCTGCACCCGTCGCTGCCCGTTCTGCGACGTCGGTCATGGCCGGCCCAAGCCACTGGACGTCAATGAGCCGCAAAGCCTGGCAATTGCCATCGCTGACCTGGGCTTGAAGTACGTGGTCATCACCTCGGTAGACCGTGATGACCTGCGTGATGGCGGTGCCCAGCACTTTGCCGATTGCATCCGTGAAATCCGCAAGCTGTCGCCTAACGTACTGCTCGAAACGTTGGTGCCCGATTACCGTGGCCGTATGGATGTGGCACTGGAAATCACCGCCGCCGAGCCGCCTGACGTGTTCAACCACAACCTCGAAACCGTTCCGCGCCTGTACAAGGCTGCGCGTCCGGGTTCCGACTATCAGTGGTCGCTGACGTTGCTGCAACGCTTCAAGCAAATGATGCCGCACATCCCGACCAAGTCCGGCCTGATGCTGGGTCTGGGCGAGACGGACGAAGAAGTCATTGAAGTGATGAAGCGCATGCGCGAACACGACATCGACATGCTGACCCTGGGCCAGTACCTGCAACCGTCGCGCAGCCACTTGCCGGTGCAGCGTTTCGTGCACCCGGACGTTTTCGCCTGGTTTGCCGAAGAAGGCTACAAAATGGGCTTCAAAAACGTAGCGTCGGGCCCACTGGTGCGTTCTTCATACCATGCCGACGAGCAAGCCAAGCTGGTCAAGACCATGCTGGTAGGTGCTTGATAGCATGAGCAGCCGGCTCGCCGCGCAGGTGTCTTACAAGGCCCACAGCGCGGTACCCGCGCTCCGTGCTGGCGGGGTGATCGCCCTGATCGCCCCGGCTGGTCCCGCTGAACTGGATCTCAAACGCGCCAGCGAATGGATGGCTACCCGCGGCTATGAGCTGCGCGTGTTTCCGGGCGTGTGGGAAAAGGACGGCTATCTTGCAGGTTCAGACGCAGTTCGCTTGCGTGATTTGCATGACGCATTTGCGGACGACAGCATTGATGCGATTTTCTGCTTGCGCGGTGGCTATGGTAGCCCGCGCTTGCTTGACGGCATCGATTTTGAGCTCCTGCGCCGCCATCCCAAGCCTTTTGCAGGGTACAGCGACATCACGGCGCTGCATCTGGCGATCACCCGTTACGCAGGCTTTTTGACCTTTCACGGGGCAATGCTTAACGCGGACTTGCTGGGTAACAAACAGCAACCAACCGAATCCTCCCTGTTGCGCATGCTTAGCGGGCAACAACTCTCTGTACTTGAGCATCCGGCAGCATTTCCTCTGACCACCCTGGCTCCTGGCTGCGCCAGTGGCCGTCTGCTGGGCGGTAACCTGTCGATGATCTGCGCCACCATCGGCACTGCGTTTGAACTGGATGACGAAGACATCATCCTGTTTATCGAAGACGTCAATGAGCCGCTATACCGGGTCGATCGCCTGCTCACGCACTTGCGTCTGGCGGGTAAATTGAATCGGCTGCGGGGTGTTCTGGTGGGGGATTTTGCCGGGGTTGAAACGGTGGGCCTGCAGCGGCTGCTCAAGCAGGAACTGGGGCCTCTGGGCATACCGGTACTGGCTGGCTGGCGTAGCGGGCATTGCGATCCGAACCTGACGTTGCCGTTGGGGGCTGTGGTCAGGCTGGATGCGGATAAACAGCAGTTGGTGCTGGAACAGCACGTCGTAATTTAACCCTCACCCTGTAGGAACGAGCTTGCTCGCGAGCTGTTCAAAGGCTCGCGAGCAAGCTCGCTCCTACAGATTGCGGGGTTACTGGTTACGCAAACTCTCAAGCAATTTGTGCGACGGGTAGCCATCTGCCGGCCAGCCCAGGGCTTGCTGCGCGCTGCGGATAGCTTTGCGGGTGTTGGCGCCAATGATGCCATCGGCATTGCCGGCATCGTAGTTGCGTTGGCTGAGCAGGGTTTGCAGTTCGATACGCTCGGAACGGCTCAACGGTCGGTCATCTTTTGGCCACTCGCCCAAAATAACCCCGCCACCGTTGAAACGCTCGGACAGCAGGCCCACGGCCAGTGCATAGGACGATGAGTTGTTGTAGCGCAGAATGGCGCGGAAGTTATCCAGCACCAAGAAGGCCGGGCCACGGTAGCCGGCGGGCACCAACAGGGTAGCGCTCAACTCTTCAGAGCCTGCAGGCAAGCTGGCGCTGCCGGGCAGTGAAACTCCTAGCTTCTGCCATTCGCTGACGCTTTTTCTTACAGCGCCATCAGCCAGTGCGTAGTCAAAGCCGGCGGGCAGTCGGACCTCAAAGCCCCATGGCTGGCCTTGCTTCCAGCCGGAGCTCTGCAGGTAGTGCGCAGTCGATGCCAGGGCATCAGCCGAACTGTTCCAGATATCCCGGCGGCCATCGCCATCAAAGTCGACGGCGTGGGTTTCGTAGGTGGTGGGGATGAATTGGGTCTGGCCCATTGCGCCGGCCCAGGAACCGAGCATTTTTTCGGGGGATATATCGCCTTCCTGAATGATTTTCAGCGCGGCAATCAACTGGCTTTGCGCAAATTCCGGGCGGCGTCCTTCGTAGGCCAGGGTGGCCAGCGAGCGAATCACGGACTTGTTGCCCTGGAACGTGCCGAAGTTGCTTTCCATGCCCCATACCGAAACCAGGGCCTGGCGATCGACACCATAACGTTGCTCGATCTGGCTTAGCAGTTCGGCGTTTTGCTGCAGCAGACGCTGGCCATTACGTACGCGCAATGGTGATAGCGCCCCGTCGAGGTATTCCCACACCGGGCGGCTGAATTCGGGCTGGCTGCGATCGGCCTTGATCACGCTCATATCGGGGGTGATACCGCTGAAGGCGTTATCGAACACCTCGGGGCGGATCCCGGCCTTGAGCGCCTGCGTGCGGAAGTTGGCTTGCCACTCGCTGAAACTCTGAGCGGGCGCAATGACGGGCATATCAGCAATTGGCGCGCTGGTGGTGGCCACTGGAGCAGCGGGCGTTTCAGGCAGGGGCTGGGCATCGGCTGCGGTCGGTTTTTCTGCGCAGGCGACTAGAAGAATGACGCTGGAAGCAGCGATCAGTTGGCGCATCGGCCAACCACGTTTATGACTTAAGGGCATGCGCAGGTCCAGGTAATGCAAATCAGATGTAGACCTTATCATCCTCGCTCTCAGGCAGCCAGAAAGTAAAAAGCCTCCCGGTCTCTCGACTGGAAGGCTTCGCGGCGGTAGCTGCCTTTGCCTTTGGCGGGGCGTTCCTGGCGGCTGCGGAACAAGGGTTGGGCGACGATGGATTTGGCCTTGTTGGGGCGCTTGCTCATGGCATGTGCTCTCGCTTGGTTTGAACAGGCGCAAATCATCGGCCAGATGTTGCGGGTTGTCCAGTACCTGACCGGCACCACACAAAGCCAGCTCCTGGCGGATTACTCTGCTGGCAGATTCAGACGTTGCCCACACATCAACAGTGTCAGTCGACTCAAGCTGCTCCAGGCGGACCCGGCGGCCTGGCCCTTGATTTGCGCGTCGATACGCTGTGCATCCATTAGCAGTTGTGCCCAGCGTTGCGCTGAATAGCGCTGCAGGGCCTTGCTCATCAGCGGTTTGCGTTTGTCCCAGACTGGCGGCCTGGCCTGGCTGAAGGCTTTGTCCAGCGGTATGCCCTGGCTGTATTGCAACGCAATGTTGGCCAGCACCCGGAGTTCGCGTGCCAGAGCCCACAGTATGACCGGCGGCTCAACGCCCTCGCCGCGCAGGCCTTCGAGCATGCGCAAAGCGTGGGCTGCATCGCCATTGAGTACGGCATCGACCAGGCCAAATACATCAAAACGCGCACTGTCAGCCACCGCAGCCTGCACAGTTTCGACGGTGATCTGGCCTTCTTCAGCCATCAGCTTGAGTTTTTCAACCTCTTGCGCTGCTGCCAGCAGGTTGCCTTCGACCCGTGCAGCAATCAGCTCGACTGCGTCCTGGCTGGCTGACAAGCCTGCCTGTGACAAGCGCTGGCGAATCCATTGCGGCAACTGGTTGGCGTCCACCGGCCAGATTTGTACGAACTGGGTTTGTGGGCCTTCGACCAGCGCTTTGCCCCATTTGGTCTTCTGTGCGCTGCCATCGAGCTTGGGCAGGCTGACCAGTAACAAGGTGTCTTCGGCCGGTCGCGAGCAGTATTCGATCAGGGCCGCTGCGCCTTTGTCTCCAGGCTTGCCTGAAGGCAGGCGCAGTTCCAGCAGACGCTTTTCGCAAAACAGCGACATGCTGGCGCCGGCCTGCAGCAACGAGCCCCAGTCGAAACTGGCGTCGGCGCTGAACACCTGGCGTTCATCGAAACCTTGCTGGCGTGCGGCAGTGCGAATGGCGTCGGCCGCTTCCTGGCACAGCAGCGGGTCATCGCCACTGACGATGTAGACAGGGGCAAGGCTGCCTTGCAGGTGTTTGGCGAGTTGGGCGGGGGCGAGTTTCATAGGGGCTTGATAGATAACGGGGCGCCTGAGCGCCCCGTATGCCTTACTGGTTTTGCAGTTCGAGTGGCGACTGTTGAGGGGTTTCCTCTTGAGCCTTGCGTGCGGCTTCGATGGCGGCTGCTTCGGCCTGTGCCTTCTCGTCAGCTAACTTTTGCAGTTCGGCCAGGCGTTCCGGCGTCAGCTGCTCCAGACGCAGCACCATTTGCTGTACGAGGTCGCGACGCATTTCCTTGCGAATGACTGCCGCTTCCTGACCGGAGCCGGTGAGGTTGCTGCTGTCTTGCAGGTAAATCTTGTGCACTTCAATTTTGTTGTTGAGCAATGGCAGGTTGTTCTGACCTTTGATCTCGTATTTGAGTACGTTGGTCAGCTCATATTCAGCCGAATAGCTGGTGCCGGTGTAACTGGCGGCCCGCTGGGATTCTTCCTCGCTGGTCAGAATCAGTTTGAGCGGTGCGCTGGTGGAGATTTTAACCCCGCTGTTTTCCAGCGTCTGACGCAGCTCGCGAACAGTATCGCCGTAGGCGTTACGCGCGCTGAGATCAAGCTCGGTGATTGTCAGCTGGTTGGTGCCAGTACCGCGCAGCTGGAAGCCGCAGGCACTCAACAGAACAGCGAGACCCATCACCAGCAAATTGCGTTTGATCATGTGTAGCTCCCCTTGAAACCAGATAGGCCGACTGAGCGGCCCTGAAGGTTTTATTGGGCGCCCGCCCCCGGGGCGAGCGCCTGTTCCAATTTAGCTGGCGACGATGTTGACCAGTTTGCCTGGCACGACGATCACTTTGCGAATCGTCAGGCCATCGGTAAAGCGCAGCACGTTTTCGTTGATGCGGGCAGCCGCCTCAACCTCTTCACGGCTGGCGCCGGCTGGCATTTCGATATGACCGCGCAATTTGCCATTGACCTGGATAACCAGCTGCAGGGTGTCTTGAACCAGTGCGCTTTCGTCCAGCACCGGCCATGGCGCGTCGATGACGGCGCCGGTGTGGCCCAACTGGTTCCACAGCTCATGGCTGATGTGCGGGGTGATGGGTGCCAGCAGCAGTGCAACTGTTTCAAGGCCTTCCTGAAGCAAGGCGCGATCCTGTTCGGTAGCGTGCGGTGCTTTTTCGAGCACGTTCATCACGGTCATCACCTGGGCGACGGCGGTGTTGAATTTATGATGCTGGCCGACATCCAGGCTGGCTTGCTTGATGGCCTGGTGGATAGCGCGACGGATGACTTTTTGCCCGTCGTTCAGGGTGCCGATGTCCAGTGCGCCGGGCAGGCCCAGGTCAACGTGGGTGTGAGCCAGGCGCCATACGCGCTTGAGGAAACGGTGTGAACCTTCCACACCCGAATCCGACCACTCCAGGCTGGCGTCAGGCGGCGATGCAAACATCATGAACAGGCGGCAGGTATCGGCGCCGTATTGTTCGATCATGGATTGCGGGTCAACGCCGTTGTTCAGCGACTTGGACATCTTCTGCGTGCCGCCGATTTCCACCGGCAGGCCGTCGCTCTTCAGCGTGGCGCCGATGATTTTGGCCTTGGCGTCACGTTCGATGACAACGTCGTCCGGGTTGAAGAAGTCCTTGCCGCCGTTGTCCAGCTTACGGAAGTAAGTGTCGGCGACCACCATGCCCTGGGTCAGCAGGTTCTTGAATGGCTCGTTGGAGCTCACCAGGCCTTCGTCGCGCATCAGCTTGTGGAAGAAGCGTGCGTAGAGGAGGTGCAAGATGGCGTGTTCGATACCGCCAATGTACTGGTCAACCGGTAGCCAGTGGTCAGCCGCCGACTTCTCAACCAGGCCGCCTTCATAGTGTGGCGAGGCGTAGCGGGCGTAATACCACGACGACTCGACGAAGGTGTCCATCGTGTCTGTTTCGCGTTTGGCCGGTGCGCCGCATTTAGGGCAGCTGCACTCGTAGAACTCAGGCATGCGCGCCAATGGCGAGCCGGCGCCATCGGGCACGACGTCTTCCGGCAGCACTACAGGCAACTGGTCTTGCGGTACCGGAACGTCACCGCAGGTGTCGCAGTGCACGATCGGGATCGGGCAGCCCCAGTAGCGTTGACGGCTGATGCCCCAGTCGCGCAGGCGGAACTGGGTGCGCGATTGACCCAGGCCTTTGGCGGTCAGGGCCGCTTCCATGGCGTCGAACGCAGCCTGGAAGTCCAGACCGTCGAATTCGCCGGAGTTGATCAGGGTGCCGTGTTCGTTATAAGCGGCTTGCCACGGAGCCGGTGTCTCGTCGCCTGCGCTGGTGCGAACAACCGGTTTGATCGGCAAGTCGTACTTGGTGGCGAATTCGAAATCGCGCTCGTCATGTGCCGGAACAGCCATGACTGCGCCATCGCCGTAATGCATCAATACATAGTTGGCGACCCATACCGGGAGCTTTTCACCGGTCAGTGGGTGCTTGACGAACAGGGGAGTTGGCAGGCCCTTTTTCTCCTGGGTCGCCATGTCGGCTTCGGCAACACTGCCGCCCTTGCATTCAGCGATGAACGCTTGCAGCTCGGGATTGCCTTGTGCAGCCTGGGTCGCCAGCGGGTGCTCGGCAGCCACGGCCACGTAAGTCGCGCCCATCAGGGTATCTGGACGGGTGGTGAAAACTTTGAGCGTACCCGCTTCGCCGATGGAGTCGACGTCGTAGGGGAACTGCACTTCCATGCCGCGGGATTTGCCAATCCAGTTGCGCTGCATGGTTTTGACCTGCTCCGGCCAGCCGGGCATATCGTCGAGGCCTTCAAGCAGTTCATCTGCGTAGGCAGTGATCTTGAAGTAGTACATCGGGATTTCGCGCTTCTCGATCACTGCGCCGGAGCGCCAGCCGCGGCCGTCGATCACTTGCTCGTTGGCCAGAACGGTCTGGTCAACCGGGTCCCAGTTCACGGTGCCGTTTTTACGATAGATCACGCCTTTTTCGAACAGGCGAGTGAACAGCCATTGTTCCCAGCGGTAGTAATCGGGCTTGCAGGTAGTGATTTCGCGGGACCAGTCCACAGCCAGGCCGAGGCTGCGCAGCTGGGTTTTCATGTAGGCGATGTTTTCGTACGTCCACTTGGCCGGCGCGACATTGTTTTTCATCGCGGCGTTTTCGGCAGGCATGCCGAAGGCGTCCCAACCCATGGGTTGCAGGACGTTTTTGCCAAGCATGCGCTGGTAACGGGAGATTACGTCGCCGATGGTGTAGTTACGCACATGCCCCATGTGTAGCTTGCCGCTTGGGTACGGGAACATCGATAGGCAGTAGTAGGTTTCCTTGCCTAGATCTTCGCTGACTTCGAAGGACTTTTGGTTGTCCCAGAATGATTGGGCGGCGGCTTCTATTTCACGGGGCTGATATTGTTCGTGCATGGCTACTTGTACTGATAAAGGGTGGCCTAATCCTCTTCAACATACACCGGCTATTGTGTTGCCCGGTCAGGTTGGAGCAGGGGTTACAGGAAGTCCCGTAGCATACATGACCCCACTCTATCGAGGGAAACCCTGATTGCCTCATCACTCCGTTGGTCGCGGCAGCGCACCGGTTTTAGAAGCACGTCTAAGCTCTGTGAGGGGAAGAGATATTTCCTTAATGAGGTGAACGGATGGCAGAGACGCAACTAAAAGCTACAAAAACGGAGGTGTATGAGCGGCTGATTGATCGTTTGAGTGTGGCTCTCGATTCAGCAAACACGGCAGTTCGATTACGTAACGAGCGACCTGTCGAGTTGGAACTGCGTGGTTTGAGTCGTGCTGAGTTAGATTTGATCAATATGTATTTGAACCGGACCGGGCGTGAGGCTGAAATACGCTCGCCAGGCAGCATGAACCAACAAGATACCCACCCCGGGGCCAAGGTCATCTGGCTGAAGGACAGGGTGCGGGGCGTTTAGGGTTACCGGCGATTCAAGTCGGGCCCATCATGAAAACCGTTTTACGATGTAACCCTCCCGGGTTGACGCAACAGGTGTTTGAGTTTTTGACCTGCCCTGTTGATGCGCCGCTTCAACCCCCTTAGGCTTCGGGCATCTTTGGAGATGCCCGATGCCTATTCGATATTTCGTTAAACAACTTCTGTTACCCCCCGGGATTCTCCTGCTGTTTCTGGTGCTCGCCTGGTGGCTGCGTCGTACACGCCCGCGCCTGGCCGGAGCGTTTTTTGCGCTGGGCCTGGGGGGCTTCTGGTTAATGAGCTTGCCGGTGATGGTGCAATGGGGCGCCCATGCGATCGAGCGAGAGCCGGCATTGGCTCGCAGCCAGTGGTCAACTCTGGCCGAGCGAGCGGATGCCATCGTGGTGCTCGGCTCCGGGCGCGAACGGGGTGATCCGGCATGGGGCAGCGATCAGCCGACGGGGATCGGTCTTGAGCGTCAGCGTTATGCGGCCCGACTGGCCAAGGCTTCGGGTTTGCCGGTATTGACCACGGGTGGTCTGCACTTCGGTACGCCGCCCAGTGAGGCGCAGTTAATGGCCGACTCATTGCGCGATGACTTCGGGGTAGATGTGCGCTGGAAGGAAGAGCAAAGCCGTACAACGTGGGAAAACGCGCAAATGACCGCGGACATCTTGTTGGCGCAAGGGATCAAGCGGGTCGTGGTGGTGACTCAGGCCTGGCATATGCCGCGATCAGTGTGGAGTTTTGAACGGGCCGGGTTTGAGGTGGTGCCTGCACCGGTAGGTTTCTTCAGCGCTGATAGCGAGAGGCCGTTGGGCGGCTGGATGCCGGAGTACAAATCGTTCTGGCAGTCCGGGCTGTTACTCAATGAAGCGGTGGGGCAGATTGCCTACCCCTTGTTTTATCGCTGAGTGGATAGTGCCTTTTTGTGGGGGCTGGCTTGCCAGCGATACAGGCCCCTCGACTCATCCTGCTTGCCGGGGGTAATGCCATCGCTGGCAAGCCAGCTCTCACAATTGTTCTACACCGTCTTGGCAATCCGGCTGGTGATCAGCGCCCAGCCAATCAGCAAGACGCACAAAATAGCCAGAGGCCATGAGCGCCATTGCAGATAAGGCGTGAGGTTGTGCATGGGCACCACTTCGCCGTACATGATGCCGCGCTCGAACTGCGGAATCTGGGTGGTGATTTGCCCGTGCGGATCAATCAGGGCGGTGACGCCGTTGTTGGTTGCGCGAATCATCCAGCGCCCCGCTTCAAGCGCGCGCATCTGGGCCATCTGCAAGTGTTGCAGCGGACCAATGGAAGTCCCGAACCAGGTGTCGTTGCTGATAGTCAGCAAAATATCGCTCTGGGCAGCAAGGCTGGCCACAAAATCCGGATACACCACCTCATAACAAATGAGCGGGGCAATCTGATAGCCCTTGGCTTGCAGCATGGGTTGATCGGCCGGGCCACGGGCAAAGTCCGACATCGGCAGATCGAAGAACGCAATAACGCCGCGCAGCATGTCCTGAAGTGGAACATATTCGCCAAACGGCACCAGCTTCTGCTTCAGATAGATGCCATCCCCTTCACCGACGGCGGTGATGCCATTGAAGTAGCGCGGTTCATGGCGCACTTCCTGGCGGATCGGCACTCCGGTAATCAATGCAGAATTTCGATCGGCGGCGAAACGGCTCATCATACTCAGAAACCCTTCGGCATTCTCCTTGAGTACCGGGATCGCTGTTTCTGGCCAGATAATCAGGTCTGCGCGCTTGGAGCTGAATGTCATGTCGCGGTACAGCGCCAGTTGCGCGTTGAGCTGTGCCGGGTCCCACTTCATGCTTTGTTCGATGTTGCCCTGAATCGCCGCAACGCTCAGCGGGTCACCCGATGGGCTGGTCCAGGCATGATGCTTGAGCGCCATGCCGATACACCAGGGGCCGATCAGCAGCACGGCACCGGTAAACACAAAGGCTTTATTTTTGGCCTTGATCAGGCGTGGCAGGTTGCACAGCAGGGCCGCGGTCAGTGCCAGGGTGAATGAAATCAGCCACATGCCTCCCAGCGGTGCGAGCCCGGCCAGAGGGCCATCAAGCTGGCTGTAACCCGAATAGAGCCATGGGAAGCCGGTGAGGAACCAGCCGCGAAAGGCTTCCTGGACCACCCATAGCGCAGCAAACGCCAGCGTGTCCGCCAGTGGCGCTTCGTTACGTCGGATCCAGCGTGCCCAGAGCCAGGCGGGCAGGGCGAAGAACCAGGCAATGGCTGCCGTGAAAGCCAGCATCAACAGCCCGGCCAGCATTACGGATGCGCCGCCAAAGTGGTGAATGCTGTAGTAGATCCAGCTGGTGCCCGCACCGAACAGGCCAAAGCCGTAACACCAGCCACGGCCAAGCGCCTGTTTTGGAGACAGGTCGCGCAGACCGAGGTAGAAAATGGCCAGGGCCACCAGTGCCAGTGGCCAGATATCGAAGGGTGCCAACGCCAGGGTTGTCAGTGCGCCGGCCACCACGGCCAGCAAGTTACCGGGCCAGCCGGGGGGTGTTATCCAGCGCATTTCAATCCTTAGCGTTTGGGTTTAGCGGGCGATAGGTGTCAGACGAATCAAATGAATCCGGCGGCTGTCAGCATTCAGGATGCGGAAGCGGTAAGGGCCTATTTCAGTGATTTCGTTGCGTTTTGGCAAGTGCCCGAACGCACTCATGACCAACCCGCCCACAGTGTCGAATTCGTCGTCGGAGAATTCGCTGTCAAAGAACTCGTTGAAGTTCTCGATCGGGGTCAGGGCCTTGATGAGGAAGTCACCGCTGGGCAGCGGCTTGATGTAGCTGTCCTCTTCCACGTCATGCTCGTCTTCGATATCGCCGACGATCTGCTCCAGAACGTCTTCAATCGTCACCAGGCCCGCCACGCCGCCGTATTCGTCGATGACGATGGCCATGTGGTTATGGTTGGCGCGGAACTCGCGCAATAGCACGTTAAGGCGCTTGGACTCGGGGACAAAGGTCGCCGGACGCAGCAAATCCTTGATGTTGTACTTGTCGCCGTTTTCTTGAAGGATCAGCGGCAGCAGGTCTTTGGCCAGGAGGACGCCCAGGACGTCGTCGTGACTTTCGCCGATCACCGGATAGCGCGAGTGCGCCGCATCGATGATCGCCGGGAGAAATTCGCGGGGTGTCTGGGTCGCCTTGATGCTGATCATCTGCGAGCGCGGAACCATGATGTCCCGTACCTGCAGGTCAGCCACCTGAATGGCGCCTTCAACGATGGCCAGCGCTTCACTGTCCAATAGTTTGTTCTGGTGTGCTTCGCGCAGCAGCTCAAGCAGCTCCTGGCGGTTTTTCGGCTCATGGGCAAAGGCCTGGGTCAGCTTACCCAACCATGACTTTTGCCCGTTGCTCGATCGGTCTTCGCTCATAGCGATTTACTCGTATCCCTTGGTAGTTTCTGTGGAGGTTAATCAGTTTCGTCGTCTGCATACGGATCAGGATGACCCAGTTCTGCAAGCAACGTTCGTTCCAGCGCTTCCATCTCTTCAGCTTCTTCATCTTCTATATGGTCGTAACCCAGAAGATGCAAGCAGCCGTGAATCACCAGATGAGCCCAGTGGGCTTCAAGTGACTTGCCTTGCTCTGCCGCTTCACGCTCAACCACGGCCACACAAATCACCAGGTCGCCCAGTAACGGGATATCCAGAAACTCGTCCGGTACATCGGCCGGGAAGGACAGAACGTTGGTTGCGTAGTCTTTCTGGCGCCAGGTGTGATTGAGCTCACGCCCTTCGGCCTCGTCTACCAGGCGAATGGTCATTTCCGAGTCGGCAGTGCGCTGGCGCAAAGCCAGTTCGCACCATTGGCGGAACCGGGCTTCGTCGGGGGCAGGGGCCTCGGTGGCCAGTTGCAGGTCAAGCTCAAGCATCGCGGCGGTAATCCTTTGCAGCGGGCAGTGCGGCCAGTTTGTCTGCAGCTTCCTGTTCATAGCGCCCGTAGGCTTCTACGATGCGCTGCACCAGCGGATGGCGCACGACATCTTTGGACTGGAAGTGGGTGAAACTGATACCCGGTACATCCTTGAGCACTTCGATGACATGGTTGAGACCGGACTTCGTGCCTTTTGGCAGGTCAATCTGGGTAATGTCACCGGTGATCACGGCGGTAGAGCCGAAGCCGATACGGGTCAGGAACATCTTCATTTGCTCGACGGTGGTGTTCTGGCTTTCGTCGAGGATGATGAAGCTGTTGTTCAGCGTGCGACCGCGCATATAGGCCAGGGGCGCCACTTCAATGACTTGCCGCTCGATCAGCTTGGCCACATATTCAAAGCCCAGCATCTCGTACAGCGCGTCATACAGCGGGCGCAGGTACGGGTCGATCTTTTGCGACAGGTCGCCGGGCAGGAAACCGAGTTTTTCGCCCGCCTCGACCGCCGGACGTACCAGCAGGATGCGGCGTATTTGCTCGCGCTCCAGGGCATCCACTGCGCAGGCTACGGCCAGGTAGGTCTTGCCTGTACCGGCCGGGCCAATACCGAAGTTGATGTCGTTGCCCAGGATCTCTTTGACGTAACGCTGCTGGTTGATACCGCGAGGGCGAATCATGCCCTTTTTGGTGCGCAGAGCGATGCTGGCTTCGGCCACCGGATTGCTATCCAGGTCTTCTACTGCAGATTCCTGCAGGAACAGATGCACCATGTCCGGCGAAAGCTCAGAGGCTTTGGTTTCGCGGTACAGGCGGCGCAGCAGGTTTTCTGCGGAGGAGGTCAGTTTGGGGTCGCCGATCAATTCGAACTGATTGCCGCGATTGCGGATTTCGATCGTGAGACGTTGTTCGATCAAGCGCAAATGCTCGTCGAATTGTCCGCACAGATTGGCGAAGCGGCGAGCCTCAAAAGGCTCAAGGAGAAAACGATGTGGTTCGATGGGTGCGTTCAAGGTCGTATTTAGCCGCCCTTAGGCAATTGAGATGAATTGAAGGATAACGCTAGCAGACCTCGTACGAAAGGACTTCGCTAAATGTTTGACCCCGTTGCCTGTCCTTCTGTAGGAGCGAGCTTTTGAAAGCCAACAGCTCGCTCCTACAAAATGGAGGGGTTACTTAATTGAGCAGCGAGCCCCGAAGCGAGTGCGGCTGGGCGGCGTCGATGTGTACGTCGGCAAATTGCCCGATCAACTGCGGGTTATCGCAGCGGAAGTTGACGATACGATTGTTCTCGGTTCGGCCCTGCAGTTCGCCAGGATCTTTTTTCGAGTAGTCGGTGACCAGAATCCGCTGGGTCGAACCCACCATTTGCCGGCTGATTTCGAAGCCCTGTTGATTCAGGCGATGTTGCAGCGCGTTTAGACGCTCTTTTTTACGCTCCTCTGGTGTGTCGTCAGCCAGGTCAGCCGCCGGGGTGCCCGGGCGCTGGCTGTAAACAAAGGAGTAAGAGAAGTCGAAGCCGACGTCTTCGATCAGCTTCATGGTCTGCTCGAAGTCTTTTTCGGTTTCGCCTGGGAAACCGACAATGAAGTCCGAGCTGATACAGATGCCCGGCACCGCCGCGCGCAATTTGCGCAGCTTGGACTTGTACTCCAGCGCCGTATGGTTGCGCTTCATTGCAGAGAGAATGCGGTCCGATCCCGACTGCACCGGCAAGTGCAGATGCTTGACCAGTTCCGGAACTTCGGCGTGAGCCTGAATCAGGCTGTCGGAGAATTCCAGTGGGTGCGAAGTGGTGTAACGAATCCGTTCGATACCGTCGATCGCCGCCACTACCCGAATCAATTCTGCGAGGTCGGCTAAACGACCGTCTTCGGTCAGGCCGCGATAGCCGTTAACGTTCTGGCCCAGCAGGGTCACTTCGCGCACGCCATTTTCGGCCAGGTGAAGGACCTCTGCCAGCACGTCGTCGAACGGGCGGCTGACTTCTTCGCCACGGGTATAAGGCACCACGCAGAACGTGCAGTACTTGCTGCAGCCTTCCATCACCGAGACGTAGGCGCTCGGGCCGTCGATGCGAGGCTCCGGCAGGTGGTCGAACTTTTCGATTTCCGGGAACGAAACATCGACTTGCGGCAGCTTGGTGAGGCGCGCGGCGTCGATCATTTCTGGCAAGCGGTGCAACGTTTGCGGGCCGAAAACCACATCGACGTAGGGCGCGCGATCACGGATCGCTGCGCCTTCCTGGCTGGCGACACAGCCGCCCACGGCAATCACCATGTCGGGATTGGCCAGTTTCAGTTCGCGCCAGCGCCCCAGTTGCGAGTACACGCGGTCCTGGGCCCGTTCGCGGATCGAGCAAGTATTAAGCAGGATGACATCAGCGTCTTCGGCGCGCGCTGTGACTTCCAGGGCCTGATGTTCACCCAGCAGGTCGACCATGCGCGAGCTGTCGTACTCATTCATCTGGCAACCGTGGGTTTCGATGTAAAGCTTCTTGGCCATGGGTGTTCATCAAGTGATTCAAAGAACCGCGCATTATAGGGGGCATGGCCGCTGCTTCCTAGCGTTGTGCGTCCGGCGGCTATGCTATAGTTTGCCCCCTCTTTTTTATCCTCAGATGTTTACCCGCCCACCATGACCAAACGTGAAGCTCCAATCTACAAGGTGATTTTCCTCAATCAGGGCCAGGTGTTCGAAATGTACGCCAAGCAGATCTATCAAAGTGATCTGTGGGGTTTCCTGGAAGTAGAGGAATTCGTCTTCGGTGAGCGTACGCAAATGGTCGTCGACCCGAGCGAAGAAAAGCTCAAAGCTCAATTTGAAGGCGTGGTACGCAGTTTTGTACCGATGCACTCGATTGTGCGTATCGACGAGGTTGAGCGTCTGGGCACTCCGAAAATCAGCGAAGCACGGGGCATGAGCAACGTGATGCCATTTCCGTTTCCGATGCCGGAGAAGTAGGGCTCAGGAGCGCGGGCTGGCTCCGGGATTTTCAGGGCAGCGGTGAGAACGGCGAACGTCCGTCCGCTGATTGCAGTTCCAGCAGGTACTTGCGGAAGATCTGCCCCAGCACCTGGGTCGCAGTTTCGAGTTGGTCGCGGGGCATTTGCTCGGCTACCAGGTCTGCGGTGTCCAGTGCATCTTCGGCGCCATTGACGGCCGCCATTTTCAGAACGATATACGCCTGAATGTTATTGGCCGGTACGCCTTCGCCCTTGAAAAACATGGTTCCGAGCTGGAACTGGGCCATGGCGTGGCCTTGCAGCGAGGCTTGCTCAAAATAACTGAGGGCCTTGTCGAGGTCGCGCGGGGTGTTTTTGCCGTCGTAATAGAACTCGCCTAACTCGTATTCGGCTTCTGCATCACCGTTTTTTGCAGCGGCTTCGCATGCAGCCAGTGCCTCAGCCAGGTCTTCTGGTTGAGTATTCAGGGTGCAGCGACCCATCGCTGGGATCAACAACGAGTTACCGCCTGCCTGGACAAGCAGCGGTTGTAGGAGCAACAGGCAGCCCAGAGCAAGGGCGCGGCCGGTGCGGTTCATGGGAATCGACGTACCTCTGAAAGGCGGGCAAGCCCGACCATGGGATGTGTAGGCGCGCATTATGAAATAAGCGGAGGCAACCTTACAAAGTCTTTACTCGTTTTTCTGCTGACTGAGCGCGATATCCATTGATTTAAGACGATTTTGGACAGGCGGCATAAACGAATGAGTCATTACGGGCATAAAAAACCGGCGAGGGGGTAAACCCTGCCGGTTTTCAGGGTTACTTCAGTGCAGCAAATGCGCGCTCTGCAGCATCCAGTGTCAGTTGCAACTCGGCATCACCATGGGCGATCGAGGTGAACCCGGCTTCAAAGGCACTTGGCGCCAGGTAAACACCGCCTTCGAGCATCAGGTGGAAGAAGCGCTTGAACAGGTCGGCGTCGCTGGCCATGACGTCGTCGAAGGTGACGATGTCATCGGCGCCGCTGAAGTACAGGCCAAACATGCCTCCGGCCTGGGTCGTCACGAATGGGATGCCTGCGGCATCGGCACGTTGCTGCAAGCCGTCGAGCAAGCGCGTGGTGTAGTCGCTCAACTCGGCGTGGAAGCCCGGACGGCTGATCAGGCGCAATGTAGTCAGGCCTGCAGCCATGGCCAGCGGGTTTCCGGACAGGGTGCCTGCCTGGTAAACCGGGCCCAGCGGGGCAATGTGCTGCATGATTTCGCGCTTGCCGCCGAAGCAGCCTACTGGCATGCCGCCACCAATGATTTTGCCGAAGGTGCTCAGGTCCGGGGTCACGCCGTAGTGGGCCTGGGCACCACCCAGCGCGACGCGGAAGCCGGTCATCACTTCGTCAAAAATTAGTACCGCGCCGTGTTTGTCACACAGGCTGCGCAAGCCTTCCAGGAAGCCCGGAGCAGGGGGCACGCAGTTCATGTTGCCGGCCACGGGTTCGACGATAATGCAGGCCACGGTGTCGCCGACTTCGTTCAGCAGCTTCTCAACCGCCTCTATATCGTTGAAGGCCGTGGTCAGGGTGTGTTTGGCGAAGTCGGCAGGAACCCCGGCCGAGCTAGGCACGCCTTGAGTCAATGCGCCGGAGCCGGCCTTGACCAGCAAGCTGTCGGAGTGACCGTGGTAGCAACCCTCGAATTTGAGAATGTTGTCGCGACCGGTAAAGCCGCGGGCCAGACGAATGGCGCTCATGGTGGCTTCGGTGCCGGAGCTGACCATGCGCACCATTTCCATCGACGGCACAATCGAACACACCAGATCGGCCATCTCGGTTTCCATGGCCGTCGGAGCCCCGTACGACAAACCGTGCTCAAGCTGCGCGCGTACTGCATCCAGCACGTCCGGGTGGCTGTGGCCCAGAATCATCGGGCCCCACGAGCCGACGTAATCCACATAGCGCTTGTTGTCTTCGTCGGTGACGTAGGCGCCTTCGGCGTGCTTGAAGAACAGCGGGGTGCCGCCCACGCTTTTGAATGCCCGGACAGGCGAGTTAACGCCGCCGGGGATGTGTTTCTGCGCGTTGGCAAACAGGGTTTCGGAACGAGACATGATGGGCTCTCTCTGAATCAGGATTCGGTATTTAAAGACGTAGCAAAGCGTTGAAGGCTTGAGCGCGGCGGGTGACTTCCCGAGTGCTGTCAGCACCAAACAGGCCATGTACCACTGCCAGCAAATCGGCGCCGTGTTCGACCAGTGGCCCGGCGTTATCCAGCGTAATACCGCCAATCACACAAATCGGCAGGTCTAGGCGCGAGCGTGCCTGATCGAGTACGTCCAGGGTCGCGGTAGGTGCGCCGGGTTTGGTGCTGGAGTTGAAGAAACGGCCAAAAGCGACATAGCTCGCGCCTTCTTTGGCGGCCTGTTCGGCCAGCTCAATCTGGCTGTGGCAAGTGGAGCCAATGATCGCCTTGCGACCCAGCAGGGCGCGGGCGGGCGTCAAGGGACCATCGGTTTGCCCAAGGTGCACGCCGACCTCAAGCCGCGCCGCCAGCTCGGCATCATCATTGATGATCAAGTGCGCCTTGTAGCGTTCACACAAATTGCGCAACGCCTCGGCTTCGCGCAGGCGTCTGGCGTCGTCGCTGCTTTTGTCGCGATATTGCAACAGCGTCAGGCCGCCATCGAGCGCCGCCTCGACGAAAGGCAGCAGTTTGCCTGTCAGCAGTTGGCTGTCAGTGATCGCGTACAGGCCACGCAGGGTCATAGGTCGAGCCTCAGGGTTACTAACAGAAGTCCAGCGGCAAACGGCGCGGAACAAATTGTCCCTGCCCCAGCTGCTCGGCATCACGCAGCGTGCGCCACGTGTAATTGAGCGCGGTTTGTACTGCGCTGACCAGGTTTTCGCCGATGGCCAGACGCCCGGCCAGGGTACTGGCCAGGGTGCAGCCCGAGCCGTGATAGCTGCCCGGCAAGCGATGGCAGGTAAAGGTGTGGCGGCCACCATCGCGACTGTAGAGGCGATTATGGACTTCGTGTTCATCGCCGTGTCCGCCGGTGATCAGCAGGTGCCGGCAAAAGGGCAGGAGCTTTTCGGCGCACTCATCGGCGCTGCCGTCGGGCAGTTCGGCGAGGATGCGGGCTTCGGGAAGGTTTGGAGTGGCGATAGTGGCCAGAGGCAGAAGGCGCTCGCGCATGGCATAGCCCACTTCATCCTTGCCCAGTCGTCCGCCACCGCCGGCGCGCAGTACCGGGTCGCAGACCATCGGCAGGTGCGGGTGGGCTTGAAGCAGTTCGACCACGGTGTCGACCATTTCCAGTGAGCCGAGCATGCCCAGCTTGACGGCCGCAACCGTGGAGTCGCTGAGTACGGCATTGGCCTGGGCCAGTACCCACTCACGATCCAGCACACGGAAATCGCTGACATTGACGGTATTCTGCACAGTCAGGGCGGTAACCACCGGAGCGGCGTGACAACCTTGAACCAGCAGGGCTTCGATATCTGCCTGCAAGCCGGCACCCCCACTGGGGTCATGGCCGGAGAGACAGAGGACAACGGGGCGGGAACTGTAGATATTCATGGTGCGCGAGCTTACCACCAAACGGTTTTTTGGGGCGCCTTGCTCCGCGTTGGCTCTCTAAGACTCATAAGACTTCAGTGGTTGGCATAAACAGCCGGGTGACAACGCTAATAGCCTCTGTAATGCCCGTTCTAGAGCCTTTGCGCAGAATATTTGAGTGATGCGTATCTGCCACTAATGGCTATGCTAGAGTGACGCCAAATTAATAACAGGTCGTCCGGTCGACGTGGTCTCCAAGGGAACAGGGGCTTGCGCATGTCACCGGTGGGGCCACAGTTGGGGCTGTATGCGCTATTTGTTCGTGATGTTATTGGGCTGGCTACCGATGCTGGCCAGCGCAGTAGAGTTCGATGAAGCTACCCAGAGCCTGCCCCTGGGCCGGGTAATGCAAGTTTTCGAAGACATTGGCGGCCAGGCGACACTGGCAGATATTCGCGCCCGCGATGATCTGTTCAAACCCCACAATAAAGACACATTGAATGCCGGCTATTCGCACTCGGCTTTCTGGCTCAAGGTGGACTTGAGCTACCAGCCACTCAACCCCCAGATCCATCGCACCTGGCTGCTGGAATTGGCGTACCCGCCAATGGACAACATCGATCTGTATCTGGCCGATGCCTCGGGCAATTACCGCCTGGCTGAACGAACGGGAGATGCGCTGCCTTTCGACAGTCGCCAGATAAAAGAAAACAACTACCTGTTTGAACTCAACTTCAGCCCCGGTCAAAGCCAGACCGTATATCTGCGTGTGGCCAGCCAGGGTTCGGTCCAGGCCCCGTTAACGCTCTGGTCGGCGCAGGCATACCTCGAAGAACAGCCCGTACGGATTTATATCCTGGGTCTGATTTATGGCGTTTTGCTGGGGATGCTGGTCTACAACCTGTTTATCTATCTCAGTGTGCGGGACACCAGCTACCTCTATTACATCTTCTATATCGCCTCCTTCGGTCTGTACCAGCTGTCCGTCAACGGCGCGGCGGTGCAGTATTTCTGGCCGAACAATCCGTGGTGGGCCAACGCATCCACCCCGTTTCTGATTGGCTCGGCCGCATTTTTCGGCTGCCAGTTCGCCCGCACCTTTTTACACACCGCCACCCACAGCCGCTGGCTGGACCGGGCCTTGATGTTGCTGATGGCCGTGGGCGTACTGGTCATGGTGCTGGCCCTGACCACCAGCTATGCCGTGTCGTTGCGCCTGGCAACAGGCCTGGCCCTGGCGTTTATCGTCACGATTTTTACCGCCGGCGTCGTGGCCTGGGCGCGTGGCCTGCGGGTGGCGCGCTACTTTGTGATCGCCTGGTCGGCCTTTTTGCTGGGGGGGCTGGTCAATACCCTGATGGTGCTGGGCTACCTGCCCAATGTGTTCCTGACCATGTACGCCAGCCAGATCGGTTCGGCCATCGAAGTCGGCCTGCTGTCGCTGGCGCTCGCTGACCGCATCAATGCGATGCGTGACTTGCAGGCGCGTACGTTGCAAGAGTCCGGGCAGAAACTGGCCGCAATGAACCAGCAACTGGCCCATACCAACCAGCTTAAAGATGAGTTTCTGGCGACCGTCACCCATGAATTGCGTACGCCGATGAACGGCGTGATCGGCTCTCTGGAGCTGATCAAAACCCTGGATATGAGCCCCGAACTGGAGTTGTACACCCAGACTGCCGAGGGTTCTGCGCGAGAAATGATGCACATGGTCAATGGCATTCTGGCTCTGACCGAGCTGCAGGCCGGCCGTCTCGGCGTGCGGCCTCGCACCTTTGGTTTGAATGAGCTGATCCAGAGCCTGAGTGACCAGTACGGGCCGAGTGCTCGCAGCAAGGGCCTGCAATTCTCGTATGAAATAGCGCGCAACCTGCCTGATCAATGGGTCGGTGATGCCGATAAAATTCGCCAGTGCCTGGAGTGCTTGCTGGACAACGCCATCAAGTTCACTCGCGTAGGTGGGGTCATTTTACGTGTCACCGGCAAAACCGCAGGGCCGGGACGCTGGGCCTTGGCTTTCAATGTGATCGACAGCGGAATCGGCTTTGTCCACATCGAAGAAGCCGAGCTGTATCAGAATTTCTTCCAGGTTGATGGCTCCATGACCCGCAGTTACGGCGGGCTGGGTATTGGCCTGGCCATTTGCCGGCGTCTGGTGGAACTGCTGGGCGGGCGCTTGACCCATCACTCGCAGCCGGGGCAGGGCTCGCAGTTTCAACTGTTGCTGGAGCTTGAATCGCCGCTTGAGAGCTCGCAGCCGAGTGAGGGGCGCAGCCGTACACCGGATGAATGTGTGATCTTGCTGGTAGAGGACAGCAGCCCAGGCCAGGTGGTGTTGCGCGGCATGTTGCTCAAGCTGGGGTATCGAGTGCTCAGTGTCGACAATGGTGTGGATGCAATAGAAATACTGCATCGTCAGCGGGTGGATGCAGTGGTGTTGGGGTGTCCATTCAGCCAGGTGTCCGGGGCCTCGATGGGCAGCCAGCTACTGACGTTGGCGGCCTGCGCGAAGCTGCCGGTGCTGGCGCTGTTTGACTCCGAAACCGAGGCCCGGCAAGCGCGGCAGCAGGTTGATGGGATCACCGATTATTTGCTCAAGCCGGTACGCTATGAGGCCGTGCAGCAGGCGCTGGCACGGCGGTTGCTGACAGGGGAAGGTGGCAAAAGCGCCGGGCTTTAGACGCTTATGCCGCTTGTGATGATGGTCATGCGTGCTTCACTGGGTCCATCGGATTGATCCTTGGAGCCCGCGCCATGAACCTGCATCAGTACGCCGAAACCCACCAGGTCACCAATCAGCCGCCGTCCCTGGACGGTATCAACCTGTACCGTATCGACCTGCCTCTGCAGCACTGGGGCCAGCACTTTGGCGCTGGCTGGGCACAGTCGCGGATCGATAACTACGGTGCACTGGCAGGTGGCCCATTGATGGCTGCAGGCTTTCTGGCCAATGAAAACAAACCGGTATTTGTCAGTCATGACCGTTTTGGCCATCGGATCGATCTGGTGGAGTTTCACCCGGCTTATCACGAACTGATGCGAACCGCGATTGAGCACGGCTTGCCGTCGTTGCCCTGGACCGATCCGCAGCCCGGCGCCCATGTCGCCCGTGCCTGCATGACCTATCTACACACGCAGGCCGAGGCCGGCAGCGGCTGCCCGCTGACCATGACCTTCGCCAGCGTGCCTGCCTTGCGCCTGCAACCGGAGATTGCACAAACCTGGCTGCCCAAAATTCTCGCGACCCGGTACGACCCGCGCAACGTCGACATCAGCCAAAAGGCCGGGGTGACTATCGGCATGGCCATGACCGAAAAGCAGGGCGGTACCGATGTTCGTGCCAACACCACCCGCGCCTATCCTGTAGGCGCCGGGGGCCCGGGCGAGGCTTATGAACTGCTGGGGCACAAGTGGTTTTGCTCGGCACCGATGTGCGATGGCTTCTTGACCCTGGCGCAAACCGACAAGGGGTTGAGCTGTTTCCTGCTGCCGCGCCATCGCCCTGACGGGAGCCGCAACGAGTTCTATATCCAGCGTCTGAAAAACAAACTGGGCAACAGCTCGAATGCCTCCAGCGAAGTTGAATTTCGCGGAGCGCTGGCGTGGATGGTTGGCGAAGAAGGGCGCGGTGTACCGACGATTATTGAAATGGTCGCCATGACGCGCTTCGACTGCATGGTCGGCTCCAGTGCCTTGATGCGCCAGGCGCTGACCCAGGCCAGCCATCATTGCGCGCACCGTCTGGTGGGAGGCAGGGTGCTGGCCGAGCAACCCCTGATGCAAAACGTACTGGCGGACCTGGCCCTGGAAAGCGAAGCCGCTCTGGCCTTGAGCCTGCGCATGGGGCGGGCACTGGATCATCTGGATGACGCGCAAGAAGCCAAATTCTCACGCTTGGTGACGGCAGTGGGCAAATACTGGGTCTGCAAGCGGGCGCCGGCCATGATCAACGAGGCCGCTGAATGCATGGGCGGTGCGGGGTATGTCGAAGACAGTATCCTGCCGCGTCTGTATCGCGAGGCGCCGGTCAACTCAACCTGGGAGGGTTCAGGCAACGTGCAGTGTCTGGACGTGTTGCGTGCCCTGTCCAAAGAGCCGGGGGTGCTCGATGCATTGTTTGCAGAGCTGGGCGACGGGCATGGCAGCGTGCACCTGGCGCAGCACATTGAGCAGTTGAAAAAAGCCTTCCAGGACACCGATGACATTCAATACCGGGCTCGGCAACTGACAGAAGATATTGCCTTGGGCCTACAGGCCAGGCTGCTGCTGGAGGCGGGCGACAGTGACGTCAGCGACGCATTTATCGCCAGTCGCCTGCAAGGCCGGGGCCGGGTCTACGGAACCTTGCCCCGCGGCCTGAACATCGCCGCCATTGTCGCCCGCTCAACCCCGCAGGTGTATTGAGCAGGGGGAACACGTAGCAGCTGCCGAAGGCTGCGTCCGGCGGCATAGCCGTCGCAAAACCACAAACTGCGGTGGTTCAGTTTGACCGAGACTGCCGGGCATACGATCGCTGCGTAATCGGACGTAGCCTTCGGCAACTGCTACGCGAATGGGTCGTGCCTTTACCCATTGATGCAGGCAAGATAAAGGCCTGCCAGTTCAGAAGACAGGATGCTTATTGTGACCGAAGCTTTTATTGTCGTTTCAACCGCTGAAGAGGCCGTAGACCGGCTTGCCGCCCTGCACGAACGCGCAACCGCAGCGTTGAGCCAGGCACTCAAGCGTTACCTCAAGGACCGAGTCGAACCCAGCGCCGAAGAGCGCGCCCTGTTCCGTTACCCGGAACTGCGCCTGACCAACACCATTCACGGTGAAATCCCGACCATCACCCGGGCATACGCCAAGGTTCAGTTACCTGGCACTTACAGCATCACCGTGACCCATCCCGGTGCGTTCCGTAACTACTTGCTGGAACAGCTGGTGCCCTTGATGCGCGACTTCACGGTCGAAGTCGAAGTCGGTGTCAGCCAGCAAAATATTCCTTACCCGTACGTCGTCGAACAGGGCGATGAGCTCGCCGGCTCCGGCGTTACTGCTGCTGCACTGGCGCGGGTATTTCCAAGCACCGACCTGTCGGCGGCAACCGATGCGATTGCTGACGGCCTGTACGACTGGGAAAGCACCGATCCGCTGCCGCTTGCACTGTTTGACGCAGCCCGCGTCGACTTTTCGCTGCGCCGTCTGGTGCACTACACCGGCAGTGACTGGCGCCATGTCCAGCCGTGGATCCTGCTGACCAACTACCATCGTTACGTTGACCAGTTCATCCTGCATGGCCTTGAGCAACTGCGCGACGACCCGCGTTTTGTGCGCATGGTGATGCCCGGCAACGTGATCATCGAAAAATCCATGGACTATGGCGAAGCCCAGGCCATTGCGGCGGGTGTGGTATGGCATCGCTATCAGATGCCGGCGTACCACCTGCAGGCCAGCGACGGGCATGGCGTGACGCTGGTCAATATCGGCGTGGGCCCGTCCAACGCGAAAAACATCACCGACCACCTTGCGGTACTGCGCCCGCATTGCTGGCTGATGATTGGTCACTGTGGTGGCCTGCGTCAGTCGCAAACCATTGGCGACTACGTGCTGGCCCACGCCTACATGCGCCGCGACGGGATTCTTGACCGGGTGGTTCCGCCAAATATCCCGATCCCGGCCCTGGCGGAAGTGCAGCTGGCGCTGCAGGAAGCTGCGGCCCAGGTGACGGGCGAGCGGGGTGATGAACTGAAAAAACGCCTGCGTACCGGCACTGTCCTGACCTACGACGACCGTAACTGGGAGCTGCGCTGGGCCCAGGAACGCCCGCTGATCAACCTGTCCCGCGCCGTGGCGGTGGACATGGAAAGCGGCACCATTGCCGCCCAGGGTTATCGCTTGCGGGTGCCTTATGGCACCTTGCTGTGTGTGTCGGATAAACCGCTGCACAGCGAAATCAAGCTGCCGGGTTCGGCCAATGCGTTCTATGAGCGTGCTGTGAGCCAGCATTTGAAAATCGGTATCGCTGCCGTCGACTTGATGCGCAGCCAGCTCAATTCACTGCACTCACGCAAACTGCGCAGCTTCGACGAGCCGCCGTTCCGCTAGTAACGACGGGCCATTTAGCGATCCGGGTACAGGGTCTGTTGCACTGAAGCAGCAACAGCCCCTAGCATTGTCAGCCCTGATCGCTAGATGTCCCTTTTCCATGTCCCGTCCTGTTCGCCCCGCCCCGCGCCATCCAACGCCAAAAACCTCCAGCCCGCAGGCTGCCGGTCGTCGCGTGGCCAAAGCCCCGCCGTCCGACCCCAAGCTGTTCCTGTTCAATAAACCGTTCGACGTACTGACCCAGTTCAGCGATGAAGGCGGGCGGGCGACGCTCAAGGATTTTATCCCCATTCCCGGCATTTACCCGGCAGGGCGCCTGGACCGGGACAGCGAAGGCTTGCTGCTGCTGACCAACGACGGTCAGTTACAGGCGCGTATTGCCGACCCCAAACACAAGCTGCCCAAAACCTATTGGGTACAGGTGGAAGGCGAGCCGACGCCCGAGCAGTTGCAGCAGTTGCGTGACGGCGTGCAACTCAATGACGGCAAGAGCCTGCCAGCCGAAGCGCGGGCGCTTGAGGAACCGCAGCTATGGCCGCGCAACCCGCCGGTGCGGTTTCGCAAAAGCGTACCGACCTCTTGGCTGGAGCTGGTGATTCGCGAGGGGCGTAACCGGCAAGTGCGGCGCATGACGGCGGCGGTCGGTTTGCCGACCCTGCGTCTGGTGCGCGTACGCATTGGTGACTGGACAATCGAAGGGCTGGATCAGGGGCAATACAAGGAAGTACCGGCGCGGCTATAGCGCGCCCGATTCGATCAGACCGATGACCACGCTCTTGATGATGAACGCGACAACGCCCAGGCCCAGCACGAAAAACAGAATAAATGAGCCGAAGCGCCCGGCTTTGGACTTCTTCGCCAGATCCCAGACGATAAAGGCCATGAAAATGATCAGGACGCTGACCAGAATCGTCATCATCCATTCTTCAAGCAGGGCAGGATCCATCAGTGTTCTCCAGCATTATCGGGGGGTAAAAGCCGGGGGGCAGTATAGGCCAAGGTGCAGCAGCGAACATTGATCCAGGTTCAGACACTTGACCCTTTGCGGGAGCCGGCTTGCCAGCTCCCGCAGGCTTTCAGGTGCGAAGGTGGGTCAGCGGCAGTTCAGTGCTGTTGAGTACCTGATTGAGCACAAAGCTCGAGCGCACGCTGGTCACGCCGTCAATGCGGGTCAGGTGGCCCAGCAACAGTTTTTGATAATGGTCCATATCGGGCACCACCACTTTCAACTGATAGTCGGCGTCCATTCCGGTAACCAGGCTGCATTCCAGCACTTGCGGCAGGCTGCGGATCGCCGCTTCAAAATTCTCGAAACGCTCTGGCGTGTGCCGGTCCATGCCGATCAGCACGTAGGCGGTCAGGCTTAAACCCAGCATTTTGCGGTCCAGCAAGGCGACCTGGCGCGAGATGTAGCCGTCATCCTCTAGTTGTTTGACCCGCCGTGAGCAGGGTGAAGGTGACAGGCCGATTCGCTCGGCCAACTCCTGATTCGAGATGCGCGCATCGCGCTGTAATTCCGCCAAAATACTCAGATCGTACCGGTCGAGTTTGCTCACGAAGACACCCTTTGTCATAACTATTGCGTGAAAGTATCCGCTGTAAGTTAAAAATTGCGCAAGTCATGTTTTATTGAGCAATCTTCGCAATCCTTTGCTGCGGCCGCGGGCCTATTCTTAATACCAGAATCACTGCCCGGACATACAGTCCACTGCAGCCCGCCGAATCAGGCCGGCTGCGGCCGCCAACCCCACAGGGTTGCCCCGGCCCCCCGGGCTACGCACTGTCCAGAAGACGGAGCGAGGTGAGCCAACATCACGAGTGTTGAGCCAGGACAGAAAAATTCAAAGGGCGACCGACGGGTCGCCCTTTTTTATTGTCCGAAAATAAGTTGGGCAACTGATAGTCTCCCGCAGAACCGGTACCCGGTTTTCCAGTCTTATGTTTACGCCCTATCCTTCCGTGAGAAACAGCATGAAACCGCACATCTGGCGTTTGGCTACAGTTGGCTTGCTTTGCGTGAGTATCAGTGGGCAGGTGTTGGCCGAAGAACAGCGAGGCGAGGAAAATCCTCAGCACGCCCGCCCCGGTAACGGGCAGCCGCACGGGCAACAGGGACAGGGCGGCAATAACCAACCGCGCCAGGAACACAACCAGGGCAGGCCACAAGGTAATCCGGGCAATCAGCCACGCCCGGAACATAACCAGCCCAACTCCGGCAATCAGCCACGCCCGGAACATAACCAGCCCAACTCCGGCAATCAGCCACGCCCGGAACATAACCAGCCCAACCCCGGCAATCAGCCTCGCCCTGAGCACAACCAGCCTCAGGGCGGGCAGTGGCAAAGCCGTCCGCACCAAGAACCCAATGGTCCTGGACGTCCGGCCCAGCCCGGCAATAACCTGCCGATCCAGCCCCGGCCCGATGCCGTACACCAGAACCAGGGGCCGAACCATGGTGGCAATCAGAACTGGCAAGGCGGCGGACATGATTCCCGGCCGGGCAATAATTTTGGCCCCGGCAACAGTCATCCCAACGATCATCGCTGGGCGGGTCGCCCCAGCGGGCACGGCAATGGCTGGGGCCCCGGGCCGCAATACCGGCCGGGCTATATTGTCGACCGATTCCCGGGCCAGCACTGGCAAGTGCCTTATCGCGGGCAGAACTACTTCTTTTCAGGGGGCTACTGGTATCGCCCGCAGGGTCCACGTTACATCGTGGTGCAGCCGCCGTACGGGATACGCGTAGGGTACTTGCCTGACTATGCGCAGGAACTGTGGGTCGGCAGCACCTTGATGTTCCTCGCGGCGGGGGCGTATTACCAGTATCAGCCCGCAACCCAGGACTACATTGTGGTTCAGCCGCCAGTGGCGCAGCAGCAGCCGGTAAGTAACGGTTATGACGTGGTGGCCTACCCGGCGAACGGCCAAAGCCCTGCGCAAATCGATCAGGATCGCTACGACTGTTACCGCTGGGCTGTAGATCAAAGCGGCTTTGACCCGGCCAAAGTCACCTATGCACCTTCACCGGCAGTGGTGCAAACCTACCGGCAGGCGCAAGGCAACTGTCTGAGCAGTCGCGGCTATCAGGTCAACTATTGAGGGGTAGCCCGGGGTTTGACCACTTCCTGCGGGTCGGCGTGCACCAGCACTTCGGCCCGCGGATAGGCTTTCTCAATTTCTGCTGCCGCTCTGTCACTGATGGTGTGAGCCTCTGACAGGCTCAGCTCCCCCGGCAGTTCCAGGTGCAGCTGCACAAACCACACATTGCCGGAAATTCGCGTGCGCAAATCGTGTGCACCCAGCACCCCGGGTACGCTGCAGGCCAGCTTCACCATGTTATCGCTGACCTCGGTTGGCAGCTCTTCGTCCATCAGCACCGAAAAACTCTCACGGGCGATCTGGATAGCACTCCACAGGATGTACACCGCGATTCCCAGACCAAACCATGCATCGAGCTGAGGGAAGCCGACGCTGGCCAGCACCAGTGCCACTAAAATACTGCCGTTGAGCATCAGGTCGGAGCGGTAATGCAGTGAGTCGGCCCGCACCGCGTTGGACCCCGTGGCCTTGATCACGCGGTGTTGCAGGATCAGCAGGGCCACGGTCATCACCAGGGAAAATATAATCACCCCGATCCCGATCCACGGTGCGCCCACAGGCTCCGGGTTTTTCAGCCGTTCGAAGGCCTGAAAGGCAATCAGCACGGCACTTACGCCAATAAACAATGCTTGTGCCATGCCCGCCAGCGACTCGGCTTTACCGTGGCCATAGCGGTGATCGTCATCAGCCGGTCGCAATGCGTAATGCACCGCCAGCAGGTTGAGAAACGAGGTCACGCCGTCGAGGAGTGAGTCGGTCAACCCGGCGAGCATGCTGATCGAGCCACTGAGCCACCAGGCGACGGCCTTGGTCACAATCAAAAGACTGGCCACCGCCACTGAAGCGCGGGTGGCCAGGCGTAACAGACGGGCGTGTTCCGGGCTGCTGGTCATAGGCGATCCTTAACTGTGGCGAGGGGCATCAGGCGGCAGGTATCAAACCGTACATGGCCAGTTGCTGCACGCTGCCTTTGTGCTGGATCAGGCGCGGGTCATTCAGCGGGAAGCTGCGGCCCAGTTCACTTTCGAGAATGGCCTGGAGTTTGCTGTTATCCACTTTGCCGTCAGCACCAATGGCTTCGCGCAGTTTTTCCGGGGCTATCTGTGCAGTTTTGCCCGGCGGGAAATAAATGGCCCCGGTGGCGAAGTCGACGCCGAAGGCGATCAAGCCCGGAATCACATAAAACAGCAGGCCCACGGCATCGAGCACGGCGATCATGGGGTCGATCTTGCCGTCGATCTGGCCGCGTCTGTCAGGGAAGAAAATACTGCCGCAAGCAGTCAATTGGGTGAGCAGGGCCGCAACCACGACGCCGCCAATCACGCGAGAAGAGATACGCATACAAAAAACCTCGAAGAAGCTTGAAGAGTCGAACCCGGGATTAAGACCGTGCTTAATGCCGAACGGTTCGCCGTTATACTCGCCGCTCTGTTCTGGAGCCACCATGATTTCTTTGCCGATTGATGAAGTTTTACCCGCGCTGCGCCAGGCCTTGCGTGAACGCCACGAGGCGGTGCTCGAAGCACCCCCCGGCGCCGGTAAAACCACCCGGGTCCCGCTGGCCCTGTTAAACGAGCCCTGGCTCGCCGGGCAGAAGATTCTGATGCTCGAACCCCGGCGCCTCGCGGCCCGTGCGGCGGCAGAGCGTCTGGCCAGTGAACTGGGGGAAAAGGTCGGCGAAACCGTCGGATACCGGATCAGGTTAGACAGCAAGGTGGGGCCGGACACCCGCATCGAAGTGGTCACTGAAGGCATCCTCACCCGGCGCTTGCAGCACGACCCGGCGCTCGAAGGCGTGGGGTTGCTGATCTTTGACGAATTCCATGATTTGCTGATTTGTTCTGTTTCTGCTTTTGCTTATCAGGAGAATCAATCACTGCCCACAAGGCATTGATGCTCCTGCTCCTTCTTCCCCTTTAGCTCCATCATCCTGCGATTTCTTTACCCACCTCCCCGATATGCTAGATGAAGTAGGGTGAGCTATGTCGTCGCAATCCGAGTGATTTCCTTGGATCAGCAGCAGATTGAAATTCATGAACGGGAGAGTGGATGACAAGTGGATGACAAAGGCAAGATCTGGAGGTAAGAAGGCGGATGCGGGTTCAGCACGGTGACTCCATAGAGTGACGACGTCCTAATCCCGTCCTGACGCACCTATAATTCACCTTCCCTTCCAAATTCCGCAGTCACACCCTGTCATCATCCCATCCCATCCCATCCCATCCCATCCCACCCCACCCCCACCCCCACCCTCATTTGAGTAATCTCAAGCGATACTACTCTCGCCATCTTCAGGCTGAACGAACGCTGAAAGTGGGTTGTTACCTCACCCTGAACAACCTTGCTGAGAACTCACAACCCGAAACGCTGTGGTAGTGGCCAATTGCTCAGCGCGAGGGCTACTATGGCGCGTTGTTGCCATCGCTTCACGTCAAAGACTTCCAGGGAGGGTCGCTATGTGGGTTGATAACGAGACGGAAGTAGACTTCCTTAATTTCTCTGGGGTTGCTGACACAGTTGCCGAGATCGTCTATCAGGCGAACGGCCGTCCAATTTCCATCGGCGTGTCCGGTGCTTGGGGAGCGGGCAAGTCGTCGATGATCAAGCTGATCCAGGCGTCCCTTAAAGACCCGCCCGAGCGCAATGAGAAGCAGGCTAAGGACTTCGTGTTCGTCGAGTTCAATGCGTGGCTATACCAGGGCTACGACGACGCCCGAGCCGCCCTAATGGATGTGATCGCATCACGCCTAGAGGCTGAGGCCCAGAAGCGAGCAAAGGGGCTGCAAAAAGCAGCTGAGTTGGTATCACGTGTCGATTGGTTGCGTGCTGCGAAGCTCGCCAGCAGCACGGCCATTTCGTTTGCGACTGGTGCACCGACACCTGGGCTGCTGGGCGAGATCATCGGGCTGGTTGATCGACTTCGATCCGGAACGGTTGATCAGGACACGATTGAAACACTGCACGACACTGCTGAGCAGGCCAAGCAGGAGGCTGAGAAACTCTTTCATAGCGCGCCTCCCAAGAAGTCTCCACCGAAAGAGATTCAAGCGCTCAGGGATAATTTTGAGGCTATCTTGGATGATCTGGGTGTTACGCTGGTCGTGCTGATCGACGACTTGGATCGCTGTCTACCCGAAACGACGATTTCTACACTGGAAGCCATCCGACTCTTCCTGTTCCTGCGCAACACGGCATTCGTGATTGCCGCTGACAACGAGATGATCAAGCACGCTGTTCGCAAGCACTTCAGCGGTGTGCCTGATGATGTCCTCGTCACCAGCTACTTCGACAAGCTGATTCAGGTGCCGATTAGGGTTCCTCCTCTGGGCACCCAGGAAGTCAGGGCCTACATGATGATGCTGTTCTTGGAGAACAGCACGCTCCCCAAGGACGTGCTCGAAGAAATCCGTATCAAAGTACGCGGGCAGCTTCGGACAACTTGGCAGGGTAGTCGGGTAGATCGCGCCTTTATGCAAGGCTTGTACAACGACTACCCAACAGAGCTGATCGGCAAGTTTGACACTGCTGAGCGCCTGGCCGCTGTCATGACGTCGGCTTCTGGTATCCAGGGTAACCCCCGACTCATCAAGCGTTTCCTGAACGCCCTAGCTATCCGGATGAGCATCTCTCGCGCCCAAGGTGTCGGTGTCGACGAGGCTGTGCTGGTTAAGCTGATGCTGTTCGAGCGAAGCGGCAATCCCAAGGCTTACGAGGAACTGATGAAAGCCGTGGCTACCGATAAAAATGGCAAGCCAGCCATGCTCGGCGAGTGGGAAGCGGATATCAAAAAAGGCAAGAATCTGTCACTGCTGCAGCCCTGGGATCAGCTTTTCGTGAAAGAGTGGCTAGCTCTGCCTCCTGCATTGGCGGACAAAGACCTGCGTGGAGCGATTTACGTCAGTCGTGAGCATGCGCCGATCATTACGGACGAAGATCGGCTTTCGTCGGAAGCAGCGGAGTTGCTGACCGCGCTACTCGAAACGCCGGGAATGGCCATGCATCTCAAAAGCCGGTTGGCGCTCATCGCACCGGTCGAGATCAACGTGCTGATGGATCGCCTCCTGGATAAGGCGGGCGGTGAACAAGAGTGGGGCGTCCCAGACATTCTTGAAGCTTTGCTGGTTGTTGGACGGCTTGATGCCCAGCAGGGGCATCGACTGGCTGCATTTCTGAAGGAGCGTCCGCCTGCCCAAATCCAAGCGGGTATTGTGCCGAAGCTAACCGATGAAACATGGGCAAAGTCGGTGTACGAATTCTGGCTGACGGCTGACGTCAGCGGGCCGGTGAAGGCTGCAATAAGGAAATTCGATGGGAACCTCACAAAATAACGATGGGCCTGGAAAAGGCCTGCCGTTTGTACCGCCGTGGACACCTCCGCTGCCGCCGTTACCTTCTAAGCCGCCAGAGCCTCCGGAGGATGACCCTCATGACGATGGGCCACCTGAACCGGATAAGGACGAGCCTAAAGACGGCGATGACGTTGTCGATGATCCCAGACCAATGCCGCAGGCACCTCCACCCCTAGCGCCGCCAGGGCGATTCGGTGGTGCCCGACGTGGCCTTGGCGACTACGCGAGCAATGGTGATCGCGGTAGCTTGCGCAAGAGCCTTCGGGAGTATGTGCGTCATGGGTACGGCGGCGCCAAAACCACCACTGCTCGCTTTGGCGGCACTGCGTCGATCGCGGGTGTGTTTGGCAACACGCTGGAAGCTGTCGCTGGTAGTAATAATCAAACCGGCCCAGCCGTGCTTGATCCTGCCCTGTGGCAGGGCAAATCTGCTTCTGAGGTCATGGATGCGCTGGTTGAAGCGGTGCGACCAGTGGACGGTACCCAAGATGCAGAGGCCGAGCGTGCTTCCATTCGAGGCTCGCTTTCTGATGTTCTAGTGCGTTATCCAGATGCCGATCTACTCAATCTGTCGGTTGAGCAGCGGGAGTTTGCCATCGAGCGTTTTACTGCGATGGACGTGTTCCATCGGTTTGAGCTCGACCTAGGCAAAACTATCCAGGAAAAGGCCAAGTCGGCGTCCATTGCAGTGCGTCGCTTGAAGGAGATCAAGGATTACATCAGAGAGTGCGTCTCCGCATCGTTCCGCAAGATCGCTGCATCGAGTGCACGTTTGACCACGGGTCGAATATCCCAGATGGTCACGCAAGCGTTGCAAGACACCTTTGAAGTGTTTGAGGGGTACGTAGAATGAAATTCGTGTGCGGCCCAGTTGGCTTCAGTGTGCCGGGCGCCGAAGATGCCATTCAGGTGGTGATCTACGGCAAGGCAGAGAAAGGGCAGGTAAGCGTAGGTGGTTATGCTCGAGAGCTTCTGGAGAAAGCCCACCTGGAGATCAATCCCCAAGCTTGGGATTTCCTAAGCATTGCGCTTGCGGTAGTGGCGGCAGACTTCACTGCTATTCGGGCAAAGAGCGCTGATGCTTGGACGCGCGTGATCAATCTCGAGATCGCCGTTCAGGATACGGTTTTCTGGAATAGCCAGGCGCGAGCACTTGAAGGGGCTTTGCGTTTCCTCACCACGGATCGTTGGACGCTTTCTTTCCATGCGGGCGGTTTTGGCCCTCCTGCTCAGCTGCAGGCCTTGCACCCAAGCGAAGATTCAGTGGTGCTGCTGTCGGGCGGGCTAGACAGCTTGATTGGTGCCATCGACTTGGTGGAGCAGGGCGTGAAGCCTTACGCGGTTAGCCAGATTGTGAGAGGCGATGGAGAGAAGCAGGCCACCTTCGCGAAGAGCCTGGGTTTGAACCGGATTGGCCTCAATCACGTTACCAAGTCCCCTGGCCAACAAGAGCCTTCGCAGCGTGCGCGCTCAATCATTTTCTTGGCATTTGGACTAGCGGTGGCGACCTCGCTTGATCGTTACCATCGGGGTGAGACAGTCCCACTCTACATCTGTGAGAACGGCTTCATTGCCATTAACCCTCCCTTAACGATGTCGAGGTTGGGGAGCCTGAGCACAAGAACAGCACATCCTGAGTACCTTGGACGGCTCCAACAGATCTTTGATGCTGCCAGCATCAATGTGCAAATCCGAAACCCTTATGCCCTAATGACCAAGGGTGAAATGCTCGCCGCATGCCGAAACCAAGAGCTGCTCAAAGAGCATGCTGTGGCCTCAACCAGTTGCGGGCGCTTCCAACGTTTCGGCTACAAGCACTGTGGGCGGTGTGTGCCTTGCCAGGTGCGTCGTGCTTCCTTCAAACGCTGGGCTGCGATAGGCGACGACACCCGGTATGTTTACGACAACCTAAGTCAGGATGATCTGCAGCACGGGAAGTTTGAGGACGTGCGATCTGTTGGCATGGCGTTAGCCAATGTTGCCCAAGAGGGATTTGAGCACTGGCTGGGACATTGTCTCTTTTCGCCCTTTATCCAGGATCGAGCTGGCTACAATGCGATGCTTGCTAGAGGATTGAACGAGCTTGGCCACCTGCACCGGGCATACCAAATCACCTAGCTGATTCATCGCAACGCCTCGTAAAGCTCAGTGCGAGTCGATGCTGTGCTTCAAGTGCGGCATCGACATAGGTAACCTCACGGGTTGACCTTTACAAGGCCGTGAAGGCTGATGTGCGCTGGTAAGTCAGCTAGGGAGTAGCTTTTTACGACATTAATGAGAGCTGTGGAGAAGTGCATGTTGGATGCTGGGTTTTTCGATCCGCGTATGCCGTGGTGCTTTGAGCAGGTCGCGCAGGATTACAGCCAGAAGCTCGCCGCGCTTGGTAAATGGCTTTTTGTGGGGAGTGGCGCGTTGTTTTTTGTTCCGCTAACCCAGTGGATGGCACTTGGATTGGCCGGTGCTCTGCTTGTGACTGCTGTCATCCTGGGGCGTGCTTACAATGAGCATGTCGATGAATTCATCAAGCACACTTCGGTTGCAAATCTCGTCAAGATCTTCGCTCCAACGTGGCGATACATGCTCATTACGAGCCTTCTTCTCGGGGTTGGCTTAGGACTGAATGAGTGGAGTTTCTTCGCCGAGCATAAGCAAAACATTATTGGTTTGTTTGTTTCGGGCGGGATTCTGGATGTGGCAAAAGGCTTCTTCAGCAACTGAAGAATGGCGGGTAGCGGGCCGGTTTAGCCAGTAATCTGCCACGCAGAGCCGCTACCAGACGAACCTTTGTATACTGCCCCGCATGTCGCAGGAGTACACATGAGTTCATTGCCGATCAATGCCGCGTTGCCGGCTCTTCTTGAAGCCCTCCACAAACGAGATGAAGTGGTGCTCCAAGCACCGCCAGGTGCCGGTAAGACGACGCTCGTCCCGCTCGCTTTGCTCAACGAGCCTTGGCTGCGAGGGCAGACGATTATCATGCTCGAGCCACGACGGCTTGCAGCGCGCGCAGCTGCGGAGCGAATGGCCAGTGAGCTTGGTGAGAAGGTCGGTGAGACCGTTGGGTATCGCATTCGCCTGGATAGTAAGGTCGGGCCGAAGACGCGAATTGAGGTGGTGACAGAGGGGATCCTGGCGCGCCGTCTGCAGAGCGATCCTTCTCTCGACGGTGTCGGCTTGGTGATCTTCGATGAATTCCACCTCCGAAATTTGGATGCGGATCTAGCCCTAGCTCTGACTCTCAATGGCCGCGAACTCTTCCGCGATGACGCACCACTGAAGGTGCTGCTGATGTCGGCAACACTTGAAGGGGAGAGGCTATCGCGCTTGCTTGATGATGCTCCAATCGTGACCAGCGAGGGCCGGATGTTTCCGGTTAAGACAATCTGGAGCAAGCCCCAACAGCCGGGTGAGTACATCGAGCCGCGAGTCATCAGTGCGTGCTTGGATGCGCTCGCTGAACAGACCGGCAGCGTGCTGGTCTTCCTTCCAGGCCAAGCGGAGATTCGTCGAGTCGTGACGGGCTTGGAAGAGGCTCTGAGCAACTCTCCATCCCTTCAGCCTGACGTACTTCTTTGCCCTCTTCACGGCGAGCTCGACCTGAATCAGCAGCGGGCTGCGATTGATCCTGCCCCATCAGGTAAGCGGAAGGTAGTACTGGCAACGAACATCGCTGAGACGAGTATTACGATCGACGGTGTGCGTGTCGTTATCGATGCAGGACTTGAGCGGGTTCCTCGCTTCGACCCTCGCAGCAGTATGACCCGCTTGGACACTCAACGCATATCCAAAGCAAGTGCAACTCAGCGCGCTGGTCGAGCAGGCCGAATCGAGCCAGGTGTGTGCTATCGACTCTGGTCTGAAGCCCAGCATGATCAGATTCCTGCTTTCAGTTCACCTGAAATTCAGCAGGCAGATCTCACAGGCTTAGCTCTCCAATTGACGAAGTGGGGCGTGCAGCCGGGTGACCTGAAGTGGCTTGATGCTCCGCCCGCAGCTGCTTACTCCCAAGCGAGCGATTTGCTTCGGCGCCTTGGCGCGTTGCAACCAGATGGGCAACTGACAAAGCACGGGCAAGCTATGGCAGAGCTGCCGAGTCATCCACGGATTGCTCATCTCCTATTGCGAGGTCACGAGCTGGGTCTGACTGAGACGGCGTGTAATATTGCAGCGTTGCTCGGCGAGCGCGATATTCAGCGTGGTGGTGGTGCAGACCTTCACAGCCGTTTGGCCATCATGTCCGGTGAGCAGAGAGCACAGCGCGGGGAGCAAGGGGGGGGCCAACGCGCGAAGCAACTCGCTAGGCAATATCGGTCATTCTTGCGCGGCCAAGCATCGCAGCCAGTCGCTGATTCAAACCACCCTCAATGGGTGGGCTGCCTGCTGGCCTTGGCCTATCCCGGTCGGGTAGCGCAACAGCGCCGCGCTGGCGGGGCTGAGTATCGTTTGGCGAATGGTCGTGCGGCGATGTTCACCGAGATCGACGTGCTGATGAAGCATTCGTGGCTGGTGATCGCTGACTTGGGTAGCCGACAGGGGCAGCGGGAAGAGCGAATCTACCTCGCAGCCGACTTGGACGAAGCATTGTTCGAGACTGTGCTGAAAGAACAGGTTACCCAGGTGGACGAGCTCTACTGGGATGAGCGGGAAGGTGCTTTGCGCGCTGAGCGACAAGTGAAAGTAGGGGAGTTGATTTTGTCCCGCTCACAACTGGCCAACCTGGGCGATGAGGCTCGTGTACAGGCGTTGCTTAACTTTGTTCGTCGTAAGGGTTTGGAGCTTTTGCCCTGGACGCCCGAGCTTCGCCAGTGGCAGGCGAGGGTGGAGTTGCTGCGCATATTGGATGAAGAGTCGGGTAACCGAAGTGAGTGGCCTGACCTACGTGATGAGGCATTGCTGCAGTCCCTGGAAGAGTGGTTGGGGCCATATGTCGGTAAAGTCACTCGCCTCAGTCATTTTGGCCAGCTCGACTTATCGTCCGTCCTGCGCAACCTTCTGCTCTGGCCTCTTCCGCAGCAGCTTGATTCCCAGGCGCCCCAGACGGTTTCGGTACCGTCTGGATCGAATATTCGAATCGACTACAGTGAGCGACCTCCGGTTCTTGCAGTGCGACTCCAGGAGCTGTTCGGGCAATTGGATACGCCACGCATTGCGAATGGACGACAGGTGCTCAAGCTGCATCTTCTGTCACCGGCACGCCGTCCGGTACAGGTTACTCAGGACTTGGCGAACTTCTGGGCGTCGACCTACACCGAGGTGAAGAAGGATTTAAAGGGTAGGTACCCAAAGCATTTTTGGCCTGATGACCCTTTGATCGCGGAAGCTACCGCACGAGCTAAACCGAGAGGAACATAGCTAGGCTTCAGGCAATTTATAGGTATCGTATTTTAACTCTGCGAAATGAGAGCTTGTTTACCGGTTGGCAGTTGATGGAGCGTGGCGCAGTCAAAGGTCATCCCCCGAAGAATCAGTCCTTCTGCCAATACCGCTGAACCGTCGATGTGGGCAGGCCTAGTTCACGGGCAGCTTCCGCTTGGGTCTTGCCCTGCTTTCTCAAGCTAATCACAGCACTGACGCTCTGGGCGTTCGCTCGAGTGCCACGACCGCGCTTTTTCAACGCGCCATCCTGCATTTGATCCTCCATGATATTGAGCCCCCCCGACTCTATGAAGCAAAGGAGTTCCTTTTGCGCCTTTTTCAACTCGGACTCGGGAGATTCTTTGTCACGGATCGCCAAGCATAACGCCATGAGCGTAAGAAGGTTGATACCGAGCGTCTCGGCCACTTTTACAAGGGTCGGTAGCGTAGCCTGGATTTTCCCTTGTTCCAGCAAGCTTAGGTTGCTCTGGCTGATAGTCCCTGCTAGGGCTTCATAACCTAATCCTTTCAGTTTCCGGATGGTGCGTAGGGTGATGGCTAGCTCTTCCTTCACGTTCAGTATCTCAAAAGGAAGAATAGAGCCACAGTCGTGTAGGCCCACCAAATATCATATGTTGTTATTGGTGGGCAGCTTCCTTATCATGTCCATTCAATGGGCGGCGCGCTGACCCGCAAATTGGGGATGCTTCAGCAGCTTCCCTATCGGGCTGCCAAATGTATTAGCAGCGTTTATCTAGAGGATCGCCTTGAGCTAAACCGATCAAAGGTTTGGCAGGGCAAGGACTGGGTTGTTTGCCGTGTTTGTAACTTATAACAGTGAGCTGCAGGGGCAATTTAAAGTGCCGGAGAGTGTTCGGATGCTCTGGAGATCAGTGGACATCAGTCGTTGTGAATACACATTTCTGATCGAAGGCATGGGATGGGAGGATGGATGCATAGGCCCGGTTGCGCATCTCGTCACGGATGTGAGCACCATCCAAATGATGCGCGCAGCAGAGGTTGGTAATTTCCTGAGCGTGAGCAAAATCCATCTTATCCAGCCGCCTGCAAAGAATAATCAGGGCTCATACACCATGGAGCCCCTATCCGATATTCGGATTCAGGCCGGTACCGAAAGGAATCCGGTCTACGAGTTCGTAACGGATGTAGGCCGGATCTACACGAGCGCAAGGCAATGAAGTTCCATGATCAGGAGGACACATGGCTGTGACTCTGGATGATGTCACTTAATCTTTTTACGGCGCATCAGCGGTCGCACTAGGCTGGCATGGAACTGCGAGCGGGCTCGTTAGCTACTGCCGCTACATAAAGAGAAAAATGCTATGAAGCTGCAAATTTATTCAGATTTGCATAACGAATTCTCGCGATTCGAACCTCCTACCAGCAACGCGGACGTAGTGATTCTCGCCGGCGATATTGATATCAAATCGCGTGGAGTCTCATGGGCGAACGACACATTCCAGTGCCATGTTATCTATGTTTGTGGCAATCATGAGTACTACAGTGGGCACATAGGTCACACACTGCGAAAAATGAAAGATGCGGCATTGCCCCATGTGCATGTGCTCGAAAACGAGATGCTCATTCTCGATGGCACACGCTTTTTGGTCACAACTGCCTGGACGGATTATTCGGCTACCGGTGATGTGTTTGCGGCAAAGCGGGTTGCATGGGATTCGATGAACGATTTCTTGGCTATTCGAGCCGACTTGGATTACAGGCGCTTGCGTCCAGATGACCTAGTCGCGAAATCCATGAGAGCTCACCGCTGGTTAACCCAGGAGCTTAATAGACCTTTCGACGGCAAAACAGTGGTTGTCACACATCATGCACCTGTGTTGGATCATCTGAGTGGCGATCATCCCGGACATCTGGCTGCAGCCTATGCAAACGATTGGTCAGAGTTACTTAGTAAGGCTGATCTTTGGGTTTATGGGCATACCCACGTTGCGGCGGATTTCTCAAAGGAAGGGTGTCGAGTGGTGTCCAATCCACGCGGTTATCCGGGTCAAAGCACAGGCTTCGATCCTGAGTGCTTGGTGGTGGTTTGAGGGTGAATGGATCTCGTCAGTGTCCTCCATTGAGCTAGGAGTTGATAGATCATAACTAGCGGGTGTGAGCATGCTCGAACGGTTGGTATTTAGTGCAAATCTAAGGTTTTTGAATGGTCACTTTGAATGAAATCTCGCAGTTATTATACGGAGCTGGAGATGAATCGCCTGGCTGGCAGGACTCTGAAGAAGAACTGATCTCTTTGGCTGCAAAGACATTTCCAGGCAAAGCATTCTGTGTGGTGAAACAGTGGATCTTGATCGACCTCACCGTGACGCCGGTTGAAAGGGAAAAGCTTACGAGCCTCGGTCTACTTCCCGCGACGCTTTTCGCTCACGAAGTCGTGCTGGACAGTAAAGGTCGCTTTCAATCTGGCATGTGGGTACGCAGTAACTTCGGCAAATCCTTCACTGAAGGCTGCATGTTTGAAACCAAGAGTACCGCCTACCTCCTTTTAGGTTCTGGTCTGAGAAAAGAGGCAAGCATTGGCGCTGCTTTTTCCATGAAAACCGGGTAATCGACGGTCAGCACATACACATAATTTTTAATTTTGGAGCTTTGGCCTATTGGCGCTGATTGAAAACTGACCCAAGAAGGATTACTGATTTCTGTCCCAGTAATTGTGGATAAGCTTAGCAGCAGTGTTCCGATTCAAGACGCATCAAGCCCCACTGCTTTTATGCATGCAGCAGGGCATTTATGGTGCGGATCAAAATGGCTCATCCTCCTCGATATAATCTCCGTCCTTGCGCTTTCGTTCTCGTGACTTGATCTTTGTCTGGGCGGCTAGGCTTGCGCTCGATAAGCGGGATGTAGTGCTGCCGGTCAAAACAGACCTGATCTCGATCAAAGAGGCGCTCGTGACTGGCAATCACTGTTTCGTCCGCAATGACCACAATCCGCAAAGGGTACAAACGGCTGCTGGCCCACTGACCAACTCGTGGCCTTAGCTGGGGTACGCAACCAACCAGAATGCGCGACAGGTGCACAGCTTCATGTGGGAGTCCTGGATACGTTATAACAGGCCACCGATCAGCAGGCCTTCTTCGCTCCAGTCAAACTGAAAGGCCTCACCGAGGGCAAAGGTCAGTGGTACAAAAGCGCGTACTGACTTGCCTTGCTCGCACCGGCAAAAGCGGACAAACGCCGTGAGCTGGTTGTAACCGCCGTCGTAACCCTCAGCCCTTCAATGGCGAACCCGCTTCAGTGGGTAACGGGATGATGGTGGCCCTGAGAGCCGAGTCAAGAACCCAAGTAGATTTGATTCACGCTGCAGGTTTGGCTTAGGCCGAACAGATACTGGCAAGCCCGGCATTCGAGAGACTTACATCGCCGATTTTTATGTCGGTTACTTCCGAGATCCTGCAGGAAGCAAATAGTGGTTTTCTTTAAAGGTTTATGCTCGTTCGGCGCGGGACAATCCAGCATCGGAAGCGCAGAGCGCACTTGTCCACAAAAACCTAAAAACCGAATTAGCCTCAGTCGCTGTCAACAACCAGATCGATTATCTGCCCATACAGAGTCGATAAATTTTTCGAGGACGCCGATTTGTTCACATTTTCTAGGATCGTTTTTCACCGTGCGTAGTAACCAACCCGCAAATCAAGCTTGTCAAATCCTCCAGGGCTACCGGTTTTCCGAGAGATGCATCAAATCGGCCTTCCCCTTGGTACTGCGCACCTCCGGCAGCACCGTAACCTGTGAGAGCAATTGCCGGCACGGCTGCGTACTCCGGTAACTTACGTAACGCAGCAAGTAGCTCATGACCATCCATGTGCGGCAGTCCAATATCCGAGATAATTACATCGAAGCGTTGCGTGTGAGCCACTGACAGAGCTTTAGATGGGTGATCGAACGCCAGGACGTGGGCGTCTTCTAATTCAAGCAGTAGCTGTAACGCTTCTAAGACTTCCTGTGAGTCGTCGATGAGGAGTATACGAATGCCAGCCAACTGACCTTGCTCGTTATCGGGGTCATTAAAGGCATGCTGTTCACATGCTTCGGTTAGTGGAAGTTCTACGGTGAAGCGTGACCCCTTACCCGCGCCCTCAGAATACGCCTGTATCACGCCATGGTGGCTTTTAACCAGTTGTTCGACCAACGCCAAGCCAATCCCCAAGCCACCTCGGTGCTGGCCTAAAGGGCGATGGTCGGCCTGTCCGAACATCTCGAAGATATATTCCAATTGGTCATTCTCGATACCCGGCCCAGTGTCGATCACTTCGATACGTACAGCCTGCTCCAGTTTCGTCGTGACAACTTGCACCGTACCTTCAGCAGGGGTGAACTTGATGGCGTTACTGATCAGGTTCCAAATGATCTGCTCTATCCGGGTTTGATCTGCATCGATGAATAGACTTTGTTCAGGTGTCGTGAAGTGAATCTTGCATCCGGGTTCTGCTTTCAGCACGACTTGTTGAATTTCATTGAGTACCACCACGAGATCCAGCGGCTTGCATTGCAACTGCAGCTTGCCATTGCGTACCCGCGCGACGTCCATGAGGTCATCGATGATGCGCGCTTGGCTGGCTACCGCGTCAGTGATGGTGGTGATTGCCTTTTGCAGAGTCGGATCCTTCTTCGCAACTGGAAGCCGACGCGCCACCTGGGCGTTTAGCTGAATAAGGTTTAGCGGGTGTTTGAGCTCATGCGACATCACCGCAAAGAACTGATCTTTTTGCTGGCTGGAACTCAGCGATGCATTAAGGCTTTGCTGTTGCTTTTCGTGCAAATTGATATGGTCAGTCAGATCGCGTGCGATTTTGACGAAGCCTTGAAAGCCTTTGCTCGCCAATGCTGTGACCTCGCCGCTGCAATAAAACTTGCTGCCATCCTTGCGTGCGTGCCAGCGCTCATCGTCACTGCGACCTTCGGTGCGTGCCGTTTCCAGCTCCATTTCTGGCACACCTGCGCGCTGATCCTCGGCGGAAAAGATGAAGCGAAAATGCTGACCTTCCGCCTCGACCCGACTGAAGCCAAAGGTGTTCCTCGCCCCGTCGTTCCAATCAGTGATAAAGCCTTCCTCGTTAAGCACGATAATCGCGTAGTCATGGGTGCTTTCTGTGACCAGACGCATTCGTTCTTCGCTCAACCGAAGCTCTTGCTCAGCCTCGCGGCGTGAGGTGATGTCAATAAAGGTCAGAACGATACCGCCTATCTGATCCACATTGGATCGATATGGCAAGATCCGCACGATGTACCAACGGCCCTCGGAACTCGCGATTTCACGTTCGATGCCCTTGAGGGTCTCGAATACTAAAATGGCATCTTCGGCAATTCCGTCGTATTTGAGGCGATGAGTGATATCCATTAAGGGGCGACCTGTATCTACCGCCAGCATGCTAAAGATGTCCGTAGCTCGGGGCGTAAACCATTTGATGCGCAGCTCTCGATCAACAAAAACAGTGGCAATATCGGTAGAGCTGATCAGATTGCTTAGGTAGTCGTTGACCTGGTCTGTTTCCTCAACCTTGATCTTCAGCTCGTGGTTTACAGTGAGGAGTTCTTCGTTTATTGACTGCAACTCTTCCTTGCTGGTTTCCAGCTCTTCGGACGCAGAACGTAGCTCTTCATTGATCGCCTGCATTTCCTCGTTGGAGGCCTTTAGTTCTTCGCTCGAGACTTCCGATTGCTCTATAATTTCCTGAAGTTGCATTTTGGTACGTTGCAACTCCCGATCCAGATTAGAAAGCATCTGATTCTCAGGCTGCACGGAAGCGTTGGAACTAACGTTCTGTGCGTCTATTTCTTGCTCGATGAACAAGATGTAAAGGCAGTTCAGCTCTGTTTCAGAGTCCGTGAACGGATGCACTTCGATCTGCACGTGATAATGCTGTCCATCACGGTTGTGGTTGATCGGACGTGCCCGAGCGGACTGCCCAGATTGTTGAGCTTGGAAGATGGTAGTGTGCAGTTCCAGGCGCAGATCTCCGCCCACTAGCGATAAAAGATTATTGCTGACCTCTCCGGTCATATGCTGAAGATATCGACCAGCGCCCTGACTGATATAGAGAATATCGGCTTCGCTATTAACGATGATGCTTGGTGGAGAAAAACGCTCTGCAGCCCGTTGATAGAGTTCGACCGTGGATGGCTTTTTCACCGGTCGCGTATCACTAGGCAGAGACGATGAAATGGTACGTGCGTAACCACCACGGGGCATGGCAGGTAGTCTGTGCGTATTGGGGCCGCCGCGAGCACGAAAAATACGATTCTTTTTGTCGACGGTGGTAAAAAGCTCAGGGCAAGCATCCGCTGATTCAGAGGTACCGAGAAAGAGATATCCACCGGCTCGCAACGCAAAATGAAACATCTGTAGAATTTCGCGCTGAATATCACGGTCGAGGTAAATAAGTAGATTGCGGCAGACAATCAGGTCTATTTGAGAGAAAGGCGGATCTACTAACAGGCTGTGTTTGGCGAACAACACTCGCTCTCGGATATCCTTTCGAACGCGATAATCGGCATCTTCTTTGACGAAATACTGCCGCAGACGGACGGGTGAGACATCCGTGATGATTGCCTCAGAATACAGCCCTTTGCGCCCGGTACTTATCGCGCGGTCGTCAATGTCGCTGGCGAAAACTTGAATTGTGAAATCAGATGACGTTTCAGCTTTGTACTCATTAAGCAGGATAGCGAGTGAATATGCTTCTTCCCCTGTGGATGCACCCGCTGACCAGACTCGTATCTCGTGGGTACTATCGGTGCTGTTTTGACGGGCGAACAACTGGGGGATCACTTCGCGCTCCAATGATTCAAATGATTCACGGTCGCGAAAGAAATTGGTTACGCCGATGAGCATGTCATCGAGCAGAGCCTTGGTCTCATCAGCATGGTCACAGATGTAGCGATAATAGGCGGGCAAATTAGGCTGTGTGGTCACCTGCATACGGCGTTCGATACGACGCAAAACTGTGGCACGCTTGTAGTGCTTGAAGTCATGACCGGTAGTCGAGCGCAGCTTGATAAGAATATCAAGCAACGCTTGCTCTGCTTGTTCGACAGCCCGTTCATCTAGCTTAGGCGGAGAACCTGGTTGGATATCCACAGCATTTGGAAGTTGAATGCGCTGGGCGTTGTGCCATACATCCAGAATTTTCTGCGGCATTTCGACAACCGGTAGTACGAAATCGACTTTGTGAGTATTGATCGCCGCCTGCGGCATCCCGTCAAACTCGGCATCCTCTGGATGCTGGGCTAGGGTGACACCACCTTGCTCCTTGATACGCGACAGCCCAACGGCTCCATCAGATCCAGTACCTGATAAGACCACGCAGAAAGCTAGTTCCTTATGAGCGTCCGCGAGATCACGGAAGAAAAGGTCGATGGTTACGTGTCGACCATTTCTTGGCTCCGGGGGCAAACCACGTAGGTAGCCATCGTTCATCGACAGGCGCTGCGCAGGAGATATTACATACACATGGTTGCGTTCGATGGGCGTAGCAGAAACCAATGGGGTGACGGGCATCTTAGTTCGGGAAGCGATCAGTTTTCCTGCACTGCTTTGGTGATCGGGTGACAAATGCATAACCACCACAAACGCCAGCCCGCTGTCAGCTGGCATATGCTCGAAAAAATGCTGAACAGCCTGCAAACCTCCTGCGGAAGCTCCAATACCTACCACCGGAAAGCCTAGATGGCTAGGTTGAATATCCTGTCGCTGCGGGCGATCTGCGTCCGCATCATTTTTGGTGTTCATCACGTAAGTCCTATCGTGGTCACAGATTGTGGGGATCACCTCTAGAGCTAGCTTGTTAGCTACGGCTGTCCATGGCGAACCACAATCTGCGGCGAGCGAACACCTCGAAAGGAGACATTAAATAATAGCCCATAGGGAAAGTGAGAGAGACCTTTTTAAATATGCTGGCTGGCGCGAATGTGTCGAAGCAGAAGACTAAACAGACGAGTATTCATTGAGATAGATTGCACCACCGAAGAATCCAATCCAAAGCCATTTCATACGACGACCCTTGAGCGGCGATACTAGATCAGTTGGGACGTGCATAGCGGAGAAAGCACAGGCGAACCGCCATTCATCGACAGGGCTGAACTGCGCGAAATACTTTGTCTCTACTGATGACATGACACCATGGAGAGTTTCATCATGAATGAAGACAGAAAAGAGCACGCGTTGGCGACATGGCATCAGCTCCTAGAACACCCTGAGATTCGAATGAGCGCTCCGGAACAGTACGACGAACTACTTCGCCTTGCTGAGGAGTATTGCGAGGAAGGATTTGTCACCCGGGAAGACCGTCGACGGATGATTGAGAAGGCCACCGCAAACTATAGCCGTGCAGTGGAAGGTCTCGGCCAAGGCACTTAAGGTCATGGCGGGCGCAAATCGCACAGCGCCACCTCTCCTAGGATTATAAGACGGTCGAATTTTTGACTTATGCCTTGCGTGGTGAATTATTTATCGCGCCAGTCACTCAGAGGTGAACTAACTGGGCCTCCAACAAGGTAGACACAAAAGACACCAGCTCAGATGCTCTATTACAGGGTCGGCCTCACGACGACTTTCACAGGCAGAAGACCTCAATGACCTCAGCATTGAAAGAGGAGGCTTTCACCTTTGGAGGCCTTCTGGATCGGATTCAGACGTTTTGGCTTGACGAGATGGTTGAACGGAAAGCACCTCGTTCGTGCAGGCTGTGTCGAGATTGAGTTGATCGTTTTCACCGAGAGAGCTGTACTGTTCCCGGAGCTTTCGAAGGTCTTTTGACCCCATGTTGTCCAAGGACAACGTCGCGTTTTGTGCGTCTTTAGTGGCTCGAATCAACTCGTCGATTTTGAGATGCAAAATGTCATTGTCACGGTTTTGCGTGTTCTGGATCAGAAAAACCATCAGGAAGGTGATGATGGTAGTCGAGGTATTGATGATCAGCTGCCATGTATCGTTGTAATGAAAGTATGGCCCTGTGAGCGCCCAAACTCCGATTAAAACGATGGCCAGTAAGAAGGTTTTTGAACTGCCTGCCCAGTTGGAAAGCGCTTGGCAGAAACTTGCGAATTTCATGATTGCGAACTCTCGTAGTATTTATGATACAGACAACCCTACCACTTGAAACATTTTATTACATTTTTCCCTTTCGTCGGATTCTCCTGTCACGGGAATCAATTTCTTCCCTGACACCATGAGAAGTTTGCTGGGATTTCTTCAACCCACATAACCCCTTTTTAGCTCAAAGGGTCGACAAGGTGAAAAACCATACAATTCTTTGTACGCGAATCCTTGACGAGGATCTGACAGGTCACCCACCCCTACGTCTACGTGCTCAGGTCTTTCTCGCTGGGTAAGGCGCCTCCGCCTACTTTTGTTCAGATATTTGCATTTCGTCAGACATTTTGAACCTAACTCGGAATCGGTAGCTCAACTGGAAAATGTTCGAGGTGAGCGAAATGAACGCTTTAAAGAACCAACTGACATTTCCACGAGAAACCAAATTACTCGCTTTGGATGCTTGGCACAGTGGCTTGGGAAATCTTGAATTGAGGACGGATTGCTCAGACGCCTATCACGACGAGCTGCTGCGCCAGGCGGATAAATTGGATTGCATGGGAGTTCTCAGCTGGTACAAATGGCGCGACCTGCGAAGGGAAGCAGACGAGGCGTACATGCGTGCGCTCGCTGGAGACAATTACCACCGAGGTTATTCTGGCCATGTCCATTGCTAGCGACACTGTCCAATACCTGCGTGATAACGCATTGGTGATTACCACAGCGGAGTCGTGTACGGCGGGCAAAATTGTCACGCTGTTATCAGAGGTTGAGGGCAGCGGCGAATTAATTGAATGTGGCTACGTCGTTTACTCGCCCCAAGCGAAGGAGCGACTACTCCATGTCAGCCCGCAAACTATCAAAACCTTCAACCTGACTAGCGTTGAAGTGGCGAGAGAAATGGCTACTGGCGCCTTGCGAGATAGCACCGCTAATGCCGCAGTGGCGACTACCGGAATACTGGGGCCGGACGATGTCGATGGAATCCCTGCAGGCACAATTTGTTTTGCCTGGGCGTTTCAGTCGGATGATGACTGCCATGTGTTCAGTCGCGAACACAGATTCTTCGGAGGACGTTGTCATGTTCAAGCAGAGGCGACGGAATATGCGTTGCAATGGCTACCGCATTTTCATTGTCGAGCGCGAGCTTGCAAGAAGGTTAAAGCTTCATGAGCGAAGACTCCGATAATGCAGATCTGAGAAGCCGCGAACATCCGATTCGCGAGGACATGGCCTATCAACAGAAGGTCTGGCGTTTTGAGCGCCTAGGCTGGTACGTATTGGTTTTAGTAGTTTTGATGGGATTGATGGGCGTCTTTTCCAGAGGCTTGCTCAGCTCAAGAGATGTCCGTAGCAATGACGGAAAGGTCAGGGTGGAATATGAAATGTTCCATCGCAATGGCTCGACTAATTCGATGAAAATCACTTTGAGCTCAACGCCAGATACTCAGGTAGAGCTGGAGCTCGCAGGTCAGCTAATGGAAGGCTTTAGTATCGAAACTCTACAACCGATACCTCTGCGCTCAAGAAGTTCTTCAAAGGGCATCAGGCTCTGGCTACAGACTGATCTTGATGGTCAAGCGACGCTGTACATTACCTTGCGAGGGGACGGCCTTGGCTTCCATCGAAGTCAGATCTCTTCACCGGGCACCAACGGTATAAAGCTTGTGCAGTTCATTTTCCCTTAGGTGATTTATGGATTCGGTCTTGCGTGCAGGTGCCATGTATTTAGCGCTCATGGTGCTCTTCAAGATTGCTGGGCGACGCTCACTGGCGGAGCTGACTACCTTCGATTTCGTTCTATTGATGATGATTGGCGAGGCTACGCAGCAAGCGCTGCTAGGTGATGATTTCTCGCTGACCAATTCGATGATCGTCATTGTTACGTTGATCTCTATCGATGTCGGATTGTCCTTGCTCAAGCAACGCTCGGGATGGGTTTCACGGCTGATCGATGGTGAGCCCACCATTATCGTTGAAAACGGCAAGCTTCTTCATCAACGGCTACGTCAGGCCCGACTGGTCGAAGCTGACGTCATGGAAGCCGCACGATCCAGTCAGGGGATTGAGACGCTGGAAGACATCAAGTACGCGATCATTGAGCGCAACGGCAAGATTTCCATCATTGCCCGAGAGGATTAATTTCTGAGGCTAACATGCGTCCCGAGATTTGCTTGGAACACCCTGATTAGTCTGCGGCCTAAGATTTAACTATCTGAGGAGGGTTACAACATGTCTGAAGCTACCAGCTATTTCGCGATTGCTGTCGCCGTGATCATTCTGCTCGTCGATCTATGGGCGATTGTTAGCGTGTTTCGAAGCGACAAAACGGTAGGCATAAAAGCAGCATGGGCGTTTGGCCTAATTATCCTCCCGGTCTTAGGTTTGATCATTTGGGGTGTTGCGGGGCCTCGTGGGATCAAAGAAGGCCCCTCGTCGCCAGAACACAGTAAAGGATAATCTCTATCCGTTCGTCGTTCGCGCCGAAGGTTTTTGAAATTAACCCTGGCGCACTTGCTTCAGATGTTTGTGGGCTGGAATTCGGTCTATCACCGAGTGAACCGCAGCCCTTATTCACCTGAGGAGAATGTCATGTTCCTACATAACAAACGACTTCAATACACCGTGCGGGTTGCCCAGCCAAACCCTGGCTTAGCTAATTTATTACTAGAGCAGTTTGGGGGAGCTCAGGGCGAGCTCGCAGCGGCTTCCCGCTACTTCACCCAAGCGTTGGCGGAAGATGATCCAGGCAGAAAAGATCTACTGATGGATATCGCCACCGAAGAGCTCAGTCACCTTGAGATTGTCGGGTCGATCATCGTGATGTTGAACAAGGGCGCCAAGGGACAAATGGCCGAAGGTGTCGAGGAAGAAGGCGAGCTATACCGCGCCATCAACGGAGCCGGTAACGACTCTCACATCACGAGTCTGTTGTATGGCGCAGGTGCTCCTTTGATTAACTCGGCTGGCGTACCTTGGTCGGCAGCTTACGTCGATACCATTGGCGAACCCACAGCAGACATGCGCTCGAATATCGCCGCCGAGGCGAGAGCGAAAATTGTTTACGAGCGTTTGATGAATGTCACCGATGATCCCGGTGTGAAAGAGGCATTGGGATTTCTAATGACACGTGAAATCGCCCACCAGATGTCTTTCGAAAAAGCATTGCACGCCATCCAACCAAATTTCCCTCAGGGCAAACTACCGGGCATGCCGGAGTTCACCAACGTCTACTTCAATATGTCACAGGGCGAAGGCAGCATTCGCGGCCCCTGGAACGAAGGGGACGAATGGGTCTTCGTGGAAGATCCGGCGCCTGCAGTGGATGGTGGAGATGGCACCGCCTCTGTGCAATTGAGCGCTGAGGACGAGGCTCTGCTGATGGATATGAAAGCCAGGACAATGTCCGCCCCAGAAAGCAACCCGATCACGGGTGCAGATTTAGGGGCCGGGGTACAAGGCGAAACACAACCTTGAGAAGTGGCCGCACGCCATCAGGCGTGCGGTTTTCCATGTGACTCAGAGGGATTCACACCGTGGTCATCAAAAAAACTACGCATCAAAATCTAACTGTTTCGGAGATGTTCTACTCCACCTACGTCGCTTTTGAACGTGACGCGCAACGCGTATCCAGGCAGTTCCTACTGTCGCTTTCCGTATCTACTGAAAAGTACGACTCGAAAAAATAGGAGGTACCATGCCCGAGCCGTTGACCTCATCAGCCGCACCGCCTAGCTCCTGGTTCGCCCGTTTCTCAGGAACTGGGTGGGGCGGGCGCGCCTTCTGGTCAATCTTGATTTGCGTAACATTGTTCTTACTCATCTGCGGGTATGGCGCCTTTGTCGGCGCTAACAAACAAAATCTGCACTTCGCTTTTCTCGGTGGCATGTCAGGTTTCGCTGCAACGGCCATGGGAGCTGTCATAGCGATTGCGTTACGAGAAATCGCAGCCCGCACACAAGACATCATGCTGGGCTTCGCCGCCGGCATGATGCTGGCCGCCAGTTCCTTCTCCCTCATTCTCCCTGGTATCGAAGCAGCTCAGGCCCTTTGCGAAAATCAGTTACTCGCAGCATGCGTTGTTGTTGCGGGATTGGGATTAGGCGTAGCGCTGATGGTTGGCCTTGATCGTTTCGTTCCTCACGAACATGAGAAAAGCGGACGCCGAGGGCCAGACGCACAGCGTATCAATCGTGTTTGGTTGTTCGTCCTGGCAATCACTCTGCATAACCTGCCGGAAGGCATGGCTATTGGAGTGAGCTTCGCCAACGGCGATATGAAGGTCGGACTGCCACTGACCACTGCCATCGCCATCCAAGACATACCCGAAGGTCTGGCGGTCGCCCTAGCGTTGCGTGTGACAGGCATCTCAGCGCTTCGCGCAGCACTATTTGCTGTGGGATCGGGATTGATGGAACCCATTGGAGCGATTGTGGGATTAGGCATTTCTAGTAGCTTTGCATTGGGCTATCCCATTGCGCTGGGCTTGGCAGCTGGAGCCATGATTTTTGTGGTGTCTCATGAGGTCATACCAGAGACGCACCGCAATGGTCATGAGACTCCTGCGACCTTGGGACTGATGCTCGGTTTTGGGTTGATGATGTTCCTAGATACTGCTTTGGGTTAGCAATGAGCCTTTTATCCGTTACCCTGAAAATTTTCGGAACACATCGTAAAACAGGCTGGTCAGTCTTTATGCACGGCAAGTTTTGCATGCATGCTGATCCCGTGCGGACGCCCACGAGGCGACACGAAGACTGACCAGAAGGAAGTTTAGAAATGGCTAGAAAAACTGTCGAAGACTTGTTTATCCATGAACTCTCTGACGTTTACAGTGCGGAAAAACAAATCACCAAAGCGTTGCCTCGCTTGGCGAAAGCAGCGACCAACCCCCTGTTGGCAGACGCGTTTACCTCCCACTTGGAAGAAACCCAAGGTCAGATCGAGCGTATTGATCAACTGGTCGAGCTTACGGGTATCAAACTGAAGCGCATGAAATGCGTGGCGATGGAGGGGCTGGTTGAAGAGTCGAAAGAGCTTTTGGAAGAGATCGAGAAGGGTGCGGTCTTGGATGCAGCGTTAATTGGTGCGGCGCAGAAGGTGGAGCACTACGAAATAGCAGCCTACGGCACCTTAATAGCAATGGCCAAGCATCTCAAGCTTGACGACGCTGCAGCGATGTTGGCAGCGACGCTCGCTGAAGAAAAAGGGGCTGATGATAAATTGACCAAGATTGCGGAACAGGGCGGCAACCAGGCTGCAACTTTGGAATCCAAGTGACAGCTGTGATTTGAAATCGGGCGGCGCTGCAATAGCGCCGCTTGTCATTTAATGAGCCTGAGCGAGAGACCGAAAATGTGTGATGCACAACATGATGCTATTTCTAGGGGCTCAAATCAGCAAAACACGATTTCCGAGTTGTTAGCTCAGCTCTTGATGGCTCGTGGGCCAGGGGGACAGGAAGATGAAGTCCGCGAAATATGCATGCAAACCATCACCCCTCTTTGCGACGAAACATGGGTTGATGCTGCAGGCAACGTCATAGGACTTATCAAAAGTCAGCGAGAGACTCCCGAAAGGCGGAGATCTGTGCGGGTCATGGCGCACATGGACGAAATCGCAATGGTGGTTAAGAGCGTCAATGAAGACGGCACGCTGAGAGTAACCGCGCTAGGCGGCGCGAACCCGGTGAATTTCGGCATGTGTCCGGTGGATATTCTGGGTGATAACGAAATTATCCCAGGAGTTTTGTCTTTCGGTTCAATGCATGCAACGCAGAATGCTCCTCAAGGAGGTGATGTGTTATCGGGAAACGTGCATTGGAATGATGTTCATGTGGTTACGCGCTCTTCTTTACAAATTCTTCGTAGTCATGGAGTGCGTCCAGGTACGCGAGTCGTGTTGAGTCGCCACTGGCGTAAGCCGTTTCGCGTTGGTGACGCTGTCGCGGCGCATTTTTTGGATGATCGTGCTCCCATGGCAGCAGTGATCGATTCCGCGCGTCAAGTAAGTCATCGTCGAAATGAGCTGACTTGCGATGTTTATTTTGTATTTACGACGTCGGAAGAAGAATCCAATGCTGGGGCAATGTTCGCATCTGCGACACTCCCTGGTGATACCACTATTGCAGTTGAGGTCGGCCCAGTGATGGACGAGTATGGAACGAGGCTTAGCATCGATCCAATCATAAATACTGGTGACGAAAAGGGTTATTACACGCGGGGAGTCGTGAAATCCTTAGCAGCTGCGGCAGCTCGCTGTGGTTACACCCCACAATATGCACTGCTGGTTGATTTCGCTTCAGATGCGAGCGCTGTCTTGAGCAATGGCTCATCAGCAAAAGCTGGTTGCTTAGCGATACCCACCGAAAACACCCACGGTTACGAGCTTATTTTGGATGGGGCAATTCAAGCGTGCTCGCTGACGCTTACCGAGTACCTGGCTACGTACGTCGAACGGATGACTTGGTAGCTCTACAAAAAATATTGCCTGCGGTCTCAGCGCACCTACCGTTTGTCTGCAGAGCGTGTTCCAAATTAAAATATTTGAAACGCCCTGTGAGGGCCCGCTTTCTTATGGTTATACCTGCCACGTTATCGCAGGCTGCTCTTGGTATCTCCTGTTGCGCAAACGCCGTGCGGGTGTCTTAAATAATACCGGCAAGAGAGAAAGTTTAGATTAAGTCGTTTAGATTCCAAGATGGCGTGCCATGGTCATTGCAAAAGAGTGACCATTCGTAATAGCAGGCCGAGCTATAGTTCGCAATTATCAAGTTTACCTTGTTGATGACGCGGTGGTTCTAATTTCGCACAACGATTATCTATGTAAAGGGGGCGAAGAATGCCTGCGAACAGCGAACTCAGTAGATGCCATGGAGCCGTTGTTGTTGATTCAAACTGCACGCGTTTTAGTCTTTGGGCTCCAGATGCAAAGACAATAAATGTGGTGACAGATGGCGGCAGATCAATGGCGATGTTACCGGGCAACGACGGTTGGTTTGTCCTCGAAACTCAATGCTCTGCTGGCACCCTCTACAAATATAAGATCAACAATGATTACGAGGTTCCAGATCCCGCTTCCAGAGCGCAAGCAGAGGATGCCGATGGATATAGTGTCGTTGTCGACTCAGAAAGTTATCGCTGGCAGCATCTCGGATGGTACGGTCGACCATGGCATGAAGCTATAATTTATGAACTCCATGTTGGCTTGATTGGCGGCTATTCCGCTGTGGAAAGCATGTTGCCCCATTTGGCTGATATGGGTTTCACGGCAATTGAGCTTATGCCGTTGTCGCAATTCTCCGGGAGCCGCAACTGGGGTTATGATGGGGTTCTGCCCTATGCCCCCCAAGTCTCATACGGTAGCCCTGAACAGCTTAAATCATTAATCGACACAGCCCATGGGCTAGGTCTCGCTGTAATTCTTGACGTGGTCTACAACCACTTTGGCCCAGACGGCAATTTTCTCCACACCTATGCCAAGCACTTTTTCCACAGCGACAAGAAAACGCCTTGGGGGGATGCTATCGATTATGGCCGTCGTGAGGTGCGAGATTTCTTCATCGGCAGTGCAATCATGTGGTTATCGGAATACCGCTTCGACGGCTTGCGTTTAGATGCTGTTCACGCCATTGATGACCCTACGTTTTTAAACGAATTTGCGGAATGCATTCGAGAAGAGTTTAGAGAGCCCCGAAAGGTTTGGTTAATCTTAGAGAACGAGTTAAATGAGGCACACCGCCTTAAAAAAGGTTTCGACGCTCAATGGAACGACGATGGACACAATACATTGCATGTCTTGCTGACAGGCGAAACAGATTCTTACTACGCCGACTTTGCCGAAGCGACTACCGAGAAATTGGCACGTGTGCTTAGCGAGGGTTTTGTTTACCAGGGCGAACCTACTCGTCACGGACAGCCTCGAGGCGAACCGAGTGGTCATCTACCTACTAGCGCTTTCGTACTCTTTTTGCAAAATCACGATCAAATAGGAAATCGTGCCTTGGGCGAGCGCTTGGTACATATCACTCCGGCGCCTGCATTACGAGCCGCGACGGCTTTTTTACTGCTCTCACCTATGATCCCCCTAATATTCATGGGTGATGAATGGGGGGCAGATGAACGTTTTCTTTTTTTCACCGACTTTCACGATGAATTGGCCCAGAAAGTCTGTGAAGGACGGAGGGACGAATTTTCGGATTTCGCCGCGTTCGCTGAGGAAAGTCAAAGGGAATGCATCCCAGATCCCAACGCAGCATCAACTTTCGAAAGTTCGAAACCTAAGTTTGGGGCAGCGTATTTCAAGTATTCACAAGGTCAAGACCATCTCGCTTGGCTCCTCTTTTATCGTAGATTATTGTCTATACGTCAGAGTGACATCATCCCAAGGCTACGGAACTCTCACGCGATTGATTCTCAGGTATTAGGTGATAAAGCCGTTTCTGGGCGATGGCGCATGGGAGACGGCTCTACCCTTCGCATCGATTTAAATCTCGGAGAGGTAGCCGTGCGCGTAGACGAAACCTTTACCGGGCACCTTCTTTTTAAAACATCTGACGATAATCAAGAATATTTCCAAAATGTCCTCAGTCCGTTTTCGGTCGTTATCACTTTAGAGGGTGTTGCTTCGGTCATACATAAAGAATGACTACCGTGTCAGCTATGTCGACACTCGCCCTGCATTCGCCGTTGTTCATGCATGGTGCTTTTAGGTGTTTTTAGCTCACTCAATGAATGCCCAGTGTTCGTGCATCATCAATCATTTCCATATATCTCTTTGTTCCAATAGTCTAATGGCGATCTCATCGAGTCTTTCGCCTCATAAAGCCCTGCATTAGTTCTCGTGAGTTCGCCGTCACATCCCGTGTGATGGAAATCGTTGCCCATGGCTACGCCTCAGTCCAAACCAAAGTAGTTGTTTCGCGCCATTTGACATCTGTCACCCCAAACCTTTCGGCCTGGGGTTTCGATACGACCTTCAAGGGCGGTTTACCAGGTTTAGGAATTGGGGCTAAACCGGCATCGCAACTCGCCCAATGCCATGCGTCCACATTCCGCATCGCCTTAGCGCGAATGACGAATGACTTTGCCTGCCCATAAAGCTTGTAATCGATCACAAAAATATCTGTTTGGCTCATGAGATCCTCCCTATGCTCATAGTCAAATGATTGTTACTTGACGAAAAAATTCCAACTTTTTTGGAGATTCTTCCGAGGGTGCTTCCTAGCTGGTTGGCTGCGCGAAGCATCTCGTAAATCTCCGAAAGCTGGAACAGGTGTGATATGGGAATATCACAACGGGAGCTACATTTTTTCTCAACTAAATGGAGAGCAAAGAATCCGCGCGGTTGAACGTTTCAGCCAGCGTCACTCTGAAACTCCTTGTCGAATAATCCTACTTTGAGCCCTTGAATACTTATCCTGAAGAACAACAATGAATGCAGATTGATACTAGGAAAACTCCGATGATCTCAGCTCTTGAGCTTCGACATATTATTGAGTGTGGCTTCCTACCATTGTTCTGCTCATGCACCATAAATGCTTATGGCTCGTTAATGATTAAGATGACCGATCCTTCAACAGGCAGTGAGGAGCTTTTGGTGACGGAGGTTTCGACTGCGGAGCTCAACTCTAGCAGAGCGATTGCCGGTATGATTGGCGACGTACGCAGTGAGATGCATGGCATGCAAAACCAGATTCGAGTCGCGCGAGCTTAGAGCGCAGGGGCGTTGAGCAGATTGACGCATACATATAGCCGTCAAAAGTCGCCTTTGATGTCAAACTGATATTGGTCATAATATGGCTTCATTTTCATGGAGCCCATCCCGTGTTCTCCGATCGTACACAGCGACTTGAGTAAGCACTTCTTGCCGTTATAGCGGCAGCCACAAAGATGGGTGTGAGCTGTGATCCACTATGGGCAGAAGCGGTTGGCGGTCTGATAGCAGATCGTTACTGGTAGTTGTCGCTCACGGAGCATAAAAACGGCGCTGCTGATGAGATAGAGGAGGTACTCACGAAGCTTCTGATGAGGAGAGTAACCCATTCGAGCCCGGCCTATCTAGCATCGCCGATCCCGTGAGTCAGGCTTTATGATCGCTACGCCGGGCTGCAATAAAGTCGCCATAGCGATAACGAAATCATCCAATGACCAAGGCTTGTGTAGATAGATGCTAGAGGCTGGGACAGCTTCTGGATCTATCAAATATCCAGAGGTCAGGATTGCCGAAATTGATGGCCATCGACTACCTACCATTTCGATGAACTCGATTCCTTGGATCTGGCCAGGTACGCCGTGATCTGCGATCACTAGACGACACTGTTCATGAGTTTGAAGCAGATAGGTTAACGCATCATCGGCAGTCTCAAATGAGAGCGCTTTCCCTCCCACTTCCGATACAATTTCTTCCATCAATGCTCGCAAGGTCGGATCGTCTTCGATGACGATCACTGATCCTTCAATTGGCAAGAAACCTTCCCATTGGACGATCAATCAAAGCTCCCTTAGCCGAGCTTAACTGCCCGGCGTCTGATGAGTTAGTAGCTGAGTGTGTTCGCATTTCAGTATTTTTTGCCACCCCTTGCAATCCTTTTTGATGACTCAGATCACAGATAGACTTCAATGTCTAAGCGAACTGAAAAATCGAGGCTGCCTAGGGTAAAAAAACGTTAACATTTTCGGTTCGCCGCCCCCCAAATGTAAAACGACGAGAGTTTTTGGTAAAAAGCCAAACCATCTCGTCCTTTCCACTTACCGATAGACTTAGGTAGTCAACAGTGTTGCGCTGCTATCGCTCTCCGGACTAGCGATGTGTGTGTCGCCGGGGGTCAGAATGACTTTTCGACAATCCTCTTCTTTTTTATCAAAGATTTTATATCCCTCAGCGGCCTGTTCCAGAGACATGTGGTGGCTGATGATGACTTCAGGTGAGAGACGACCTGTCTGAATGTGTTCAAGGAGCTCAGGTAGGAAACGATGCACGTGGGTCTGACCCATTTTGAAGGTCAGACCCTTGTCGAATGCGTCTCCGAACAGGAAGCCATGGATGAACCCTGAATAAACGCCAGGAACACTGACGGTGCCGCCGCGCCGAACGGCGGCGATGCACTGACGTAAAGCCTTGCCGCTGCTGCCCTCAAGCTTGAGTGTCGCGAGAACTGTTTCCGTCGTACTACCTTTTGCTTCAAACCCGACCGCATCTACGATGCCATCAACTCCCCGCATTCCTTTGGTTTGTCGAATGATCGTATCTGCGGGATCATCGTCTTCATCGAAGTTGATCGGAATTACACCGTATGTTTTCTGCGCGTATGCCAAGCGATAAGGATGGTGATCGACCATGAAAATTTGGTCGGCACCGAGCATCCTTGCACAGGCGGCGCTCAACAACCCGACGGGGCCTGCACCATAGATGGCGATGCTGGAGCCATTACCAATCCCCGCGTTCGTTACAGCCTGATAAGCAGTTGGAAGGATGTCTGACAGGAAAAGTACCTTTTCATCCGACAGCGTCCCCGGCACTTTAAAGGGCCCGGTGTTGGCTTTCGGTACGCGCACATATTCGGCTTGCCCGCCAGGTACACCGCCGTACATGTGACTGAAGCCGAACAGCGCGGCTCCTGGTGGTATCACCTTTTTGTTTATGATCGCTCCGCGCCCTGTATTTGTCGTTTCGCAGGCCGCGAACAGATCCATTGCGCAGAAAAAACAGCTGCCGCAGGCGATTACAAAAGGAATTACCACGCGGTCGCCGGGTTGCACGGCGGTCACTGCTGAGCCTGCCTCTTCAACGATCCCCATGAACTCATGGCCAAAGATATCGCCATGCTCGACAGTTGGAATCTTTCCCCGATAGAGATGGAGGTCAGATCCACATATCGCCGTCGCGGTAACCCGAAGAATGATGTCATCACTTTCCTGGATAACCGGATCGGGAACCGTGTCGACCTTGACGCTGTGCGCGCCGTGATAGGTGAGTGCTCTCATAACGTCTTACCTACTTCAGCTGGATGGTAAGAGGGAGAGGAGGATCGAAGAAAGTAAGTTCAGAATGATATAGACCCAAATGACTAGCGGTCGCCTATATACCCTCGCTGGAAATTTTCTAAACCTAATGGAGCGGAAGTAGGTCGACTGCTGGAGTCTGTAACTCAGGTAGTCGGAGGTGACGTTAATGATCGGTGTTGTCATACCTGCCCACAATGAAGAGAACCACATTGCTGTGTGTCTAACATCTGCTCTCTTCGCCGCTACGCATCCTGCATTGACCGGCCACCCAGTTTCCGTAGTCGTCGTTTTAGACGATTGTGCTGATCAGACAAAACAGATCGTTTCAGCGTACGGTGTAACCGGGATCGAGATTTCTTTTCAGAATGTGGGTAAGGCGAGAGCAACCGGCGCAGATCATATGCTGGCCGCTGACGCGAAATGGCTTGCTTTCACCGATGCCGACGCTGTCGTGCCCCACGATTGGTTGGCACGGCAGGTTGAGTTCAAGGCTGATGCAGCTTGTGGGACAGTTGAGGTGGATAGCTGGAATAGCCATGGAGAATTGGTTCGCTCAAAGCACATGGAGCTTTACCAATTCATCGAGAATCACCGGCACATCCACGGCGCCAATCTTGGACTGAGTGCCGAGGCCGACCGGAACGCTGGCGGGTTTCAGCATCTCACTGCACACGAAGATGTCCATTTGGTTGCTGACCTGAAGAGGGTTGGTGCTCATATCGTTTGGACAGCCACGAATCCGTTAATCACCAGCGCCCGGAAGGATTACAAAAGTCGCGAAGGGTTTGGAGAGTATCTGGTCAATCTGGGGGTCTCACTCCTGGGATTGCCTGCGCTTGATCCACAGGTTAGCGCCGGCGTCTCTCTTTGAAAGTGCTGTGGGAAGGAGGTGACAAGTTGGAGTGCATCGATTTCCTGCAATGGCAACCCATGGCTGTGACGGTAGCCTCAACGTGGTTCATCAGGAATAGACAAACTTATAATACGATCAATGCATACGCGCCTGCGTAAAATCTCCAAATCACCCACAACACGTTGCCGAGAACCTGTTATTTCCAGCTAGCAGCCTTGTTCGGATGGACAAGCCTGCTTCGGCTGCCTCAACGTACGCTGGTTCTTATCGGCGACCGTGATCCATTAATACAGACATGCAACGCCCATATCCTGTGCCCCACAATTCGACGTTCAGAGTTTTGCATTCAGAAAGGCGAGGGGCTTTTCTTTGGGCTGACCGGCGCTAGATGAACTGCCGTCTTGACCCGCAAATTTCTTACCCGGCAATATGACGATGAAGGGATAGCACAGATGGTCGCAAACCGAAACGCCGAGGCTGGCCTGGAGCGCACCTAAGTCAGCTAATCCTCTCGTTAGCGTCGTTGTGCAGGGGGGGCGCACGCAATTGTAGGCAGCATCAGTTTCTTCGCCAATTCTTTCAAACTCTGCAGTTCGACAATGGTCAACCTTCTAGCTGTTGTTGATAAATCATGTCGAGGTGATCCATGGGTAACTATCACATCACAAAGAAAACGCTAGGTAGCTTGTCAAAAAGGGCGCACAACGTGCTTCAAAAATGGCCTCTACGAAAGCGCAAATCATTGAAATAGCCAGCGAATTTCTGCAGGTAAAACAGCCTCGCTGAAAATCCGCAAATCGGCTAGGACGATTCAAGAGGAGCGTACCTTTCCTGGCGCCGCCGACCCTAGGAAAACAAAAGGCTAAATCGAATCCAAAAGATTGCGCGGCTGCGAAGAAGACTTCGATCCTTAACAAAGAAGTCAGCTTTATCAGGAGTTCGCTTCCCATTCCCGCGGCGCTTGTCTAACCACAGGAACTCTTCAATGGTAATTGCATGTCTAGGATGGAGATCCCTGATTTGGAAACCTGGAGCATTACCGCTCGCGAGCAAATGGTTTTTGGATGGGCCGGATTTGCCCATGGAATTTTCGCGAGTCGGTGATGGTGGAGAACTCGCAACGGCGATCTGTGCGAATGCGCATCCATGCACCGTTCTCTGGGCAGTATCAAATGTAAAAGGCCTCGAAGAGGCATGCGAGGCCTTGCGTGTCCGAGAGCAAATTCCAGAAGACAGGGATGATGGAATCGGTGTTTTTACCACCAGTAGCTCTCCAGTGAGAGTGATCGCCGAATGGGCACTCATTCACCAATTGGACGCAGTTATCTGGACTGCATTTACGCCCAGATTCGAAGACATTCAAGGTTTGATCCCAACTGTTGATGACGCTGTTTCATATCTAGCGAGTTTGAGTGCCGATGCGCAGGAGCACGCGCGGGACAACGTTAGGCAGGTGCCGGCTCAGATCGATACGTCCTATCGAAGGGAGATCAGTTTAAGGCTTGGGTGGTATCAATGAGTGCACAGAGCCAAGCTCAAATCGGCGCCATCTTTGATCAGCTGTTGGCTCTGCGAGAGAGCGTCAATCGTCTTCATGGGATGCAGGATGAAAGAGTAGGTACGCTTCGTGGCCACCAGACCGTGGATGTGGACGGCGCTTTCCTGTTGGTTTTTCAGAAGCTTCAAGACAACATCGCCGATATGGAGGAGGCTTTGGCCACCATTGCGGAAGCCACAGGCGATGCACCGAAGTTCTAGCGGATCGTCATTGAGGCAAAATTACATGCCATAACGCTTATTCCCGCCAGCGCGTATTTACACTACTTCGACCGAAAATCAGCTCTCACGGCCCTCGCAGATCTTTCTCAGGGGAAGCTAATTCGTGAATGCCACCAACCAGCGCTGAACGAGCCTCCTTTGCCACTTTGCGCCACTGCTCAGCGTGCATGGCGGGATTGTCGTCCAGTACCAGTTTTCTTTAAAGGCTAAGACAGGATAAATAGGGTAGCCAGCGTAAGACCCTCATTTCGCTTTCGTACCAGCAAGAGATTCATACCACTCAGAATAGGACGTATTTTTGACGTTACGCTGAGCAAAGTCGGGGGAACCATCGTCCCACCATACTGGGCCGCGCTCACCCAGCTTAACCTTGACCTTTTGTACCTTGGCCCTCGCGCCCTTCAATTGCTCCGCATCATTTGATGCTTTAGCGTTCTTTACCTCACGACGTGCGGCCATCAGTTCGTTAACAAGGTTTTGCCGAACGTCTGCGGGTAGTGAAGGATTACTACACCGCCAGAGTTTGCCATTGACTACGAAATAGCGGCCATCGGGTGTAGTTGGATACATAAGTGTAGCTCCAGATGCCTTACTAAGCGGTCGGACATGTCCTTCGCATCAGTTAGGGTTGGTGCAAAATGGCAGTACATGCGGATCTGATAGGTATTTCCAGCGAACGCTAGGTACGTCATCTTCCTGAGCGAGTGGGTGGTGTCGACGTGCTATACGCAATATCCCCCACAACATGGAAATTGCTATAGACATCCACGCGGTGATGATGCTGAAAATTGTCATTGCAAGGCTCATAATCTTCTCTCGCTGCTGTGTCGTCTTCTATTCTCCTAGTAGTGACCTTGCTCCCCTGCGTGGAATTCAATTTATTAGTCAAGGCGTTCGTAAACAGATCCATCAGTTCATGAGTGTGTCTTTTTCGCTGAAACGTGCAACACATCTAGAAGAGGTTTCAAATGACTAAGCTTGCAGACTCCCGCCAACTTGAAAAACACCTCCCCGACCAACTCCAAGCTCTCCAAGCTCACAAGAGCGACGCCGGTCTCAAAAAATAAATTGAATTTTAAACGAAGCTTCACATTTTCGCGCAAAATATGGCTATAGCTTGTAAGACGTGATCAACCTGCTTCACTCGCGATCCAACCTTCGTTCGATTGCACCTGCGTCTAAAACTGACACACGCAAGGCCGGCCAGATGAAGGTTTATAAGAACCCTCATACGGGTGAGATGATCGAAACTAAGACGGTAATCATCTAGGAGTGAAGGAGTGGGAAGCGAAGCACGGTGCATATTCCGTGGCATCATGGCTGGCCAATTTAGTTTGGTTTGAATACCAGAAGAGACCCGCGCAGTGTCTTTTCCGTCATCGATTGTAGTCACCTTGAAAGGGCTTGCGAAGCTTGGTTAAGGTGGTTGTTGCGGAATCTTATAACCAGAATTCCGGCAAGATATATGAACTTTAGGCATAGGCGACTTTCTATTGCTTGAGAGTGAAGTTATCTAGCTATGAGCCCGATGACTTGCTGTGGCAACCTCAAGCCAGGAAGTTAAATATGAAGACCTTAACCCCCAAGATCTCCTTGCGTCGCGCCGTCACTGGCCCAATGCTTTTTCTTTTTATTCTCGGCGACGTTCTTGGAGCGGGAGTTTATGCACTCGCGGGGACGATTGCGGGAGAAGTAGGCGGTGCGATCTGGGTACCGTTGCTCATTGCACTTTTTTTCGCGATGCTGACCGCCGGTTCGTACGCAGAGTTGGTCACAAAATATCCCCACGCGGGCGCTGCTTCGGTTTTCGCTGAAAAGGCCTTCCGATCACCGCTCATCTCCTTTCTCGTTGGCTTTTGCATGCTTTCTGCAGCTGTCACAAGTGCGGCGGGTTTGTCGTTGGCATTTGCTGGGGATTACCTAGCGGCGTTCATCCATGTACCCTCTCACCTTGCGGCCTTAGTGTTCCTGCTAGTAATCGCGCTCTTAAATGCGAGGGGTATCAAAGAGTCTCTTAGAGCCAACTTGGCGATGACACTTATTGAGCTATCAGGTCTTATTTTAGTCGTCGTTGCCGCTGCTTGGTATTTCCGAACAGGTGAAGCTGATTTGAGTCGCAGTTTTGAATTCAAGCCAGGGGTCAGCCCGATGTTAGCCGTTTTGGGGGCAGCATTGCTCGCCTTCTATTCTTTTGTTGGATTCGAAACATCCGCCAATCTTGCGGAAGAGATTCGAGATGTTCGGAGGGTTTACCCTCGCGCGTTATTTGCCGCCTTGCTTATTGCCGGACTAGTCTACGTAGCAGTCGGAGTGGCGGCATCTTCCGTGCTACCCATGGAAAAATTAGTCGCAACCTCGGCTCCTCTTCTTGAAGTGGTTCGGACGTCAGGTCTAAATATTCCGCCTCGCGTTTTCGCCTTCATTGCATTGGTCGCGGTCGCTAATGGCGCGCTTCTCACCATGATAATGGCAAGTCGTTTGACTTATGGAATGGCATGCCTTGGACTTTTGCCCGACGCCTTGAGTAAAGTGCTGCCTCAGAGGCGCACCCCGTGGATCGCAATCATTGCTACCACCCTTGTAGCAATTGGACTGACGCTGACGGGGACTCTAGCCACATTGGCTGAGACCGTCGTCCTGCTGCTACTATTTGTATTTCTCAGCACTAATTTGTCCGTGTTAATCCTACGGCGTGATGAGGTTTCGGAGGATCACTTTCGGATTCCGACGTGGGTTCCGGTACTCGCTATTGTGTCGTGTTTGGTATTGCTCAGTCAGCAAAGCCTAGAAACCTGGATGCGTGGAGGGGCATTAATCGTGATAGGCAGTCTGCTATTCGCCTGTTCAAGGGCCGCTCTACCCGCGCCAAGGGAGCCCAGTTAGTTGGGTAAGCGCTTCGTCCTTCGATGGAGCCATAAAGCATAGTCAGAGCATCTGATTGTCAGCGGAATGTCTGACTGCGCTTAGTTATCAAATAACTGGCCGAATTTACCAAGGGTGCGATAATAGTACGCAATATGCAGCTCTTGTGAGAGTCTTATTTGGCGCGTCGAGTCCTCAGCGCCATTGACCAGATTTTATGACTGCATCTTAAGCAGCATGCTTCTTGTTCCTTATCGATAGATTGCGCGAAACCGCACTTCACGCAGCAGTAGAGTGCCGACGTGGGCATTTTCTGAAACTCAGGTCGATGCTCTTCAGGTAGGACTGAAAGTCCAGGGCAGATATCTTTCTCATCATAGAAATAAAGACTGATGTCTCCATCAGTTTCTACTAACCCTAATCTCACTTGTCCTAGATGTTCAACGCCTTGCTGCCTAAGCTCCATTAATAATTCGCTATTTGACATGTTAAGCGTCTCGAATGCCTTCATTTCGAACATTCCATTGCTAATGACGGTAACAGGCAAACCATCGATCCAGGCTTCAAATTGCTTGCTCTTGGTCATAGCCAGAACAATCATGCGGTAAAGCAGCAAAAGAGTGAGGAAGACTACTGCAACCGGTAAAAGGGGCACATCATGATAGAAAGATACGTCTCCCGCAGCTGAACCCAGCGTCAAAATAACAACTAGCTCAAACAGTGATAGTTGCCTAATGCCTCGTCTGCCACTTGATTTGAGAAAAAGAAACACTGCTAAAAAAGCAAAAGTAGCCCGGAAGCCTACTTCAAGTAAATAAGATAGTGGGAATTCGTCTATCAACATTCGTTGTATATCAAAAGGGTACATAATCACCTCTGTTCTATTTTTGTGAGCGGCCAGTAACGCGTTAAAGTTTCCCTAAAACAGCAGCTTGGATAGCCCGTATGGAGGCGGTTGAGTATAAGCTTACTGCTCCTACAGGCGAACAGTGTAGAGGCTTCGCCGTAGTCGCGGATAAGGTACGCAATTAGCTGGACGTACCAGCGGCGCGACGAAAGAAATTGCCTCTGTAGATTTGCTGAATCAGAAGTTGGTCGATCCGTCGGTGAAATGGAAAACAGTAAGTCCCAGACGCAACAGTGCCTTGCACTTGCTACCGAGGCAGGCGAGGTCATAGCGCAGATCCAGTAAGGCGCGAGAAGCAATCGCTACGCAGCCTAGGCCAAGCAGCCATTTGCACAGACTACATTCCTTCTCCATGCTGTGTCCGACGTGTAGTTCTGCCTGATGTCAAGCGTACATGCTGTCCACCTTGATGACCGCGCTGGGGTTTCGGGTGCCTTAATCAAAGCCCCGCCACGAATGGTCGGGGCTTTTACCGCCTAATCTTTGAGTGGAGAACTCTGGACTGGTCAAATGTGGTTGGTCTCCCCCGATAGTACGACCGACTAACCTTTGTTTTTTTCGGATCGACGCTCCGAGGATATGTGCGCTATTCCTGGATCGAACCGCCTTCTTTATGGATCTTCAACGATGTTGTTTTTCAATCAAGAAACTCGCTGGCAAGCTTTATGATTTCAGCTTTCGTAGTTGCTGTTTTCGATGCACGTTCTGCACCTTGTTTCTTTTAATGTCCAACCATTTTCAGTCGGCGTAATGTGGTAGTTATCCATGCCATTTCTCCTGCAGTGAGTGCTACTTCAGTTCGATGCGTGTGCGCATTTGGGCCGTGATGGCTTGCTTAGTGTTGGGCATATCAGCCCACGGATCGACGTCCAGGTCGCCTCGACAACAGGCCGAGCTTATTCGGTAGGCGATTCTGTATTTATGAAATCGGGAGCGCTGGCGAGCTCGAAGTTGCGTTTTTGGCCTGAGCCGGGCACCGTCTTTGAGGAAAGCGCATCCAGTTTTTGAGGTTGACCCGTTGCCAGCGCTCGTCCCACGGCGAGCAGAACTCGAACGTCCCTAAAGCCTTCTTCCCCGCTCGGCTCCGGCGTAGAGTCGTTCAGTATGCAATCGGAGAAGTACGCCGTCTCACCTGCAAATTGGTCGACAACAGGATGCGAGTGCTCTTTGGTTTGGTCACCGATGGTAGCGCGATAGGTAATACCTACACCTTCACCGTAACCGAAACAGGGAGAAGCTTCGATTTCGCCCTCAGTGCCAATGAGCTGGAACCGCTCGCTGCTTGGAAGGGTGTAGCTGAGGGTGAATTGCGCCATGCGACCTTCGGAAAACCTGAGGCATACACTCACTGTATCGGGGGTTTCCAGTTTACTGCCCGGTGCGGTCGTACCTACCGCGCTGACCTCGATGGGCTCATCACCAAATAGCTGTCGCACCATATTCAGCGGGTACGGCCCCATATCCAGCACAGGGCCTGCTGCAAAGCCGTTCTGCATCCGGTGGTTGGTTGGTTTCACTGTTTGCGTGAATGTCGACGTGAACAGGCGAGGTTGCCCGAAGTCGCCGGCATGTACGCGCTCGATCATTTCAAGAGTGCCAGGCTCACAATGCAGGCGGTAAGCAATCATGAACTTTGCATTCGAGCGTTGCGCCGCTGCCAGCATCGCTTCGCAATCATCCTCGTTAGCGGCCATGGGCTTTTCCAACAGCACATGGATGCCTGCTTCCAGGGCGGGCACTACATATTCACGGTGCAGGAAATTGGGTGTTGCTATATATACGGCATCAATCTCACCGGATGCCAATAACTCTGGGTATTGCGCATAACTGTAGTTTTTCAGGGAGTAGCGTTTTGCTAGCTTGTCTGCCTTGATTGGATCACCCGTTACAAGGGCTGTCAGGACTGAATTCTCGGTTTGTCCAACCCCTGGCATAAAGGCGCCTTGAGAGATGGATCCACCTCCGATCACTGCGTAACGAATTTTGCCGTTAAAATCGGGCATGTGAAGCTCCTTGTGTTTAGGCAATCAACGTATCGCCTGTTAAATGTCGGCCATCGTAGAGGCCTAGAGTTCCATCGACGTGCCGAAGGAATCCAGGCACCGATTCAACGTTATCATCGCAGGCGACGTTTTTTGGCTGTCCGTCGAGCGAGTGCCAATGCAATACCACCTAATGCCAGAGCAGCTTCCGCGACGATGAGCACCGGGCGATTTTTTGTGCTTCTCTTCTGCCCCCTTCCGCAGCGAATGCATGTGCTGCAGCCCTACCTGTGCCGCTTGAGGGGCCAGTCATTACGACCACTTCTCCGTGGAGCCGCCATGGTCTATTAGGCACATGCACATGACCGCGAGGAGTCGTTATTGAGACGGTTTGTTCTTCCTGTGCATGAAAGAGAAACGCCTTCAGCTTGAGACGCGCACCATCACTGAGAATCAACGTAAGGTTTTCGATCACCCCAGCAACTCGCTCAGGAAAAACTGGATCGCCCACAGCGTCGAGTTCGTCGTATAGGAATTTATGACCCTCAAGCCATCCGCCCGCAGTCAGGATTTCGGGGCCTAAATAGTATTTTCCATCAAGGAAGAAACCCGGAAAATTACGAGTTAGCTCTGCGCTCTCGATTAAATATCGTTCCCCTGGTTTCATGCCGATTGCTGAGTCGATCATGATCACATCCTACCTTCACTGGTTTGCAATAGAGGTAGGGTTCTTACTGATCGTTCAATCGAATTGACCGAGAGGTCGCCAATCCTCGCGATCACTGATTATGGGCAATGAAGTTAGTGTTAATGCGGGGTATGCGTCGGATCCGTTATCTGGAAAACCTTACCCTGACTCCACGCATCCGCTCCAAGCGCAACGACGGGCGTCGGTATGTCGGCTCTAGCTTTCTTCTTCTGCGCGCTATCTATACCGAATCGACGATCCCGATCTGCAATCATCTGTGGGTCGGCCTGCCCATCTGCCGTGAAGCCCATCATTAGCTGAGGCACGCCAAGGGGCAGATCTTTATTGAGGTCGGAATGCCAGGTATGCCATGTCTTGCCATAGGTATGAACGAGTTTTTCCATCAAAGTATGCTCGGCTACCTCTGGGATTCCAGGAGCCACGAGCTGACCTGACTTCACTTCGTGAACATGACTGTGCCAGAGTGATTGCTCAGCTTTGGGCAGGCCCGCGAACAAATGTTCGCTGATGATGTATTCGACCCCCATCAGCTTGGCATCCTTACGATTGCCATCGTAGATCACGCACTGGATAACTTCCTCGTTGAGAATCGCGCAGTAGTGGTGTGCCTCCATCTGAGCATTCATGTGGCCGTTGTAAAAATGGAAACCATCCAGATAGGCATTCAATGCATCTATCGGCGCACGTGACTGAAGCAGTGCAGCACCAGACTCAAGTGATTGCGTGGCTGGGGATTTGGCATCGCCAGGCGTGATTACGTTAGAGGGCGAATTGCTACCCGCACATGCGGCGAGTATCAGAGCGAACAACACCACGCTCATCATTTTGACCCTATACAATATGCGTATTCCACTCATCGAGAGCTCCTTCAGTCGATTTACTTTTATGCGTGCATTGTCGCTTTAATAGCTTTTTCAGCACGCCCTATGTGGCAGCGATATGGATTGCCGCCAAACAAGGAAAGTTTTTATCTGCGCGACATTTCCGACGATAGGTGCTATTTCAATCATTTCTCGTGCGCCTTATACCGCCGGTCGCGACAGATAAAGCCTTATGAAATTATGGTGCCGAGTAGAGTTGCAGATGAGTTCGGGTATCGCATTGGTTGAGTTATCGAATGAGTAACGATACCTGTCAGGTCTGAGGAGAGTCTTCATGTTCTTACATAACAAACGACTTCAATACACCGTTCGAGTTGCCCAGCCTAACCCTGACTGACCAATTTACTCCTCGAACAATTCGGCGGAGCCAACAGTTAGCTCGAGGCGGCATCTCGATATTTCACACAAGCATTGGCTGAGGAAGATCTGGGTCTTAGGGATTGTTGATGGACATACCACCGAAGAGCTCAGTCATCTGGAAATCGTCGGCTCAATCGTTGTGATGTTGAACAAGGGCGCGAAGGGGATAATGGCGGAAGGCGTGGAGGAAGAGGGCGAGTTGTATCGGGCAATCAATGGTGCCGGTAAAAATTCCCATTTCACCACTCATTATAGAACTGGTTAGAGTCGCATCTAGATACTTTAAACTTTCTACATGAGCGCAGTGTCGATTGCTAAAGACACTGGGCTAGGTGGAGGGAGCGTTAATGATAGGAATCGTGATACCTGCTCATAACGAAGAGCGGCTTATTGGCGAATGCTTGGACTCTGTGCTGCTTGCGGCTAAGCATCCTTCTATTCAAGGTCAAACGGTCGAGATATTGGTCGTGTTGGATCATTGCTCGGACAATACGGGAGCTGTGGTATCGGCAAAGGTGGTAGCGTCGATAGATGTCTGTTTTAGAAACGTGGGTAAGGCAAGATCCGTGGGGGCTGAGCAGCTACTCGAAGCAGGTGCTCGATGGCTCGCATTCACTGATGCAGATACCGTTGTGCCGCCTGATTGGCTAGCGCGCCAGATTGAGTTCGGAGCCGACGCGGTGTGCGGAACAGTTGAGGTCGACTGCTGGAGTGAATATGGTGATGCCGTTCGTAGCAGGTACCTCGCGCTGTACCAGTTTATCGAGGATCATCGCCATATCCATGGGGCCAATCTTGGTCTGAGTGCTGAGGCATATCGGAGTGCTGGTGGGTTCCAGCATTTGATAGCACACGAGGATGTTCAACTGGTTGCAGACCTCGAGAGGATTGGCGCACATATTGTCTGGACAGCTACTAACCCTGTGACCACCAGTGCGCGCCGGGACTACAAGTGCAGTGGTGGGTTTGGGGATTACCTAGCCTCTCTTATTACTCCCAATACCCTCTTAGGGGTCGAGCCGTCCTTGAGTTCAGACGCTATTCTCGGGTCGGGGTTAACTTGTGGATCTGATTGATTGGGTTCAGTGGCCCGCCATGGTCGTGACTGTCATCTCTGCTTGGTATATCGGATCTCAACAACCACGCCGACGCATGATTGCTTTTTGGGGGTTCATCCTCAGCAATGCCCTATGGGTTATTTGGGGGTGGCACACAAATGCTTACGGATTGATTGTGCTCGAGTGCATCTTGCTGGGCATCAATGCTCGTGGGTTCAGGAAAAATCGGCACGGTAGCCAAGCTTCCGATTAAGTGGCGACTACTGATTCTGAAAATTCTTCTTAAACCCACGCAGGTTCATTGAGCAAAGGCAGATCTGCAGAACGATCAACGCGTAAGCCTCAGCATGAGCACCCCAAATAACCCACAAGATATTGCTGAAAATGAAACAGAAGAACCCTGCCATTCTTCTTGCTGGCCGCTGAGACCCGATGAGCCATGCTGCGATCACAGTCACGACCATGGCGGGCCACTGAACCCAATCCAGATAACTCAAAGCAACCCCCTTAATCTCCCATCGATAAAGAAGAGAGAGATTCAAGGATGATTAATTCAGATTTTTTTGAACGGTTTTGGCATCTGCCTGTAATGGTCTAATGAAACCGGACACCTATTTAGGAGTGAATGCTCGCCAGGTCGAGGTGTCAAATGACCAAATAGCGCCGTTCCTTTTCTGCTGTATTCAAGTGCGAGGCTGATGACCTCGTGCTCAAGAAAAACTTCAGCTACCAATGGCGGGCTAGCGGCCGCTCTGGCCGAGAAAACCTTAACGCCGTATCCGGATTAATTGACCACTACAACCGCTCGTCAGACTCGGCGCGGATATCTTGAACCTACGATTCGTTCTCTTGGACAGATTAAACATGTGCTGACGAAAATTCCCTTTCGTCTTGCCACTGGGAGAATGGAATGAAAGCCATCGTTTACAACGGCCCTCGTGACGTCAGTGTGCAAAATGTGCCGGACGCAAAAATCGAAAAACCCACCGACGTGCTGGTGCGAGTGACCTCCACCAATATCTGCGGATCTGATCTGCACATGTACGAAGGCCGTACTTCTTTTGAAACGGGCAGAGTGTTTGGCCATGAGAATCTGGGCGAGGTCATCGAAGTAGGCTCCGGCGTAGATCGGGTCAAGGTAGGAGATCGGGTATGCCTGCCATTCAATATCGGCTGCGGCTTTTGCGAAAACTGTGAAAAAGGCCTGACGGGGTTTTGTCTGACCGCTAACCCAGGCAGCGCGGGTGCGGCCTATGGGTTCGCTGACATGGGCCCATATCAGGGGGGGCAGGCTGAACTACTTCGAGTGCCTTATGCAGACTTTAACTGCCTGGTGTTGCCCGTGGACGCGCAAGAACGTGAAGAAGATTACGTCATGCTCTCCGACATCTTCCCGACTGGTTGGCATGCAACCGAGTTGGCAGGCCTCCTTCCCGGGGAAAGTATTGCCATCTACGGCGCCGGCCCTGTTGGTTTGATGGCTGCCCACTCGGCCATGATCAAGGGTGCCTCTCAGGTGTTCGTAGTCGATAATCATCCTGACCGCTTGAAGCTTGCTGCTCAAATGGGCGCTACGCCCATCAACTCGCTTGAGAAAGAGGCGGTGGATCAGATCTTGAACTTGACCCATGGCAAGGGCACTGATCGCGGTTGCGAGTGCGTGGGTTATCAGTGCTGCGATCGCCATGGTCATGAAGCTAATCACCTGACCATGAACAACCTAGTCGCTTCGACCAAAGCGACCGGAGGCATCGGCGTCGTAGGTGTGTTCGTACCGCAAGACCCAGGAGCCAAAAATGAGCTGGCTAAGGAAGGCAAGATGGCTTTCGATTTCGGCGCTTTCTGGTTCAAGGGGCAGCAGATTCGAACGGGCCAAGCCAACGTCAAAGTCTACAACCGTCGCCTGGCTGAGCTAATCCACCATGGCCGAGCAAAACCTTCTCAGATCATCTCCCACCGCCTCAAGCTTGCCGAGGGCCCAGATGCCTATAAGCACTTCGACGCACGTGACGATGGCTGGACGAAGGTTGTACTCAAGCCAGCAGCTTAAACGCCAACCTCCGGCTTCGCCGGCTCCCTTTGGGCCGGCCTCTTCAGTAAAAAAGATTCAACAGCTAGCAGGAGAATGATCATGAAAAAGCTATCTATGTGCTTATGTCTATGCAGTGTATTCATGCTTCATGGATGCTTTGACAACGCGGATAACGCGACGAAAGACAATTCTAGTGGCACCAAGTCTTCTATACAGATGCAGAAAGGAAAGGCTGACGAGAGTAAGTAGCGCTTGGCAGCCCAAGCAGGAGTGAGCCTCTTGGGCCCAAGTCAATTACAACAATAAAATGGTGATCGAGTTGAATGCCTGTTTTGTGTGGGAGTTGCAGAACGCGTTATGTGCGACGGCCCGTGGGAAGAGCGTGACTGTCCGGTGTGCGGTCGGTATCGAATCTCAGACGATCTGATTCTCGCGTTGATGGATCAAGGGCATATTTTCGATGTGCTTAAAGTCAGGGGCTGGCTAGATATGCGGCGAACTGACGGTTTCCTGCCCTGCATCAAAAGTCCTGAAGGGCTACTGGTTACCGTTGTCGAGCCTACTTCACCTGCGCAAGTGAAGTGAGTTCCAGTACGGCGCTGGGGGCTGCACCCCCCCCCAGATCATTGAAAGGTTATCGGCGAAAACGCATGAATCCGCTGATAAAAAGCCCTGAAAGTGATTGTCGGAAATCAAGGTCGGGATGCTATTTCCTCTAAATGTTGCAATAGGTCTTGAGGATCCTCGTACACCCTCAGGGCTCCCGCTCTTTCTAGCTCGCTAATATCGTAGCCGCCTGAGAGCAAGCCCACACATGTCGCTTTGCACCGCCTTGCTGCAAGCATGTCCCATATGGCGTCTCCAACCACTAAGCAGTCCTCAATGGGTCTCTTGAGCTTTTGCGCTGCGGCAAGGAAAAGATCTGGATCAGGCTTTCCATATTTGACATCGTCGCGGGTGATTATATTAATGTCGTTGATGTCTAAACCCAGCGCCTTTAAATTGATCTTGGCTGTAGAAGCGCCACCACTGGTTGCGATACACCACTGTATATTTTCATGGGTAAGCGTCTTTAGCAGCTCGACTGAACCTGGGAGTGCCGTTATTTGGCTTTTGAGGGCCTCATACGCAGCCGCATGCTTTTTACTTAAGATTCTTCCTTGCTCGTCAGTAATTTCTACACCCGTTTCACGGGACAAGGTTTTTAACATCAGCCCTCCGCTCATACCAATCTTTCGATGAATACGCCACATGGCCAGCGGGATATTCTCGGAATCGAGTGCCTCTTTCCATGCGGCTACGTTCTGGTACACGCTGTCGGTCAGCGTGCCATCAAGGTCGAATATAAAAGTTGTTTGAGGTCGCATGGGAATCCTCCAGATTCATTAGAGTTGGCGCTGTGGGTATATTGTTAGGGGCATGCGAGTAAGTGGTTACCTAGCAGTTGGCATTCGTTCGACATCCGCAGGGCCGGGTGCGGCGCGATCCCCATCGGAAATCTCATCATCTTCTCGAATAGCTCTCTCATCGTCATGACGGCCTGCATGCCCGCATACAGTTCTGAGACTTGAGGCAGCGACGCGTTCATTATTTCTGGACGATTCGGGTGTTATAAGGAGAATGGTGGTCGGGGCCGACAACATGGCTTTTTGAATCCGTGTGACGTTTCCTAAGCCCATGCGGCCAGCCAAGTAGCTATAGATGTGAGCTTCGCGTTGGGCGATCTGACGGTTGGTAGACCACTGACGACCGCGATTGCCATTCCTGACGCCATAGGCTTGGCGGGAGAGGGCGGTGTTCGTGCCACTTCTACTGCAAACCAGGAGGGATTGCGCGCAGTCGCGTCGTACGATCCTAGTACAGGGCTGTTGAAAACGTTGATCAGGAAAGACGTGACCAAATCGGCTTGTCTATTTCAACGCAATAAAAATTTGAACCGCCCGTGAATGCGCTCACCTAATGATTAGCTTGTGAAGAATTGCACAGGCATTTTGCCAACAACGGCATACTCTGAGAGGTGGTCAACGTGGCTAAAGACGACAAGAAAAGCAAAGGTGAAACTTCGAAAGCCAGCAAGGACTTGAAAGACAAAAAGTCCTCACCAGCAAAAAAATCTGCAGCGGCATCGGCTCTTTCAAAGTCTTCCGAAAAGAAAGACAAGAAAAAAGACTCCGAACCGAAAAAATCTGTAAAGAAAGCTGATAGCAAGCCAGAAAAGGCGAAGAAATCAGACAAGGCAGAGAAACGTGCAAAAAAGAAAAAGTGAGATCTGCTAGGGCTTAACGCCCTAGCTTCCTCAGGATGTGCTGCCTTCGATCAAGGCTCAATCAATAGCGCTTATGGCAGTAAGGCCACGCGTCTATCCAAAAGCTCACTACGCCCCAGAGAATCGCTGCCGCAGAAAAACTCAAAGTGTAGTGGTCAACTAATCCCGGACACTGCGTTAAGTTTTTTCTCGGCCTGAGCCGGTGGCAGCCCACCATTAAATTGGTGCGGTCGAATCCAGTTGTACCGGTGCATCAAAAAATAGCTGATATCCCGCTGAGCTTGTTGGACTGTCGCGTAGCCCATGGTCGGTATCCACTCAGTTTTCAGGCTCCTGAACACCCGCTCCATCGGCGCATTATCCCAACAATTTCCTCGCCGGCTCATGCTCTGACGCATACGATATCGCCAAAGGCGCTGGCGAAAATTCCGGCTTCCATATTGCGAGCCCTGGTCGGAGTGGAACAGCAAACCCTGAGGCTTCCCTCGCTGCTCGTAAGCCATATCCAAGGCCTTGATGACCAAGTCGGCATCCGGCTTTACCGACAACGCCCAGCCCACAACACGGCGGGCAAAAAGATCTAGCACAACCGCTAGATACTGCCATTTCCCTTGAGCCCAGATGTAAGTGATATCGCCACACCAGACGTGGTCAGGAGCGGGCACATCAAACTCTCGGTTCAAAATATTAGGGATGTCGGGCCGCTCGGCCGTTGCCTTTTTGTAAGCATGCGATCCCGGTTGTTTGCTGACCAACTCCAGCTCGCGCATCAGGCTGCGTACCTTGAATCGCCCGATCTGCGCGCCGTCGTCCTGCATCATGGCCATGATTCTACGGCTACCGGGTGCACTGCGGCCTTGGGTGAACAACTCGCTCACCCGGCTGCGCAATCGAAGGCGTTCTACATCCGGTGTGCGGCGCCTGAGACGCCGAGCGTAGTAGCACGAGCGGGTCACTTCAAACACCTTGCACAGCCAATCAACCGGCTCGTGGATGCTCAACTGGTCAATCAGCGCGAACGCTCGAGATCTTCCGACATCAAGAGCGCGGTGGCCTTTTTTAAGATCGATTTTTCCCGCTCAAGGCGAGTAATTCGGGCTTCCAGCTCTTGGATTTTCTGCTGCTCCGGGGTCAGCGCTTTGCTCTGCGGGGTGACGCCCATGCGTTCTTGCTGCACCTGGTCGACCCATCGGCGCAAAGCCGACACGCCGACACCAAGCGAGCGGCTGGCCTCAATGAAGCTGTAATCCTGCTTGAGAACGAGGTCGGCAGCCTCGCGTTTGAATTCAGGGGAAAAGGTACGGCGTTGTTTGGTCATCTGACACCTCGTTCTGGCGAACATTCTCGCCTAAATGGGTGTCCGGTTTCATTAGACCACTACACCCAGGGTGGCCGTGACGTCGGGGTTGTCGAAATCAACGCTTCCTTTTGCGTCTGCATGACGGATCAAGCAGAGAAGGATTCTGAGCTCCTGAAGTGGTGTAATTTGATCGTCCATCGTAGTTCTCATGCTTAACCGCTACTCAGCTGTCCAAAAAATAGTCATGAGCGCCATGAATGCTGCGGCGAACACCGAGCAGCCCCTCGACATACTCGTAGATCGGCAAGCCTATCTTTCGCGGACGGTCTTTTCTTGGAAGGCAAGACGGGTGATTGCAATTGCTATCGATATAGTGCCCAGGCGCTGTGCCGCATTTATCGCACACCCTAATAAAAACTCATAGGTGGCAATGCACTTTAGGTAGAGCGGCATCCGTGTGGACAGGACATGGATTATCAGTTGGCGCAACCGATGAGCACCTCGACATAATTGTTCCCGATACCATCCTGCAACTTGTGGCCAAAAGCGCAAGCGGAGCACGCCGGCCCACGATGGGCCAGAGGCTTGAGAATGGAAGCCCGAAGCGTATGGCGTAATGCCCCCGATACGGAACATTAAGTTCCTTTTGCCCCGTTACGTACCCAGATGGGGGGCACTACGGGGGTCACTGTCCTGCGTGTAGCAGTGGACGGTCGTCATCACCGCCAGGCGTTAAAGAGACTTAGGCTGGCCGTCATACCTAGAAAGCTCCAGATCCCGCAGCGCCATCAACTCGTCATTCCGTCGCATAAACTCATCTGGAGTTATTTTCTTGAGCTTGAATTCGTTGTAAAGAGCATCGGAGTTCTTCTGATAAAGCGTTAACGTATTAGTCTTGTGCACGCTTTCAGCCGCATCACCTATGCTCTTATCTCCTTCGAATACCTTTGTTAGATAGTCTCTGAGAGACTCAATGCTCTTGTGGCCTGTCCACTCCCTAACTTTGCGTAAGAACTCCTTGTCGCTGATAAGTGCTGCTTGGAACTCATCCTTGCTTTCATACTTGTGTCGTTCGACGAGCAATCTGAATAAGTTCGTGATAAAGGCATGGCGGAACATATGCGCGCATGCTTGCTCTTCAATTCCAGCCGATTCTCTGATCTTCGAGACTATCGACGTTATAGTCTCAGGTGCGATCGGTTTTGCTGTTATTTCAGATATGAGCAAGTAGTCGTTTTGGTTTTCTGGGTGTGCTTTGATCAATTTCTGTCTTGCAGCTAAGTATTTTTTGACCTCATTCAATGCAATCGCATTCACCGGAACTTCACGGACAAATGCTTCGCCGCGCTTAAGCGTTACCAGCTTTAGCATTGGATATTTCATCAGCAGGGCATCACGCAGTGACGATGTTGTCAGAGATGCGATTTCCGATCGCCGAGCGCCTGTATGCTGAAGAAGTGTGAGCAGTGCAAGGTGTCGCGCTTTGAGGAACTCGGACTTGCCGCTATCATTTACCGCCTGCACCATCTTGTCAATGTTATGCTCAGAAATTGGGCTTCGTGTGTGCTCGCGGAAAGGTAGGGGGAAAGAGTGGTGCGAGATGGTAGTTGTTACTTTGTGTTGATTGTTGAAGGTGCGAATTACTTCTTCGGTGGTTAACTTGATGGTGCCTTTTGGTGATACGAAGTTTAGGTCGCCATAAAATTCGCCAATCCAAGCTAGGAACTTTAAGCACTCTCTACCTATGTTGATGGTGGTTCTGTCGGCTCTTTTTGGTTTATCAGGTTTTCTAGGGTTGGGCTCTTCAATTAGCTCAATGATGAAATCTTCAAAAAACTTGTCGGTTATGTGATAAGGGTCGACCCTGTAATGCCAGCAGCGTCTTATCAGCTGGCTAATGTTGCTCGCGTACTGGCCTATCGTTCCACCCTTGCTGTCCTGCCTTCGACCATCAGCAGAAATTTGCTCATGCTTCTTGGATAGTTTTAGCAAATAGAGATTGGCGATATGGCATGGCTCGTTATTTGGCCATTTTATGTATGGGAATTTGTAGAAGGCATGCTTGCGCGTCTTACCTCCGGAAAATCTCTGGAACAGATCTACATGATCTAGCGTTTCCACCAGAAATTCTTCATTCATTTTTCTTACCCTTGGCCGTGATAGATACGACCGATGCCTTCTGTATAGGCGGGATTTGATACATTTCAGGGTTTAGACTGGTTATTGCAGTGATACGCTTTAATATTTCCGCAGCGCGAATCTTGCGCGTCACTTCATCTTGTGCGCTGACTACGCCATCCAGCTTACTACGGACATCCGATAAGGTTTGCAGGAGTATCAAGTTTGAGCGCTTCTGTACATCAAGGCTGAGATTAAGCTCCGCCAATTGCGCCAGTATCGCCTCTCTAGTTCTATTGTTTTTCGTGGGTGTTTTTTTTTCTTCCTTGTTGATAACCGACGCAGCATTTTTGCGTAGGCGATCTATTGCAAGGAATCCACCCGGTATTCGCTCTTCGCTTCTTTGCTTAAATGTGTTTAAACTTATGGGTGATATATGTAGCGTCTCTCCCTCAACGATCGTTTCCAAAGCGAGCTTCGCCAGAGATGCCTGGCTAATAAGGGAGTCCCTTATAACGGTATTTTTGAGGTACTTGTAAGGCGTCGCGATTATCGCTAGTAATAACTTTCTCGTGTTCTCAATCGAGGCGGCTTGAATGGTTTTTCCCTCATCCCATTTCATCTTGTTTCCTCACAACAACAAGTATGTCAACCCGTAAACCGTTATCACTCTCCAGGAAAACTGGCTCCATGGTCATTTGGCCGCTTTCCATAAGAAAGTCAAAGTATTCTGCGAGCTGTTCTGCATCCATTAATGATACGTTTCGGGTGCCGAATTTAGCCTCAATCAGATCAACCACATCAGTATAGTACGTGGCGCCGCCAGAGGCGATACGCTCGCTGAGGGCTTGCGACAAGGTGTTTTGAAGCTCCTTGCCTGGCAGCTCCTCCGTAATGTAATTCCAGATGTGCGCCGGGTCAGTGTGCCCGAACATCCACTGCAGGATGCCTACGCTTGCCCCGTACCCACAATGGAGGAAGATTAAGGCAAAGAACCGCCTCAGTTGGTGTTGGCGGATGTAGTAGCGACGCCCCAAACTGTCGCGCTCGACCTCAAAGTAATCACAAAACAGATCAATATTTTTGTAGTAGAGGTAAACGTCGCAAGGCGTCAAAGAACTTGTGCCTATGATGCCTGGGGACGAAAACAAGGGAAGGTGCTGATCGATGAAGCCGATGCTGATCAGCTCTGTCTGGAAGTCAATGAGCGTCTGAACCATTTCCGCCGCTAGGGGATCAATGGGACGGGCGTTTCGAGCCCTGCGACCTTTTAGACCCCGACTAGACTTGGCGATAGGGGCGATCAGCCACTTTTTGTCCGCGCTGAGACAGTTGGCAGGATCGAGGCCGCGTAGTTCACAACCCCGTTTCGCCATCGTTGCTCCTACCAACAACTGGATAGATCCGTAATAGACCGCGATGAGTTCCAGTAGCCCTGCATTGCCCCGTAGCTTGCTGAAATACAGTTCCTTGCTTTCTTTTAGTTCAGTACCAGGATCCCTTCCGTTGGAGCGAGTTGAAATTCCTAGGTACTGGACGCCAAGTTTAGCGATGGAGGGTTCGAGTAGCGAGAGGATAGTTGTGTCTTGGATGCCTGTGATGTTGACCTTGTGTTTCACGGAATATTTGGCGATGTTCACATAGCTTTCAAGAAGCTGCGGGCCATATTCAAAGTGGAACTCAATGCCATCTTTGATCGCCTTGAAAATGATTGGGGTTGGGACATTTTTAAAACGGCCCATCGCCGCCCCTGTTACTTTATAGGTTGCAATCTCTCTAAGATCTTCTGGGGTAGGGAGTGGAAAATCTAGGGCAGAGATCTTTTGTAAGATGGTAAAGGCGGTGCGGTACAAGACCAAGTCTCGCTTGGTCATGCGGTCTGGGTTGCCGTTGGTGACCGGGGCGCCATCGACCTCACGAATAAAGCGATCATTACGCCAAATGAAACCTAATATGCTATGCAGGGGCTTGAGTCGCTTTTTTCCAGCCAAAGTATCGTTGTATAGTTGTGCACTGACCCATACTGAGTTGACGTTCACTCCACCATTTGGATGGGTGTGGTACATCTTGTTGATATAAAGCGCGGCTCTTACACGCGGGATCAGCTCCAGAGGGATATCAAGCACGTTCTCTTCGAGCTGAAGAGGTGTTATGTCGGAGATGGAAGGGTAATCCTTCAGGCATTTATCAATTGCCGCTGGGCTAGTTTCCTCCAGAAGCGAAATGCAGTAGTTCGCGAGACGATTGTTCCAATCGTAGGTACTCACAGCGACGTAGCTACTAGTCCCGACCTGCTCGATGATGTCACACATCACGTCATAGGTAAGCGCGCTCAGGCCATGCTCGACCAGCTCCAAGGCTTCGGCGCCTTGAAGGATATGGTCAATGAGCGTGAGCGTTCGTCGAAAAGATGCCGCCTGTGAGGCCCAGCTATTGGTGAAGCCTGGCCCAGCTGAATTTTGAGTCGCTGCTATCAGCCAGCATTGCAACGAGTTGAGTAATTTGACGTGCTGTGGATCCGTTAATAACGAACCGTCATACAGGTGAACACTCCAATCCAGGTCTTGGTCGGTCTTGAAACCAAAATTGTATTTCCACACAGGATCCCTGAAGCTTGAGACAAGCCACGGAGCCGACATGAAGTGTGATATGTCGCGTTTCTTGAACAGGCTGGCGAAATGAGCGAGGTGTTCAGGATACTGCATGGATCATGCTCTCGTAGGCGCTGGGGTTGCAATTTTTGGAGGCGATTTCCAAATGAGCGTGCAGGAGTTTGTCGCGACTTTTGAGGATGTACTTCTCGACCGTATCGCAAACCGCAGCCCAGTATTTGGCCAGCCCTCGAACAGCGTGTGGCGTCTTGCTGAGATTGATGGCTTTTCTGATGGACATCAGCGCGGTCATGCTTTCAGCAGACACGGAGACACCCACCTCTACAATCTCACCATTGGCCAAGCGATTTTCTTCCCTGGTTTTGAGGTTCTCCGGAACCTCCTTGAGTGTGTACCGGCTCAAAAACTCGTGCATTTGGTCGAAATCGTCAAACTTGGAAGCACGAAGTAGGTATTTACTGTCTTTCATGGCTTCGCAGATGATTCCCTTCTGGAAAATACGCACATACCTGGTCGCGAAGAAGTCATAGATCGCGGTGGGCAGGTAGGAATCCAACAGGTCTCTGTTCATGTGGGCGTGACCAAGCTTTCTGGCAAGTCTTGGCAGGCTATGATTTTGAATGTAATCAGCCACGGCTGACTGAGCGCGAACCCTGGTTATCGAGAGCTTCTTGATAAAGTCCACCAAGTCGTCGCCTCTTTTCACGGTGTGGGGCGATAGCCGCGCAATGAAAACTTCGCGCCTAAAAGCGTTCTTATCGACTGCCGTTCGATTTAGAATGTTGCTGTCAGCAGTTTTCGGATAGTTGAAGCTTCTTCCGCACGTTAAAAAAAGTTTTTGCCAAGTCGGATCGCCTTGCTTTTTAAGGTATTGGCGAAGTGGCTCCGTGATCTCTTCTACCATACGAACGAGCGCAGCAGCCTTGGGGTGCAGCAGGATTTTCTGTTCGGAGTTCTTACTCCCGCGCCTATCCTTAAATCCAATAAGTTCATAGCCCTTGTCAGTCTTCAAGAACGAAACCCTTTTTGGGCCGTCCCAAATCACCAAGTCGTCCATGAAGGTAGTGGTAATTTCCGGGTGGTATAGAGTGAGTAAGCACTGAAACGGCAGTAAGCTGTAGGTTGTGGGTAGGCCAAGTTTTAGTGCTAGCGCCGGAAGCCTTATTCCGTAACGACGACGCGCATCATTCGTTGTGCACATGCCTTCGTCTTCGAAGGTGCGACAAATATTTGCGAAGCCTAGCTTTTCGAAGTTAAGGCGATTTTGGGGGTTGCGGACAACACGCTCCAGAAGCCTACCGTCCCCAGCTTCTCTGACTCGAATTCGTTGCGCTTTGCGAATTGCCAACGCCTCTGATAGCCCCCATTTTTCGATGCACGACAGATCACTGGTAATCTCTCCATAAAGGAGGTCGATTGCCTGGATGTCCGTGACATGCACGGGTACTTCTGTCAGAAGTTTGTCTTTGATCTCAATGCCATGCTTGTTCTTCTTGATGTTGAGCTCGGAGCCAGCCTTACTCTTCCCTGCAGGCAAAACTATTGCGTCTTCGTCAGCGGACCAAACATCGGTTTTGAGGAAGCATCTTATGATCAGGTTTCGCATAGTTCTGAAAGTGCGAGCATTGAGTTCTGGGTCTTCGTTGCGCTCGTACTCAATGTTCTGGTAGTGCCAGAAATAGTGCTCGAAAAAGTCTTCCATCATCTCCGGTGACTGGAAAGCTGCCGGAGGGAAACGAAAGCTTTGCTCAGATATGTATTTGGCGAGCTTATTGATCATCCCGCTCGCCACTTTGGCGCGCTTCAAAGAGTCGCGTCTGATCGCTTCATGGAAAGCTTTGGTGAACTCAGGGCCGTGTGAGTGATACATCGCAACTAGCTTGAGATAAACCGATTTTCCTTTCTTGGCCTTGACCTTCCACCCACTCCAGAAGGAGACGATCTCCGGGTCTAGCTTGTGCTTGCTCTCTTGCCATGTCTGTTCAAAGTGAGGCAGCCGGGCACGAGACCAGATCACTGGCTGCAGGCCTGGAACAAGGTCGACCAGACCAGAAATCATCTCAGTAACAGCAATTGATCGTTGACGAACTATGTACTCTTCAAGCACAGCTATGTCGCCAACGTGAAGGCTTCCAAGAAAGCTTTCGACCAGCCACGTGAGTTTTTCACCATCAAGGTTTGTCAGACTGAGGTACTCGCCCAAGCAGTGGCAGTGACAGTCGAAAAGCTGCAGAGCATTACTATTGTGTCTATCAAGTGTGGTCGGAGACATCAGCAGCTTGTATGCCAGCTCTTCATCAATGGCCTGCAGCGGGTAGTGGGTGACGTAGCCTTTGCTTTTGATGATTGTCACGGTTTTATTTACCCTTGAAGGCTGGCTTTATCCTTAAAATGTAGCGGATTTTAAGTATTTGACAATGTGTCAAATCAGCAAACTTGCAGAGCGTAGTCTGGATGCCGACCTGGCCCTGGCTTTAAGCCTCAATGGCCGCGAGCTGTTTCGCGATGAGCAACCGCTGAAAATCCTGTTGATGTCGGCCACCCTTGAAGGTGAGCGTCTGGCCAGCTTGCTCGATGACGCGCCGGTGCTGCGTAGTGAAGGGCGGATGTACCCGGTGGCCATGCGTTGGGGGCGCCCGTTTGTGCCTGGCGAGTTTATCGAGCCGCGAGTGGTGCAAACGGTGCTCGATGCCATCAGCGATGACAGCGGCAGCCTGTTGGTGTTCTTGCCCGGTCAGGCCGAAATTCGCCGGGTCCATCAACAGTTGGCTGATGCGCTGGGTTCGCGCAGCGACATCCTGCTGTGCCCGCTGCATGGTGAACTGGACCTGAATGCGCAGCGTGCGGCGATCGAGCCTGCTCCCGCGGGCATGCGCAAAGTGGTGCTGGCGACCAACATTGCCGAGACCAGCCTGACCATCGATGGCGTGCGGGTGGTGATAGATGCCGGGCTGGCACGGGTGCCACGCTTTGACCCCGGCAGCGGCATGACCCGTCTCGACACCCAGCGCATCTCGCGGGCCAGCGCCACCCAACGTGCCGGCCGGGCCGGACGCCTGGAGCCTGGCGTCTGTTATCGCCTGTGGTCCGAAGACCAGCACGCGCAATTGGCGGCCTATAGCAGTGCGGAAATCCTCCAGGCCGATCTGGCCGGGCTGGCGCTGCAACTGGCGCGCTGGGGAGTGACCCCGGAGCAACTGATCTGGCTGGATCTGCCTCCCTCGGCAAGTTATGCACAGGCCCGGCAGTTGCTTGAGCGGCTGGGGGCTTTGCACACCGCAAAACTCACCCCCCACGGCGAAGCCATGGCCGAACTGCCCGCGCACCCGCGCATTGCTCATCTGTTATTGCGTGGGCAAGAGCTGGGTCTGGCCGAGATGGCCAGCGATGTCGCGGCGCTCTTGGGCGAGCGCGACATCCTGCGTGGTGCCGGGGCGGATGTGCACAGCCGTCTGGCCTTGCTCCAGGGTGAAAGCCGCGGGGCCCGTGGCGGGCAGGGCGGTGTGCAACGGGCCAGGCAACTGGCCCGGCAATATCGGGGCTACCTGCGCGGCAAGGCCACACAGCCCGTTGCTGATCCCGATCATCCGCGCTGGCTCGGCGCCTTGCTGGCGCTGGCCTATCCCGACCGCGTTGCGCAACAACGCAAACCCGGCGGCGCGGAATATCGGCTGGCCAATGGCCGGGCGGCGTTGTTCAGTGAGGTCGACGGCCTGATGAAGCATCCCTGGCTGGTGATCGCCGATCTGGGCAGTCGTCAGGGGCAGCGTGAAGAACGGATCTACCTGGCGGCCGAGCTTGATCCCGGGTTGCTCGACAGCGTGCTCAGTGAGCAGGTCAGCGTTGTCGACCAGCTCGACTGGGACGAGCGTGAAGGGGTGTTGCGCGCCGAACGCCAGCGCAAGGTCGGTGAGCTGGTGCTTAGCCGTGAGCCGCTGACCGGGCTGGACGCCGCTGCGCGCACAGGGGCGCTGGTCAATCTGGTCCGGCGCAAGGGCCTCGAGTTGCTGCCCTGGACCCCGGAACTGCGCCAGTGGCAGGCACGGGTGATGCTTTTGCGTCAGCTCGATCTGGCTGCCCAAGGGCAAAGCGAATGGCCGGATGTGAGTGATGCGGCGCTGCTGGCTTCACTTGAAGATTGGCTGGCGCCGTACCTGGAGCGCGTCTCGCGCCTGAGTCATTTCGCCAGCCTCGACCTGTCCGGCATTGTGCATAACTTGCTCAAATGGCCCTTGCCCCAGCGGCTGGACGAACTGGCGCCGCATCACATCAAGGTACCGTCGGGTTCGTCGGTGCGTCTGGACTACAGCGAATACCCGCCGATTCTGGCTGTGCGCCTGCAAGAACTGTTCGGCCTGGCCGATACCCCGCGCATCGCCGGTGGCCGGCAGGTGGTCAAGTTGCACCTGCTGTCGCCGGCAAGACGCCCGGTGCAAGTGACTCAGGATCTGGCCAACTTCTGGCGCAGCACCTACAGCGAAGTAAAGAAGGATTTGAAGGGGCGCTATCCGAAACACTACTGGCCCGACGACCCGCTGATAGCCGAGCCCACGGCCCGGATCAAACCCCGTAAACCCTGAACTCAAACCCTGCAGGAGCGAGCTGTCGCCTTTGAAAAATCCCGAGGCAAGCTCGCTCCTGCAGATACAGAGGGGGCTCAATCAATCGGTAGCAAAAACCGCCCCATTACCGGCAGGTGGTCGGAAATGCTCAGCGTATCTTCCTGGCGTACATAGGCTTCAATGCGCTGCAGCTTCGGGCTGTAGAACAGGTAATCCAGGGTGCGGTCAGGGGCTTGAACGCGCGGGTCATTGGGGAAGTGGGTCAGCCACAGTTCGCGGTCGATGCCGGTGGCTTCGGGGTTGCTGGGGACCATCGGGTATTTTTCCCACAGCAGGTGCAATTCACTGTCCGGTGAATAGCCCGCTCGCAGTTCGGCGGGCAAGCGCAAGAACTGGCCAATGGGCAACAGGTTGAAATCACCGCCAATCAACCAGGGCGTGCCCTGGCTCTCGAACTTGTCCAGCAGTACACCCGTGGCCTGCATTTGATGGAGCAGGTTGCTGTTGTCCAGTGACGGGGCGTCGAACTGGGTGTTGATGGCAATTATTTGCCCGCCGTCGTTTAGCGGCAGGTAGTTAACCAGCAGTGCAGGTTTTGGCTGGAACTGGCGGCTGATGATATTGGCTTCGGCCACCGGCAATTGCAGGCGCTCGGCATGTTCGATCTGGTAACGGCTGAGGGTCACCAGTTTGCGTCCGACACTCCCCAGGATATGCCAGTCGGGCACCAGGTCGGCCTTCCAGGTAAAGGCCTGGGTGCTGCACGGGTACAGATCGACCAGGCGTTCCTGCAACAGCGCGAGCTGGTCCTGATAGTCGCTGGCCTTGGCGTTTTCATCGAGCTCTTGCAGCAGCACCAGATCGGGCTGCTCATCGCGTATCACCCGCGACACTTCATCCAGGCTGAATGCCATGTCTTCACGGGTCGGGCGCAGATCCGGGCCGCTGTCGTCCACCAGGTTGTACCAGAACACATAACGCTTGCCTGCCAGGTATTGAACGTTCCAGGTCATGACCTTGAGCGCCTGGCCCGGCACCAGCACCGGTGCGGTGGCCGGGCAGCTGAGCGCCAGCACCTCTTTGGCATCGGGTCGCCACGTAACGCTGTAAATCAGGCTCGCCAGCACGGCGGTGACCAGCAGCAAACCTAACAGGGTGGGGCGTAATAAACGTGGCATGGGCTCAGCTTATGACGTAGCGGGAATTGCCGAGGATACCGGACCGCAGTCCGGCACCCAAGGACGGGTGAATAGTGAATCTTCTCTCTTACTTGTCGGACGGTTCGCCGATTAGCATAAACAAGCGGTACAGCACGACCGACAAAAACAGCTGCAAAAAGCTGTTGGCACTCTCCAGCGCCAGCGAGAGCAAAGGGTTCTCGTCTTTCTGGAACAGCGAGAAGCTCACTTCCTTGAGCAACATCAGCGGCCCGAGCACCGCCAGCAAGCAGACAAAAATCCGCCAGAAGTGCCCGCGGCTCATGGCGAAGCTCGATTTCAGGGCGGTCAGCGGGGCGTCACCGCGCAATACCAGGCGGTATTCGGCAAACGCAAACACAACGGTCAGAAAAATACCGGGGACAAAAAACATCGACAGCCCGAGCACAATCAGCAACGTACTGATGGCGGCGAGCAATGCGAACCTGGGCCACAGGGTGAGGGCCTGGGCCAGCAGCTCCCGGTTGCGCGGGCTTTCGCCACGGCTGCGGGCGTCAAGGAACAGAATCAGCGCGCCGGTATACAGCGGGTACAGCAGCAAACCCACAAGCAGGCCGTAACCGGGCGACGGATCGGGGCCCACGGCGTTATCAACCATGTGCTGCAGCACTGCTTCAAGGATCACCAGCGGCAAGCACAGCGCCACGATCTGGCCCAGGTTGCGCTGGAAGAAGTACAGGGAGTCGCGAATAACGGTCAGCGGATTCATGGTCAGGCATCGGCAGTCAAAAGCGGTGCGCCACTTTAACCGATGCCACGCGATGGTGAGCAAATGTAAACGTTGAGTAAGGGTCATTGAAACTTCTTGTTACGACCCCATAACCTGAATGACCTCCTGCAATGTGCATGGGTCATGGTTTTTATCGGCAATCCCGTGAGGTCGTCATGAACAGCGAAGAGCAAACCCTGATTGACGGGCTGTTTACCCGGTTACAACAGGCTGAAATGGACGCGGCCCCGCGCGATGTCCAGGCACAGGAGCGGATCAACCAGCATCTGGCCCGTCAGCCTGCGGCGGCTTACTACATGACTCAGGCGATTCTTGTGCAAGAGGCCGCGCTCAAGCAGCTCGACCAGCAGAACAAGCAGTTGCAGGCCGAGCTCGAACAGGCTCGGGCCGCGCCTGCACCAGCGCCTGCCAGCGGTGGTTTTTTGTCCGGCATGTTTGGTGGCAGTAATCGTCCAGCAGCACCCGCACCAGCCCCTGCCGCCTCGGGCGGCTGGCGTGACGGGCCATCGTCGCCACCACCAGCGCCTGCCTATTCGGCTGCGCAGGCCGCGGCGCCGGTTGCGCCTGCTGCGGGTAGCAGCTTCCTTGGCGGCGCCCTGAAAACCGCCGCCGGTGTGGCGGGCGGGGTGATGCTGGCGCAAGGCATCAGCAGCCTGTTCAGCCACAATCAACAGCCGCAAGTGGTTGAAGAAATCATCGAGCAACCGGTACCGGCCAGCGACAGCGGCTGGGGCAGTGGTAACCAGCAGTTTGCCAATAATGATGGGCCCGGCATTGAAGACGTCGGCCTGGACGATGATGACTTCTTTTCTGACGACGACTCCTTCGTCTGATAACTCGCTGCCCGGCGTGTGATTGCACGCCGGGCGGTTAATCCGCGCAAAATCCCGGCAGGCTGGCATACTGCGGCCTTGTTTTTCAGCTGCTGCCCGCTTGCCTGGGCACATGAGGTTTGCCGGTGAAAAGAATTGCGGTCTTCGCGGATGTGCAGAACCTCTATTACACAGTTCGCCAGGCTTATGGCTGCCACTTCAATTACGCTGCGTTATGGGCCGATATCAGCCAGCGCGGTGAAATTGTCGAGGCCTACGCTTATGCGATTGACCGGGGTGACAGCAAACAGCAGCAGTTTCAGCAGATCCTGCGCAACCTGGGCTTTACGGTAAAACTCAAGCCCTATATCCAGCGCAGCGATGGTTCGGCCAAGGGCGACTGGGACGTAGGCATCACCATCGACATCATGGACATTGCGGCCAATGTCGATGAAGTGGTGCTGGCCTCGGGAGACGGTGATTTCGATCTGCTGCTCGAACGCATTGCCAGCAAGCACGGGGTCGAAACCGTGGCCTATGGGGTGCCCGGCCTTACCGCCAACTCATTGATTCGTGCCGCTGGCCGTTATGTGCCGATTGAAGGCAGCTTGCTGCTCAAGTAATTCCCATTTTTTACAGGATTGACCCGGTTTGGAACGCATCGCCGTAATTGACTTTGAAACCACTGGTATCTCCCCGAGCAGCACGTGCCGGGCGACAGAAATTGCGGTGGTGATTCTGGAGCAGGGGCGCATTGTCGAGCGTTACCAGAGCCTGATGAACGCGGGCGTGCGGGTACCGGGTTTTATCGAGCAACTGACAGGCATCAGCAACGCCATGTTGCGCACTGCACCGTCTGCACAGCAGGTGATGAACGAGGTCAATGAGTTTGTGGGCATCACGCCCCTGCTGGCGCACAACGCAGCCTTCGACCAAAAATTCTGGGACTTCGAGATGGGGCTCATCAAGCGCACCCGTCTGCAACACTTTGCCTGCTCCTTGCTGCTGGCGCGGCGCTTGATGCCGGCGGCGCCCAATCACAAACTGGGCACCCTCACCACCTTCGCCCATTTGCCCCATACAGGTCAGGCTCACCGGGCCATGGCCGATGCTGAAATGGCAGCCAACCTGACGACCCACCTGGCTGAGCAACTGCGTCAAAAGCACGGCCTGCGAGAGTTGAACCACGATCTGTTGCGCAGCCTGCAAAAAATTCCTGCCGCCAAAATCAACGAACACCTCAAGCGCTGCCGCGGGTTCTGAAGACCAGGGCTTCTGTAGGAGCGAGCTTGCTCGCGAGCCTTTAGCCGTGCCCCTGTCGCGGGGCCAAAGTGTACGGCCATTTTTGGCCGGTTCTGTAACTTAATATTGCCCCGCGCTTTGGCTAGACTCCCTCATCCCCTGCCTCTGCCTTTGAGCTGCCTCCATGCCTGCCGCACGTCGTTTTCCGCTACAACTGATCGGTGCCTTTTTTGCGTTGTATGTGATCTGGGGGTCGACCTATCTGGTCATCCGTATCGGTATTGAGTCCTGGCCACCGCTGATGATGGCCGGGGTCCGTTTTCTGGTGGCAGGCAGCTTGATGTACGGTTTCATGCGCTGGCGCGGGTCGCCCGCACCGACCTTCGCCCAGTGGCGCGCAGCAGGCATGATCGGCTTTCTGTTGCTGGCCTGCGGCAACGGTGGCGTGACGCTGGCGGAACACTCCGGGGTCGCCTCGGGCGTCGCGGCACTGGCCGTGGCCACCGTGCCGTTGTTTACCTTGCTGTTCGGCTACTTCTGGGGCGCACGCAATACCCGTCTGGAATGGGCCGGGATTGTCCTGGGGCTGATTGGTATCGGCATGCTCAACCTGGGTTCCAACCTGCAGGCCAGCCCGATGGGCGCGGCGATGATTTTGTTTGCCGCCGCTGCCTGGGCGTTCGGTTCGGTGTGGAGCCGGCACTTGCCGCTGCCTGCCGGGCCGATGGCCAGTGCCGCCGAAATGCTGGTGGCGGGCGCCGTGCTCCTGGCCGGCAGCCTGTTAAGTGGCGAACGCATGACTCAGATGCCGACGGCCGCAGGCTGGGGCGCATTGCTGTATCTGGTGTTCTTCGGTTCGATCATTGCCTTCAGTGCCTACATGTACCTGCTGAAAAACGTACGCCCCGCGGCGGCCACCAGTTACGCCTACGTCAACCCGGCCGTGGCCGTGATGCTGGGCATTGCATTCGCAGGCGAGAGCATCGGTTTTGAGGAGTGCCTGGCGATGGCGGTCATCATTAGCGCCGTGGTGTTGATCGGGTTGCCGCAGTGGCGCAAGCAGAAACCGGTCTGAATTAGGGTAAACTGCGCGCCATTGCAACTTATGCACCCCTGCGCTGACCTTTTTCGACGGTATCCCCATGACATTCGCCACCCTTGGCCTGATCGAACCCTTGCTGCGCGCTCTTGAGACGCTCGGCTACAAGACCCCAACCCCGGTTCAGGCCCAAGCGATCCCCGCAGTGCTGGCTGGCCGCGACCTGATGGCCGCAGCCCAGACCGGCACCGGCAAAACGGGCGGTTTCGCCCTGCCGCTGCTGCAGTCGCTGACCATGGAAGGTCCGAAAGTTGCCAGTAACATGGTGCGCGCCCTGGTGCTGGTGCCAACCCGGGAACTGGCCGAACAGGTTCACGAGAGCATTCGCCAGTACGCCGAACATTTGCCGTTGAGCACCTATGCGGTCTACGGCGGCGTCAGCATCAACCCGCAAATGATGAAAATGCGTAAAGGGGTTGATGTGCTGGTGGCAACGCCGGGTCGTCTGCTCGACCTTTATCGCCAGAAAGCGATCAAGTTCACCCAGCTGCAAACCCTGATCCTCGACGAAGCGGACCGCATGCTCGATCTGGGCTTCTCCGAAGAGCTGCGTGATATCTACCGCGTGTTGCCGAAAAAGCGCCAGACCCTGCTGTTCTCGGCGACCTTTTCTGACGCGATCCGCCTGTTGGCCGAGCAGATGCTCGAAAACCCGCTGAGCATCGAAGTCAGCCCGCGCAACGTGGCGGCCAGCAGCGTCAAACAGTGGATCATTCCGGTCGACAAAAAGCGCAAGCCGGAACTGTTCCTGCATTTGCTGCGCACCCAGCAGTGGAAGCAAGTGCTGGTGTTTGCCAAAACCCGTAACGGTGTGGATGAACTGGTGGGCAAGCTGCAAGGCCTGGGCATCAACGCGGACGGCATTCACGGCGACAAGCCGCAGGCCACCCGCCAGCGCGCACTGGACCGGTTCAAGGCCAGTGAAGTACAGATCCTGGTCGCGACCGATGTTGCCGCCCGTGGCCTGGATATTGAAGACCTGCCGCTGGTGATCAACTTCGACATGCCGATCGTGGCCGAAGACTACATTCACCGCATTGGCCGCACTGGCCGTGCCGGTCAGAAGGGCGAAGCGATTTCGTTTGTCTGCGCCGATGAAGTGAACATGTTGTCGGCAATCGAGATGCTGACCCGTCAGACCTTGCCGCGCCACGAGCAACAGGATTTCGAGCCGGAGCACCGGGTCCCCGAGACTGATGCAACCGGTCAGGTGATCAAAAAGCCGAAGAAGCCGAAAAAACCGAAAACCTCAGGCGGTGGCGGCAAGCGCAACCTGGGCAAATGGGTCGACAGCGGCGAAGCGGCACCGGTTGAACCTTCGGTCAAACCCGTGCGTAAAGTTCCTGTGTTCAACACCGGCCCGCGCAAGCGCAAGCCGTAAGCCAAACCCGCTTGTCCGCGACGCCGTCGCGGGCAAGCCCGCTCCCACAAGCGTCAGGCTTTAAGCCAGCTCAAAACCCCCAACCCTGCGGCCCGGCCACTGGCAAAACAGCCTGTGAGCAAATAGCCGCCGGTGGGGGCTTCCCAATCGAGCATTTCACCCGCGCAGAACACCCCCGGCATGGCTTTGAGCATCAGGTTTTCATCCAGCGCTTCAAACCGTACACCTCCCGCGCTGCTGATGGCCTCGTCCAATGGGCGGGTGTTTATCAGGTTCAGTGCCAAGCCTTTAATCGCCTGGGCCAGTCGCAGTGGATCGGCAAAACACTCGGCAGGCGCCAGTTCGCGCAACAGCGCGGCTTTCACCCCGTCCAGCCCCAGTTGACTGTGCAGATGCTTGCTCATGGAGCGCGAGCCGCGAGGCTTGGCCAGTGCTGCGGCAACTTTATCCACAGGCTTGCCCGGCAGCAGATCGATCAGAATGGTGGCGACACCCTGTTGATTGATCGCTTCACGAATCGGCGCCGACCAGGCATAAATCAGGCTGCCTTCAATACCGCTGGCGGTAATGACGCACTCACCCAGGCGCGCAGGGCTGTCGGGCATGCCTATCGCAATGTTCTTGAGCGGTGCTCCGGCAAATTTGCTGCGCAGCACTTCGCTCCAGCCCGCCACATCAAACCCGCAATTGCTCGGCTGCAGCGGCGCCAGTTCCACCCCGCGCTCGGCCAGAAGCGGCATCCACGCCCCGTCCGAGCCCAGGCGAGCCCAACTGCCGCCGCCCAGCGCCAGTAACAGCGCATCCGGCTTGAGCTGCTTTTCACCGTCCGGGCTGTCGATTCGCAACTGGCCATCGGCTTGCCAGCCCAGCCAGCGATGGCGGGTGTGGATAACTACCCCGGATTCGCGCAATCGCTTGAGCCATGCGCGCAGCAAGGGCGCGGCTTTCATATCGGTGGGGAACACCCGCCCAGAACTGCCGACAAAGGTTTCAATCCCCAGGTCGTGAATCCACTGACACAAGGCCTGTGCATCGAAAGCCCGCAGCAGCGGGGCGATCTGCGGTGCCCGCTCTGCATAACGTGAGAGGAACGCCGGGTAGGCTTCGGAATGGGTGATGTTCATACCACCGACACCGGCCAGCAGGAACTTGCGTCCCACCGAAGGCATGGCGTCATACAGATCGACCCGCACCCCGGCCCGGCTCAACACTTCGGCGGCCATCAGACCTGCGGGACCACCGCCAATAATGGCAACGTGACGGGAAGGGGAGGTGGTGGGCTCAGTCATGGCGGGGCTGCAAATCGGCGAAATAAGCCGCGTATTCTACCTGACTAATCCGCCTGTGCCCTGTGGGAGCTGGCTTGCCAGCGATTGCAGCGCTTGCCTGGATAGAGCGAACCGCGTCGCCTGCATCACTGGCTGAACGGCTCCCATAGCAGATGGATATTTGTTTGTATGAAAAACATACAGCTCTCTGCAGCCCATAGACTACGTGGCCTGCAAGAGCTTTCACTCAGGTTATCCACAGGCAGTTCCACAGGCATTGTGGGTAATTAGTGGCAGCCGGAAGACACCCAGACCTTCTGCGCACTGTGATGCAGGATCCCGTGGCGTCGGGCCAGCGCTTTGCGATCTTTGCTGTAACCGCCGCCGATCACTCCGACTACCGGTATATCGCGGCCCAGACAGTGGCGCATCACGCTCTCATCGCGGGCGGCCACGCCTGCATCGGTCAGTTTCAAATAACCCAAGGCATCGTCCTGGTGAACATCGACACCCGCGTCGTACAGCACCAGATCGGGCTGATAAAGCGGCAGCAGGTAATTGAGCGCTTCATCGACCACTTGCAGATATTCGGCATCCCCCATGCCCATGGGCAGGCCAATGTCCCAGTCGCTTTGCGCCTTGCGTGCCGGAAAATTCTTTTCGCAGTGCAGGGAAACGGTAATTGCATCCGGCGTATGTTCAAGAATCCGCGCCGTGCCATCGCCCTGATGCACATCGCAATCGAAGATCAACACCCGGTTTACCCGTCCGCTTTCCAGTAAATAGCGGCTGATGACTGCCAGATCATTGAAGATGCAGAAACCCGCCGGGTGGTCGTAGTGCGCGTGATGGGTGCCGCCGGCCAGGTGACAGGCCAGCCCGTGCTCAAGCGCCTGTTCGGCCGCCAGCAAAGAGCCGCCCACCGCACGGATGGTCCGGCGCGCCAGTGCTTCACTCCAGGGCAGGCCCAGGCGTCGCTGGTCCTCGCGGGCCAGTTCACCGGCCATGTAACGCTCGATATAGGCACGGTCATGGGCCAGCGCGAGGATATCCACAGGGCACAGTTCGGGGCGCAGCAAGTCGGCATCTCGGGTCAGCCCGGTCTGGACCAGGTGGTCGCGCAACAGGCGGAATTTATCCATCGGGAAGCGATGCTCCGCCGGGAACTCGGGACTGTAGTCATCGTGGTAAATCAGAGGTAAAGGCATAGGGATTTCGCGCCGAACGAGCGTTTGATATTAACAGCGCTGTACACTGCAAGGTATTCGAAAAGCCCGGTAACAAATCGGAGAGAACAGATGGAGCAGATCAAAGAGCTCGAAAGTGCCCGTTTGCGATTACGTCCCTGGCGTTACACAGATTTGCCCGAGTTCGCTGCGATGTCTGCCGACCCTCAGGTGATGCGCTATTTTCCTGCGCCCCTGAGCCGTCTCGAAAGTGCCGCGCTGATTGGCCGGATTCGTGGTCACTTTGCCGAATACGGCTACGGGCTGTGGGCGCTGGAGCGCAAGGACACAGGGGCCTTCATCGGCTTTACCGGGCTGCTCAATGTCAATTTTGACGCGCCGTTCAGCCCGGCAGTTGAAATTGGCTGGCGTCTGGATCCGCAACATTGGGGCCTGGGATATGCCAGTGAGGCGGCCTGGGCCGTGCTGCGCTGTGCCTTTGACCGATTGGCGCTGGATCAGGTGGTGTCATTTACCAGCCAGCTGAACCTGCCTTCACAGAAGGTCATGCAGGCGATCGGCATGCAGCACGATCCTGACGGCGACTTTGAACATCCCCGCCTGCCTGAAGGGCATCCGCTACGGTCACATGTGCTGTATCGCATTACGCGGGCCCAGTGGCTGGAAACCCTGCACGGCTGAGCAGGTGGAGAGTGGCGAAAGCCGAAATTTTGTTGACCTGCGTAGCCAAGACTGCGCCGGTATTGCTCTGTGTGAGGAGAATCTGAATGAGCCAAGTGTTGGAAGATCTGGTCAATTTGCTGACCCTGGAACCGATCGAAGAGAACCTCTTTCGCGGCAGCAGTCAGGACCTGGGCTTTCGCCAGTTGTTCGGCGGTCAGGTACTCGGCCAATCGTTGTCGGCCATGAGCCAGACAGTCGAAGACGCGCGGCACGTGCACTCGATGCACGGCTATTTTTTGCGCCCGGGGGATGCCGGGTTGCCGGTGGTCTATCAGGTGGACCGGGTGCGTGACGGCGGCAGTTTCAGTACGCGCCGGGTGACCGCGATCCAGAAGGGCCAGCCGATTTTTACCTGCAGTGCATCATTCCAGTACGACGAAGCCGGCTTTGAGCACCAGACCCCGATGCCCGATGTGGTGGGCCCGGAAAACCTGCCCTCGGAACTTGAAATGATCCGTCAGCGCGCGCATCTGATCCCCGAATCGATGCGTGAAAAGCTGCTGTGCGCCAAGCCCATCGAGTTTCGTCCGGTGGTGGGCGAAGACCCGTTCAACCCCAAGATCACCGACCCGATCAAGTACGTATGGTTTCGTGCCGATGGCGCACTGGCTGACTCGCCGGCGCTGCACAAATACCTGCTGGCCTATGCCTCGGACTTCGGTTTGCTGACCACCTCGCTGCTGCCCCATGGCAAAGGCGTGTGGCAAAAGGATATGCAGGTTGCCAGCCTTGATCACGCGCTGTGGTTCCATCAGGACCTGCGTGCCGATGACTGGTTGCTGTACGCCATGGACAGCCCGTGGGCGGGGAATTCACGCGGGTTCTCCCGCGGTAGCGTCTATAACCGCGCAGGCCAGCTGGTCGCGTCGGTTACACAAGAAGGTTTGATTCGCCATCGCAAGGACTGGGCATGACACTCAAGGATGTAAAACACTGGGTTTTCGACATGGACGGCACTTTGACCGTTGCCGTGCATGACTTTGCTGCGATTCGTCGCGCGCTGGATATCCCGGCGCAAGACGATATTTTGACCCACCTCAACGGCTTGCCTGCGCACGAAGCGCAAGCCAAGCACGCCTGGTTGCTGGAGCACGAGCGTGAACTGGCATTGGCCTCAACTCCTGCGCCCGGCGCGGTAGAGCTGGTGCGCGAGCTGGCGGCCCGCGGTTGTCGCCTGGGGGTGCTGACCCGCAATGCCCGGGAGCTGGCGCATATCACCCTGGAGGCCATTGGGCTGGCGCCATTCTTTGCGCCACAGGATGTGCTCGGCCGCGACAATGCAGCCCACAAACCTGACCCCGACGGCCTGTTGCAACTGGCCCGGGCGTGGGAGGTCGAGCCGTCACAGATGGTGATGGTCGGGGATTATCGTTTTGACCTGGATTGTGGTCGTGCGGCGGGCAGTAAAACCGTACTGGTCAACGTGCCCGAAAACCCGTGGCCGGAACTGACCGACTGGCATGCCCGGGACTGCTTCGAACTGCGCCAACTTATCGCCTGACCCCTGTAGGAGCAGCCTCCTGCCTGTGGTGCCTACCGGCCTGGACGGAGAGGGCTGCGATCTGCCTTATCTCCCGCATGTTTGCACTGCACAAACCCTGTAGGAGCGAGCTTGTCTCGCGAGCTCTTTGCGGCTTCGTTGAAAAGCTCGCGAGCAAGCTCGCTCCTACAGGTGCAGTTACAGCCTCCTGCCTGTGGTGCCTACCGGCCTGGACGGAGAGGGCTGCGATCTGCCTTATCTCCCGCATGTTTGCACTGCACAAACCCTGTAGGAGCGAGCTTGTCTCGCGAGCTCTTCGTGGCTTCGTTGAATAGCTGTTGTGGCTCAATATTTATGGACCATGATGTAGGAGTATCAACCTAAGGATTCATCATGGGATTTCGGGTCGTAACTGCCGAAGAAAAAGCCGAGGCCATTCGCTTGGTCGTGGAAATGAACTACTCCGTACCAAAGGCGTGCGAACAGACCGGCGTAGGGCCTACCGCTTTACGCCGGTGGGTTTCTCGATGGCGCAAGGAGCATGTAGGAGCCTCGCAAACCACCCGCCCGCAGGATCAGGATCTGATTGATTCGCTTCAGGCCAGGTTGGCTCTGCTGGAGGCCGAGAATGACGTCCTAAAAAAGCAGTTGCCCTCTCATCTAAAGGCGCTTTTCGGCCGAATAAAATGATCGAGGGCACCCAGGGCAGCCTGTCAGTACGACACCTGTGCTGCCTTTTGGGTGTCCCTCGCAGCAGCTATTACGCGCAACGTCAGCCCAAACGGCCACGCAGGATTGAGCGTCAGTTGGAGAAGAAAATTCTCCAGCTGCATAAAGAACATCGCGGTGCTCTGGGTAGTCGAGGGTTTAGTAAAGCGTTAAATAAACAGGGCATGGAAGTTGGACGTCATCGAATGCGTGGCCTGATGAAAAGTCTCGGGCTGGTCAGGCGGCGTGCGCGGTACGCTCACTATCGGCGAGCAACCAAGCCCTCCAACATCGCGCCTAATGTTCTTGCCCGCCGCTTTAACCCTACGGCACCGAACACCTTCTGGGCAGGGGACATTACTTACATACGGGTCGGTGCAAGTTGGCTGTATTTGGCGGTTGTCATGGACCTTTTTTCGCGCAGGATTGTGGGCTGGGCATTTTCGAGAACGGCCGATGCTGAGCTTTCACTCAGGGCGCTGCAACTGGCGGTAGGCCTGCGCCGTCCTGCATCTGAGCTGGTTTTTCACTCGGACCAGGGCTGCCAATACACCGCTGAGCGCTTCGTAAAATATCTGGCTGAAAAGAAGATTGTGCAGAGTATGAGTCGACGCGGTAATTGCTGGGATAACGCAGTCGTTGAGCGCTATTTCAGATCACAGAAGCACGACTGGTCACCGGAAAACGGCTACCAAAATCATTTCGAGGCAGAGCGGGACGTGATGGACTTTATTGCCCATTACAACCACCGACGCTGTCACTCAGCCTCGAATAACCTGCCGCCAGTTACTTTTGAGCAAATGGCGGCCTAATACTCCTACGTGATGGTCCAAAAAAACTGGACCACTACAAGCTCGCTCCTACAGGTTTCTGGGGAGGAAGGCTACTCGCCGAACAACACCTTCTGCCCCTCGGGCGAGGTGAACATCCGGTCGCCGTTGTGCCCGACCCCGGGGACTTCAATCAGTCGCTGATTGAGGCCCTGTGGATGACGCCGGGTCAGATACTCGAAGTAGTTCTTGCCCCGCACCAGCCTGAACGCGCCCTGGGCCTCGGCTTCGCAACGCTTGTCGAGGGCCGGGTGGTTGGGGTCGATATCCTCGGCGCCGAGCAAGTAAGTGATGTCTCGCCCCACGTAGGCCTGCTCAAGTTGCTGGGGGGGTTCCACCTTGGCATAGGCGGGCAACTCCTTGAGCCCGTACTTCCAGGTATTGAAGCCTGGGCAACTGGCAGGATCGAAGGCAGGAACCGGTCGTTGCGCGTTGAAATACGCGTAAGACGAAGGGTTGGCAATTACATACCGCACCTTGATGCCATTGGCCTGCAATGCCTGATCAGCCCGGGTTGTCAGCGCGTAGCGCTGCACCACCTGCGCGCCTCCCGAGTGTCCGGCAACCACTACCTCGCGCAGGGCAGGGTAGCGTTTACGGTCATTGAGACGTTCCAGGATTTGGTCCAGCGCCGCGTAAGAACTGAGCGGCATCGGGCTTGTGGCAGGTGCACCGCCCATCCAGTCATTGGCGTGCCAGCGCAATGTGTCGGCAGGCAGGCTATGGCGAGCAGCATCGCTTTCATTCAGAAACTGCGGAGCGATGATCAGGGTTGTGGATAACTGCCCGGCCTGCGTCGCCGCCTTTTCAACGCTGTGCAAGTAGGTCTGGGCATTGCGCAAACGGCCATGAATTACAATCAGTGCCCGCTGCATGTGGGGGAGGGGCTGCTGCCAGTCCTGGCTCAACCCGATACCCAGCTGGCCGGCGCCGGTGTTCAGATGCCCGGGGCTCAGCTCCCTGACCCCGTGCTCTGCTGCCTGAGCCCCGCTACAGACAATCAGCAGTCCAAGTATCGAAGCGATCAGACGCGGTCCCACTTAAAGCTTCGCTGCCGAGAAGGTGTTGCACTGGTTGACATCACCCTGCGCGAAACCGGTCTTGAACCACTTCACCCGTTGCGCCGACGTACCGTGGGTAAAGGAGTCCGGCACCACGCGGCCCTGGCTTTGTTGCTGCAGGCGGTCATCGCCGATGGCATTGGCGGCGTTCAGGGCTTGCTCGATATCCCCGGGCTCCAGCCAGTTCAGACGTTTTTGTGCATGGTTGGCCCAAACTCCTGCCAGGCAGTCGGCTTGCAATTCCTGGCGCACCAGCAAGCCACCTGCACCTTCCATGCGCTTGCCTTGTTGACGGGCCATTTGCATTTTTGACGAGATGCCCAGCAGGGTCTGCACGTGATGGCCGACCTCATGGGCGATTACATAGGCCTGGGCGAAGTCGCCACCGGCCTTGAAGCGCTGGGACATTTCCTGGAAGAAACTCATGTCCAGGTAAACCTTTTGATCTGCCGGGCAATAAAACGGCCCGGTGGCTGCAGAAGCAAAGCCGCAGGCGGAATTTACCTGGCCGCGAAACAGCACCAGTGTCGGGTCTTTATAGGTGCGTCCGGCCTGTTGAAAAATCTGACGCCAGGTGTCTTCGGTATCGCCCAGCACCGCGCGCACGAAGTCGGCTTGTTGATCATTGGCTGGCGGCGCATGCCCGGCTTGCTGAGTGACCTGGGGCGAGGACTGGTCGGTGAGCTGGCCGCTGAGTTGCCCGAGAATCTGCATCGGGTCCTGGCCGGTCAACAAGCCGATCCCGACAATCACCACTACCGCCATCAGGCTCAGGCCTTTGCCACCGCCAATGCGCATCCCGCCCCCGCCCCCGGTGCTTTGATCACGCACGTCTTCCACGTTGTCGCTGCGTCGGCCTTTTTTCCAAAGCATGGGGCAATCCTCTGATAAATCCTGTTGATAAGTGTTGTTGCTGAACAGGGGCTTCACCAGCCCGGTTGTCAGACGCCTGTTCAGTGCGCAAGGAGTATGGCAGTTACCGCGCCAGGCACTGCAAAAGCAGGTGCCGGCACGGCTGACAGATTAGCCCGGCCCGGCAAAAAGACCGCCAGTGCCTGAATAGAGTTCCGGGCCCCGCGCTGAAGTGGTTGAATACGGCCTGTCCCCGCCCCGAGTTGTCAGCCTTGTGAACATTGATACCCGCATCAAATACCGGCACCTGGTGTGCTTTCTGGAGATGGCACGTCAGGGCAGCCTGGCGCGGGCGGCGGATGTGCTGGCAGTGAGTCAGCCGGCCATGTCAAAAACCCTCAAGGAGCTCGAAGAGCTGTTGACGGTCAGCCTGTTTGTACGCAGTAAATCCGGAATAACCCTGACCGAGGCCGGTGTGGCATTCCTGCGGTATGCGACGCCATCGGTGCAGGCGTTGCGCGAAGGGGTCAATGCCTTGCGCGGTGGCGAGTACGCGGGCGGGACGGTACGCCTGGGGGTGTTGTCGACCGTTGAAAGTCTGCTGATACCCGAGCTGGTGCGCCGCCTGCATGCGCGGCATTTGTCGCTGGTGGTGAGCGTGGTGACGGGGCCGAGCGCGTACCTGTTGTCGCAGTTACGGGTAGGGGATGTCGATCTGGTGGTGGGGCGGATGACGGACAGCCCGGAAATCCAGGGGATGAATTTTGAACATCTTTACAGCGAATCCATGACCCTGGTGGTGCGTGCTGGCCACCCGCTGACGCAATCGCCGCTGGATCGCAGCTTGCTGGAAAACTACCCGCTGGTCCTGCCACTGGCCAATACCACCATCCGTGCCTTTGCCGACAGCCTGTTCGTACAGTGCGGCATCAGCCAGTCCCGTCAGCGTCTGGAGACCCTGTCGATTAGCCTGAGCCGCCGTTATGTGCTGGATAACGATGCGGTCTGGATTGCGCCGCTGGACGCCGTGCGCCTGGATCTGGCAAGTGGTGAGCTGCAAGAAGTCGACCTCGGCCAGCGCGAACCGGGTGGCTCGATCGGTATTTGCAGCAACGCCCATGTGCCAATGTCGGTGGCTGCACAGGGCTGTGTCGAAGTGCTGCGCGAGTTGGGGCAGGCCTATTGCGAAGGTGTTTATCCATAACCATATGGTTATGGGTTGAGGATGCCTTTTCAGTAGTCCCCACCTGCCTGTTGTTTGAAACTGGCCATTACCTGCCTGCTCCGCCCTGACCTTTGTAGGAGCGAGCTTGCTCGCGAGCTTTTAAATATGGCCGCGAAGAGCTCGCGAGCAAGCTAGCTCCTACACAAGGGCGGGGGCATGGCCTTTATAAAAACAACAGGAGATCGACATGTCTGATGCAGACAGCCGGCGTTTTGTCATCCGTGACCGCAACTGGCACCCCAAAGCGCTGACCCCTGATTACAAAACCTCCATTGCCCGTTCGCCGCGCCAGGCACTGGTGAGCATCCCGCAATCGGTCAGTGAAACCAGTGGTCCTGACTTTTCCCATCTTCAATTGGGCAAGTTTGACAACGATCTGCTGCTCAACTTCAACAATGGCGGTTTGCCGGTGGGCGAGCGGATTCTGTTGTCGGGCCGCGTATGCGATCAGTACGGCAAGCCGATTCCCCACACTCTGGTCGAGATGTGGCAAGCCAACGCCGGTGGCCGTTATCGCCACAAGAACGACCGTTACCTGGCGCCCCTGGACCCCAACTTTGGTGGCGTGGGCCGTACCCTGACCGACAGCCAGGGCTATTACAGTTTTCGGACCGTAAAACCGGGACCGTATCCTTGGCGTAACGGGCCCAACGACTGGCGCCCGGCGCACATCCACGTCTCCATCAGCGGTCCTTCGATCGCGACGCGCCTGATTACCCAGCTGTATTTCGAGGGGGATCCGCTGATCCCTATGTGCCCGATCGTCAAGTCGATTACCAATCCGGATGCCGTGCAAAGCCTGATTGCACGGCTGGACATGGGCGCTGCCAATCCAATGGATTGCCTGGCATATCGCTTTGATATCGTGCTGCGCGGTCAGCGCAAGACACACTTCGAAAACTGCTGAGGAGCTTCGTCATGCCTATCGAACTGCTGCAGGAAACCCCATCGCAAACGGCTGGCCCCTATGTACATATCGGCCTGGCACTGGCCGCGGCCGGCAACCCGGCACGCCCAGTGGAAATCTGGAGCGAGATGGCCAAACCCGGCGCGCCGGGCGAGCACATCCTGTTGCTAGGCAACGTGCACGACGGTAACGGACACCTGGTGCGCGATTCATTTCTGGAACTGTGGCAAGCCAACCATGAAGGGGTTTACGACGAAGACTTTGACTCGGAAAAAGCCTTCAACAGCTTTGGTCGTACCGCCACCACCTTTGATGCCGGTGAGTGGACCCTCAATACCATCAAGCCTGGGGTGGTAAAGAACGCAGCTGGCGTGCCCATGGCGCCGCACATCAACGTGTCGCTGTTTGCCCGGGGCATCAACATCCACCTGCAAACCCGCCTGTACTTCAGCGACGAGCCTGAGGCCAATGGCAAATGCCCGGTGCTCAACCTGATCGAGCAACCGCAGCGTCGCGAAACCCTGATAGCCCGGCGTTGCGAAGTCGATGGCAAGCCGGCCTACCGGTTTGATATCTACCTGCAGGGGCCAAACGAAACGGTGTTTTTCGACTTCTAAAGCCCTGTAGGAGCGAGCTTGCTCGCGAGCAAGCTCGCTCCTACAGAAGAATATTCAGGCGCGTGCGCGGCGTTGCTGCAAGGCCGCCGCCAGGCCGCTGATGCAGATAATGGCGATGCCGATACGGGTAGTGAAGTCAGGTGTGTGATCAAAAAGTAACCAGCCCAATATCCCGGAAAACACGATCTGGCAATAGCTGAACGGCGCCAGCAGTGCCGGGGCCGCGACGCGAAAAGACTGGGTCAACAGCAAGTGTGCCGTCATGCCAAAAGCGCCCAGAGCAAGCATCTGCAGGCCATGCGCCAGGGTCGGGGTGTGCCAGAAGAACGGCACCAGCGCGCTCATCACCAGCACATTGAATAGCCCGGCAAAGAAGTTGCTGGTCGTCGGGCTGTCATACGCGCTGAGTTTGCGGGTGAGAATCTGATAGCAGCTAAAACACAACGCTGCCGCCATCGGTAACAACACCGCCGGGGTGAATAACTCGCCGCCCGGATGAATGATGATCACCACGCCGATAAACCCGCAGACCACGGCCAGCCATTGGCCGAGTGAAACTTTCTCGCCCAGCAACGGCCCGGACAATGCAGCCACCAGCAGCGGCGCCAGAAAGTTAACCGCGGTGTTTTCGGCCAACGGAATAAACAGCAGGCCGTAGGTAAAAAACAACCCTGACCCCAGCAGGCATATTGCCCGCAAGACCTGTAGCAAAGGGCGCTTGCTACGTAAGACCCGCAGCCCGGACTGCGGCAGGAAAATCCCAGCCATCAGCAGGGTGTGCACCAGATAACGGGCCCACACCACCATCACGACCGGATAAAAACCACTGAGGTACTTGGACAGTGCGTCGTGACTGGAGAACAGGGCCGTGGCCGCCACAATCAGCAGGATGCCTTTCAAAGGCTGGTTAACCCCTGAAAGGGGGGTGGGCATTGTCATCAAATACCTCAATCTGTCGCTGCGTGGGGAGGTCTGGCCCGCTTTCTATACGTGTGGGATTTTTCGCGGAGCCATGAAGTACATCCACACTAACGCAATGAAGTACATAGCCGGAATCATAGTGAACAACAATGTGTAATTGTTGTTGGTGACGGTCAGTACATAGCCCACGAACTGGGTCATGAACATCCCGCCAATGGCGGCACACATCCCGCCAAAGCCGAACACGGTGCCCATCATGTGTTTGGGCGTGTAGTCCATCACCATGCTCCATACGTTGGCCGTCCAGGCCTGGTGCGCGCCGAGTGCCAGGGCAATTGCGCCGACAGCCACCCACAGCTGGCTGGAGCCTGCGGCCATCACCACGCCAATGATGGCGATCGCACACAACAGCATTGAAACCAGGCGTGCCTTGACCGCCGCCATGCCGCGCTTGATCAGTACCGAAGACAGAATCCCGCCGCCGACGCTGCCGAAGTCAGCGGTGATGTAGATGATGATCAGCGGGATACCCATCTGCGTGACGCTGATCCCCAGGTTGTACTGCTGGTTGAGGAAGGGCGGCAGCCAGTAAAGATAGAACCAGAACACAGGTGCCGTCATGGCGTAGGACAAGGCAAATGCCCAGGTGCCCCGCATCTTGAGGATGGTGGCAAAAGAAACGGTGGTCTGCTCCGGCTCTTTTTCTTGCTGGATGTAGTTCAGTTCCTCTTTGGACACAGTCGGATGATCTTCAGGGTTGTAGTACTTCAACCCCCAGAAGATCAGCCAGATACCGCCCAGTGCGGCCATGCACAAGAAGGCGGCTTGCCAGCCCCATACATGCAGCACCAGTGGCAACAGCATCGGCGTAAACATGGCCCCAACGTTGGTCCCGGCGTTGAATATGCCGCTGGCCACTGCCCGTTCGCTGGCCGGAAACCACAGGCGCGTGGTCTTGACGCAGGCCGGATAGTTGGCTGCTTCGGTCAAACCGAGAATAAAGCGGCAGATCATGAAGCCCGCGGCCGACGTGGCCAGGCCATGGGCGCCCGTGGCCAGGCTCCAGAGCAATACGGCGCAGAAGAACACGCGTTTTACGCCCACCCGGTCGATCAGGCGCCCTTGCAGGACGAAGCCGATGGCGTAGCCCACCTGAAACCAGAAATTGATGTTGGCGTAGTCCATCGCCGTCCAGCTCATTTCTTTGGCCAGAATCGGTTGCATCACGCCCAGGGCGGCGCGGTCGATGAAGTTCAGGGTGGTGGCGAAAAACACCAGTGCGAGCATGCCCCAGCGGGTCTTGCCGAGCGCCATGGTGCTGCGGATCTTGTCGCCGATACCCGCATGTGGACCTTGGGCAGGCTTGGTACGTGCAGTCTGAGAAGGGACCATGGTTGTTTATCCGTTTCTTGGAATTGTTATGGGTGATGCCAGTGCTGGATCGATGGTGGCGACTGGATAAAAAGTCGTCAATTCGAGATAGGCCATAGTGTTCGATAATCGCACGCAAAACTAACTGTTTGGTACACAGCGATTGCTCAATAATAGGGCGCCCTTAATAATCAGGCCATCAAGAAATACTGTCGTCTGCAGCCTGTGCCAATTCCGGGAGTTAAAAATGAAGCGTTCGATTGCCACTGTTTCTTTGAGCGGCACCTTGCCGGAGAAGCTGGATGCCATTGCGGCGGCAGGTTTTGACGGGGTCGAAATCTTTGAAAACGACCTGCTTTATTATGACGGCAGCCCGCGCGAGGTGCGCCAGATATGTGCAGACCTGGGCCTGGCCATCAGCCTGTTCCAGCCCTTTCGCGATTTTGAAGGCTGCCGCCGCGACCGCCTGGCACGCAACCTTGACCGTGCCGAACGCAAATTCGATTTGATGCAGGAACTGGGCACCGACCTGGTGCTGGTGTGCAGTAACGCCGCTGCCGATTCCGTGGGCGAGCGGCAGATTCTGCTGGATGACCTGAGCCTGCTCGCCGAACGCGCCGGTGCGCGCAATTTACGTATCGGCTACGAGGCCCTGGCATGGGGGCGTCACGTGAATACCTGGCAACAGGTCTGGGACCTGGTGCGTCAGATCGACCATCCGAGCCTGGGTGTTTTGCTCGACAGCTTCCACACCTTGTCGCTCAAGGGGGATCCGAGTGCCATTGCGCAGATCCCGGGTGACAAGATCTTCTTCGTGCAGATGGCCGATGCGCCCGTGCTGGCGATGGACGTGCTGGAGTGGAGCCGTCATTTCCGCTGCTTCCCGGGGCAGGGCGAGTTCGACCTGCCGGGCTTTTTGGCGCCGATCATTCAGAGTGGCTACACAGGTCCCTTGTCGCTGGAAATTTTCAATGACGGCTTTCGCGCGGCGCCTACCCGGGCCAATGCCGCTGACGGTTTTCGCTCGCTGCTGTATCTCGAAGAAAAAACCCGTGAGCGTCTGGCTCTCCAGGGCGAACCGGCAACGCTGCTGGAGCCGTTATTCGCGCCGCCAAAGGCGAGTGACTACGACGGCATCGAGTTTCTCGAATTTGCCGTGGATGACAGTCAGGGCGCCCAGTTGACGCAATGGTTTGAGCGTCTGGGCTTCAGCAAGGCCGGTCAGCATCGCTCGAAAAATGTCAGCTTGTTGCGCCAGGGCGATATCAATCTGATTCTCAATGCTGAGCCTTACTCGTTTGCACACAACTTTTTCGAGGCCCACGGGCCTTCGTTGTGCGCCACCGCCATACGGGTACAGGACAGCACCAGCGCACTGGCCCGCGCCGTGGCCTACAAAGGCCAGCCGTATCGCGGGCTGGTCGGCCCCAACGAGCTGGAACTGGCGGCCGTGCGGGCGCCGGATGGCAGTCTGATTTATCTGGTGGACCAGGACGCTGCAGGCAACCCGCTGTACCAGTCCGACTTCAACCTCACGGCGGTCCCTGCTGCGCAAGGCGGGCTCAAACGCATTGACCACATGGCCATGGCGTTACCGGCGGACAGCCTCGACAGTTGGGTACTGTTCTATAAAGGCCTGCTGGACTTTGAAGCCGATGACGAAGTGGTACTGCCTGACCCCTATGGTCTGGTCAAAAGCCGGGCATTGCGTAGCCGATGCAGCTCCATTCGCTTGCCGCTGAATATTTCCGAGAATAGAAACACCGCGATCTCACATGCTTTGTCGAGTTATCGCGGCTCCGGCGTACATCACATCGCATTCGAGTGTGACGACCTGTTTGCCGAGGTCAGCCGTGCCAAATCTGCGGGCGTACCGCTGCTGGATATCCCGCTCAACTACTACGACGATCTGGCGGCGCGCTTTGATTTTGATGATGAGTTTTTGAGCGAGCTGGCCTATTTCAACGTGTTGTACGACCGTGATGCCCAGGGCGGTGAACTGTTTCACGTGTACACCGAGCCTTTTGCCGGGCGTTTCTTCTTTGAGTTGCTGCAGCGCAAAAACGGGTATGCCGGCTATGGCGCGGCCAACGTTCCCGTCAGGTTGGCGGCGATGGCCAAGTCCCGCAGTGGTGCCGCGCGTCAGGCCAAGTTATAGGTCGGGCGACTTCCTTCGATGGACGGGGCGGCCCATAATCGCGGGCATTCCCAGATGGCCGTGAGCCTTTAATGACCCAGATTCCAGAAGTCGACACCGGCGCCACGGCCCCGGTTGTCGAACCGCGTAAAAGCCGTAAAAACAACCCGGAAAAGACCCGCGAAAACATTCTGCAAGAAGCCCTTGTCGAATTTGTGGAGCAGGGGTTGGCGGGGGCACGGGTGGACGCGATCGCGGAGCGCACCAACACCTCCAAACGCATGATCTATTACTACTTCACCAGCAAGGAGCAGCTCTACGTCGAAGTACTGGAGAAGCTCTACGGGCAGATCCGGCACATTGAAAGCCAGTTGCATCTCGAGGAGCTGGCGCCGGTGCCGGCGATTCGCAGGCTGGTGGAATTCACTTTTGACCACCACGACCTGAACGCGGACTTTGTACGTATGGTCAGCGTCGAAAATATCCACAAGGGCGAGTACATCAAGCGTTCGTCAGGCATCAAAGCCCTGAACGACACCATCGTGCATGCGCTGGAAGAAATCTTGCAGCGCGGGGTGCAGCAGAAGGTGTTTCGGCCGGGTCTCAATGCGCTCGACGTCCACTTGCTGGTGAGTTCTTTCTGCTTTTATCGGGTGTCGAACCGCTACACGCTGGGTGAGATTTTTCAGATCGATTTGTCTGACAGCCAGATAAAGCAGCGTCAGCGCGAGATGATTACCGACTCGGTTTTACGCTATTTGCAGGCGTAAACGCTGAAATCAGGCCAATCCAGGCACAGCGCGCAATGACAGTTAATATCAATTGAAAATCATTCTCGACAAAAAGTAAGATAGCGGCCCTCTTTCCTATGTGCACCAGGGAGCCGGTTTGTCGGATATGGACCTCAAGGGCTTGTTCCTCAAGCACGCCAGTACCCTGCGCGGGTATCTGGCGCGCAAGGTACGAGACCCGCAACTGGCTGCCGATCTGGTGCAGGAAAGTTTTCTGCGCATGGCCGAGCGCGCGGGTAAGGAACAGATCGATAACTCCCCCGGCTACCTCTATCGCGTCGCTGGGAATCTGCTGGTCGATCACATTCGCCAGGAGACCCGGCGCAAGACCGACTCGGTCGCGCATGAGGCGCTGGCTGAGATTGAGGATGAACTGGCAGGGCTGGAGGCCCAGGCGATGGCTGAACAACAGCGCATGGCTCTAAAACGGGCACTGGCAGAACTGCCTGAGCGCACCCGAGAAATCTTCCGGCTCAACCGCATCGAGGGCATGACCCATGCTGAAGTCGCGCGTCACCTTGATATCTGCGACAGCTCAGTGCAAAAGCATCTGGCTAAAGCTTTGGCCTATGTCATGCAGCGTCTTCAAGAGCCTGAGAAATAATCCGCCCTTATGTCGACCAACGGTTTACTGACAAGCGGTGAGCAAGACGTCACTGCTTATATAAATGAGAAGTTGAGATTCCCACGTGAATAGCCAAGGCCCGGAACAGCAGACCATCACTGAGGCCGCCGCACACTGGGCGGTGCGTCTGCACGCGGGAGAGCTTGACGCCGAGGCGCAGGCCCGGCTGGCGCAGTGGCTGGCAGATGATCAGCGACATGCTCCGGCCTTGCGTTTCGCCGAGCAGACCTGGGCAGCACTGGGGGATCTGGCGCTGGACTCCAAACCTGCTGATCTTCGCCTGCGCCCGAAGGTTGCGCGGTCAGTCCCCGTCACTCGACGTCGGCGTCTGCTGCGCTGGGTAAAGCCGGCTGCAGTGCTCTCGCTGGTGCTGGCGGTCGGCTGGGCCTGCGGACCTACATTGCTGTTACAAATCGAAGCCGATTACCGGACTGGTACAGGAGAAATCCGTACCGTCCAGCTCGTCGATGGCAGTTCGGTGGAGCTGGATGCATCCAGTGCAATACGCATCGACTACGACAGCGCTGAGCGTCGCATCCGGTTGCTGGCAGGCTCGGCGGTATTTGATGTCGCGCCGATGGGCGAGGCTGAAACCCGGCCCTTTGTGGTGCAAAGTGCGGGCGGTCAAACCAAAGCGCTGGGTACCCGGTTTGTGGTCGGCCGCCAGAGCAGTGATCAGGCCTGGGTCGGCGTGCTGCAACACAGCGTGGCGGTCAGCCTGCAAACGCTGCCGGCCCAGGGGTCGCCCCGGCAAACCTTGATGGAAGGTCAAAGTGCCCGCTACAGCGCGAGCAATGGGGTACAGGCCCTTCCCGGTTTCGACCTGAGCGCGGCCACCAGTTGGCGGCGCGGGGTACTGGTATTTGATCGCCAGCCATTGGCTCAGGTCATCGGGCAGCTCAATCGTTATCGTCCGGGCCAGATCATTCTGGCCAATCCTGCGCTTGCCACCCGCCAGATCAGTGGCGTATTCCGCCTTGAACTGCTCGACAGCGCCTTGCAGACCCTGACCCGGGAATTGCACGTGCAGCGCGTGGAACTGGCTGGCGTCAGCCTGATTTATTGATCCCACATTGAAGCCCCCCCAACCTCGTAGGAGCGAGCTTGCTGGCGAGCGATTCGCGGTCATGTTGAAAGCTCGCTCCTACAGGGTTTGCTGCGCGTGAGGGGGTTGAGTCAGCCAGCACCCGCAGGCGGTTTATAAATTAATCGCAAAAAATATTACTGACTTTCCCCTGTCGGCACGTCTTGCTATTGAGATTCATTCGCATAACAAGTCATGCAGTCCGGGGATAACAATAATGATGGGTAGTCAGCGCAAAGGGGCAGGGGCCGCGAGCCGGTTGGCCTTTGCTGTTCATGTCGCAATGGTCGCAATGCTGGCCGCGCACGCGTCGGTACAGGCTGCTGAAAAAGCCAGCAGCGCCGTTCAACAAGAATTCATCGCTTTTCATATTCCGGCGCAGCCGCTGGACAAGGCCATGCTGGTTTTTGCCGAACAGGCCGGTTTGCAGGTGCTGTTCGACAGCCCGATGCTGCGTGGGCTGCAATCTCAAGCGGTGCAAGGCGACTTCGGGGTGCAGGAAGGCCTGGCCCGATTGCTGGGCAATAATCCGGTGGAGTACCGCTTCACCGGGGAGCGCCAAGTGACTCTGTCCCGCGTCAGCGGCGAGCATAAAAGTGCTTTGGCGCTGGGCACGACCTCGGTTACAGCCAGCGAAGGCAACGGCAACAGCGCTGACTGGGTGTATCAAACCCCTAAAGCAGTGTCGGTGATCACCCAGGAGCAGATTGCCAGGCGCGCACCGCGCCATGCCGCCGACATGCTGGAAGAAACCCCCGGCGTATACACCGCAGTGGATCAGCGCGACCCGGGGCTGTCGGTCAATATCCGCGGCTTGCAGGACTATGGCCGCGTCAACATGAACGTTGACGGCATGCGCCAGAACTTCAACGTTAACGGCCATCAGCACCGCAACGGCGTGATGCTGATCGATCCGGAAATGATCTCCAGCGTCGAAATCGATAAAGGGTCCCAGTCGGTAATGGGCGGCGCAGGGGTGTTGGGCGGGATCGCGACATTCAACACCCTGCAAGCCAGTGATTTTCTCAAGGACGGCAAAGAGTTCGGCGGGCGCATTCGTGCGGGCAGCGGCCTCGGAGAAATGGGCAATGGCACCTACTTCAACGGTGGCGCAGTGTTCGCGTTCGGTAATGAGATCGGCGATGCCTTGTTCGCCGTCAGTGAACGGCACTTTGGCAATTACCGCAGCGGTCGGCAAAACGCCGATAACCTGGGAGATGAAATCCGGGTCAAAAAATATCAGCGCGAAGCCTGGAAAGACTGGCTTAAAAGCGAAGTCGGTGATGCGGGCAGCGTAACGCGCTCACAAATGGCCAAGGTCGGACTCAATCTGCCCAACGACCAGCGTGTGGAGCTCAGTTACCTGAACACGGACAGCGACAGCAACGACTCGTGGACCTACTCAAGAGCTGACCTGTCAGGCTATGACTATGTGCGCCACAGCAAGAACAACCTGGGAACAGCGAACTACGCGCTTGATTACAGCTACAACCCGGACAACCCGCTGATCGACCTGAAGGCCAAGGCCTATTACGTCACCACCGAACTTGAACGGGCCAACGCCGGGCATAAAGCGACTCCCGAGAATGCCTTCGATGCCTACAAGGACCGGTTCCGGACCGATACCTGGGGCCTGCAGGCGCAGAACACGGCACTGTTCAATTTCGATACCTGGGGCCAATTGAACTGGACCTTGGGCCTGGAGATGTACCAGGACAAATTCAAGCCCAAAACCGCGAAGCTCGGGGCGTCGAGCGAGCAGACCAAACCGTATGTGGAGGGGGCGAACCCGACAGGTACGCGCACCATGGCCAGTCTGTTCAGTAATCTGGAATATGACTACAACGACTGGTTCAACCTCAGCGGCGGGCTGCGCTATGACCGTTATCGCCTTGAAGGCAAGACTGGCCTGACGCTCTTTCGCAAAGACGTGCTGCGCTATGAAAACGGGGTTGCGGTCATAGGCCTCGGGCCGTCGATTCGTTCCGAAGAGCTGTATGACGTGGACCGTCAGAGCGGACAGTTTTCGCCGACCTTTGGCATTGCAATCAAGCCCGGTGTGGACTGGCTGCAATTGTATTCGCGGGTGGGCAAGGGCTGGCGTCCGCCGGCGGTCACTGAAGTGTTCATGACCGGGCGCCCCCACGGTGGCAACGCACCGGAACGGGTCTTCCCCAACCCGTTCCTCAAACCTGAAGAATCGAAGGACTGGGAAGTCGGCTTCAATATCTTTAAAGAGTCCTTATTCTTTGATAACGATCGTCTGGGGATGAAAGTTTCGTACTTCGATAACCGGATCAAGAACTTCTCGTTCATGCGCTACGGTATTGCGCTGCCTGAAACGCCGCAGACCAGTTTTGGTGATCTGGTTTACGCCAATAACATGAACGACACCCGTTTTCGCGGCGTTGAATATCAACTTAGTTATGATATGGGCCGTGCGTATACCAACGTCAGTTATACCCACATGATTGGCAGCAATGAGTTTTGCTCCAAGGATTACTTTATGGGGGGCGCCATGAAGTCCGGGAAAACCCTGAAGAGCACAATTGAGCGCTACACGCGTCCCGACGGGACCACGGGCATCCGGATGGTCAGTGAAAAGGAGTGGCTGGAGGATGCAAAGCGCAACGCTGATGTTTCGTGCGGGGAAGTAATGGGCAATGCAGCCTATATACCTGCGGACCGAGGTTCGTTGACCGTGGGTGCACGCTTTCTGGAGCGTCGCCTGGATACCGGAATACGCATGCGTTATAGCCCGGGTAACAACAGTGATATCAATACTCACAACTACCAGAGTATTGAACAGGCCACCTGGCCCAAGTACAGCGTGTATGACCTGTATGCCAGTTACTGGGCGACCGATGATTTGAACATCACGCTGGTCATGGAGAACGCCACGGACGAGGCGTATTTCGTGGCAATGGGCGATGCCAATAACTTGAGTCTGGCGCGAGGCCGTACTTTGAGTGGCATGCTGGAGTACAAGTTCTAGGTCCTGCCGGGGTAGCCGCTGCCTGTGGCAGAGGCTACCCACGCGGGGTGCAGGTGTTTACCGGCGAACCAGCAACACGCCCGATTCCATGTGGTGAGTCCACGGGAACTGGTCAAACACGGCGCAACGCTCGATACGGTGGGTATCGTGCAATTGGGCGATGTTTTCGGCCAGGGTGGCCGGGTTGCAGGAGATGTACAGGATGTTGTCGAAGCGTCGGGTCAGCTCGCAGGTGTCCGGGTCCATGCCCGCGCGTGGCGGGTCGACGAAGACGCTGCCAAATTCGTAGCTTTTCAGGTCAATGCCCTGCAAGCGGCGGAAGGGACGGACTTCGTTCAGGGCCTCGGTCAGCTCTTCGGCCGACAAACGCACCAGCGTGACGTTATCCACAGCGTTGTCGCGCAGGTTGTTCAGCGCGGCATACACCGAGGTCTTGCTGATTTCGGTGGCCAGCACTTTGCGTACGCGGGTGGCCAGCGGCAGGGTGAAGTTGCCGTTGCCGCAGTACAGTTCCAGCAGATCATCCTGACGCTCGCCCAGCGCTTCGTATGCCCAGTTGAGCATCTTCTGGTTGACCGTGCCGTTTGGCTGAGTGAACGCGCCTTCGGGCTGTTGATAAGTGAAGGTGCGGCCGGCCACGACCAACTGCTCGACCACGTGATCACGCCCGATGACTACGCGTTTGCCTTTGGAGCGGCCAATCACGCTGATTTCCAGGTCTTTGGCCAACTGTTCGGCCGCGGTCTGCCAGTGTTCGTCCAGCGGGCGGTGATAGCACAAAGTGACCATCGCATCGCCGGACAGAGTGGTCTGGAACTCCACCTGGAACAGTTTGTGGCTCAGGGCGGCGCTGGCCTTCCAGGCGGCCTTGAGTTGCGGCATCAGTTGATTGATGCGCAGGCTGGCAATCGGGAACTCTTCGATCAGGATCGGCGTGCGCTTGTCATCTGGCGCAAACATGGCGTAGTGACGCTCGCCCCCTTCGCGCCACAGGCGGAATTCGGCCCGCAGACGGAAGTGCTTCAGAGGCGAGTCGAACACCTGTGGCTCAGGCGCGTCGAAGGGCGCTAACAGCTCGCGCAGACGATTGGCCTTGGCCTCAAGCTCAATGGCGTAGGTAGCAGAATCAAACGGCAAAGCACTCATGCGTTAAACCAACCCAGCTTGATCACAAACAGAATCGACAGAATGATCAGCGGCGCATTGAGCTCGCGAGCGCGGCCCGACAGCAGTTTGATCACGGTCCAGGAAATAAAGCCGAAGGCGATGCCGTTGGCGATGGAATAGGTGAACGGCATCGCCAGGGCGGTGACCACGACCGGTGCGGCGACGGTGATGTCGTCCCAGTCGATTTCGGCCAGGCCGCTCATCATCAATACGGCAACGAACATCAGCGCCGGGGCGGTCGCGAACGCCGGAACGCTGGCGGCCAATGGCGAGAAGAACAACGCCAGCAGGAACATGATGCCGACCACGATGGCTGTCAGACCGGTACGGCCGCCGGCACTCACGCCTGCTGCCGACTCGATGTAGCTGGTGGTGGTCGAGGTACCCAGCAACGAACCGGCCATGGCCGCGGTGCTGTCGGCGATCAGGGCCCGGCCCATTTTCGGCATGTGCCCGTCTTTGCCCATCAGGCCGGCGCGCTTGGCGACGCCGATCAGGGTGCCGGAGTTGTCGAACAGGTCAACGAACAGGAAGGCGAAGATCACGCTGATCAGGCCGATGTCCAGAGCACCTTTAATGTCCAGTTGCAGGAAGGTCGGGGCCAGGGACGGCGGCATCGACACTACGCCACCAAATTCGGTGACACCCAATGCAATCGAGGCAACGGTCACGGCCAGAATGCCGATCAGCACGGCGCCGCGCATTTTCAGGGCTTCAAGGCCTACGATCAGGGCAAAACCCAGAGAGGCGAGAATCACTTTAGGCTGGCTCAGGTCGCCCATGCCCACCAGGGTGGCTTTGTTGGCGACGACGATCCCGGCGTTACCCAGTGCAATCAGCGCCAGGAACAGGCCGATGCCCGCGGCAATGGCCGAGCGTAGCGGCAGCGGGATGCTGTTGATGATCCATTCGCGGATGCGGAAGATCGACAACAGGAAGAACAGCACCGCTGAAATGAACACTGCACCCAGCGCCACTTGCCAGGTGTGGCCCATGTGCAGCACCACGGTGTAGGTGAAGAAGGCGTTCAGGCCCATGCCCGGAGCCAGGGCGATCGGGTAGTTGGCGATGATGCCCATGGTGGCCGAGCCGATGGCGGCTGCCAGACAGGTGGCGACAAATACGGCGCCTTTGTCCATGCCCGTTTCGCCGAGGATGCTCGGGTTCACGAAGAGAATGTAGGCCATCGCCAGGAAGGTGGTGATACCCGCAAGAATCTCGGTACGCACATTGGTGTCATGTGCTTTGAGTTGAAACAGCCTTTCCAGCATGCCAGTCCCCGTGGCGCCCAATGCGCCGTGATTAAATCGTTTTCAACAGCAAAGCACAGACCCTAATGGCCTGAAGAATTTCTGTCTGTCGGAAAAAGCCGCGCATCATACCAGCAGACTCCAACGTCTGGCTGCTTTGGTTACCCAGCGGGGCAATGTTTTGTAACGTCGAGGGCACAGGCATACTGCATGCCAGTTTTGGGGGTAAATCATGAAGTGCACTATCAAGCCTGTTTTTGTCTGTTTCACCCTGTTGATAAGTGCTGCGTTGAGCGCTGCACCGGCGATGCCCTTGAGCCGTGTCGAAATACTCAAGGTGGTGTCCGTATCCTGCGCCGTAGAGGATGTGTCGGATGGCCGCGAACAGACCAGATGCGATCATCAGGGCCCGGGCATCAAGGTTTACGTGCTTGAACGCGGCTATGGCGGCCAGCCGAATGTGAGCCTGGACGGCCAGGAAGTGGATGGCGTCCGCACCCCGGTGTGCAATCAGGGTGAAGGCCTTGTGACCTGTAATGGTGCCGGTACTACGGTGGGTTACCTTTATAGCTTTGATCTGGGTAACAAGGATGGCGGCTGGTTCGAGTTCAGTAACACCTCCCTGACTTCCCCGCACAATCGTCTCGGCGCCAGGCTGTATATAAAGTAGCCAGCACCCTGGAGGCGAAGCTGGACTAGGCTGATACGACCCCCTGTGCGAGATGCCCCATGACCTTTAGAGCCTTGATTGCTGTTGCTGAAGGCGTTGACGACCTGCAAACCGTGACCTTGATCGATGTACTGCGTCGTGCCGAGGTCGAGGTGGTGGTTGCCAGTGTCGAGGGGCGGCGCATGTTGACCTGCGCCCGTGGCACACGGCTGACCGCCGATGGCATGCTGGTTGACCTGCTGGCGCAACCTTTTGACCTGATTGTGTTGCCGGGAGGTGCAGTGGGTTGTGAGCACCTGGTGGCGCATCAACCTCTGCTGCAAATGTTGGCGGATCAGGCCAGGGCCGGAGGTTTTTACGCGGCGATTGCCCAGGCTCCAGCTTTGGTTCTGCAGCCTGCCGGGCTGCTCAAGCAGCGGCGCATGACATGCCTGCCTGCTGTCAGCGACCGGCTTTCGGGATGCAACTTCATCGACCAGCCGGTAGTGGTGGATGGCAACTGCATCACCGCCCAAGGCTCAGGGGCGGCTTTGGCGTTTGCTCTCACGCTGGTCGAGCAGCTCGGCGGCAAGGCTCGACGCAACGCAGTGGCCGCACAGCTATAGAAGAGGGGCCGCGGCTGGCGCTGGTATTACAGTTGATCCGGTTGTTTCTCTTCCACCATCCGGTCGCGATTGGCCAGCCCGGGGAACAGTTTTATCCACAGCCCCGTGACCACCAGGGTACCGACTCCGCCCAGCAACACGGCAGGCACGGTGCCTAGCCAATGGGCGGTAGCACCGGACTCGAATTCGCCCAACTGGTTGGAAGCACCAATAAACAGGCCATTGACTGCACTGACCCGCCCGCGCATTTCATCGGGCGTTTCCAGCTGCACGAACGAGGCACGGATCACCATGCTGATCATGTCTGCCGCACCCAGCACCACCAGCACCGCCATCGAAAACCAGAACGAGGTCGACAGCCCGAACGCAATGGTCGCGACGCCAAACACGCCCACAGCAGTAAACATGATGCGCCCCACCTTGCGTTCAACCGGGAACCTGGCCAGCCACAGTGACATCAGCAGGGCACCGACTGCAGGCGCCGAGCGCAACATGCCCAGACCCCAAGGCCCGGTGAGCAGGATGTCCTTGGCAAACACCGGCAGCAACGCCGTGGCGCCGCCGAGCAACACCGCGAACAGGTCCAGGGAGATGGCGCCGAGGATGTCCGGCCGGCTGCGGATAAACCGAATGCCGGCCAACAGTGAGTCCAGGGTTGCCTTGCCCTTGTTCAGTGCAGTCTGGCGCGCAGGCAGATTGCTCATTAATAGTGCGGCAATCAGGTACAGCACCACCGTGGGGCCATAGACCCAGACGCTGCCAAACGCATAAAGCAGCCCGCCCAGTGCCGGCGCAACGATGGTGGCTGATTGCTGGGCTGCTTGTGCGGCCGCCACGGCCCGCGGGAACAGCGCGATGGGCACTATAGAAGGCAGTAATGCCTGGGTGGTGGGCATTTCAAATGAGCGGGCGCCCCCCAGCAGAAACGCCAGGACAAAGATCAACTCACGGCTTATATGGTCGGTTGCACTGCTGATGGCCAGGGTCAGGGCAATCATGGCCTGCAGCGACTGACACAAGGCCGCGACCCGGCGGCGATCATAGCGGTCTGCCACATGCCCGGTGTGCAGCATGAACATCACCCGCGGGGCGAACTCGATCAGCCCGACCCAGCCCAGATCCATCACGTTGCCGGTCAGTTGGTAGATATTCCAGCCAATGGCCACGGTCAGCATTTGAAAAGCGCTGGCAGTGAAGATGCGGGCGAACCAGAAGGCCACAAATGGCCGGTGATGACGTAACAGGAGAGGCTGGCTGGTCATTGAAGGGTCGGGGCAGAGGGCTGGAGCGATTGAGACTATCATTTTTGTGTAACAAATAATGACCCAAATTTGACTGCGCAACGATCACTTGAAGCGCTGCCGGTGGAGGCTTTTTGGATGAGAGTTTTGATTCCTGCAACAGTGTTTTACTGGCCATGGGACATCATGTCACGCGGCAAAAAACCACATTAGCGCACTGACGGGAATGGACTACTCTTTGATCAATGTTTGATCCAGGTCAAAGCCCTTTGCGGTTTATCTGGATGGCCAGCCGGCCAGACCCCTTGCGTGGTGGTTGCAAAAGCGGACACCGATTCGCTGAGGCCATTATCAGCAGGGAAGTTGGACACAGACGCAGCGTCTGTGTTCTGAACGACCTGATACCTGATAGAGGAAGACATATGTTCGGTTTTGAGGCTCTCGATCTCGCCCGAATCCAGTTCGCGTTTACCGTGTCGTTTCACATTATTTTTCCCGCCATTACCATCGGTCTTGCCAGTTATCTCATGGTGCTCGAAGGCATGTGGCTGAAAACCCGTGAGGACACCTACCGCGATCTGTATCACTTTTGGTCGAAGATATTTGCAGTCAATTTTGGCATGGGCGTGGTATCCGGCCTGGTCATGGCCTACCAGTTCGGCACGAACTGGTCGCGGTTCTCTGACTTTGCCGGCGCTGTTACGGGGCCCTTGCTGACGTACGAAGTCCTCACCGCGTTCTTCCTTGAAGCCGGTTTTCTGGGCGTGATGCTGTTCGGCTGGAACCGTGTCGGTCGCGGGATGCACATGTTCTCCACGGTGATGGTGGCCCTGGGCACACTGGTTTCGACCTTCTGGATTCTGGCGTCCAACAGCTGGATGCAGACCCCCCAAGGCTTCGAAATCATTGATGGCCGGGTAATCCCGATGGACTGGCTGGCAGTGATTTTCAACCCGTCCTTCCCTTACCGTCTGGCGCACATGGCCACGGCCGCCTTTTTGGCCACGGCGTTCTTTGTCGGCGCTTCGGCAGCCTGGCACCTGTTGCGCGGCCGCAACACTCCCGCCATCCGCCGCATGTTTTCGATGGCGATGTGGATGGCGCTGGTGGTCGCACCGGTTCAAGCCTTTATCGGCGACGCCCACGGCCTGAATACGCTTGAGTATCAGCCAGTGAAAATTGCTGCGATCGAAGGTCACTGGGAGAACAAGCCCGGTGAGCCGTCGCCGCTGATCCTGTTTGGCATCCCGAACATGAAAACCGAGACGACGGACTACAAGATCGAACTGCCGTACCTGGGCAGCCTGATCCTGACCCACAGTCTGGATAAACAGATCCCGGCAATGAAGGACTTCCCGGCCGCAGATCGTCCGAACTCGACCATCGTGTTCTTCACGTTCCGGATCATGGTTGCGCTGGGCATGCTGATGATCTTCATCGGCTTGTGGAGCCTGTGGTTACGCAAGACCGGGACGCTGTACGAGAACCGCTGGTTCCTGCGTCTGGTGCTGTGGATGGGACCTTCGGGTCTGGTGGCGATCCTGATGGGCTGGTTTACCACTGAAATCGGGCGTCAGCCTTGGGTGGTGTACGGGCTCATGCGCACAGCGGATGCGTCGTCCAATCACAGCGTCACGCAAATGAGCATCACTCTGGTCCTGTTTGTACTGGTGTACTTCGCGCTGTTTGGTGTGGGTCTGGGCTACATGATGCGTCTGGTGCGCAAGGGCCCGATCACCCATGAAGGCGAAACCCACAACGAAGGTGGTCCAGGCCAGCCACGCACGCCTTCCCGTCCTCTGTCTGCTGCCCATGAGGGTACGGATGAAGGCCACAGCGACAGCCTGACTAAGGGGAATTGAGTCATGGGTATTGATCTGCCACTTATATGGGCAATCATCATCATCTTCGGGATCATGATGTACGTGATCATGGATGGCTTCGATCTCGGGATCGGCATCCTTTTCCCGTTCATCAAGAACGACAGTGATCGTGATGTGATGATGAATACGGTTGCCCCCGTCTGGGACGGCAACGAAACCTGGCTGGTGCTGGGCGGCGCGGCATTGTTTGGTGCCTTCCCGCTGGCTTATTCGGTCGTATTGTCAGCGTTGTACCTGCCTTTGATCCTGATGCTGCTGGGCCTGATCTTCCGCGGTGTGGCCTTTGAGTTTCGCTTCAAGGCCAGGCCCGAGAAACGTCATATCTGGGACAAGTCATTTATTGGCGGTTCTCTGGTGGCCACGTTTTTCCAGGGGGTGGCACTGGGGGCCTTCATTGACGGTATACCGGTAGTCAACCGGCAGTACGCCGGCGGCGGCCTGGACTGGCTCTCTCCTTTTACCGTGTTCTGCGGCCTTGCACTGATCGTGGCTTATGCCCTGCTGGGGTGTACCTGGCTGATCATGAAAACCCAGGGCGACCTGCAACAGCAGATGCACAAACTGGGGCGCCCGCTGGCCCTGGCAGTACTGGTGTTGATGGGCATTGTCAGCCTGTGGACGCCGCTGGCACATTCTGAAATCGCTGCGCGCTGGTTCACCCTGCCAAATCTGTTCTGGTTCCTGCCAGTGCCGATTCTGGTGTTGGTTACGATGTTCGGTCTGTTCAAAGCGATTGCCCGCAACGCCCACTACACCCCGTTTCTGTTGACCCTGGTGTTGATATTCCTGGGCTACAGCGGTTTGGGTATCAGCCTGTGGCCGTACATCATCCCGCCATCGATCACGATCTGGGAAGCTGCCGCACCGCCGCAAAGCCAGGGCTTTATGCTAGTGGGCACCCTGTTCATCATCCCGTTCATTCTGGGTTACACCTTCTGGAGCTACTACGTGTTCCGCGGCAAGGTCACCCACGAAGACGGTTATCACTAGAGTGCAGCTGCGGCCTGATGGCCGCAGCCTTTTCCCGAGAGGGGGCTGCAACATGGCTGGCAAGGACTATCTACGCGAAGTGCAAGAGGCCGAGAAAAAGCCGTTGTGGCAACGCATTGGCTGGTTGCTGGTGATCTGGACCGCCAGTGTGGTGTCACTGGGCGTATTTGCCTGGCTGATCCGACTTTTCATGACCGCTGCGGGCATGAAAAGCCACTGATGCTCGCCACTCATAAAAAACCCTCTTCGGAGGGTTTTTTAGTTTATGGATGACTCCATGGCCCGGCCCAGAGTAGGAGCGAGCGTGCTCGCGAGCTCTTTACCAAGCCCATATTGATTACAGAGTGAACGCAGCATTCTTGAAAAGCGCGCGAGCAATCGAGCGTGGACCGGCTGCTCCCAATGGGGGCTTACTTGCGCGCCTTGAGAATCACAAACTTGGGTGTGGCAGCCACTTGTTCGACACCGCGAAACAGTTTGGCCAGCTTGCTGTGATAACCCAGATGGCGATTGCCGACTATGTACAGCGCACCGCCGACGACCAGTGCTTCCCGGGCTTGCTGAAACATCCGCCAGGCCAGAAAGTCGCCCACCACTTGTTGCTGGTGGAAGGGCGGGTTGCACAGCACTACGTCCAGTGAATCGGGTTCCTGCCCCGCCAGGCCGTCACCGGCACGCACAGTCACTTCTCGCTCGCCCAGCGCCGCTTGCCAGTTTTCGCGAGCCGATTGCACCGCCATGAAGGATTCATCCACCAGCGTGTAGTGGGCGTCCGGGTTATTCAAAGCGCTGGCGATAGCCAGTACGCCATTGCCGCAACCCAGGTCCGCAACCCGAGCCGAGCCCAGGTTTTTGGGGAGGTGGGGCAGGAACGCACGGGTGCCGATGTCCAGCCCTTCACGGCAGAAGACGTTGGCATGGTTGAGCAGCTCGATGGCGGGCTCGTCCAGTGAGTAGCGCGAAGGGTAGGGCGAGGTAAACGGCCCTTTGGCTTCAGGTGTCGCAATCAGCAAGCGGGCTTTTTTCACTGCCAGTGAAGCCTGGACCGGGCCGATATAGCGCTCCAGCAAATCGCCGGCTGCCCGGGGCAGATGTTTGACCATTGCGCCTGCAATCACTTGCGCGCCCGGAGCCAACTGACCTTGCAGACGAATGAGCTGTTCTTCGAGCAGCGCCAGGGTTTTGGGCACTCGTACCAGCACGCAGTCGAAAGGGCCAACCAGTGGCTCGCTGGCGGGAATGACCGTGACGGCATCGAATGCATGACCATTGCGTACCAGGTTCTTTTCCAGGGCCTGGATGGCGAGGAACGAATCGCTGCTGCTGGTGACGTGCATGGTGGTCACCAGACTGATCGCCAGTGCCCCAAAACTGTCATTAAGCACCAGCACCCGGCTGTTGGCGGGCAGACCCTGTTCGGCCAAATGGTTAAGCAGATACTCGTCCGCAGCGTCGAAAGCCTGTAACGGCTCGTTTTGCTGTTCAGGTTGGCGGATCAAGCGGAGTTGGGCGAAAGGGCTTTCGAGCACAGGCATTTATACAAACTCTGGAGAATCATCAGCGGCGACTTCGCAGCACTGGCGTCCGTGGGTTTTACAGGTGGGCGTGATTTTACTTTTTTTTGCCGGGGATTACCCGATGCGTTTATCCGGTGAGCCAGATCCGCCCGTTGGCGATGCCATCGCCTCGCCCCGGGAGCAAAACCAGCACAAACCGTCGGTGTTCCTGTGTCTGTCTTTGCGCGACACTAGGGCACTATCCAAGGGAGTGCCCCATGACTGCCAGTGCAGAAAAATTTACCCGCCAGACGCTGCTTGAGGTTACCCCGCTTACCCCCGGCCTTTTCACGTTGCGTACCACCCGCGACCCGGGTTTTCGTTTCACTGCGGGTCAATTCGCACGCCTGGGCGTGACCAAGGCCGATGGCAGCACTGTGTGGAGAGCCTATTCAATGGCTTCCTCACCCCATGACGAATTTCTGGAGTTCTTCTCCATTGTCGTGCCGGGAGGCGAGTTCACCAGTGAACTCAGTCGTCTGGAAGTCGGCGATACCTTGCTGGTTGAACGCCAGGCCTATGGTTTTTTGACCCTGGACCGTTTTGTTGATGGCCAGGACCTGTGGATGCTCGCGACCGGCACCGGCATCGCGCCGTTTCTGTCGATACTGCAAGACTTTGAAGTATGGGAAAAGTTTGAACATATCGTGCTGGTTTACAGCGCGCGGGAGACCAGAGAGTTGGCCTATCAGGAGTTGATTGCCGGCCTGGTTGACCGTGATTACTTGTCAGAATATGCACACAAGTTTACCTATGTGCCGATTGTCACGCGCGAGCATCACGAAGGTGCTTTAACAGGGCGAGTTACCACATTGATTGAAAATGGAGCACTTGAAGAACGGGTCAATATCAAACTGACAGCCGAGCATTCGAGGGTCATGTTGTGTGGTAATCCGCAAATGATTGATGACACCCGAAAGTTGCTGAAAGAGCGTGGTTTGCAACTAAGCCTGAGTCGCCGTCCGGGTCAGGTGGCAGTGGAAAACTATTGGTAGGCATTAACACGCCTGTAATAAAAAACGGCACCCTGGAGGTGCCGTTTTTTTATCTGGACCGTTAAGGTCGATTGTTTTGCGCTTTGAGCAAGTCGCGAATTTCGCTGAGCAGTACCTCTTCTGAAGACGGTACAGGTGGCGCGCTTGGGGCCACAGCCTCTTCACGTTTCAGGCGATTGATCGCCTTGACTCCCATAAAGATGGCAAACGCGACGATGATGAAGTCGATCACGCTCTGGATGAACTTGCCGTATGCCAGAACCACGGCAGGTGCATCACCAACGGCTGCCTTGAGCGTAATGGCCAGGTCACTGAAGTCCACCCCTCCGATCAACAAACCCAAGGGTGGCATGATTACATCGCCAACGAAGGATGAAACGATTTTGCCGAATGCCGCGCCGATAATGATACCGACGGCCATGTCGACCACATTCCCTTTGACCGCGAAGGCCTTGAACTCACTGATCACGCCCATAGGTTATTCCTTGTTACATATGAAGTTGGTGTGTGCAGTGTAAGTCAGCCTTGCCGATCTTGCCTGCTGCGATGCTTGTAGGGTTGTAAATCGACCGGTTTAAACGCCAATAGTTTAAAAAAAGCCTATACCCCCGGGCAGTACCTGTTTAGACGCTTCAAGGCCAGATTTATATTTCAATCAAGTGCTTGCGACCTTTCTATTTAGGATTCTGTCCCTGGACCTCTAGCCTTTGGTCAGCGCATGCCACTGCGCATCTAATAACCAGAGGACTCACGCATGACCACTTCCCTAGGCTTTGGAACGCTTTCGCAGCGTCGCCTGCTGTTTGTTTTGAGCGCCAGCCTGCTGTCGGTTTCGGTTCAGGCCGCCACCTTGACTCGCGACAACGGTGCCGCAGTAGGAGATAACCAGAATTCTCAAACGGCCGGGGCAAACGGCCCGGTGTTGCTGCAAGACGTGCAGTTGCTGCAAAAGCTTCAGCGTTTCGACCGCGAGCGTATCCCGGAGCGTGTGGTGCATGCCCGTGGCACCGGAGCGCACGGCACCTTTACCGTGACCGATGACTTGAGCGATCTGACCAAAGCCAAAGTGTTTGCCGCGGGTGAAACCACGCCGGTGTTTGTACGTTTTTCGGCCGTGGTGCATGGCAACCACTCGCCGGAAACCCTGCGTGACCCGCGAGGTTTTGCCACCAAGTTTTACACCGCAGACGGCAACTGGGACCTGGTAGGCAATAACTTCCCGACCTTCTTTATCCGCGATGCAATCAAATTTCCGGACATGGTGCATGCCTTTAAGCCGGACCCGCGTACCAACCTTGACGACGACTCACGGCGCTTCGACTTCTTCTCCCACGTGCCGGAAGCGACCCGCACCCTGACCGAGCTGTACTCCAACGCCGGTACGCCGGCCAGCTACCGTCAAATGGACGGCAACGGTGTACACGCCTACAAACTGGTGAACGCCAAGGGCGACGTGCGCTATGTGAAGTTCCACTGGAAAAGCCTGCAGGGGCTTAAAAATCTGGATCCCGGGCAAGTCGCACAGGTTCAGGGCCGTGACTACAGTCACCTGACCCATGATCTGGTCACGCATATCAATCAGGGCGATTTCCCCAAGTGGGATTTATACGTGCAGGTGCTCAAGCCTGAAGAGCTGAAATCGTTCGATTTCGACCCTCTGGATGCAACCAAAATCTGGCCGGGCATACCTGAGCGCAAAGTCGGGCAGATGGTGTTGAACCGTAACCCGGCCAATGTGTTTCAGGAAACCGAGCAGGTAGCGATGGCACCGGCCAATCTGGTGCCGGGTATCGAGCCTTCCGAAGACCGCCTGCTGCAAGGGCGGGTGTTCTCGTATGCCGATACGCAGATGTACCGCCTCGGTGCCAACGCCATGCAGTTGCCGATCAATGCTCCGCGCACTGCCGTGAACAATGGCAACCAGGACGGCGCGATGAATATCGGCCATACCAGCACCGGGGTGAATTATCAGCCGAGCCGCTTGATGCCGCGCGAAGAGCCACAAGCTGCGCGTTACAGCGAACTGCCGCTGTCGGGCACTACCCAGCAGGCGAAGATTGAGCGTGAGCAAAACTTCAGGCAGGCGGGTGATCTTTACCGCTCGTTCAGCAACAAAGAGCGTCAGGACCTGATTGCAAGCTTCGGTGAGTCGCTGGCCACAACCGATGATGAAAGCAAGCACATCATGCTGTCGTTTCTGTACAAGGCTGACCCTGAATACGGCACCGGCGTGACCAAAGTGGCCAAGGGTGACCTGACCCGCGTCAAGGCCCTGGCCGCCAAACTGGTCGACTGACAGTCAGGAAAATCTTTGTGGGAGCTGGCTTGCCAGCGATTGCATCAACAAGGTCTGAAATTAAACCTGTGTTGCCTGCATCGCTGGCAAGCCAGCTCCCACAGTAAGGAGATTAATTATGCGTGTTGTCGTTTCTATGACTCTGCTTATTGTCAGTGGGCTTGCCCTGGCCGCCGAACCCGATGTACAGGCCGAGCTCCAGAACTACTACTTCGACGCGGCACGCCGTGGTGACGTGCCGATGCTCGATACCTTTATCGAGTCCGGCTACACCCTCAACGTACAAGACAGCAAGGGTTACACCGCGCTGATCCTTGCGGCCTATAACGGCCAGGGTGAGGCGGTTGAGCACTTGCTCAAGGCCGGCGCGAACGCGTGTGTACAAGACAAACGCGGCAATACAGCCCTGATGGGCGCGATTTTCAAGGGCGAAGTGCAGATCGCCCGACGCTTGCTGGCCACGGAGTGCAACCCGGATCAGCGCAACGGTGCCGGGCAGACCGCTGCCATGTATGCCGGGCTGTTCAAACGGGCCGAATTGCTCAAGGACTTGTCACGCAAGGGGGCCGACCTGAGTGCCGAAGATGCATTGGGCAACAGTGCCGCCCGGCTGGCCAATGGCGAAATCCGCATGCCGGTATCGCACTAACCCGGGTTCGCTGGGCTATCATCGCGGTTTTTCCGTGGAGTTCAGATGGCCAAGCCCAAGCGCATATACGGCTGCACCGAGTGCGGCGCAACTTTCCCCAAGTGGGCCGGGCAGTGCGGTGAGTGCGGCGTCTGGAACACCCTGGTTGAAACCATTGTCGAAAGTGGTGCCGCCGCCCCACCCAGCGGGCGCACCGGCTGGACCGGGCAACAAGCCCAGATCAAAACCCTGGCTGAAGTCAGCATCGCTGAAATCCCGCGCTTCTCCACCGCTTCCGGCGAGCTGGACCGGGTGCTTGGTGGCGGTCTGGTGGACGGTTCGGTGGTGCTGATCGGCGGTGACCCCGGTATCGGTAAATCGACCATCCTCCTGCAAACCTTGTGTCATATGGCCACGCGCATGCCTGCGCTGTATGTCACCGGTGAGGAATCGCAGCAGCAAGTGGCGATGCGTGCCCGACGCCTGGGCTTGCCGCAGGATCAGCTCAAGGTCATGACCGAGACCTGCATCGAAAGCATCATCGCTACCGCCAAGCTGGAAAAACCCAAGGTCATGGTGATCGACTCGATCCAGACCATCTTCACCGAGCAACTGCAATCTGCCCCCGGCGGCGTTTCGCAAGTGCGTGAAAGTGCGGCATTGCTGGTGCGTTACGCCAAGTCCAGCGGCACCGCGATCTTCCTCGTGGGCCACGTGACCAAAGAGGGCGCGCTCGCAGGTCCAAGGGTGCTGGAGCACATGGTCGATACCGTGCTGTATTTCGAGGGCGAATCCGACGGTCGTTTGCGTTTGTTGCGGGCGGTAAAAAACCGCTTCGGTGCGGTCAACGAACTGGGCGTGTTCGGCATGACCGACAAAGGCCTGAAGGAAGTCTCCAATCCGTCTGCGATTTTCCTTACTCGCGCGCAGGAAGAAGTACCAGGCAGTGTGGTCATGGCCACCTGGGAAGGCACCCGCCCGATGCTGGTGGAGGTTCAGGCGTTGGTGGACGACAGCCATATGTCCAACCCGCGCCGGGTCACCCTCGGTCTGGACCAGAACCGGCTGGCCATGTTGCTGGCGGTCTTGCATCGACATGGCGGAATTCCGACCCACGATCAGGATGTATTCCTCAACGTGGTGGGCGGGGTCAAGGTGCTGGAGACCGCGTCGGACCTCGCATTGATGGCCGCCGTGATGTCCAGCCTGCGCAACAAACCATTGCCCCATGATTTGCTGGTGTTCGGTGAAGTGGGGCTGTCGGGTGAAGTGCGGCCGGTGCCGAGCGGTCAGGAGCGCTTGAAGGAAGCAGCCAAGCACGGTTTCAAACGTGCCATCGTGCCCCAGGGCAACGCGCCCAAAGAGTCGCCGCCGGGGCTGAAGGTGATTGGTGTGACCCGTTTGGAGCAGGCGCTGGATGCGTTGTTTGAATAGGCCTTCAAATGGCTGACAGAGTCGGCAGGGGTTGAGCGCGCAATCGGCTCAATAGCTCGGGTCAGACGGCGGCGCCATGTTGCACAAAAGGGCTGCGCCGCCAGCCACAAATCCGCAAAAGAAGGCTCTAGACCAAGGTAAGGGGCTGGTCTTTAAAGCTGGGGGCGCTAAACTCCGGGGGCAATCTTTCTTGTCCAACTGGCCGGAATATAAAAATGAATAATAAAAATAGCCTGCTACGCCACATCCCGTGGCTGGTGTTGGCAATTGTAGGAGCCTGCGCCCTTGGCGTAGTGGCCTTGCGCCGAGGCGAGGCGATCAACGCCTTGTGGATCGTAGTGGCCTCCGTTGCCATCTATCTGGTCGCTTACCGTTATTACAGTCTGTTTATCGCCACCCGGGTGATGCAACTGGACCCACTGCGTGCAACACCGGCGGTGGTCAATAACGACGGTCTGGACTACGTACCGACCAACAAACACATTCTTTTCGGTCACCACTTTGCCGCCATCGCTGGCGCCGGCCCTCTGGTCGGCCCTGTACTGGCCGCGCAAATGGGCTACCTGCCGGGCACGCTGTGGCTGATTGCCGGTGTGGTACTGGCCGGTGCGGTACAGGACTTCATGGTCCTGTTCATGTCCACCCGCCGCAACGGTCGCTCCTTGGGCGATATGGTGCGCGAGGAAATGGGCAAGGTGCCTGGCACCATCGCACTGTTTGGCTGCTTCCTGATCATGATCATCATCCTCGCGGTGCTGGCACTGATTGTGGTCAAGGCCCTGGCCGAGAGCCCGTGGGGCATGTTCACGGTAATGGCAACCATCCCGATCGCGATGTTCATGGGCATTTATATGCGCTACATCCGTCCGGGCCGCATCGGGGAAATCTCGATAGTCGGTGTGCTGCTGTTGCTCGGCTCCATCTGGCTGGGGGGCCAGATTGCGGCCAGCCCTGAGTGGGCGCCGGTCTTCACGTTCACCGGTACGCAAATCACCTGGATGCTGATCGGTTACGGCTTTGTAGCGGCGGTGTTGCCGGTGTGGCTGGTGCTTGCGCCCCGCGACTACCTGTCCACCTTCCTTAAAATCGGCACCATCATGGCGCTGGCGATCGGCATTCTGGTGACCATGCCCGAGCTGAAAATGCCGGCCCTGACCCAGTTTGTTGACGGTACCGGTCCGGTCTGGAAAGGCGCGCTGTTTCCCTTCCTGTTCATCACCATTGCCTGCGGTGCGGTGTCGGGTTTTCACGCGCTGATTGCCTCGGGTACTACCCCGAAACTGCTGGATAACGAATGCAACTCCCGCTACATCGGCTACGGCGCGATGCTGATGGAGTCCTTCGTGGCCATCATGGCCATGGTTGCCGCATCGGTGATCGAGCCTGGCGTGTACTTCGCCATGAACAGCCCGGCGGCCATTGTCGGCGGTGACGTGGTGACGGTGGCCCAGACGGTCACCAGCTGGGGCTTTGCAATTACCCCGGACGCACTGACTGCTCTGGCCCATGACATCGGTGAAACCACCGTTCTGGCCCGTGCCGGCGGCGCGCCGACCCTGGCAGTGGGGATCGCGCAGATCCTGCACAACGTGTTGCCGGGCGAAAACACCATGGCGTTCTGGTATCACTTCGCCATTCTGTTTGAAGCCCTGTTCATTCTGACCGCCGTGGATGCGGGTACGCGTGCCGGACGTTTCATGCTGCAGGATTTGCTCGGCAGCTTCGTACCTGCACTCAAACGCACCGAATCATGGACTGCCAACTTGCTGGCAACCGGCCTGTGCGTGGCGATGTGGGGTTATCTGCTGTACCAGGGCGTCATCGATCCGCTCGGCGGCATCAACACCTTGTGGCCGCTGTTCGGTATCTCCAACCAGATGCTGGCGGGGATTGCGCTGATGCTGGCGACAGTCGTGCTGATCAAAATGAAGCGCCAGCGCTACATTTGGGTGACCATGATGCCGGCGATCTGGCTGCTGATCTGCACCACCTACGCGGGCTTTATCAAGCTGTTCGACGCCAACCCGGCGGTGGGTTTCCTGGCCCTGGCGAAAAAATACAGCACCGCACTGGATGCCGGCCAAGTGATTGCCCCGGCGAAAAACATCGACCAGATGCAGCACGTGATCATCAACGCGTACACCAACGCCGGTCTGACCGTGCTGTTCCTGTTCGTGGTGTTCAGCATTCTGTTCTATGCCGTGAAAGTCGGTGCGGCGGCCTGGGGCCGTAAAGAACGTACGGATAAAGAAGCGCCGTATCACTCCGTACCGGATGCATGACAGAGGATTGCAATCATGTTCAATGACCTGAGTCGCCTCGGTAAATACCTCGGTCAGGCCGCGCGCCTGATGGTCGGCATGCCCGACTACGACAACTACGTCGAGCATATGCAAACCAAACACCCGGACAAGCCGGTAATGAGCTATGAGTCGTTCTTTCGGGAACGCCAGGAGGCGCGTTACGGCGGCAAGGGCGGGCCCAAGTGCTGTTGACCCGCTAAGGGCGGGTTGTATCTGACTGTGGGAGCGGGCTTGCCTGCTCCCACAGTCGTTTTGGCAGCCTCATTTTTCAAGGAGACTCTGCATGTCCTCCCCAATTCCCGTCACCATCCTCAGCGGGTTTCTCGGTGCCGGTAAAACCACCTTGCTGCGCCATCTGCTCAAGGCCGAACACGGGCTGAAAATCGCCGTGATCGAGAATGAATTCAGCGATGCCGGGATCGATACCCAATTGCTGGGCGATGAGCCGGTGCAAGTCATGACCCTGTCCAATGGCTGTGTCTGCTGCACCATCCACACGGACCTGACCAAGGCTCTGTACCTGCTGCTTGAGCGTCTGGACAGCGGTGAAATTGCCTTCGACCGGCTGGTCATCGAATGCACCGGCCTGGCTGATCCGGCCCCGGTGGCACAAACCTTCTTTATTGACGAAGAACTGCGTGAGCGTTATCTGCTGGACGGCATCATTACGCTGGTGGATGCCGCCCATGCCGACGTCCACCTGAGCCAGACCATCGCCCAGGCGCAAATCGGCTTTGCCGACCGGTTATTGGTGAGCAAGCGGGATCTGGTGGATGACGCTACTTTTGACGCGCTGTGCCAGCGTTTGACCCGGATCAACCGTCGGGCTCCGATCCGCGTGGTGGAGCACGGCAACATTGAGCTGGCCGAGCTGCTGGATGTGCGCGGGTTTAATCTGAACGCCGATTTGGGTGGAGGGTTGAACTTGCGTCCGGTACAGCCCGCGGCTTCAGTGGATCGTATTTCCAGCCTGGTACTGCGCACCGACAAGCCGCTGGATATCGACAGCCTCAGCGGGTTCATGAACGAACTGCTGGAAGAGCACGGCAAACAACTGCTGCGTTACAAAGGCGTGTTGAATATTGCGGGTGAAGACCGGCGCCTGGTGTTTCAGGGCGTGCTCAAGCTTTACGGTTTTGACTGGGACACCGAGTGGGCCGAAGGCGAGCCCCGAGAAAGCGTGATGGTATTTATTGCCGATGAATTACCGGAAGCCAAAATCCGCGAAGGCTTTGCACGTCTCTGACACAGCACCGGTGCTGACTGTAGGAGCGAGCTTGCTCGCGAGCTGTTTGTGGCTTGAAAGAGCTCGCGAGGCAAGCTCGCTCCTACAGGGGGTGTGGGCGAGTCTCGAGAAAGCGTGATGGTATTTATTGCCGATGAATTACCGGAAGCCAAAAAACGCGAAGGCTTTGCACGTCTCTGACACAGCACCGGTGCTGACTGTAGGAGCGAGCTTGCTCGCGAGCTGTTTATGGCTTGAAAAAGCTCGCGAGCAAGCTCGCTCCTACAGGGGGTGTGGGCGAGTTCCGCGAAAGCGTGATGGTATTTATTGCCGATGAATTACCGGAAGCCAAAATCCGCGAAGGCTTTGCACGTCTCTGACACAGCACCGGTGCCGACTGTAGGAGCGAGCTTGTCTCGCGAGCTGTTTATGGCTTGAAAAAGCTCGCGAGCAAGCTCGCTCCTACAGGAGGGGCGGGGGTGGGGCCGCAGAGCGCGCACAAAAAAGCCCGGCTTAAAAGCCGGGCTTTTTTTCAGCTATTGACTATCAGTTGCCGTAAACAGGCAGCTTGGCGCAAATGGCTTTTACCTTCTCGCGTACAGCATCAATAACGGCTTCGTTGTTGATGTCGTCCAGGATGTCGCAGATCCAGCCAGCCAGTTCACGGCACTCTTCAACCTTGAAGCCGCGAGTGGTGACAGCCGGAGTACCGAAACGCAGACCCGAGGTAACGAACGGGGAGCGTGGATCGTTAGGTACGGAGTTTTTGTTCACGGTGATGAAGGCTTTGCCCAGAGCGGCGTCAGCGTCTTTACCGGAGATGTCCTGCTTGATCAGCGACAGCAGGAACAGGTGGTTTTCAGTACCGCCCGATACCACGTCAAAACCGCGCTCGATGAACACCGAAGCCATGGCTTGAGCGTTCTTGACCACTTGTTGCTGGTAAGCCTTGAACTCAGGCTGCAAAGCTTCCTTGAAGCACACGGCCTTGGCCGCGATAACGTGCTCCAGCGGGCCGCCCTGGGAACCCGGGAAAACGGCCGAGTTCAGCTTCTTCTCGATGTCGGCGTTGGCTTTGGCCAGGATCAGGCCGCCACGTGGACCGCGCAGGGTTTTGTGAGTAGTGGTAGTCACTACGTCAGCAAATGGAACCGGGTTCGGGTAAACGCCAGCTGCAACCAGACCGGCTACGTGAGCCATGTCGACGAACAGGTAGGCGCCGACCTTGTCTGCGATAGCGCGGAAACGCGGGAAGTCGAGGATCTGCGAGTAGGCAGAGAAACCGGCCACGATCATTTTTGGCTTGTTCTCAACGGCCAGACGTTCAACTTCGTCGTAGTCGATCAGGCCATTGGCGTCGATACCGTACTGGATGGCGTTGTACAGCTTGCCCGAAGACGAAACGCTGGCGCCGTGGGTCAGGTGACCACCGTGGGCCAGGCTCATGCCCAGAATGGTGTCGCCAGCCGACAGCAGAGCCAGGTACACAGCGCTGTTGGCCTGGGAGCCAGCGTGCGGCTGAACGTTGGCGTAATCGGCGCCGAACAGTTCTTTTGCACGGTCGATGGCCAGTTGTTCAACCACGTCGACGTATTCGCAGCCGCCGTAGTAACGCTTGCCCGGATAACCTTCGGCGTATTTGTTGGTCAGAACCGAGCCTTGAGCTTCCATGACCGCTGGGCTGGTGTAGTTTTCCGAAGCGATCAGCTCAATATGTTCTTCCTGGCGCTGAGCTTCTTGCTCCATGGCGGCAAAAAGGTCGGCGTCGAACTTGGCAAGTGTCAAATCACGGCTGAACATGGCGGTCCTCAAGGATCGGGGGCAGAAAAGGAGGGCATTCTAACTCAATGGGTTTTATCTGGCATATGAAAGCGATTCACGGCGTTCCTGATCAAACTGCAAGCAGTAAAGGGTGACGTCAAATGTGTAACTCGTCACTTGCCGCGTGCATCTGCTTGGCCAGCAGCAGCTTCTCTAACTGACGTGCCGGCATCGGTCGTCCCAGCAGATAGCCCTGGACTTCGTCGCAGCCATGCTCGCGCAGGAAGTCCAGCTGTTCGTGGGTCTCGACGCCTTCGGCGATGACCGCCAGGTTCAGGCTGTGGGCCATTGCAATAATGGCCCGGGCGATCTGGGCGTCCTGCTCGCCGCAGGGCAGGCCGTCGACAAAGGTCCGGTCGATCTTCAGCACGTCGATCGGGAATTGCTTGAGGTAGTTGAGCGAGGAATACCCGGTGCCGAAGTCGTCGACGGCAATACTCAGGCCGAGATTTTTGAGGCTGGCCAGAATTTGCAGGGCTTCGCTGACTTCACGCATCAGGATACTTTCGGTCAGTTCGAGCTCCAGGCAGGCCGGGGGCAACCCGGTGTCCTTGAGGATATTGGCAATCCGCGTACCCAGCTGGCCGTCCGAAAACTGGCGCGCCGAAATATTGACCGACACTTTCGGCACACGCACCTTGGCCTGATGCCAGTGCTTGAGTTGGCGGCAGGCCTCGGTCAGGACCCAGTCCCCGACATCGACCACCAGCCCCAGTTCTTCGAGCACCGGGATAAAGTCGCCCGGTGGCACCAGCCCGCGGCGCGGATGATTCCAGCGCAATAGCGCTTCAACCCCGGTCAGGCGCTTGCCGTCGCCGCTGAACTGGGGCTGGTAAAAGAGGATGAACTCTTCCTGCTCCAGTGCATGGCGCAAATCGCTTTCCAGCTCCAGGCGCTCCAGGGCGCTGGCGTTCATGTCGGCCTGATAGAACTGGAAGTTATTCTTGCCGCGCTCTTTGGCGTGGTACATCGCCGTGTCAGCGTTCTTCATCAACTGACTGAGTTCGTTGCCGTCTTGCGGGCTCAGGGCAATACCGATACTGGCCGTGACGAAGAACTCACGGCTTTCGAGGACAAAGGGTTGTACCAGGCTGGCAAGGATTTGTTCGGCCACGCTGATGGCCCGGTTCAGGGCCAATTGACGTGTGGTGCGGGGTTGCAGGAGCAAGGTGAACTCATCACCGCCCATGCGCGCGACGGTATCGTCGTCGTCAACACAGGCCAGCAGGCGGATCGCCATGTCTTTGAGCATGCGATCCCCTGCGGCGTGGCCCAAGGAGTCATTGATCGGTTTGAAGCGGTCGAGGTCGAGGAACATCAACACCACCCACGATTTGTTCCGGTCGCCCTGTTGCAGTGCGGTGTGCAAGCGGTCCTGGAACAATGTGCGGTTGGGCAGGTGGGTCAGGGCATCGTAATAAGCCAGCCGGTGGATGCGCTGTTCACTGGCTTTGCGTTCGCTGATGTCACTGAAAAAACACACATAGCTGGCCAGATCGCCTTCATCGTCCAGCACGGCGGTAATCCCGACCCACGCCGGGTAGTGTTCGCCGCTGCGGCGCTTGAGCCACACCTCACCTTCCCAGGAACTGTGCTGATTGAGTTGCTTGATTACGTAACGCAGATGCGCCTGCTGTTGTTCATCCACCGTCAGCATGCTTGGCAATTGGTCGAGCACTTGCGCCACGGCATAGCCGCTGACCCGGCTGAAGGCTTCGTTGGCTTGAACGATATAGCCGGCAGGGTCGGTTATCAGGATTGCCGAGGTGGAGTGTTCGAATACTGTGGCGGCCATGCGCAGGTCTTTTTCCGCGCGGCGCTGCTGACTGATGTCGCGGCCCACCCCCAGGATGCCTTCAAACGTATCGTTCTCATCCCACACCAGTACCAGACGCAACTCCATGGGGATTTTGCGGCCGTCGGCCCGCAAGCAGTCGAGCAGGAATAACTGGCTTTGCAGTTGACTGCGCAGAGCCGTCAGTTGCTCGGGTTTGTCCAGTGCGGCAGTGACCCGCTCCAGCAGGCTGGAGATATTGGCAAGCTGTTGCGGGTTGGCGATGGTCGATTGCCAGCCATTGTCGAAAACCCAGGCCGCGTCGTAGCCGAGCACGGTCTGTACGGAAGGGCTGACATAATTCAGGCGCAGTAAGCGGTCAGTGGAGAAAATGACATCGCTGATGCTCTCAGCCAGCATCCGGTAGCGCTGCTCGCTGTCGCGCAGCGATTCGCTGGCTTCGATCTGGTCCGTAATATCTTTGGCAACCCCGACAATTCGCGTGACCTGGTCCCCTGTTCCAAGGGCCAGCGCCTGTTCGCGGATTTCAAAACTGCGCCAGGCGCCATTGCGATGACGAAAGCGCAGCTGGCATTGCAGCCGATGCAGATACTCGCCGTCACGTTGCTGCAGGCGTAGTTGGTGATAGTGCTCTGCGTCGTCGGGATGCAGCAGGAACTCCCAGAAATACGGCCCCATTTGCTGCAACTCGCAGGCGTTATAGCCCAGGGTGTGGCCCAGGTGATAGTTGCTGAAAATCATCATCTGGCTGATGACATCCTGCACGTAGAGGTGGTCCGGCACGGTACGTACCACGTCGGACCAGAAGCTTTCGCGTTCCTGCAAGGACAGCTCGATCAGCTTGCGATTGGTAATGTCGGTAATGCTCAGGATGACCGCGTGATAGTCCTGGCGAGTATCGGGCAGGCGCAGCACCAGCCATAAATGCTGGTCTTGCCCCCGGGCGTCGGCCAGTTTGATTTCCAGCTCAAGCTGCTGCAGTTGGTCGAGTATCGCCTCTACCAACGGATAACCGATGGCCGGGCCGGTTTTCGGACAGTCGCTGATCAGTTTTAACCACGCGCCGTCCTCTGATTCGACCTCCAGCAATTGCATGGCGACCTGGTTCACTTCAGTGATGCGCAATTGTTCAAGTAACTGGTGAGGGTGATGCGGCTGGCTGTCCAGCCATTGCTTGAGCGTGCGGCTGTCGCGAATTTTTTCGCGCTCGAGAAACCCCGGCAAGCTGGACAGGTCGAGTACGCAGAGGGCAACGCCGGTGCCTTCGAAAATATCGTGATAACGACGGCGGCCTTCGTGCAGTTGGCGTTGGCGGCGGCGCATATTGAACAGGGCGACCACCGGCAGCATGGAAAACAACAAGCCGAGCAGACTTTTGCCAATCAGTCCGGGGAGCAAGTGCTCAGCCGCCAGCCTGTCATTGAACAGCCCGCGCAACTGCCAGTCGCTGTTGCTCAAGGGGGTCAGCAGTACTGTGTCATCGATGTCCTGAGGATCGACGGCCGATACCGGAGCCAGAGGGGGCGCGCTGCGGCTCAGGGTTCTGCCGGTCTGTGTGTTTTCGATCAGCCACCGGGGGCGGTTGTTGACGGTATTGCGTGCCAGGTCTTGTAGCAGATCCGGATTCATGCGCAGCAACCAGTAACCGTTGGTCGTACCGCCAGGGTGGCGCAACATCAGATAGGCAACAGTGCCATCACTGTTGTTGCCGTAATAGTAGCCGGCTGTGCGCTTGTGCAACCGGGTGCTTTTTATCCAGTCGGCAAGGTAGGCGGCGTCGGGACTGACCCCCGTACTGTCGAGCAGCACTTGGCCGGTGGCGCTCAACAAGGCCAGGCTTTGCAGGGCCGGCAAGGATTGGCGCAGCCGGGTGAGCAGTTCCTGTAGCTGGTGCGGGTCTTTGGGTTGCGCGTAGGAGGGTAGCTGGTTGAGGGCCGTTTCAGCCCTGAGCGCCATGCTCAGATTGATGTTATCGGCCAGGTCTGCGCTGTAATTGATACTCGATAAGCGCTCCTGCTGGATCGTGTGCCGGAACTGTTCAATCAATAGCCAGAACAGCATTGCCAGCAGTATCAGGACCAGCGTGGCCAGCGCGCCTTTTAACGTGCCGCGCACAGGTGTGCCAAGGAATTGGCCTGGTATGCGGGTCAGTGTTGGCGGGGTGACATTGGGCAAGCTGTGATCCTGCGATTTGGCAAACAAGGCGCGCACGCACTATAAGCCGGACGCCCAGAGGGCGCCTAGCATGCCTTGGGTTGTGGCAAAGTGCCAGCCCTGTGCTTTGCGCTGGTTTGCCCTGATCAACGCATTCAGGTAGCTTTGCCGGTTATTCGAGCGCCTACACTCAGGCTTTTACGATCAGCAGGTATTGATGCACATCAGTTCCTGACTTTCTTCTATGGCCTGATCGGGCAATGCTCGCGCCTTATTCATCAGTCACTGACGCTAGGTTCTCCATGGCTCAATACGTTTTCACCATGCATCGGCTGAGCAAAGTTGTTCCGCCGAAGCGGGAAATCCTGAAAAACATCTCCCTGTCGTTTTATCCGGGCGCCAAGATTGGCGTGCTCGGTTTGAACGGTTCGGGTAAATCCACCCTGTTGAAAATCATGGCTGGCGTGGACACCGAGTTCGACGGCGAAGCACGCCCGATGCCGGAACTGAACATCGGTTATCTGCCGCAAGAGCCACAGCTGGACCCGAACAAGACCGTACGCGAAGTGGTTGAAGAAGCCGTTAGCGTGATCAAGGATGCGCAGGCGCGTCTGGATCAGGTTTACGCTGAATACGCCGACCCGGACGCCGACTTCGACAAGCTGGCTGCAGAACAGGCCAAGCTGGAGTCGATCCTGCAAGCCAGCGACGGTCATAACCTTGAGCGCCAGCTGGAAGTGGCTGCCGATGCTCTGCGTCTGCCCGCCTGGGATGCCAAGGTTGAGCACCTGTCCGGTGGTGAAAAGCGTCGTGTGGCCCTGTGCCGCCTGCTGCTGTCGGCGCCCGACATGCTGCTGCTCGACGAACCGACCAACCACTTGGACGCTGACTCCGTGGCCTGGCTGGAGCACTTCCTGCACGACTTCCCGGGTACCGTGGTTGCGATTACGCACGACCGTTACTTCCTGGATAACGTGGCGGGCTGGATTCTGGAACTTGACCGCGGTGCGGGCATTCCTTACGAGGGCAACTATTCGGGCTGGCTTGAAGCCAAGTCCGATCGTCTGGCTGCCGAATCCAAGCAGCAGTCGGCCCATGAAAAGGCCATGAAAGACGAGCTGGAATGGGTCCGTAAAGGCGCCAAGGCCCGTCAGTCAAAATCCAAGGCCCGTCTGCAACGCTTCGAAGAACTGCAATCGCAGGAATTCCAGAAGCGCAGCGAAACCAACGAAATCTACATCCCGGCCGGTCCGCGCCTGGGTGACAAGGTTATCGAATTCAAGAACGTCTCCAAGGGTTACGGCGATCGCGTGCTGATCGACAACCTGTCGTTCTCCATGCCTAAAGGCGCCATCGTTGGCGTGATCGGCGGTAACGGTGCCGGTAAGTCGACCCTGTTCCGCATGCTGATGGGCAAAGAGCAGCCGGATTCGGGCAGCATTGAAATCGGCGAAACCGTGCAGCTGGCATGTGTGGACCAGAGCCGCGATGACCTGGATGGCAGCAAGACTGTGTTCCAGGCCATTTCTGATGGTTCCGATGTGATCCGCATTGGTAACTACGAAATCCCGTCGCGTACCTATGTCGGTCGTTTCAACTTCAAAGGTGGCGATCAGCAGAAGTTCGTCAAGGACCTGTCCGGCGGTGAGCGTGGTCGCTTGCACCTGGCCCTGACCTTGAAAGAGGGCGCCAACGTGCTGCTGCTCGACGAACCGTCCAACGACCTTGACGTCGAGACCCTGCGTTCGCTGGAAGAAGCGCTGCTGGACTTCCCGGGCGCTGCCATTGTGATCTCTCACGATCGGTGGTTCCTTGACCGCGTCGCGACTCACATCCTGGCGTACGAAGATGACTCGCAAGCGGTCTTCTTTGAAGGCAACTACACCGAGTACGAAGCTGATCGTAAAAAACGTCTCGGCGAAGCGGCCAACCAGCCGCACCGTGTACGTCACAAGAAACTGGCCCAGTAAGGCCGGTTGGCAAGAAAAAACGGAGCCCCTCGGGGCTCCGTTTTTTTTTGGATTTCTGGTTGTGCCCGGTGGTCGTAGCCGCTGACGAGGAACGAGGCTGCGTCCGATTGCGAAGTGATCGTAAATTCAGGGCCTGCGGTTTATCTGAATGAACGGGAGCTCTGAATTCATGACGGCTTCGCCGCCAGACGCAGCCTCGTGCCTCGTCAGCTGCTACGTGAACTCCACGGGGATAATCTGGTGCAAAACTGGGTACAAGAATCACTTTTATGGTGCGCAATTACTCGTTTAACTGGATTAATTTATATAAAAGCACCATTTAAATTCATAACTGCGACATTTTGCGCTGTCGCGGTGCGGCATGAGTTGATAAAGTTCTGGCCAATCAGCGCCTAACGACAACAAATTTGCCGAGACTTTCCCATGATCGAATCCGTCGACCACTTCCTTGCCCGCCTGAAAAAACGTGACCCGGACCAGCCTGAATTCCATCAGGCCGTAGAAGAAGTTCTGCGCAGTCTGTGGCCGTTCCTTGAAGCCAATCCCCATTACCTGAACTCAGGCATTCTCGAGCGCATCTGTGAACCCGAGCGCGCGATTGTGTTCCGCGTGTCATGGGTTGATGACGAAGGCAAAGTGCGGGTCAACCGCGGTTTCCGGATCCAGATGAACAGCGCCATTGGCCCTTACAAAGGCGGTTTGCGCTTCCATCCGTCGGTAAATCTGGGGGTTCTGAAGTTCCTGGCCTTCGAGCAAACCTTCAAAAACTCCCTCACCTCGTTGCCAATGGGCGGCGGTAAAGGGGGCTCGGATTTCAATCCAAAAGGCAAAAGCGATGCTGAAGTCATGCGCTTCTGCCAGGCCTTCATGAGCGAGTTGTATCGTCACATCGGTTCTGATGTCGACGTGCCGGCGGGCGACATCGGTGTGGGCGCGCGTGAAATCGGCTTTATGTTTGGTCAGTACAAACGTCTGAGCAACCAGTTCACGTCGGTGTTGACCGGCAAGGGCATGAGCTACGGCGGCAGTCTGATTCGCCCTGAAGCCACCGGCTTCGGCTGCGTGTACTTCGCCCAGGAGATGCTCAAACGCAGCGGCCAGCGCATTGACGGCAAGCGTGTCGCGATTTCCGGTTCCGGCAACGTGGCCCAGTATGCGGCCCGTAAAGTGATGGACCTGGGTGGCAAAGTGATCTCGTTGTCGGACTCTGAAGGCACGCTCTTTTGCGAAGCCGGCTTGAGCGATGAGCAGTGGGAGGCGCTGATGGAGCTGAAGAACGTCAAGCGCGGACGTATCAGCGAACTGGCCGGCCAATTTGGCCTGGAGTTTCTGCCTGGCCAGCATCCGTGGGGCCTGGTGTGTGACATCGCGCTGCCATGTGCCACCCAGAACGAACTGGACGCCGATGCGGCCCGTGCATTGCTGAGCAACGGCTGCGTATGCGTGGCTGAAGGCGCGAACATGCCGACCACCCTTGAAGCGGTCGATATGTTTATCGACGCGGGTATTTTGTTTGCTCCGGGCAAGGCTTCAAACGCCGGTGGTGTGGCAGTAAGCGGCCTGGAAATGTCGCAGAACGCCATGCGCCTGCTCTGGACGGCAGGCGAGGTGGACAGCAAATTGCACAACATCATGCAGTCGATCCACCATGCCTGCGTGCACTACGGTGAAGAGAATGGCCGTATCAACTACGTGAAAGGCGCCAACATTGCAGGCTTCGTCAAAGTCGCCGATGCAATGCTGGCCCAGGGCGTGGTTTAAGCCGGATCAATCCTGATGATTTCGACCTGCAGATCCCCTGCGGGCCGAAACCACAGCACTTCATCCCCCAGTTGCGCGCCCAACAGCGCGCGACCCAGCGGCGAGCCCCAATTGATCAGCCCCTGGCCTGCATCGGCCTGATCCTCGCCGACCAGTTGTACGCGTTGTTCATTGCCCGAGTCATCGGCAAAGGTCACCCAACTGCCAATCTGCACCTTTTGCGTTGATGTCGCAGGGGCGACGACATGGGCGCTTTGTACGCGCTGGTTGTAGTAGCGCAGGTCGCGCTCGAGGTCGGCCAGGCGTTGTTTGTCGGCGTCATCGCGCCGGGCTGACTCGGCACTGTGCTGGCGCTGCAACTCGCTGATTTTGGCTTGTAGCTGATCAAGGCCGGCGGCGGTTACATAGTTGGGCTGATCGCTGATCTGGCGCTCAACGGGGGTATTGGCCTGTTCGGCGGCGGTGTCTTCGTTTACAAACGCGCGGCTCATGACGATGTCCTTCCGGGGCTGTGGGATTTAGAGCCGCAGAGGGAGTCAGGGTTCAGATTGGTTTGCCGGGTAACTTGTAGGAGCGAGCTTGCTCGCGAGCTTTTCAATCCAACAACGAACAGCTCGCTCCTACGGTTTTATTTATTTAGTCGGCCAGCTGCAACGCTGAGTGCTCTGCCAGTTCCTGCTGGATAAAGGCAGCAATCATGGCGCGGTAGACGCTTTCGGTCACATCCGGGTTGGCGCCCAGTTGTTCTGCCAAGGCGCGGGCCTTGGTGATGACCTGTTCTACCCGCTGCGGGGCTTTCACCGCGTCGCTGTCTTTTTTAAAGCCGGCGGCCTGGGACACATAAGCACCGCGCTCGGCGATCAGTCCGACGATCTGGCGATCCAGCCGGTCAATGTTCTCGCGCACTTGTTCAAGGGAATCACAGGTTACGGCCATGTTCTTAAACTCCATTTAATAGTGATACCACTTCAGTTCCAGCATCACTTCGTTTACCGGAGCGCTAAGGTGGCTGAACTCCCGTTGTGCCGTCAATCGCAGGCCGAGGTTGCGTGACACTTCCCATTGCTGATTCAGGCTCAGGCTGCGTCGGATTTCGCCGTTGGTGAAGTAGTCGCTTTTGGCTTCCAGGCTCAGATTGCCCACTGTATTGCGCCACAACACGCCGGTGTTGAAACCCGCTGCAGGCGATACAAAGGCGGCGAAGTCATTGTTGTGCTCCACGCGCACAGTGCCCAGGGCAAACCCCAGTACATTCTCGCCCAGCTGCCAGGTACCGCCTGCGCCACCATTGACGTGGCTGACCAGGGTTTCGTCGCCGTGCTTGCCGAGGACGCGCTCGAGCCCGCCGCCCACTTGCCAGGACCAGGGCTGGAGCAAGTCGTTTCGTGGGGTCAATGAGCGGATATTGGCCAGATCCAGCTGCTGGACCTGCCAGTGATTGCCTTCGTACTGGCGCAGCTTGAGTTGCAGGATTTCAATCTGCGCTCCCAGCGGAAAGCCCGGCGCGTTGTCGTTCAGGTCGTGATAGGCCATGCGCAGGCCGTACTCGGCAAATGCCTTGTCGTCCCGGCTGCCGGCGCCCAGCTGCCAGGTGCGTGACTCGTGTCCGTTTTCCGGCAGTTCGGGTTTTTCGACCTCAAGCCCGGATGCGGGATTCTGGTTGATCGCCCGGAGCAGTTCGAAGCTGCGCTGTGAGCGTGCGCTGTCTCGTTCAAGGCCATTGGCCCGGTAGCGCTCAATGCGATATGCCGCGTCAATGATCAGCGCCTGACGCTCTTTGGGCAGCGCCTTGAATTGCGGGTTCTGCAGCTGGGCCTGATCGGCACTGACCTGCAGTACCCATTGCTGCTCTTCAGGGTCCAGCACCTTGGCGCGATCCAGCAGTTCACGCTCGCGGGACGGGCGATACTCGATGCTTTCCACCAGCCCGGCTTCCTTAACTGCTTTCACGGTGTCGGTGGGGATTGCGGTCAGCGGGAATTGCGTGGTCAGTTGCAAGCCGGGACGCGCGACTTGCAGCAGTTCCAGAAGGCGGTACGAGCAGTTCTCGTCGAAGAAGAAATAGTCGAACTGGATTTGTTTGAGTTCCCACACATGTTCGACCATGCGTTGAGTTTCTTCGGGCGTCAGATTCAGGCGGTATTCCCACAGGTCGCGGTTCTCAAGACTGCGGTACTCCGAGAGTTTTTCCTGGTAGGGCACCAGCGCAAACAGACCGGGATAACCCCCGGCCAAACCTTTCCAGGCATACAGAATGCTGTTGTCGGAACCTTCAATGTAGGCGCCGAAGTTGATCGCATAGCTGAGCAGCGCGGTCTTGTTGCTCTGTACGTCGGCCTGGTCGATACGCAGCAAGGTGTGGCCGAACATGGAGGACGGGCTGTTGAGGTAGGCCGCCGGGAAAATCATCACCGTGCTGTGGGGGGCCACGTCTTTAAACCACTGGGTGAACTCTGCGCACTCGGCCTTGGGCAGGTCGGTCAGGTTCAGTTGGGCCTTGAGCCAGCGGGTGCGTGCCGGGTACACGCACTGCGGGTGCTTGTCGCCCATGCTCAGGGGGGCATACAACGCATCCACGGTAGCGCGCAATTCGGCATCCGGATGGTGGGCACCGTCTTTGGCGAGAAAGAATTTGTCGTCGCTGACATAGCTGCGCCAGCCGCCCAGCTTGCGGGCCTCATAGTGCCCCAGGGAGATCCAGAAAGGATCGTTGGCCAGCTGCTGCAAACGTTGATCGTCGATATGGGGTGCGGCATACAACGGGGCGCAGGCACAGAGCGCCAGATAGGCAAGGCGTTTGAGCATGGTGGGCAACTGTTGTCAGACGAATAGAAGTGAAGCAGGAGAATACCCGCTCCGGGAGGAGCGGGCGGGTCTCATTTACTACGCAGCAGTTGCGTATTTCGCCAGGCGTGCGTCGCCTTTGAGGATAGCGAGGGTGTTGGTGTGCACATCGTCAGCGGTTACGTCGGCTTTGCTGAAGATTTGCTGGAAGTGCTCGTGGGTGACTGCCGCGAAATGGTCGCGGTCTTCAGGGGCGACACCCAGTACCACCGCGTAGGTGGTCAGTGCTTCGCCATTGCCTTTGGCCATGTCTTCGGACAGCTCGTTCATCATGCCATTCATGGCAATCCACGATTTGCCGCCGTAGGTCAGGGCGTCCTTGGTCGTACAGCCGTTGGTCCCGGAGGTCATACCGAAGGTAGCGTTACCGGAGGTGCCGTTGGTGGTTGAGGCGAGGAAGTGAGCCGGTGTGCCGCGCTGACCTTCAAACAGCATGTTGCCCCAACCGCAGTTCGGGCCACCCGGTGCTTGCGCCATGGCATTGAGGGAAACAACAGTAAAGAGAGTACCGAGAAGAATCCGTTTCATAAGCTTTGTTCTCTATGTGTGTGCAACCAATGGACAAGGGTTCTGGCCCTGAAGCGCCAGTACGGACCAGTTATTACTCCAGCCGCGTAACACGTAGGAGTCTAGGCACGATCGGCCGGTTCCGTGAATTTTTGTAAAATATTCATTGAGCGGCAGTATTTATAGCCCGTAAACACAGGGGGCTGATCTTTCGCGTGCTGTGCGCCTTGCCAGTGGGATACGGCCAGCGCCAGAATGCTGCCATCTGCCCCGCCTGATGTAAGGAAGCCCGATGCCTGATCCTGTAGCTGCCAGCTTGCGTCTAGCGCCTGACGCGCTAACCCGTCCGTTCTCCGCTGAACAGTTCAGCTTCTCCAACACCAATGATCTGGAGCCTTTTCGCGGCATTCTCGGCCAGGAGCGAGCGGTCGAAGCCCTGCAATTTGGCGTGGCCATGCCGCGCCCGGGTTACAACGTATTTGTCATGGGCGAGCCGGGGACCGGTCGCTTTTCGTTCGTCAAACGCTATCTCAAGGCCGAGGGCAAACGCCTGAAGTCACCCAGCGACTGGGTGTATGTGAACAACTTCGATGAGCCGCGCGAGCCGCGCGCGCTTGAGCTGCCTGCGAGTACTGCCGGTGCATTCATCACCGACATCAACGGCTTGATCGACAACCTGCTGGCGACCTTTCCGGCAGTGTTTGAACACCCGACCTACCAGCAACGCAAAAGCGCAATCGATCGCGGTTTCAACCAGCGTTACGACCGTGCGCTGGATGTCATTGAGCGTCTGGCGCTGGAAAAAGGCGTGGCGCTGTACCGCGACAGCAGCAACGTGGCCTTCACTCCGATGAGCGAGGGCAAGGCGCTGGACGAAGCTGAGTTTTCGCAATTGCCCGATGAAGAGCGTGAGCGCTTCCACGAAGATATTTCCGGGCTTGAGGAGCGTCTAAACGAAGAGCTGGCGAGCCTGCCGCAGTGGAAGCGCGAGTCGAACAACCAGCTGCGTCACCTGAACGAAGAAACCATCACCCTGGCGTTGCAACCTCTGCTGGCGCCTCTGTCGCAGAAGTACGCCGAAAATGGTGCGGTCTGCGGCTATTTGCAGGCCATGCAGGTGTATCTGCTGAAGACTGTGGTCGAGCAACTGGTGGACGACAGCAAAACCGATGCTCAGGCGCGCAAGCTGCTTGAAGAGCAGTACCTGCCGAGCCTGGTGGTTGGCCAGCCCATGAGCGGCGGCGCGCCGGTGGTGTTTGAACCACACCCGACCTACGACAACCTGTTTGGCCGGATCGAATACAGCACTGATCAAGGCGCGCTGTACACCACGTATCGGCAATTGCGTCCCGGTGCATTGCACCGTGCCAATGGCGGCTTTTTGATTCTCGAAGCCGAGAAAATGCTTAGCGAGCCCTTTGTGTGGGATGCGCTCAAGCGTGCCCTGCAATCACGCAAACTGAAAATGGAGTCGCCGCTGGGCGAGATGGGCCGTCTGGCCACCATCACCCTTAACCCGCAAGTGATCCCGTTGCAGGTCAAGGTCATCATTATCGGCGCCCGCCAGTTGTACTACACGCTGCAGGATCTGGATCCGGACTTCCAGGAGATGTTCCGGGTACTGGTGGATTTCGATGAAGACATCCCGATGGTCGACGAAAGCCTGGAGCAGTTCGCCCAGTTGCTGACCACGCGCACCTCGGAAGAGGGTATGGCGCCGTTGACCGCTGATGCCGTAGCGCGTCTTGCAACCTACAGTGCGCGTCTTGCCGAGCACCAGGGGCGGTTGTCGGCGCGTATCGGGGATCTGTTTCAGCTGGTCAGCGAGGCGGATTTCATTCGCCACCTGGCCAACGATGCAATGACTGATGCCGGGCACATCGAGCGTGCGCTCAAAGCCAAGGCCACCCGCACCGGGCGCGTTTCGGCGCGGATTCTTGACGACATGCTGGCGGGGATCATTTTGATCGACACCGACGGTGCGGCGGTCGGCAAGTGCAACGGGCTGACGGTACTTGAAGTGGGGGACTCGGCGTTCGGCGTACCTGCGCGCATTTCTGCCACGGTGTATCCGGGAGGCAGTGGCATTGTCGACATCGAGCGTGAAGTAAACCTCGGACAGCCGATTCACTCCAAAGGGGTGATGATTCTGACCGGGTATCTGGGCAGCCGTTATGCCCAGGAATTCCCGCTGGCGATCTCGGCGAGCATCGCGCTGGAGCAATCCTACGGGTATGTCGATGGCGACAGTGCCTCCTTGGGTGAGGCGTGCACGCTGATTTCGGCGCTTTCCAAAACCGCGCTCAAGCAGTGTTTTGCAATCACCGGCTCCATCAACCAGTTCGGCGAAGTGCAGGCGGTGGGCGGAGTCAACGAGAAGATTGAAGGCTTCTTCCGACTCTGCGAGGCACGTGGTCTGACGGGCGAGCAGGGCGCAATCATCCCGCAAGCCAACGTGGCGACCTTGATGCTGGACGAAAAGGTGTTGCAGGCGGTGCGCGAAGGCAAGTTCCACGTTTACGCGGTGCGTCAGGCGGATGAGGCGTTGAGCCTGTTGGTCGGCGAGCCGGCCGGTGAACCGGATGCCGAAGGTCAGTTCCCGGAAGGCAGCGTCAATGCACGGGTGGTCGAAAGGTTGCGGGCGATTGCCGAGATGATCAACGACGAAGACCTCAAGGACGCCGAAAAGGAACTGCTTGCCGAAGTTCTGGCGGCGAAAAAACCGGCTTAACTCTGGATCAACTGCAGGAGCGAGCACGCTCGCTCCTGCAGAGGTCAGGGCATCCGTTGGTCTTGGCAGCTTCTCCTGTCAGATTCTTCCTCTATTCTCAAAGCAGGACTTCCACTGTCGTCACTGGAATGATGCAGCCCGTAGTGTGCGGCTGATGACAGAATCTACCGAGGGTCGCCGCCATGTCGCGCAACCTTTGCCTTACCCGCCAATGCTTGGGCCTGGTTACCCGTATTGAATGCAGCATTCGACCGCTGGCAGGCAATACCGGGATGTGGACGCTGCTGTTTGCTGCCGGGCTGGCAGGCGAGCAGCCGACTACGATCAAGTCCCAAGGCCCGTTCCCCGGCCCTTTTGTGGCTGAAACCATTCTTGAGTCAATCGTTGAAAGCCTGACACTGCATGGCTATCGGCTTGCCGATGACCCGCAGATCTGGTGCCTGCACGTGCAGGCCCAGTTGCGCCAGATCAACGGTGGTCGCTGTCACGCCTCCCGCTAAGTCGCTATATCAGCGGGGCGGGGTGACTTCAGGGACTTTGTCGAGCTTGATTTCAAAACCGTACTCGACAGGCAGCAGGTCTTTGCGGGCATAGCTTTCGAGCTGGGTGGGCTGCCCATAGAAGTAGTGCACGTCAAACAGCGCCGGGCCATTAGGTTCGGCGCTGTGGCTTACGGCGAGTACTTCCTTGAGGTAGTTGCCGGTGTCGTCTTTGGCGTAAAAGCGCCAGGCCTCGGACGGGAACAGCTTTTGATCAACAATCAGTGCGTTGCCTTTGAGTTCGAGGCCTTTAGGCAGTTGCGCCGTGTTCAGGGGCTGTTTGTCGATGGCAGCGATAAACATCGGCATGGAGCCGACTGCATAAGCCGGTGTTTCGGGGAACAGATTGAGGTCATAGGTAATAACCCCTGTATGCGGGTCAACATCGAAGGCCTCGGTGGGCAGTTCCAGAGGCTCGCTGCGCTTGCCGTTCTCGTCTTCGGCGAAGAAGGTGACAGGGGCGTCAGCTGTGTCCGGCAAGGCGCCCAGCAGTTCGTCATTGAAGGTTGGCGGGTGGCTGAACTCAAGGGTTGCGGCGCTGGCGTCATCCACAGACTGGTTGATCACCACGCTCTTTGTCAGCTGTTCAGGCTCCAGGCTGGCGTCTTTGAGGTAGTTGGCGGCCTGATCGTCATACACCACGACCGACAGCGGCAGGGGTTGAATATCTTTGCCCACGACCGTCTTGTCGAGCCTGCGCACAGGCAGGTCGAGGCTTTTACGGGTGATATTGGCGGTGGAGAAATCGAGCACGCTGATGTCGAGGTTTTCGACATTGCCGTTGAAATACACCTTGCTGTAGTGATGGGTGTGGGTGTCGTCAAAGGCCTTCTGTTCGCTATCCAGTTGTTGCCCGAAAGCCTCACTCCACGCGGTTTGCTTGAGCATTTGCGCCAGTTGTAGCTCATAGAAGGCCAACTGCTCGGCGTTTTCATTGATCGAGCCTGCGCGCGACAGGAATTGCCCGGTGTGGTCGCGGGCTTGAATGATCAGCGGATTAAGTTGTGTGTCGCGCACTTCTTCGGCCAGCGCGGCACTGTTGTTGATATCGACTTCGGCGAAGTTTTTGCCCAGGGCCAGCAGGGTCACACTGATCGTGCCGTCGGTGCGGGTTTGGCCCACGTCCTTGCTGTTCAGGTGGAAGTTCACCACTTTGCCGGGGGCGATCACTTCTACCTTGCCGTGCAATATCAGGGGCTGCGGTTGCTGGATGTTTTCAGTTTCAACCCCGTCGATATAGGGGTAGGTGACCGTCAGATCGTCCGGGTTGCTCATATTGGCGCTGGACGGGCTGAGCTGGATGCCGGGATCGGTTTCAGACCACTCGGCCTGGAACGGCACCAGTTGTTTGTTGCTCAGGGTCACGGACTGCCATTCAAGCGCATGGGGGAACGGAAACTCAGAGTCGCTGTTTGCCGGAAACGGGAATACGGGTTCAAGGTCGGTCAGATAATCCGAGCTGGAGTTTTTGCGCACTACAAACAGCCCGTTGATGTAGGTATCGCTCAGCGCCTGGCTGCTGGGGTAGTGCTTGAGCAGGGCCAGGTCGTCATCGCCATATTCGGTTTCGAGCGGTTTTTCCTCAAGCTTGACCCTGGCCCGCTCGAGCAGCAGCAAGGAGCCCCCCAGGTCTGCTACGGCATCTTTGAGTTGCTGGTCCTTGATGCTGTCGAGGCTTTTTTCGAATGCTGCGCTGCGCTCTTCCAGACTGGCCTGCTGGTGTTTGTCATCTGGCGAGCAGCCGCCCGTAATAAGCAAAGCTATTGAAAGCCCGAGACAGCCCAAGGGAAATCGCAGATCCATTGTTCAGTTTTCCTGTCCGAAAGCGGTGCTGAGGAGGTCGACACTAGCAGAAAATTTATTTTACAGGCTGTTTCCGGGGCTTTATCGCTATTGATTTGTCGCTGATATACTCGCGCCCATTTTTTTACTTCCTGTGAGTTTCAATGGAACGCTTTATCGAAAACGCAATGTACGCCTCACGCTGGATTCTGGCCCCGATTTACTTTGGCCTCTCGCTGGGCTTGCTGGCCCTGGCGTTGAAATTCTTCCAGGAAGTGTTTCATGTAATTCCCAACGTGTTCGCGCTATCTGAGTCGGACTTGATCCTGGTCATCCTGTCGTTGATTGACATGGCCCTGGTTGGTGGCTTGCTGGTAATGGTGATGATTTCGGGCTACGAAAACTTTGTCTCCCAGCTGGATATCGATGACCACAAGGAGAAGCTTAGCTGGTTGGGCACCATGGACTCGACGTCGTTGAAGATGAAGGTTGCAGCGTCGATCGTGGCCATCTCTTCGATCCATCTGCTGCGGGTGTTCATGGATGCGCGCAACATCGAGCCTCAGTACTTGATGTGGTACGTGATCATTCATATGACCTTCGTGGTATCGGCGTTTGCCATGGGCTATCTCGACAAACTGACCAAGCACTGATTTGTCGTGACGTGCGTTACATGACGGCGGGCTGCGAAGGCTTTGGGGGCTGTGGTAGTCTGCTCGCCCTTTTTTGGTTCTGGGCGGTTGAGAGGGGGCTGTTTTTAAAAATGGCTTTTTCTGGATCGCCCTACAGCGGAGCAGTGTTATGTCCGAAGTAAATCTGTCGACCGACGAAACCCGCGTTAGCTACGGCATTGGCCGTCAGCTGGGCGACCAACTGCGTGACAACCCGCCACCGGGCGTTAGCCTGGATGCAATCCTGGCTGGCTTGACCGATGCTTTCGCCGGTAAAGAAAGCCGTGTTGGTCAAGAAGAGCTGAGTGCCAGCTTCAAGGTAATCCGCGAGCTGATGCAAGCTGAAGCGGCTGCCAAGGCAGAAGCTGCTGCAGGTGAAGGCAAGGCTTTCCTGGCTGAAAATGCCAAGAAAGACGGCATCACCACCCTGGCTTCGGGTCTGCAATTTGAAGTTGTGACTGCAGGTGAAGGCGCCAAGCCATCGCGTGAAGACACTGTACGTGTTCACTACCACGGCACCCTGATTGACGGCACTGTGTTCGACAGCTCCTACGATCGTGGTCAGCCAGCCGAGTTCCCGGTCGGCGGCGTAATTGCCGGCTGGACCGAAGCCCTGCAACTGATGAACGCCGGCAGCAAATGGCGCATCTACGTGCCGAGCGAATTGGCCTACGGCGCCCAGGGCGTTGGCAGCATCGCTCCGCACAGCGTGCTGGTATTCGACGTTGAGCTGCTGGAAGTTCTGTAAGACTTCGGTGCTTTAACGGTGACCGCGGGTTTGCACGCAAGCCTGCGGTCACACAAGGCTCATCATATTTCCAGTTTGGCGTGATGCTCTTGAGTATCGGTCGTGCCTATGGGGCGCAATGCCCGGGCATAGCAAAACAGAAACAGATTTCGCACCAGTTCTTTGAGCACCACCGGTTCACTTGAGTTGAGCCCGTTGAAATCCAGGTCGCCCTGATCCTGTAGCTCGTTAAGCGCTTCTTCTTCCAGCACCGCACAGACTTCCCCGGTTTCCCGATGCAGGATTCGCAGATAGGGATGTGGACGGTCCAGCCAGGCATCAATTAAATAAGTCATGGTCGTCATCTCCTTGATGAATACCAATGAGAATAATTCTTATTCAATTAATAGCAAGTGCCTATTGGCGGATTTGTTTTTTTTCCGGATAAAAACTGCTGCGGGTCAAAGTTGGTGGCTTTTTGATGTTGCGCGGGGGTTTTGCGAGGAGGCCAGCACCTTCCTGCGCGAAACGCAGGAAGGAAGCGAGCAGGATCAGACTTTGCGAACGAACTCGGACTTGAGTTTCATCGGGCCGATGCCGTCGATTTTGCAGTCGATATCATGGTCGCCATCGCACAGGCGGATGTTTTTGACCTTGGTCCCGACCTTGACCACCAGGGATGTGCCTTTGATTTTCAGGTCTTTGATCACGGTGATGGTGTCACCGTCGGTCAGGACAGTGCCTGCGGAGTCTTTATAGACTTTTACATCGCTGGCTTCTTCGGCGTCGCCATTGGCGGACCACTCATGGGCGCATTCCGGGCAGATCAGCTGGGCGCCGTCTTCGTAGGTGTATTCGGAATTGCATTTTGGGCAGGGTGGCAACGTGCTCACTAAAGCTCCTTAAGAGTCAGGATGGCTAAAAGGCACGCATTATATAGGGTTTTGTTGGCGGGCGGTGGTTAGGGGTGTAATGAACGTGTGGGAGCTGGCTTGCCAGCGATTGCATCACCTGCCATCACTGATGGATCGAGGTGTATGCATCGCTGGCAAGCCAGCTCCCACAAGGTTTAGTGCGTGCGGGCGACCGCGAACTCGCTCAGTTCAACCAGTGCGTCGCGGTATTCGCTGGGCGGCAGGCTTTCAAGGCAGGCAATGGCCCGGGCTACATAATCACGGGCCAGTTGTGCGGTGTAGTCCAGCGAACCAGATTCCTCCACGGCCGCGCGAATGCTCTCCAGATCTTCAATGCCGCCTTTCTGAATCGCTTTGCGAACCAGGGCAGCCTGCTCGGCCGTGCCTTCGCGCATGGTGTAGATCAGCGGCAAGGTCGGTTTGCCTTCAGCCAGATCATCGCCCACGTTTTTGCCCAGGGTTTCGGCATCGCCACGGTAGTCGAGCAAGTCGTCGACCAGCTGGAACGCCACGCCCAGATGATCACCAAAGGTGCGCAGGGCTTCGCTTTGCTCTGGAGTGGCACCGGCCAGGGCCGCTGCGCTGTGGGTAGAGGCCTCGAACAGCATCGCGGTTTTGCCGCGAATCACTTCCATGTAGGTTTCTTCGGTGGTGCTGGCGTCGCGCACTTTGGACAGCTGCAGGACTTCGCCTTCGGCAATGATGCGGGTGGCTTGCGACAGGATTTTCATCACTGGCATCGAACCCAGCTCGACCATCATTTCGAAGGAGCGCGAATACAGGAAGTCGCCAACCAGTACGCTTGGCGCATTGCCCCACGTTGCATTGGCAGTCTTGCGGCCACGGCGCATGCCGGACATGTCCACCACGTCGTCGTGCAGCAGGGTCGCGGTATGCAGGAACTCGATGGTCGCGGCCAGTAAGCGCAAGTCGTCGCCTTCACGGCCCAGTGCCTTGCCGCACAACAACACTAATAAAGGACGCAGGCGTTTGCCGCCGGCCGAAGTGATGTAGTCGCCGATTTTTGAGACCAGCGGGACGCGTGAAGTCAGCTGCTTCTTGATGATGTCGTCGACGGCGCTAAAATCGTCCGCCACCGCGCGGTAGAAAGCTTGGGGTTGCATCAGCGACAGGTGCTCCAGAAGGGTTGCGCGGCATGCTAGGTCGGGGGGCAGGGCCTGTCAAGGCGCGATGGGCGGCCCCTTGCAACCCTGACGTGGCTTGCGTACAATCGCGCACCCTGAACTTCCTGGGCAGCACCTGCCTTACGCAATTGCACTTGGGCCGTTCCAGCCCCATGCAGCCATGCCAGCCAATACCTTTACCTATAAAGAGCTGGGTGAGCAGGATTATCGGAGAAATACCATGTCGTACGCAGTAATCGTTACTGGTGGCAAGCAATACAAAGTAGCACCAGGTGAATACCTGAAGATCGAGAAACTGGAAATCGCCACTGGCGAATCCGTAACTTTTGATCGCGTTCTGTTGGTCGCCAATGGCGACGACGTAAACATCGGCGCTCCAGTTGTTCCTGGCGCCACTGTTGTTGCTGAAGTGATTTCCCAAGGTCGTCACGACAAGATCCGCATCATCAAGTTCCGTCGTCGTAAGCACCACATGAAGCGTATGGGCCACCGCCAGTGGTACACCGAGATCAAAATCACCGGTATTCAGGCTTAATTTCAGCCTAATTCCTCACTAGGAGAATTGACTCATGGCACACAAAAAAGCTGGTGGTAGTACCCGTAACGGTCGCGACTCAGAAGCCAAACGCCTTGGCGTGAAGATGTATGGCGGCCAGGCTATCATCCCGGGCAACATCATCGTGCGTCAGCGCGGTACTCAGTTCCACGCTGGCTACGGCGTTGGTATGGGTAAAGATCACACCCTGTTCGCGAAAGTGGAAGGCGTGATCAAGTTCCAGGTTAAGGGCGCCTTCGGTCGTCGCTATGTAAGCATCGTTCCGAAGACTGCAGTCGTCGCGGCGTAAAAGCTTGGTAGCTGGAAGAGCCCTGTCTTGCGACGGGGCTTTTTCGTTTGTGGGGTGAGTCTCTTGCAAAACTGTTTGTATGGGCTGCTGGCGCTGGATTTAACGGTCGTTGATTGAGGTCGCTGCGCTCATTTTTGCAAGAGTCTTATGTCTTGGTTTTTATCGGCTCGTCCTGATGACGAGAGGCGCGTTTTGTTATGAAGTTTGTTGATGAAGTATCGATCAAAGTAAAAGCTGGCGATGGTGGTAACGGTTGCATGAGTTTCCGTCGCGAGAAGTTCATCGAAAACGGTGGTCCGAACGGTGGTGATGGTGGTGATGGCGGCTCGATCTATATGGTCGCCGACGAAAACCTCAATACCCTGGTTGACTACCGCTACACGCGTCACTTTGATGCCCAGCGCGGTTCGAACGGCGGCAGCGCCGATTGTACCGGTCGTAAAGGCGAAGACATGATTCTGCGTGTTCCGGTCGGTACGACCGTGATCGACGCCGGGACTCAGGAAATCATCGGCGACCTGACCAAGGCCGGCCAGCGTTTGCTGGTTGTGCACGGCGGTTGGCACGGTCTGGGTAACACCCGTTTCAAGTCCAGCACCAACCGGGCTCCGCGCCAGACCACTCCGGGCAAGCCGGGTGAGCAGCGCGACCTGAAGCTGGAATTGAAAGTACTGGCTGACGTAGGTCTGCTTGGTTTGCCGAATGCGGGTAAAAGTACCTTTATCCGTTCGGTATCGGCGGCCAAGCCTAAAGTGGCGGATTATCCGTTTACTACCCTGGTGCCAAACCTGGGTGTGGTCAGCGTTGATCGCTGGAAGAGCTTCGTGATTGCCGATATTCCTGGCTTGATCGAAGGCGCATCTGATGGTGCGGGCCTGGGCATTCGTTTCCTCAAGCACTTGGCGCGTACGCGTTTGCTGCTGCATCTTGTGGACATGGCGCCAGTTGAGGGCACCGAAAGCGCTGCTGATACTGCTGAAGTCATCGTCAACGAGCTGACCAAGTTCAGCCCGTCGCTGGCTGAACGTGATCGTTGGCTGGTGCTGAACAAGTGCGATTCTTTGCCGGAAGATGAGCATGACGCTCGAGTAAAAGAAGTTGTCGATCGTCTTGAGTGGACCGGTCCGGTGTATGTGATCTCGGCCATTGCCAAGATTGGCACCGAGAAGCTTTGCCACGACATCATGCGTTACCTCGAAGACCGTGCCGATCGTCTGGCCAACGACCCTGCCTACAAGGCAGAGTTGAATGAGCTTGATCAGCGCATCGAAGATGAGGCGCGTGCCCAGTTGCAGGCGCTGGATGATCAGCGTGCCCTGCGCCGCAGCGGCGTGAAGAGCGTCCACGACATCGGTGAAGATGACTGGGACGAAGAAGATGTTGATGATGAGGATGGTCCGGAAATCATTTACGTCCGCGACTGATTCCTTGCAGTAAACTGAAGCGCCGCTCAATCGAGCGGCGTTTTGGCATCTACGTAACGGTAATCAAAATAATTCCATGGGCAGCACTCGGTCGTGCTGCTCTCAGGCATAGGTTGGATGATGATGCGGAGCAAGGTGACGGGTGCGCAGCGTTGGGTCGTAAAGATCGGTAGCGCATTGCTGACAGCGGATGGCAAGGGGCTGGATCGCGCGGCGATGGGCGTCTGGGTCGAGCAAATGGTGGCCCTGCACGAGGCGGGCGTGGAGCTGGTGCTGGTGTCTTCCGGTGCGGTAGCGGCCGGGATGAGTCGCCTTGGCTGGACAGTCCGACCCAGTGCGATGCATGAGCTGCAGGCGGCTGCGGCCATTGGTCAAATGGGGTTGGTACAGGCCTGGGAGTCGAGCTTCGCCGAGCATTCCCGGCACACCGCGCAAATTCTGCTGACCCATGATGACCTGTCTGACCGCAAGCGTTACCTGAATGCCCGCAGTACGTTGCGTACCCTGGTTGAGTTGGGTGTGATCCCGGTTATCAATGAAAACGACACCGTGGTTACTGACGAAATTCGTTTTGGTGACAACGACACGCTGGCAGCGTTGGTGGCCAATCTGGTTGAGGCTGATCTGTTGGTCATTCTGACCGACCGCGATGGCATGTTTGATGCTGATCCGCGTAACAACCCCGATGCAAAAATGATTTATGAGGCGCGCGCCGATGACCCGGCGCTGGATGCTGTGGCGGGCGGTACTGGCGGAGCGCTCGGTCGTGGCGGCATGCAGACCAAGTTGCGTGCGGCACGCCTGGCGGCGCGTTCGGGGGCGCATACGATTATTGTTGGCGGGCGTCTGGAGCGAGTGCTGGATCGTCTGAAGGCCGGTGAGCGTCTGGGCACATTGCTGTCGCCAGAGCGTGGCATGCTGGCTGCGCGCAAGCAGTGGCTGGCCGGGCATCTGCAGACTCGCGGTACGCTGGTACTGGATGATGGCGCTGTAGCTGCGTTGTCCAAGGGCAATAAAAGTTTGCTGCCTGTGGGTGTCAAAGCGGTGCAGGGTGGCTTTCGGCGTGGCGAAATGGTGGTTTGTGTGGCGGCGGACGGTCGAGAGATTGCCCGTGGTCTGGCCAACTACAGTGCTGGTGAAGCGCAGAAAATTATTGGGCAGTCGTCAGATGCGATTGTCAGTTTGCTGGGTTACATGGCGGAGCCGGAACTGGTTCACCGCGATAACCTGATCCTGGTCTGATTTTGAGGTGTGACATGCGCTTGATTAGCGGTTTGTTGGGGTTGATGTTGGCGATGCCGTTGCTGGCCTCTGCCGAAGAAATCGGTACGGTGTCGACGGTCTTCAAGTTTGTCGGGCCCAATGATCGCATTGTGGTCGAGGCCTTCGATGATCCCAAGGTGGACGGGGTTACCTGTTATCTGTCGCGTGCCAAGACTGGCGGCATGAAAGGCGGTCTGGGACTGGCTGAGGATCGTGCCGAAGCCTCCATCGCGTGCCGCCAGACGGGGCCTATCAGCTTCAAGGGTGATTTGAAGGATGGTGAGGAGGTGTTCAAGGAGCGCACGTCGCTGGTGTTCAAGACCATGCAGGTGGTGCGATTCCTCGACAAAAAGCGCAATACACTGGTTTATCTGGTGTACAGCGACCGCCTGATTGAAGGCAGTCCGCAGAATGCGGTGACGGCAATCCCGATTTTGCCTTGGCCGCACGAGTAATTCCTTTCAATAAAAAAGCTGCGATGGGGGTGATGCCTTTCGCGGCTTTTTTTGTGCCTGTCAAATGCCGTGGTCGTCGTGGGCTGTCATGGGTCTGTAGTCGCTGACGAGCGTAGCGAGGCTGTGATCGGCTGCGTGGCAGTCGTGTGTTGTGCGAGCGCCAGGCGCTCGATCGCAGCCTTGCTGCGCTCGTCAGCGGTGACGGGTCAGGAGTTCTGGCATAAATCGCAGGCAATAAAAAACCGACCCTGAGGTCGGTTTTTTAAAAAGCTTATCGCTTAAGCGGCTGTCGCAAGGTTCAGTGCCTTGACGTGGCCATTCAGGCGGCTCTTATGGCGAGCAGCTTTGTTCTTGTGGATGATGCCTTTATCGGCCATACGGTCGATAACAGGAACAGCCAGAACATAAGCAGCTTGCGCTTTAGCAGCGTCTTTTGCGTCGATGGCTTTAACTACATTCTTGATGTAGGTACGAACCATGGAACGCAGGCTGGCGTTGTGGCTGCGACGCTTCTCAGCCTGTTTTGCACGTTTTTTGGCGGAAGGTGTGTTGGCCACCGTCGAGCTCCTCGAAAGACTTTTGGGAAATAACAAACAAAATAGGCCGCGAATCATGCCGATGACGACAACTCTTGTCAAGGGCGATTGATACGATCCGCTGAGTGGTGGATCGAGGGAGACGGGAGATTTATTTCCGGCGCTTGACCTGTAAACTCGCGAGCTTGGCTCTGTGCTGTTGCGGCGCGCAGTATCGCATAAGTGGGCGCTTTGTTCGCCTGCTCTTTATCTATAGGCAAAAACTCTTTCAATGAATTTGCTCAAATCGTTAGCTGCCGTCAGCTCTATCACCATGATTTCAAGGGTTTTAGGCTTTATTCGGGACACCATCATTGCGCGTACCTTTGGTGCCGGAATGGCCACGGATGCGTTCTTTATCGCCTTCAAATTGCCCAATCTGCTGCGCAGGATCTTCGCCGAGGGGGCTTTCTCTCAGGCCTTTGTGCCGATTCTGGCTGAGTACAAAAGCCAGCAAGGCGAGGAAGCTACGCGCACATTTGTTGCCTACGTGGCGGGATTGCTGACTTTGGTGCTGGCCATCGTGACCATCCTGGGGATGATTGCCGCGCCCTGGGTGATTTGGGCGACGGCGCCAGGGTTTGCTACCACTCCGGAGAAGTTCGAGCTCACTTCCGACATGTTGCGGGTCACATTCCCCTATATTTTGCTGATCTCGTTGTCATCCCTGGCAGGCGCGATCCTCAATACCTGGAACCGCTTTTCGGTACCGGCCTTCGTGCCGACCCTGCTCAACGTCAGCATGATCATTTTTGCGTTGTTCCTGACACCGTACTTCGATCCGCCGGTCATGGCCCTGGGCTGGGCTGTTCTGGTCGGTGGTCTGGCGCAGTTGCTGTTTCAGCTGCCCCACCTGAAAAAAATCGGCATGCTGGTGCTTCCGCGGCTCAATCTGCGTGATACCGGTGTATGGCGGGTCATGAAACAAATGCTGCCGGCCATTCTGGGTGTATCGGTCAGTCAGATTTCGCTGATTATCAACACGATCTTTGCCTCGTTCCTGGTCGCCGGGTCGGTGTCCTGGATGTACTACGCAGACCGATTGATGGAGTTGCCTTCAGGGGTTTTGGGTGTGGCGCTGGGTACCATTTTGTTGCCGACGCTGTCAAAAACCTACGCTAACAAGGATCGTCATGAATACTCGCGGATCCTCGATTGGGGCCTGCGTCTGTGCTTTGTTCTGGTATTGCCGTGCTCCCTGGCATTGGCGATCCTCGCTGAGCCGTTGACGGTGTCGCTGTTTCAGTACGGTCAGTTCACCGCACTGGATTCGGCCATGACTCAGCGGGCCTTGATTGCGTACTCCTTCGGATTGCTCGGTATTATTTTGATTAAAGTCCTGGCTCCGGGGTTTTATGCCCAGCAAAACATCCGCACGCCGGTAAAAATTGCCGTATTTACGCTGGTCATTACTCAGTTACTCAACCTGATATTCATTGTGCCGTTGCAGCACGCAGGCCTGGCGCTGGCCATCAGTGTCGGCGCCTGCATCAATGCCGGCTTGCTGTTTTGGCAGATACGCAAGCAGAAGCTGTTTGTCGTCCAGCCGGGCTGGGGCAAATACTTGTTCAAGCTGTTGCTGGCCGTAGGTGTGATGTCTGCTGTTTTGCTGGGCTTGATGCAATTGATGCCTGCCTGGGATCAAGGTCATATGCTGGAGCGCTTCATGCGTTTGGGCGGGTTGGTGGTTGCGGGCGTACTGGTTTATTTCGGCATGCTATTGCTGCTGGGCTTGCGTTTGAAGGATTTCGCCCGCAAGTCTCTTATGTGAGGTAATTGCAGGTCAGACGTCTATTTTGTTGAATTGACCTGATTTGCCTTGCGCTGTTGCCTGTCGTACCGGGCTGGGTGTGGTTATAATCGGCCACTTTATGAGCAAGAAGCGCGTTATGCAGCTGGTTCGAGGCCTTCACAATCTGCGGCCCCAACATCGGGGCTGTGTCGCCACTATTGGCAACTTTGACGGTGTACACCGTGGTCACCAGGCTATCCTGGAGCGGCTGCGTGAGCGTGCACTGGAGTTGGGCGTGCCCAGCTGCGTGGTGATTTTTGAACCGCAGCCGCGCGAGTTCTTCGCCCCCGAGACTGCTCCGGCGCGTCTGGCCCGCCTGCGCGACAAGCTGCAGCTGTTGGCTGACGCAGGGGTTGATCGGGTGTTGTGCCTGGCGTTCAATCAGCGCTTGTGCAAACTCAGTGCCGCCGAGTTCGTCGATACCATTCTTGTCGACGGCCTTGGCGTACAGCATCTGGAGGTCGGCGACGACTTCCGTTTTGGCTGTGACCGGGTCGGCGATTTTGATTTCCTGCAACAAGCTGGCGTCATGCAAAAATTTACCGTCGAAGCTGCGCAAACCGTGGAGCTTGATGGTGTACGGATCAGCAGCACCAAGGTGCGTGATGCCTTGGCCAGTGCTGACTTCGGTCTTGCAGAGCGCTTGCTGGGCCGCCCGTTTCAAATTGCCGGCAGGGTCTTGCACGGGCAGAAGCTGGCGCGCCAGCTGGGTACGCCAACTGCCAATATTCAGCTTAAGCGTCGTCGTGTGCCGTTGACCGGGGTTTATCTGGTCAGTGTTGAAGTCGATGGAAAAACCTGGCCGGGCGTCGCCAATATTGGCGTCAGGCCAACCGTAGCAGGGGATGGCAGCGCCCATCTTGAAGTACATCTGTTGGATTACGCCGGCGACTTGTATGGCCGGCGTTTGACCGTGGCATTCCACCACAAGCTGCGTGATGAGCAGCGTTTCGCCTCCCTGGAGGCGCTCAAGACGGCGATCAATGCGGACGTCGCCGCCGCCCGAGCCTATTGGCTGGGTCAACCGCTTAAAAAGAGCCTGAAATGACCGACTACAAAGCCACGCTAAACCTTCCGGACACAGCCTTCCCAATGAAGGCCGGCCTGCCACAGCGCGAACCGCAAATTTTGCAGCGCTGGGACAGCATTGGCCTGTACGGGAAGTTGCGCGAGATTGGCAAGGATCGTCCGAAGTTCGTACTTCACGACGGTCCTCCGTACGCCAACGGCACAATCCACATCGGTCATGCGCTGAACAAGATTCTGAAGGACATGATCATCCGCTCGAAAACCCTGGCGGGTTTCGATGCGCCGTACGTGCCGGGCTGGGACTGCCACGGGCTGCCGATCGAGCATAAGGTTGAAGTGACTCACGGTAAGAACCTGAGCGCGGATAAAACCCGCGAGCTTTGCCGTGCCTACGCCGCCGAGCAGATCGAAGGCCAGAAGTCCGAATTCATCCGTTTGGGTGTTTTGGGTGACTTCGCCAATCCGTACAAAACCATGGACTTCAAAAACGAAGCCGGTGAAATCCGCGCTTTGGCCGAAATCGTCAAAGGCGGTTTCGTCTTTAAAGGCCTCAAGCCTGTGAACTGGTGTTTCGACTGCGGTTCGGCCCTGGCTGAAGCGGAAGTTGAGTACCAGGACAAAAAATCTGCGGCCATCGATGTGGCATTCCCGGTCGCCGACGAAGCCAAACTGGCCGAGGCCTTCGGCCTGGCTACATTGAGCAAGCCGACCTCGATCGTGATCTGGACCACCACACCGTGGACCATCCCGGCCAACCAGGCACTTAACGTGCACCCGGAGTTCACCTACGCGCTGGTCGACGTGGGCGACAAGCTGCTGGTGCTGGCTGAAGAACTGGTCGAGTCGAGCCTGGCCCGCTACAACCTGCAGGGTTCGGTCATTGCCACCACTACCGGTGCTGCACTGGAGCTGATCAACTTCCGTCACCCGTTCTACGATCGCCTGTCGCCAGTTTATCTGGCCGAGTACGTCGAACTGGGCGCAGGCACCGGCGTGGTTCACTCCGCCCCGGCTTATGGCGTCGACGACTTCGTGACCTGCAAAGCTTATGGCATGGTCAACGATGACATCATCAACCCGGTTCAAAGCAACGGCGTTTACGTACCCTCGCTTGAATTCTTCGGTGGCCAGTTCATCTGGAAGGCCAACCAGAACATCATCGACAAGCTGATTGAAGTCGGCTCGCTGATGTTCACCGAAACCATCAGCCACAGCTACATGCACTGCTGGCGCCACAAGACGCCGCTGATCTACCGCGCCACCGCGCAGTGGTTTATCGGTATGGACAAACAGCCGACCGAAGGCGACACCCTGCGTGTCCGGGCGCTCAACGCCATCGAAGACACCCAGTTCGTTCCGGCCTGGGGTCAGGCCCGTCTGCACTCGATGATCGCCAACCGTCCGGACTGGTGCATCTCGCGTCAACGCAATTGGGGCGTGCCGATCCCGTTCTTCCTGAACAAGGAAAGCGGCGAGCTGCACCCGCGTACCGTCGAAATGATGGAAGAAGTAGCCAAGCGCGTTGAAGTTGAAGGCATCGAAGCCTGGTTCAAGATGGACGCTGCCGAGTTGCTGGGCGACGAAGCGCCGCTGTACGACAAGATCAGCGATACCCTGGATGTCTGGTTCGATTCGGGTACCACGCACTGGCATGTGCTGCGCGGCTCGCATCCGATGGGTCACGAGACCGGCCCACGTGCCGATCTTTACCTCGAAGGCTCCGACCAGCATCGTGGCTGGTTCCACTCGTCGCTGCTGACCGGTTGTGCCATCGATAACCACGCGCCATACCGCGAACTGCTGACCCACGGCTTCACTGTGGATGAAGCCGGGCGCAAAATGTCCAAGTCCCTGGGCAACGTGATTGCACCGCAAAAGGTCAACGACACCCTGGGCGCCGACATCATGCGTCTGTGGGTCGCTTCGACTGACTATTCAGGTGAAATCGCGGTTTCTGACCAGATCCTGCAGCGCAGTGCTGACGCCTACCGGCGTATCCGCAACACCGCTCGCTTCCTGCTCTCGAACCTGACCGGCTTCAACCCGGCCACCGACATCCTGCCTGCTGATGAAATGCTGGCCCTGGACCGTTGGGCGGTTGACCGTGCATTGCTGCTGCAGCGCGAATTGGAACTGCATTACGGCGAATACCGTTTCTGGAACGTGTACTCCAAAGTGCACAACTTCTGCGTGCAGGAGCTGGGCGGTTTCTACCTCGACATCATCAAGGACCGTCAGTACACCACTGGCGCCAACAGCAAGGCCCGTCGTTCGTGCCAGACCGCGCTGTTCCATATCTCCGAAGCGCTGGTACGCTGGATCGCGCCGATCCTGTCGTTCACTGCCGATGAGCTGTGGCAATACCTGCCGGGCGAGCGCAACGAATCGGTCATGCTCAACACCTGGTACGAAGGCCTGAGCGAGATGCCGCAAGGCACCGAGATGGACCGCGCCTACTGGGAGCGGATCATGGCGGTCAAGGTTGCGGTTAACAAAGAGATGGAAAACCTGCGTGCGGCCAAAGCCATTGGCGGCAACTTGCAGGCCGAAGTCACTCTGTTCGCCGAAGATGATCTGGCTGCAGACCTGTCCAAGCTGAGCAACGAACTGCGTTTCGTACTGATTACTTCCACCGCCAGTGTTGCGCCGTTTGTACAGGCGCCGGCAGATGCAGTAGTGACCGAAGTGGCTGGCCTCAAGCTCAAAGTGGTCAAGTCGGCACACGCCAAATGTGCCCGTTGCTGGCATTGCCGCGAAGACGTCGGTGTGAACCCGGAGCATCCGGAAATCTGCGGTCGTTGTGTCGACAACATCAGCGGCGCCGGCGAGGTACGTCACTATGCCTAATACCAGCAATGCCGGGCGCTTTGGGCGCCTGGGCTGGCTTTGGTTGACGTTGCTGGTCCTGGTCATTGACCAGGCCAGCAAGACCTACTTCGATAGCTCCCTGCAGATGTACCAGCGAATCGTGGTGATCCCCGATTTCTTCAGCTGGACCCTGGCTTACAACTCGGGCGCTGCTTTCAGCTTTTTGGCTGACAGCTCGGGGTGGCAGCGTTGGTTGTTTGCCCTGATTGCCGTGGTGGTCAGTACGGTACTGCTGGTATGGCTCAAGCGTCTTGGACGTAATGACACCTGGCTGGCAATTGCGCTCGCACTGATTCTGGGCGGCGCGCTTGGCAACCTGTATGACCGCATTGCCTACGGCCATGTGATCGATTTCATTCTGGTGCATTGGGAGCATCGACTGTTCCCTGCGTTCAATGTCGCCGATAGTGCGATTTGTGTCGGGGCAGTGATGCTGGCGCTGGATATGTTCAAAAGTAAGAAGTCCGGAGAGTCCGCTCATGACTGAGCAACGTATTGGCCAGAACACAGAAGTCACCTTACATTTCGCTCTGCGTCTTGAAAATGGCGACACCGTCGACAGCACGTTCGATAAGTCACCCGCCACTTTCAAGGTTGGTGATGGCAGTCTGTTGCCGGGTTTTGAAGCCGCTCTATTCGGCTTCAAGGCCGGTGACAAGCGCACTCTGGAGATCCTTCCGGAAAATGCGTTCGGCCAGCCGAACCCGCAAAATGTACAGATAATTCCACGTTCGCAATTCAAGGACATGGAGCTGTCTGAAGGCTTGCTGGTGATCTTCAATGACGCGGCAAACACCGAGCTTCCGGGTGTGGTCAAAGTTTTTGATGACGAGCAAGTGACTATCGATTTCAACCACCCGCTGGCAGGCAAGCCCCTGACCTTCGACGTGGAAATCAAAGACGTCAAAGCGCTGTAATTCAGTGCCCGGCGAAAGCCGGGCCTGATTGGCATTATTTTTCTGCGCGTCCCACGAGGCCTAGCATGCATATCAAACTCGCCAACCCCCGTGGCTTCTGTGCTGGGGTGGATCGAGCGATTGAAATCGTCAATCGCGCTCTGGAAGTATTCGGTCCGCCTATCTATGTTCGCCATGAAGTGGTGCACAACAAATTTGTCGTTGAAGACCTGCGCTCCCGTGGCGCGATCTTTGTCGAAGAACTGGATCAGGTACCGGACGACGTTATCGTCATCTTCAGTGCCCACGGTGTTTCCCAGGCCGTGCGTACCGAGGCTGCAGGCCGTGGCCTTAAAGTGTTCGACGCTACCTGTCCGCTGGTTACCAAGGTGCACATCGAAGTTGCGCGCTATAGCCGTGACGGTCGCGAGTGCATTCTGATCGGCCATGCCGGTCACCCTGAAGTCGAAGGCACAATGGGTCAGTACGATGCCAGCAATGGCGGCGCTATTTACCTGGTCGAAGATGAAAAGGATGTTGCCAACCTGAATGTCATCAACCCGGAAAAACTGGCGTTTGTGACTCAAACCACCTTGTCGATGGACGATACCAGCCGGGTCATTGATGCTCTGCGTGCCCGTTTCCCGGCTATTGGCGGGCCGCGCAAGGATGACATCTGCTACGCCACGCAAAATCGTCAGGATGCCGTCAAACAGCTGGCTGATGAATGTGATGTGGTGCTGGTGGTGGGCAGCCCTAACAGTTCCAACTCCAACCGCTTGCGTGAGCTTGCCGAGCGTATGGCAACACCGGCCTACCTGATCGATGGCGCTGAAGACCTGCAACAAAGCTGGTTTGAAGGCGTTGAATCCATTGGTATCACTGCTGGTGCTTCGGCGCCTGAAGTGCTGGTACGGGGTGTGATTCGCCAATTGCACGCCTGGGGCGCAACGGGTGCTGATGAATTGGCCGGCCGGGAGGAGAACATCACATTCTCCATGCCAAAAGAGCTGCGCGTTCGCTCGCTGCTTTAAGCACATAACGCTTGCGCCGCCTGATCGCGGCGCAAGCTGATACGCCCACTTTTGGCCAGTACCACCTGATAATGGCTCATCGCGGTCCGGGCCTGGCAAATATGCAACGTCCCGGCCTGAAACGCGCCACCGGTGAGCAAAGGCTCACCCAGTGGGTTAAACCGAACATAATTCTTTACGGGCGTATTACCGGCAATCGGTATGCGTATGTTGCCTTGCCTTTCGGACAGCACCGGGTTGTCCGGGTCGAGATAGCCCCGACCGCTTAGATCCAGAGTCACCTTCCAGCCTCTGCTCCAGTCTTCTTCCATCGCATGCACGATCACATATTGATGACGTAACAGTGCCTCCGCGCGAGCATTGCGCAGGCTGCTTGCCAATTGCTCAGCCACACTTAGACGCCGTTGCTGTTCTACCAGTGCGTTGTAAGCCGGGCTCGCGACTTGAGTGGTTAGCGCAACAATCAGCAGGGCGAATAAAAGCTGGATCAGACTCATCCCTTGTTGATTCATGATGTCCTCCCTGATGCGCCGTGCATGCGCCTTTTGATGTATAGATCGGGAAGAGGGCGGTCGTGCATGGCAACAGTTTCATCATGTTTTAGCCTTAATACGTATCCCGTTGCGCACCCGATTCAATGAACAATCCCTTTGCTTTCACAGCATATTCCTACTCGTAGAGCTGTTTCGCGAGGCTAGTCTTTGAGTATGGCGACGCAGGACGTGTCGCCAAGCAACGCTTAAGGATGGCGCCATGTATCGATCTGAAAAAAACCACCAGGCCGGAATGACCTTGATCGAGGTGCTGATTGCGACGTTGATCCTGTCCGTCGGTGTGTTAGGGCTGGCTGGTGTTCAACTCAATGCTCTCAAGCACACCGACAGTGCATTGATGACGACCCAGGCCAGTTTTATTGCCTACGACATGCTTGATCGGGTTCGTGCAAATTCTGCCGCGAACTACAGCTTTTCAGGGCTGGATCAGCGCACGGGCGCTATAAGCATGAGTGGTGTGCAGGGGCAGGACCTGAGCGATTTCAAGCGCCATATCCGACAGTTCGGCGGTGCCAGCGCCAAAGGCGATATCGCGCTCAGTGGTAATCAAGTGAGTATTACCCTGGAGTGGGATGACTCGCGCGCGACCCATCGGCCCGGTTCGTTTCGGACTTTTACGCTGATCAGTCAAATTGCCCCGCACGTTGCCGGTAGCGCGTCATGAGACGTTCTGAGGCGGGGCTGGGCCTGATTGAACTGATGGTGTCACTGGTCCTGGGCATGCTGGTGGTGCTGGGCCTTACCGAAGTTTTTTTAAGTGCTCGCGCTACTTACAGCACCCAGCAATCATCGGCGCTACTACAGGAAGATGCGCGTTACGTGCTCAGCAAGATCGCTCAGGAAATTCGGATGGTCGGCATGTTCGGCTGTCTGCCCAGTGATCGCATCATTGATGCACCTTCAGCATTCCAGCGACCTATCTCCTGGCAGGGCCCTCCAGGCTCCCGGTCGTTACATATGGTGAGTGCAGACGTAGGGCTTCAAGGGGGGAAGCCTGACTGGACTGTCGTGTCTGACTGTACAACTTCGGCGCAGGCGTACAGCGGTACGCGATCGTCATTGGCTCCCGGAGAAATAGCCTTTCCTGTGCGTGAACTGTTTTACCGTTTCGAAAACGGGCAGTTAAAGTCAGGGCCCAATAAAACCGTGTTACTCGATAATGTAGCTGCGTTTGATGTGAGCTTTGGTGTAGCCGATCCCTCTAGCCCGCATTCAGTCACGCGCTATGAAGACAGTCCGGGCGATGTCGCCAGTATCCGTAGCGTGCGTATTGCCCTGACATTGCGAGATCCCGGGGGGCGAGTAAAAGATCAGGGCTATCACCTGATGGTGGCTCTGCGTAATCGACTGGTTTAGGGCGCGCTATGCCTGTTTCTTCGAGTACTCAGAGCGGCATGGCGCTATTGGTCAGCCTGGTTTTCTTGCTGTTACTCAGTCTGCTTGGTCTGGCCTCAATGGACAGTGCAGTACAGCAGGAAAAAATGACCGGCAGTGTCCTGCACGCCAATCACTCATTCCAGGCTGCAGAAACTGCCCTGCGTAGCGGTGAGTCATGGGTTTCTGTGCATTGGTCGGGCGTGTCCGACTGTCGTTCGCCTGTTCGATGTGCCCCGCCGGCAGAGGTGCGCACTCAGAAATCGTCCGGCATGCACCCGATATCCGGAATTCACTGGCTACCGGTTGTGGATGGCCTTTACGGCGTGCAGAGCCTTGGTTTGAGTATCACTGCGACCCACTTGCCCGTAACGACTTCGACCCGCTTGTACCGTGTAACGGGCATTGGTATGCATGGCCAGTCACGCACTGTCCTGGAAAGTATTCTTGCTCATTATCAGGACCTGGATGGCGAAGACGCAGAGACAGGCCCCCGGCGATTGAACAGGGTCATGTGGCGGCAAATCCAGTAGGGAGTCAGTGATGTCCAGGCATGGAGCAGGCTTTACCTTGATCGAACTGATTGTGGTGGTAGCCGTCGTCGGCATTCTTGGTGGATTGGTTTATCCGGCTTACAGCGACTCGGTAAAGCGTGCCTATCGCTCTAAAATCGTGGTCTTGCTGTCGGAGCAATCCCAAAGTCTGGAGCGTTTTTATACGGAAAAAGGTTTATACAGTGGGGCGCAAAACCTTGGTTCGGGCAATGAGCAGTATCTGATTACCCATGATCTCGCGGATCATGCCTTCTTGCTGACGGCTACCCGCAGAGAGGGTTCATCCATGGCGGGCGATGCGTGCGGGAACTTCTCCTTGGCCCACACCGGTGTTAAAGCGATATCCCAGGCCGCTCCGGACCTGACAGTGCAGCAGTGTTGGGGGCGTTAATAATTTATTTTTATTTCGGGCTGAGTTGATAGATGGCTAAGCAACAACGAGTGGTGATTGTGGGGGGCGGCGTTATCGGGCTGCTGACAGCGTTCAATCTGGCAACTGAAGTCGGGCAGGTAACGCTGGTTGATCAGAGTGCTGTCGGACAAGAGTCTTCCTGGGCAGGTGGCGGGATTGTTTCTCCACTTTATCCGTGGCGCTACAACCCCGCCGTTACAGCCCTGGCTCACTGGTCACAGGACTTTTATCCACAGTTGGCAGAGCGATTATTCGCCTCGACAGGCATAGATCCCGAAGTTCACACCACCGGCTTGTACTGGCTTGACCTTGAAGACGAGGCGCAAGCACTGGCGTGGGCCAAGCGCGAGGGGCGCCCGTTGCGCACGGTTGAAATTGCGGCAGTTAACGAGGCGGTACCTGTATTGGGGGCCGGCTATTCGAGGGCTATTTACATGGCAGACGTAGCCAATGTGCGTAATCCCCGGCTTGTGAAGTCACTCAAGGCTGCGTTGCAAGCAATGCCCAATGTCACGATTCACGAGCAATGCGAGGTGCTGGGGTTTATCCGTGAGGGTGAGAGTATCTGCGGAGTGAACACGGTTCAGGGTGAAATGCGCGGTGATGAGGTGGTGTTGGCGGCGGGAGCCTGGAGTGGTGAGCTGCTCAATAGCCTGGGCCTTGAATTGCCCGTGGTCCCCGTCAAAGGGCAGATGATTCTGTATAAGTGCGAGCCTGATTTTTTGTCTTGCATGGTGCTGGCTAAAGGGCGCTATGCGATTCCTCGGCGTGACGGTCACGTCTTGATTGGCAGCACGCTCGAGCACGAAGGCTTCGATAAAACCCCGACTCAAACCGCCCTTGAGAGCCTGAAGGCGTCCGCGATTGAGTTGATTCCGGCTTTGGCTGATGCGCAGCCTGCTGGGCACTGGGCCGGGTTGCGCCCGGGCTCACCTGAAGGTATTCCCTATATCGGGCGGGTCGCAGGTTTTGGCGGGTTGTGGCTCAACTGTGGGCACTATCGCAATGGGCTGGTACTGGCTCCGGCATCCTGTCAGCTGTTCGCCGATCTGTTGTTGGGGCGTAAACCGATCATCGATCCGGTGCCTTATGCGCCACAAGGGCGTATCCAGAGCATGGCTTAAAGCCTGTGGGTGGCTGGTAGCTAGCGTCGGCAAGCCGGCCCCACAAGTCCGGCATGTCGACGTTATCCCCGGGGCTTCGGCCCTTGCTCCAGATGGTTTTGGGTGCAATACCACTCTTGCTGTTGGCTCAGAGCCCGGTCTCGGGGCAGATGTACGCCGCAGTGGGCGCAACGCACCATGGGTTGAGCGCCCGGGTCGACCGGCTTTTTAGTTGCTGCCAGCCCGGCCTTGTACTTGCGCCAAAACCATACGCCAGCAGCAATCAGAGCAGCCCAGATCAGTAAACGAAGCATGGTTATCCGCTATTCGAGAAAAGTTGCGCCAGTTTAGCCAAGGTATTGGCAGGCGCACAGGGTCAAATCAAACATAAAAAAAGAGCCCCTCAGGGCTCTTTTTTACGTGGACTGAATGATCAATCGAACAGGCCAAGGGTCATGTAGCTGAACCATGAGCGGCTTTTATCTTCCGGCTCTGGTTCTGGAATTACATTGCCGTCAGCATCTTTAGGCTTCAGGTCAGCCGGGATTGCGTCTTTGGCGTCCTGATACTGTTTCTTGATATCCAGGTTGGCACGGGTTTCACCCGGTGGCAGCGGTGTGCTGGATTCAATCATGCCCAGTGTGGCCTTGCTCAGCCATGAGCGGTTATCCGAGTCGGAAACCTGTGGCACAAACTGACCGTCAACCAGGCTTGGGTGGTTCGGGTAGTTGTCTTTCAACACTTCGAGGCTGGTGTTGGCCAGTTCGTCGAGGTGCATGCGCTGATAAGACTCGACCATCACCGCGAGGCCGTCGCCGACCGAAGGGGTTTCCTGGAAGTTTTCGACAACATAGCGACCACGGTTTGCGGCGGCTACATATGCCTGACGGGTCAGGTAGTAATCGGCTACGTGGATTTCATATGCCGCCAGCAGGTTACGCAGATAGATCATGCGTTGCTTGGCGTCAGGGGCGTAGCGGCTATTCGGAAAGCGGCTGGTGAGCTGCGCGAATTCATTGTAGGAGTCGCGTGCTGCGCCCGGGTCCCGCTTGGTCATGTCCAGCGGCAGGAAGCGCGCCAGCAGGCCCACGTCCTGGTCAAACGAGGTCAGCCCTTTGAGGTAGTAGGCGTAATCAACGTTTGGATGCTGCGGATGCAGGCGAATGAATCGCTCGGCAGCGGACTTGGCGGCTTCCGGTTCGGAGTTTTTATAGTAGGCGTAGATCAGTTCGAGCTGGGCCTGATCGGCATAGCGTCCGAACGGATAGCGCGACTCTAAAGCCTTCAGCTTGGCGGTAGCACTGGTATAGCTGTGGTTATCCAGGTCGGCCTGCGCCTGCTGGTACAGCTCGACTTCGCTCAGGTTGTCGTCAACGACTTCTTTAGTCGACGAGCAGGCGGCGGTCAGTGCGAGGATGGCGATCAGCAGCAGGTGTCTCACTTGCATGGCGGCTTGCGTCCCTATGACGGCCGCTGTCTTGGGCGGGTCCGTCCTGTTATGATGAGCGCCCCGTGAAAAGCCTCGGGGCAAAAGACGCCGTATTTAACCACAAGCGCGCAGCCGAAACCAAAGGCTTGGCGCGGTCCTGATGAGCATGTCCGAGAAAATTCAACTTCGCGAAGAGGTGCCGTCCGAACTGGGTGGCCAACGCCTCGATCAAGTCGCCGCACAATTATTCGCTGAGCACTCGCGCTCGCGCCTTTCCGCCTGGATCAAAGACGGCCGCCTCACTGTGGACGGAGCGGTCATACGCCCCCGTGACATTGTGCATGGTGGCGCCATCCTGGAGTTGACTGCCGAGCAGGAAGCCCAGGGTGAGTGGGTCGCCCAAGACATCCCTCTGGATATCGTTTACGAAGACGATGACATTCTGGTTATCAACAAGCCTGCAGGCTTGGTGGTACACCCGGCTGCCGGGCATGCCGACGGCACTTTGCTCAATGCGCTGCTGCATCACGTACCGGACATTATTAATGTGCCGCGTGCGGGGATCGTGCACCGTCTGGACAAAGACACCACCGGTCTGATGGTGGTCGCCAAGACCATCCAGGCGCAGACGCAGCTGGTTACCCAGTTGCAGAGCCGCAGTGTCAGCCGGATATATGAGTGCATTGTTATTGGTGTCGTTACTGCCGGGGGCAAGATTGATGCGCCCATCGGCCGTCACGGCCAGCAACGTCAGCGTATGGCGGTAATGGAAGGCGGCAAGCAGGCGGTGAGTCATTACCGCGTGCTTGAGCGTTTCCGTTCCCACACCCATGTGCGGGTCAAGCTGGAAACCGGTCGTACGCACCAGATTCGTGTGCATATGTCCCACATCAACTTCCCGTTGGTCGGAGACCCTGCCTACGGCGGTCGCTTCCGTATCCCGCCGGCAGCCAGTGTGACGATGGTCGAATCCCTGAAAAACTTTCCGCGTCAGGCTCTGCATGCGCGCTTCCTTGAGTTGGATCATCCGACGACCGGTAAGCGCATGAGCTGGGAATCGCCACTTCCGGATGATTTTGTCTGGTTGTTGACGTTGCTCAAGCAAGACCGTGAGGCATTTGTCGGGTGAATACCTTCCTGATTCCTGACTGGCCAGCGCCGGCAGGCATCAGGGCCTGTGTGACCACCCGTGCGGGCGGCGTCAGTCTGGCGCCGTTCGACAGCTTCAATCTGGGCGATCATGTCGACGACGATCCCGTTGCCGTCGCACATAACCGCCAGCGCCTGACCCATATTTTCGATGTGCAGCCCGCTTGGCTTAGCCAGGTTCACGGGGTTGTGGTCGTGCCTGCCAATCCCGCACGGATCGATGAAGCCGACGGTAGCTGGACAGATACGCCCGGTATCGCCTGTACGGCGATGACGGCAGACTGTTTGCCTGCTCTGTTCTGCAATCGTGCCGGAACCCGTGTTGCTGCCGCCCATGCCGGTTGGCGCGGGCTGGCGGCTGGCGTCCTTGAAGCGACGGCTCAAAACCTCAATGTTGAGCCCCGGGATATTCTGGTGTGGCTGGGCCCGGCTATTGGTCCCAAGGCCTTTGAAGTCGGGGCCGAGGTGCGGGAAGTCTTTATCAAGGACATGCCTGAGGCTGATGCCGCCTTTGTTCCCAGCATCAATCCAAGGCGCTTTATGGCTGATATCTATGAACTGGCGCGCCTGCGTCTGGCTCGCATGGGTATTACAGCGGTCTATGGTGGCGGTTTCTGCACCGTAACCGATCCGCGCTTCTATTCTTATCGGCGCAGTCCTCGTACTGGCCGTTTCGCATCGCTGGTCTGGATCGAAAAGACCGCCTAGCTGATCTGCGTCATTTCTTGCTGGCTTGAAACTCCCGGAATTGCCCGCATCTACTATGGTATCTGGCAGGTTTCTTCATTCAGGAGTTTCCATCCCTCCGGCCTGCTCATAAGGAAGGTGACGAATGCGTATAGATAGATTAACCAGTAAGTTGCAATTGGCCTTGTCCGATGCTCAGTCATTGGCCGTCGGTCACGACCACCCGGCCATTGAACCAGCGCACTTGATGCAGGCATTGCTGGATCAGCAGGGCGGTTCGATCAAACCACTGCTGATGCAGGTTGGCTTTGATGTAAACAGCCTGCGCAAAGAACTGACCAAAGAGCTCGATCAACTGCCAAAAATCCAGAATCCTACTGGCGATGTGAATATGTCGCAGGATTTGGCTCGTCTGCTTAATCAGGCAGACCGTTTGGCACAGCAAAAAGGCGACCAGTTCATCACCAGTGAAATGGTGTTGCTGGCGGCGATGGATGACAACAGCAAGCTGGGTAAATTGCTGTTGGGCCAGGGTGTGAGCAAAAAAGCTCTGGAAAATGCCATCAATAACCTGCGCGGTGGCGAGGCGGTCAACGACCCTAACGTCGAGGAGTCGCGTCAGGCGCTGGATAAATACACCATCGACCTGACCAAGCGTGCCGAAGAAGGCAAGCTCGACCCTGTGATTGGGCGTGACGATGAAATCCGTCGCACCATTCAAGTATTGCAGCGCCGGACTAAAAACAACCCAGTCCTGATCGGCGAGCCTGGTGTGGGTAAAACTGCGATTGCCGAAGGTTTGGCGCAGCGGATCATCAATGGCGAAGTGCCTGACGGTCTTAAAGGCAAACGCCTGCTATCGCTGGACATTGGTGCGTTGATTGCCGGTGCCAAATTCCGCGGTGAATTTGAGGAACGTCTGAAAGCGTTGCTCAACGAGCTATCGAAACAGGAAGGGCAAATCATCCTGTTTATCGATGAACTGCACGTCATGGTCGGTGCCGGTAAGGGCGAAGGCGCGATGGACGCGGGCAACATGCTCAAGCCTGCGCTTGCCCGTGGCGAGTTGCACTGTGTCGGTGCAACCACGCTCAACGAGTATCGCCAATATATAGAGAAGGATGCTGCGCTTGAGCGCCGCTTCCAGAAAGTGTTGGTGGAAGAGCCGTCCGAGGAAGACACCATCGCTATCTTGCGGGGCCTGAAAGAGCGCTATGAAGTTCACCACAAGGTGGCGATCACCGACGGTGCAATCATCGCCGCGGCCAAGCTCAGCCATCGCTACATCACTGATCGCCAGTTGCCGGACAAGGCGATTGACCTGATCGACGAGGCTGCCAGCCGCATCCGCATGGAGATCGATTCCAAGCCTGAAGTGCTGGACCGTCTGGAGCGTCGCTTGATTCAACTGAAAGTTGAAGCGCAGGCGCTGAAGAAAGAAGAGGATGAGGCGGCGAAAAAACGTCTCGAGAAATTGCAGGAAGAAATCGGGCGCCTTGAGCGTGAGTATTCCGACCTGGAAGAAATCTGGACCTCGGAAAAAGCCGAAGTGCAGGGTTCTGCCCAGATCCAGCAACAGATCGAGCAAGCCCGTCAGGAACTCGAAGTGGCACGCCGCAGTGGCAACCTTAACCGCATGGCCGAGTTGCAGTACGGGGTAATCCCCGACCTGGAGCGCAGCCTGCAGATGGTCGACGAGCACAGCAACAAAACTGAGAATCAGTTGTTGCGCAGCAAAGTGACCGAAGAGGAAATCGCAGAAGTGGTGTCCAAGTGGACCGGTATTCCGGTCTCCAAGATGCTCGAGGGCGAACGCGACAAGCTGATGAAGATGGAAAGCTTGCTGCATGAGCGTGTTATCGGGCAGGACGAGGCGGTTGTTGCCGTGTCCAATGCGGTCCGTCGCTCACGTGCAGGTCTGAGCGATCCAAACCGCCCAAGCGGCTCGTTCATGTTCCTGGGCCCAACCGGTGTGGGTAAAACCGAGTTGTGCAAGGCGCTGGCCGAATTCCTCTTTGATACTGAAGAGGCGATGGTGCGAATCGATATGTCCGAGTTCATGGAGAAACATTCCGTGGCTCGACTGATTGGCGCGCCACCAGGCTATGTAGGCTACGAAGAGGGCGGTTACTTGACCGAAGCCGTACGGCGTAAGCCTTATTCGGTAATCCTCCTGGACGAGGTCGAGAAGGCGCACCCGGATGTGTTCAACGTGCTGCTGCAAGTACTCGAAGACGGTCGCCTGACTGACAGTCACGGTCGCACTGTGGACTTCCGCAACACGGTGATCGTGATGACTTCCAACCTGGGCTCTGCACAGATCCAGGAACTGGTCGGCGATCGCGAGGCGCAGCGCGCTGCGGTAATGGATGCGGTCAGTACGCACTTCCGTCCGGAGTTTGTGAACCGGATCGACGAAGTGGTGATCTTCGAGCCTCTGGCCCGTGATCAGATCGCCGGCATTGCCGAGATCCAGTTGAGTCGTCTGCGCAGCCGTCTGGCAGAACGCGACCTGAGCCTGGAACTGGACAAGGATGCACTGGAAAAACTGATCGCGGTTGGTTACGACCCGGTATATGGCGCACGGCCACTGAAACGTGCGATCCAGCGCTGGATCGAAAACCCTTTGGCACAGCTGATTCTTTCGGGTCAGTTCATGCCTGGCACTACCGTGACAGCGAGCGTGAAAGACGACGAAATCGTCTTTTCGTAAGCCTTGGCACCAGTGATTTAAGGAAGGCCTCGCATTGCGAGGCCTTTTTTTTCTTAGGGTGTTGATCTGTAAGGAAAACGCTTGTAAGATGCGCCCCGCAGTAAGTCACCCGCAACGGCAACTTGGCCCAAACCGAGAAGCCCGCTAGAAGAGCTAAATCATTGTCTTCTAACGAAAAATAAGGGTTGACAAGGGTTTGAAAGGTTGTAAAATGGCCCGCCTCAGAGACGCCAACGTAGAGATGCGGTGAAGTCAACGAGAGTTGTAAAGAGTTACAAAGTTGTAGATTGAAATATGTAGTTCCGCGATAGCTCAGTTGGTAGAGCAAATGACTGTTAATCATTGGGTCCCTGGTTCGAGTCCAGGTCGTGGAGCCATTTTCAAGCCGGGGTATAGCGCAGTCCGGTAGCGCGCCTGCTTTGGGAGCAGGATGTCAGGAGTTCGAATCCCCTTACCCCGACCATTTTTGGGTCGTTAGCTCAGTTGGTAGAGCAGTTGGCTTTTAACCAATTGGTCGTAGGTTCGAATCCCACACGACCCACCATTTTTGGCTTCAGTTAATTCTGGGGCTAGATCTTAAGATCAGAGGCCAAAAGCACTGATCGCAGAAGGCGCCTCTTGAAGGTGCCTTTTTTTTACCGGGGTATAGCGCAGTCCGGTAGCGCGCCTGCTTTGGGAGCAGGATGTCAGGAGTTCGAATCCCCTTACCCCGACCATTTTCAGCCCAGCAGTAGCGGGTGCGAAAATAAGGCACTGATGACATTCTCATCGGCAGCCAATAAAAAAAGCGACCTTCGGGTCGCTTTTTTTATGCCTGTAGAAAACTGGACGGGTTGGCATCGTTCTTTGCGGGAGCTGGCTTCCCAGCGATGAAGACACCTTATCAGCGACCTCCCGCATCACAACGGCGAACCTTTCTTGCCCCAAGCCTATGAAGCGCTTTTCGCCTTGTTGTCGGCGTCTTGCAGGTCCTGCAGAGCCGCAGAATATTGATCGGCTTCAGCCTTTGGCACCATCTGCCATGACGGTTTGCGCAGCGCATAGAAAATAAAGGGCGGTACGCCGGCAATCACCAGCCCGGTGAGCAAGACCCCCGCGTATTCGAAAAACGGCATGCTGCTGAAGTTATTTGGCGGAATAAAGCCAAAGATCAGTGCCACGCAGGTCGAGAACAGCCCCAGATAGCACCACCCATGCAGCCCCTTGAGCACATAGCCGCGTTTAACGTTGGGTTGGGTTTTGCGCAGCTTCATGGCCGCCATAAACATAAAGACGTAGATGATCAGGTACATCAGTGCCGCCATCGCACTAATCATCCAGAACGCATCCGACACGTTGTCGATAAAAATGTAGATGCTCGACAGCAGGGTCACGATCACTGCCTGCAGGTACAGAATGTTTTTCTGTACTCCCTTGCTGTTCACTTTTTGCAGTGAGGGCGGAAGCATGCCCGCCTTGCCGACAAACAACAGGCCTGTCGATGGCCCTCCGGTCCAGGCAAGTACTCCCCCCAGCGCGCCAATCACCAGCATGATGGCCATGATTTTAGTTGCCCATGGCATGCCGAAGCCTTCAAAAAAGGCGGCATAGGCTTGAATCACACCGGCTGTCAGACTGGTTGAGTCGGCAGGAACCACCAGAGATATCGCCACTGTCGGCGGAATGAACACCAGCAGGATCAGCACGAACGCCAACAAAATTGCGCGGGGCATTTCTTTTTGCGGGTTACGCAGCTCTCTCGCGTGAATCGCGTTCATCTCGATACCGGCGAATGCCAGAAAGTTACCCACAATCAGTACCAGCCCGGAAATTGAACCTGTGAACTCGCGCCACAAATCACCGTGCAGGTTATGCGAGCCGGTTTTAACCGTGCTGTGGGTGTCAAAAATCGCCGGAATCAAGGCGTCCCACGTCAGCGGGGTAGCGGACTTGTGCCCCAGTACCAGCCACGCCACACCCAAAATGACCAGCAAGGCTGCGGGCAATGCGGTTCCCAGCAACATAAACCAGGACGTCAACTTGGACAGGGTGGTCATCCCGTTGAGCGTGATAAAGGTCGACAGCCAATACAGCACAATGATGACTGCGGCGGTAAAGACCCCGCTTTTGGCCAGTTCCGGGTTAATCAGATAGGCCAGGGTACTCGCGCCGAACCCCAGAACGATCGGATACCAGACCACCACCTGCACCCACATGAACCACATGATGAAGAACCCGGAGCGGTCGCCATATGCCTGGCGCACCCAGCCATAGATGCCGCCGTTCCATCCGGTGCCCAGCTCGGAGGCCACCAGTGACACCGGGATGAAAAACAAAAGTGCCGGAATGACGTAGAGAAAAATCGAACCCAGGCCATAAACAGCCATGCTGGGCAGTGAACGGATGCTGGCGACGGCCGCGACCATCATGAAACAGATAGTGAGCCATGAAATATAAGTTTTAGCGTTACTGGCAGCCATAAGTGCCTCCCTGCTATTCAAGCGAGTATTAGTGCAGCAGGCTCAGATTGAGCGTGCGGCTGAGGTATTCAGCGGCCAGTTGACCGCGAACGCTATTCCCCGCCACATCCAGCGGCGGAGCAAAGGCGGCAATGGCGCAGACCCCGGGCACCACGGCCAGAATGCCGCCGCCAACCCCGCTTTTACCCGGCAGACCGACCTTGTAATACCAGTCACCAGTGGTGTCATACAGACCGTTCAGGGTCATTTCGCTGAGGATGGGGGCTACGTTTTTGGCGGCTACCACCCGTTTCCCGGAGAGCGGATTAACCCCGCCGTTGGCCAGTGCCACGCCCATCGTCACTAGGTCATGGCAGGTAATCGCGACCGAGCATTGACGGGTGTAGACATCGCACACCTCCATGGGGTCGGCATGCATGTAGCCGTAACTTTGCAGCAGCCACGCAATGCCACGGTTGTGTTGATTGGAGTTGGCCTCGGACGTGTAAACCTCTTCGTTGACCGTCAGATCGCGTCCGGCAAAAGCGTTGTAAGTCGCCTGGATGTGATCCCAGCGAGCCTGTGCCGTATCGGCCTTGATCAGGCTGACCGTGGCCATCGCCCCGGCATTTACAAAGGGGTTGAGCGGTCGACCTTTATGCAGTTCCAGAGCGACAACCGAGTTGAAGGGCTCGCCCGTCGGATCGCAACCGATTTTGCTGCGCAAGGCTTGGGGCCCCACCTCATCCAGCACATGGGCTAGGGTGAAAACCTTGGAAATCGATTCGATGGCGAACGCGTAACCGGTGTCTCCCGCCTCGGCATGGGAGCCATCACAAAACATGATGCTGATACCGAATAAATGGGATGGAACACCCGCCAGGTAGGGGATGTAGCTGGCGTTCTTGCCGTGGTGGTTGCTGGCAAATCGCTGCAGGGCCTCGTTTACCGCCTGTTTGACATTGCTGTCGACGGTCGTGGGTGTGTGTTTCATCGCGCTCGCTCCGTGAGTGCTTTATGGAACGAGGGACTATAGGACGGAAACTTGAGACCCGCCCGACCCGCAGAGGCGAAACCCGAATGCTTGTCTATGCTGGCTGGGTCATTGCTGAGTCAGTCGAAAGGGAGGTCGACCCAGTAGCTGTTTCATTACTCAAGGAGAGTTCACATGGCACTGCACCGCATCAAACGTAACAAGGATACCGATCCAGTCTTTGGCTCTTCGGCCCTGGCCCACGCTGCCGCGATCAAGCTCTTCCCGGAGTCCGAGCAGGCGGCGCGGGAGGTTTACCAGCTGGTCCATGACGAGTTGTATCTGGACGGCAACGCCCGCCAGAACCTCGCCACCTTCTGCCAGACCTGGGAGGAAGACGAAGTCCACAAGCTGATGGACCTGTCCATCGACAAGAACATGATCGACAAGGATGAGTATCCGCAGTCGGCCGAGCTGGAGAACCGATGCATCCACATGCTGGCCGACCTGTGGCATTCGCCTGCTGCGGCCAGCACCCTGGGCACCTCGACCGTCGGTTCCAGCGAGGCCTGCATGCTCAGTGGCCTGGCTGCGCTGTGGCGCTGGCGTGCAGTACGCAAAGCCGCCGGCAAGCCGACTTCAACCCCAAATATGGTGTGCGGCCCGGTGCAGGTCTGCTGGCATAAATTCGCCCGTTATTGGGACATTGAGATCCGTGAAGTGCCGATGTCGGAAGGTCATTGGTTTATGACTCCCGAAGACATGCTTGAGCGGGTCGATGACAATACCATCGTGGTGGTGCCGACCTTCGGTCAGACCTTTACCGGTCTGTATGAAACGGTACTGCCGCTGTCCGATGCTCTGGATGATCTGGAAAAACGCACCGGCCTGAGCGTTGATATTCACGTTGACGGTGCCAGTGGCGCGATGCTGGCGCCGTTCTGTGCCCCTGATATTTTGTGGGACTTCCGTGTAGCGCGGGTCAAGTCCATCAGCACCTCCGGCCACAAGTTCGGGCTGGCCCCGCTGGGCGCGGGTTGGGTCGTTTGGCGCGATGCGAAGGAATTACCGGAAGGCCTGATTTTTCACGTCAACTACCTGGGTGGCGACATGCCCACTTTCGCCCTGAACTTCTCCCGGCCGGCCGGGCAGATTATTGCCCAGTACTACAACTTCTTGCGCCTGGGGCGTGAGGGTTATGAGCGTATTCATTCGGCGTGTTACGAGACAGCGCAATTTCTGGCCCGGGAGCTGGTCAAGGTCGGTCCGTTCGAGATGCTCTACAACGGTGATCCGCAGTTGGGAATTCCGGCCCTGACCTGGCGTTTGAAGCCCGGTGCAAAAACCAATTACTCACTCTATGACCTGGCAGATCGCCTGCGCATACGCGGTTGGTTGGTGCCAGCCTATAGCTTGCCTGCCAACGTAGAAAACGTCGTGGTGCAGCGAATTTTGGTGAAGCAGGGGATGTCGATCGACATGGCCAAATTACTGTTGGCCGACTTTACGCGTGATATTCAGTTCTTCGATGAGCATCAGCCCCACGGCTTTAAAGGCCGTGAGGCTGAAGCAGGTAATCACGCCGGGCGCTAAACCCTGGCCACTGTAGGAGCGAGCTGTTCGAAAATGCTCTAGAGCAAGCTCGCTCCTGCAGGATTTGTGGAGGTCAGTGCAGTTTCAGGCGTGGCTCGGTACCGCGTCCGATCCTGCTGCCGAGCATCAGCATCAAGGTGCGGAACGTCCCGTACAGCGCCATTTGGTGCATGCGGTACAGCGAGATGTAAAACATCCGGGCCAGCCAGCCTTCCAGCATCACGGTTCCCATCAGGCTGCCCATCAAGTTACCCACAGCCGAAAAGCTCGACAGTGAAATGAGCGAGCCGTAATCGCGGTAGTGGTAATCAGACAGCTGTGAGTTGCCTTCAATCCGCAGTTTTAACGACTTGGCCAGCAGCGAAGCTTGTTGATGAGCCGCTTGGGCACGTGGCGGAACCATCTTGTCGGTACCGGATTGCGGGCAGGCAGCGCAATCGCCAAAGGCGAAAATGTTGTCATCGCGGCTGGTTTGTAGCGTGGGGCGAACCACCAGCTGGTTGATGCGGTTGGTTTCAAGCCCGGCAATCTCATGCAGAAAGCCTGGAGCGCGAATACCTGCGGCCCAAACCTTCAGGCTTGCAGGAATCACCTGACCATCCTTGGTAATCAAGCTGTCAGCAGTCACTTCGCTCACCGCTGAGTTGGTCAGAACGGTAACCCCGAGCTTCTCCAGGGTTTTATGCACAGGTCCGCCAATGCGTTCCGGCAATGCGGGTAAAACCCGTGGTCCGGCTTCGATCAGGGTGATGTGCATGTTTTCGGGCTTGATGCGGTCCAGGCCGTAAGCCGCCAATTCGTGTGCAGCGTTATGCAGTTCGGCGGCCAGCTCAACCCCGGTCGCACCTGCGCCGACGATGGCCACGCTGATCTGCTCGACCACGTCGGTTTGTCCGGCATGTGCACGCAGATAGTGGTTAAGCAATTGCTGATGAAAGCGCTCGGCTTGCTTGCGGGTGTCCAGAAACAGGCAATGCTCAGCCGCGCCCTTGGTCCCGAAATCGTTGGTGGTGCTGCCCACTGCAATCACCAGCGTGTCGTAGCCCAGCTCTCGTGCAGGTACCAGTTCCTGGCCATCTTCATCGAGGGTTGCCGACAATGAGATCTTTTTCCCTTCACGATCCAGCCCGCTCATGCGGCCCAGCTGAAACTCGAAGTGGTTCCATTTGGCCTGGGCGACGTAATTGAGTTCGTCTTCCGAAGAGTTCAGCGATCCGGCCGCGACCTCATGCAGCAGCGGTTTCCAGATATGGGTCAGGTTGGCATCGACCAGCATCACGCTGGCTTTACCGCGTTTGCCCAGAGTTTTGCCCAGGCGGGTCGCCAACTCCAGACCGCCGGCGCCGCCGCCGACGATAACAATACGATGGGTCATAGGTATCACTCACAAGGCTTAAAAAATTCTGTAGTTCAGTGACCCGGGCGAGCGCAAGGCAGCTCAAAGCACCAGATAACTCAGGAGGCGGCTCAAAAGGCCCATGCCAATCACCACGATCACCACCACCCCAAGGAGCAGCAAGGGCCGGAAAGGCCGGCGCTCAACCTGGTTTTGTGGCAGCAGCAGATACTCTTCGACATGCTTTTGATCATCCGGGTTCAGGCGGCTGGACATATTTGTGGCCTCGTCAGATAGACGTTGCGGGAGGTGTAAAAGCTACAGCGGTGAATCAACCGGGATTAAAAGGAGCATAGCCGCTGGGCAGCAATGGCTCGACCCGCAGTTCGTCGTCTAGACGAATGATCCCGCTTTCGATTACCCGGGCGGTGATCCCGCCGTGGCCACGCACTGCCTGAAAAGTGCCAGGGCCCAGACGTTGTTCCAGCCGGGCACAGGGCTGGCACCAGCCGGTGGTCTCGAAAATGGCCTGGCCAATCCTGAAGCGCCGGCCTTTGAGGCTGAACAGATTGATCCCGCTGACCATCAGGTTGCGCCGCAGATCCCGGGCCAGTACCGGTTGGTCTTGCGGGCGCCCCATCAACGAGTTGATAACGGCCAGATGTTCCCACTGAATCAGCGTCACTTGCCGGGCATTGCGGGGCCCGGGGCGTGCATGATCGCCAGTCAGCCCGGCTTCGCGGCGGGCTTCCACGGCGTCGAGTTCCAGCATGTCTGCGCGGGACTCGGGGCGTACGCCGATCCAGCGCACGTGGCCGGTTTGCGGTACGTCGGCAAGCAGTTCCTGCAGCGGGCTCACAGGCTGATCCCGACATCGAAAATAATGCTGCGGCCCAGGTTATTGCGCAAAAAGTCCGGCGCATCCGGCTGTGCAAACAACACCCGGGCAAAGGTCGGGCCGACCAGTGACAGTGAGCGCCAACCCATGCGCAAGTATTCGGTAGGGGGCGGGAAGTGGCTGTTAAGGTCCAGTACTTCGCGCTTGAGGCTGGAAAAGGCAATGATGTCCAGTTGGCCTAAATCGATATCGCGCTCGCGGTAGTTGGTCGCTTTTTTGTGCAGGGTAGGGCCCAGGCGCTGCAGCAGTTTGCTCGCCGGGATTCGCTTGGGGCGTGCTTCACGGCGTACCAGCTGGCTCAGCGAATAGGCGCTGCGGCGGCGCTGCAGCTCTTCGCGCCACTCATCATTCAAGCGGCGACCTTCATCGAGTACGAAGAACACTTCAAAGCGCGCCTCACCAAACAATACGTCCGGAGGCTCCTGGCTGGCCTGGGTGAAATCCTCGGTGTGGTAAGGGATATTCAAGCCCTGGAGCAGGCGCTGGCATACCCAACGCTCACGCTCCCACTTGCGGGCATTGGATAAAAAGGCATTGGCTTGTTCGGCCTGGATGGTGAGCAGGCGCAGATAGTCAGAGTCGTCCATGGACGCAGCTTAGCCTTGAAACAGGTGTTACCGAAAGCCTGCGGTGTAGACTGAGGCGCATCACAATCACTGGCATCAGACATGGAGGGTTGGGCGGTGTGCTTTAACAAGGTCGGGACACAGACATGATCAGCGCCGCAGTGTTATCCACAGCAACGTTGTTGATCGGCTGGTTACTGTATGTACCTGTTGTGATGTGGGCGATCTGGCGTGCGCCCTGGGTGGAGCTGTTTGCCGACTCGCGACGCCAGCACCTGCTATTCGGCACGGTGTTCGCGCTGTTCTTGCTGTGGCTGGTGCGGCGTGATTTCGATACGGGGGTGTCGTATCACTTTATTGGGCTGACGGTCGTCACGTTATTGCTCGATTGGCCGCTGGCAATGGTCGGTGCGCTGATGGCGCAAGTGGGGCTGGTACTTTTGGGGCGTCAGGATCTGGCCGCGATGGGCGTCAATGGCATGCTGTTGATTGTGTTGCCCGTGGCAGTGACCGAGGGTTGCGCGCATCTGGTCGAGCGCGCACAGCCGCGCAATCCATTCGTGTATATCTTTTGCTCGGGCTTCTTCGCTGCTGCGCTGGTGGCGTTGCTGTGTGTGCTGGCGGTGCTAGGCGTGTTGTGGCTGGACGGGTTATTCGTCATGCCGCAGTGGCTTGAAGACTTTGTCGGCTACCTGTGGCTAATCATTTTCCCCGAAGCGTTCATCAACGGGATGCTGGTCACCGCGTTGGTCGTGTTCTGCCCCGAATGGCTTGAAACCTTCAACCGCACCCGGTATCTGGCAGCTCCCTGGAAGGATGAAGAGCCCAAGTAACGGTTTACCGCTTGCAGGAGCTGGCAAGCCAGCTCCTGCAGAGGTGGGGGGAATGGTTTTAATGCAGGCGGTCTGGCAAGTCCTCGGAAAACAGGTCGTCCTCGGCATCAGGGCTCACCGGGATTTTGTGTTCTTCGCTGGCCCAGGCGCCCAAGTCGATCAGTTTGCAGCGGTCCGAGCAAAAAGGGCGGAACGCGTTGGTGGTTTTCCATTCCACGGCGGTGCCACAGGTCGGGCAGTCTACGGTCATAGGTTTGGTCATGGTTGGCCTCCACGCAAAGTTAAATAAAAGTGATGCAGGCGCTCGACTTCAGTCTTGAGTGCCTTCAGGTCGCGGTCGTTGACCAGCACGTCATCAGCGTGACTGAGGCGCTCCTCGCGGCTGGCTTGGGCCTTGAGAATCGCCTGCACCTGCTGCTCGCTGGTGTTGTCGCGCAATAACGTGCGCTCAATCTGCAAGGCCTGCGGGGCATCGATCACCAGCACGCGCTGGGTCGTGGCGTACTGGCCGGACTCGATCAGCAGCGGCGAAACCAGAATGGCATAAGGCGATTGCGCCTGCGCCAGGTTGTGCGCGATTTCTTCACGAATCAATGGGTGCAACAGGGCTTCCAGCCAGCGCCGAAGTTCAGGATCACTGAAGATCAGGCTGCGCAACGCGCTGCGATTGAGCTGTCCATCGGCCTGCAGCACCGCATCGCCAAAGTGCTCTGCGATTTTGGCCAGCGCCGGGCGTCCGGGCTCTACCACCCAGCGCGCGGCATGGTCGGCGTCCACTACATGTATGCCCAGCGCGGCGAAGTGCTCGGCAGCGGCACTTTTACCACTGCCAATGCCGCCGGTCAGGCCGAGAATCCAGGGTTTGGAAGATGAGGTATTCATTTCAAACCGAAAGCTACCAATAGAAGGCGGTTATTTGACCACCCCAGAGCAATCCGATCCAGCCGCCAATTGCCAGATAGGGTGCAAAGGGAATTGCAGTACAGGGTTTGGCACGGCGCACAGCCAGCAGGATCAGGCCGACGATCGCCCCCATCAGTGACGAGAGCACAATGGTCAGGGGGAGAACGGCAATCCCGCCCCAGGCCCCGAACATGGCCAATAACTTGAAGTCGCCGTAGCCCATGCCGTCCTTGCCAGTGAGCAGTTTGAAGATCCAGAAGATTGACCACAGGCTGGCATAACCCAGCGCCGCGCCCCATACCGCTTGTGACAGACCGGTAAACGTATCGAAACTATTGAGCAGCAGTCCCGTCCAGAGCAGGGGTAGCACCAGCACATCGGGCACGATCAGATGTTCAGCATCGATCAGGCAAATAGCCAGCAGCCCCCATGTCAGTAGGAGCATCCAGCCTGCCTGGAGGGTAAAACCGAAATGCCAGGCCACAAACCCCGACAATAATCCGCAGGCCAGTTCGGTCAAAGGGTAGCGCGGGCTGATGAGGGTACGGCACTGCGAGCACCTGCCGCGCAACAACAGGTAGCTGAGCAGCGGAATCTTTTCCCATAGGCGTAAGGGGTGCTGGCATTTCGGGCAATGGGAGCGGGGCAGCATCAAGTTATACACAGGCATTTTTTCGGCTGGCGGCAACTCCAGCAATTCCCTGGCCTGTGCTCGCCAGTCTTGCTCGAGCATTTTGGGCAAGCGCCATACCAGGACATTGATAAAGCTGCCCGTCAACAAGCCGAGGATCAGGGCGCAGACGATAAAAGCGTCTGGATGGCGGTTAAAAAACTCAATCATGCTCAAATCACTTGGCCCAATTTGAAAATCGGTAAATACATGGCAATTACCAGCCCGCCCACCATGACACCGAGTACCACCATGATTGCGGGCTCCATCAATGCTGTCAGGTTATCGACCAGAGTGTCGACTTCGTTCTCATAATAGGTGGCTACGTGGTTGAGCATCTCGTCCAATGTGCCGGATTCTTCTCCAATTGCTGTCATCTGAATCGCCATACCCGGAAACACCCCGACAGCGCCCATGGCGACATGGATCTGACTGCCTGTGGCGACCTGCTGCCTGAGTTGCAGCACCGCTTGCTCGAACAGGTCATTGCCCGTGGCCCCGGCGACAGCATTCAGCGCTTCAAGCAATGGGACTCCGGCAGCAACGGTGGTGGACAGGGTGCGGGCAAAACGGGCAGTGGCCGAAAAATGCAGCAGGTGGCCCAGCACCGGTAGTTTTAATAACCACCGATCAAGTCGCTGGCGCAGTGCCGGGGAGTGTTTGTAGCGATAGCGCAACCCCGCAATCCCCAGGCATCCACCGCCAAGCAGCCACAGACCGAACTGTTGCAGCGCCTGCGAGACGGCGATCACCCATAAAGTGAACACCGGCAGTTGGGCGTCAAATGAATCGAATACGTTCTGGAATTGCGGCACCACTTCAATCAACAAAATCCCGCAAACCGCTAATGCCACCACCAGCACGGTGATGGGGTAGGTCATGGCCTTTTTGATTTTCTTTTTCAGGGTTTCGGTTTTTTCCTTGTAAGTCGCGACCCTGTCGAGCAACACCTCCAGGGCTCCAGCCTGTTCGCCTGCTTCTATGAGATTGCAAAACAGCGCATCGAAATGTGCCGGGTTTTTTCGCAGCGCACTGGCCAGGCTGATACCTGCATTGATGTCCTGTTGCAGCGCCCTCACCAATTTGCGCATGGCGAGATGTTCGAAGCCGTTGGCAATGACTTCCAGTGCTTGCAGCAGCGGGATGCCGGCTCTGGTCAGCGTGGCCAGCTGGCGGGTGAAAAGGGTGATTTGCAGGGCTTTGATTGCTGCGCCAGTGCAGGGCGCGCGGTCTGAATGTCGGCGGATTTTACTAACGGTAATACCTTGTCGACGTAGCTGAACCCGGATCATGGCCATGTTGCCTGCGGTGGTTTCACCACTGAGTCGAGTCCCGTGACGATCAGTGCCGTGCCATCGATAAACACTGGTTTTAAGCGCCCGTACCGGCATTTTTGTTCGCCCCTGAATGGTTGTTTGCCAAGCCTCAAAGACTAGATGCCCCGCGTCCGGGACAGCCACTGGAGCGTGTCCAAAGGTGTCTGCCATGCAGTTGTGGAGCAACGGCCCGCTAACCTTGATAGCCTGTGCGCACTTTTTGGGCGGCTCAGTACTGCATTGGCGTTTGGCCACTGGGCCACGTCCCACTTTTGGAGACTTCACGTGAAACAACAAAAAGGCTTCACCCTGATCGAGTTGATGATTGTGGTTGCGATCATTGGTCTGATCGCTTCGTTTGCATTGCCGGCTTACAACGAGCACACCATGAAGGCGCGTTTTGCCGAGGTGAACTCCATCAGCAACACTTACAAAACGGCCGTCGCCCTGTGTTACAGCGAAAGCAATGATTTGACTGTCTGCGATGCGGGCAGCCACGGCATTCCGGCCCCGGCAGCGGCCACTGACAACCTGGCAGCGGGCATGACCGTGGTAGATGGCGTAATTACCATGACCGGCACCCAGGCCGCGGGTGGCTGGACCAGCGTGATGACCCCCGCATTGAGCGCCAGCACGCTGGTGTGGACTCAAACCGGCACATGCCTTGAGAGCGGCGCGTGTAAATAGTCGCGGTTCTGCAGGGGCGAGCCAGCCTGGCTCCTGCAGGGTGATGCCTGGCCAGAGCCTCAGCGACACCTTCGCATGCCAAAAACGCTCTGATCGGCGGCCAACATTGAGGTCCGAAAATGGCGAAAACCAGCCAGGACCCAGTGCTATTGTTCGATCCATGAACACACCAACAAGCCTTCTTGAACCCAGTACCGCCGTCTGCGAAATCGCGCGATTAAGCCGCGATGCGCGTTTTGACGGGGTGTTTTTCACTGCCGTGCTCAGCACCCGGATCTACTGCCGCCCCGTCTGCCCGGCGCGCCCGCCAAAACCCGAAAACGTGGTGTATTACCCCAGCGCAGCCGCCGCTCAGGCACAGGGCTTCAGGCCATGTTTACGCTGTCGGCCAGAACTGGCACCGGGCAATCAACTATGGCAGCAGGGCGAGCATTTGGTGTCCCGAGGCTTGAAATTGATTAACGAAGGTTACCTGGCCGATCACTCACTGGAGATGCTTGCCGAACGCCTGGACATCGGTGCCCGGCAATTGCGTCGACTGTTCGTCAAGCACCTGGGCGCACCGCCGATGGCGGTACATGCCACCCAGCGTCTGCTGTTCGCCAAGCAACTGCTGAGCGAGACCAGTCTTTCGATTACCGACGTGGCGATGGCTTCGGGTTTCGGCAGTTTGCGGCGCTTTAATGCGGCGTTTGCCGAAGCCAATCACGCTCAACCCCGAGACTTCAGGCGCAGCCCTAAAGCCCGGGCAGACAAGGCATTGGTGCTGCGTCTGGGGTATCGCCCGCCCTATGATTTCAGCGCGTTGCTGGGCTTTCTGCAGACCCGCGCCTTGCCAGGCATCGAACAGGTCCAAGCCCACAGTTATCAACGGGTGTTTGCTACCGGCGATGCACCGGGCTGGCTGCGGGTAAGTGCCTGGCCAGGTGAGCAGCACGCGCTGCAGCTGGAGCTGCTGAATGTGCCGCCGAGCCAGATGCTGGGTGTGGTCACGCGGATCCGGCGGATGTTTGATCTGGATGCCGATCCTCTTGCGATCGCTCACACCTTAAATGCCAGCCCGCTGCTGGCGCCGCTTGTCGAACGCTACCCGGGCCTGCGTTTACCCGGCGGCTGGGATGGATTTGAAGTGGCAGTGCGGGCGGTGTTGGGCCAGCAGGTCAGCGTGGCGGCTGCACGGACCCTGGCCAGCCGCATCGTGCACCGTTATGGCATAGCGATTGAGAGCCCGGCAGGCGTGGGGCTTGATTGTTTATTTCCCGGGCCCGAGCAATTGGCAGAGGCCGATCTGGGGCAGATGGGCATAACCCAGGCACGGATAGATACCATCAAGGGCATCGCCCGGGCCCTGATCGAAGGACGTGTGGATTTCGCCGTGGAGCAACCGCTGCAAACCTTTATCCAGCGTTGGGTACAACTGCCGGGGATAGGCGAGTGGACCGCACATTACATCGCCATGCGGGTGCTCAAACACCCCGATGCCTTCCCGGCGGCAGACTTGATATTGCGCCGCGAAGCCAACCCCCGCGATGCGCCGTTGAGTACCCGCGCGCTGCAGGCCCTGGCTGAAAGCTGGCGTCCATGGCGGGCTTATTCAGTCATGTATTTATGGCGTGCAGCCACCGATTCGGCTGCCGCCCGCAAGGAGTCGACATGATGCAGATTTACTACGATCAAATGCCATCACCCATTGGCCCGCTGTTTCTGGTTGCAGATGACGAAGGGTTGCGCGAAGTGCGTTTTGAGCTGGATCGTCGGCCCCATGCGCCGCTGGAAGGCTGGGTGCATTCAGCGCAAAAGCTGGCGCAAGTGCGGCGTCAGCTTGAGGAGTACTTTTCGGGAACACGCCTGGTTTTCGATCTGTCGCTCAAGCCACTGGGCACAGAGTTTCAACAGTCGGTATGGGGGGCGCTGACAACCATTCCCTATGCGGCCACCACCAGTTACGGGCAGATCTCGCAACAAATTGACCGGCCCAAGGCCTCGCGGGCGGTGGGCGCGGCGAATGGTCGTAACCCAATCCCGATCATCATCCCGTGTCATCGCGTGATTGGCAGCAATGGCACGCTGACCGGTTTTGCCGGCGGGCTGGCGGCCAAGCAATGGCTGCTGGAGCATGAGGTGAAGTGTCAGGGGTTTGTGTTGTCTTGACTCCAGCCCTGTGGGAGCGAGCTTGCTCGCGATTCAGACAACGTGCAGTTCTGGTCTGACTGCGCTGATGCCATCGCGAGCAAGCTCGCTCCTACAGGTTTGTACGATTTCTACAGGCTCAAGCGCATCGACAGATCCAGCGCTTTGACATCCTTGGTCATGGCGCCGATCGAGATGTAGTCCACGCCGGTTTCGGCGATCGGGCGCAAGGTGGCCTCGTTGATGCCGCCGCTGGCTTCCAGCCTGGCCTTGCCTGCGTTCAGGCGCACCGCTTCACGCATGTCATCCATGCTCAGTTCGTCGAGCATGATGATGTCGGCGCCGGCCGCCAGCGCTTCCTTGAGTTCGGACAGGCTCTCAACTTCGATTTCCACCGGCTTTCCAGGGGCAATCTTGTGCGCAGCACTGATCGCCTGGGCAATACCGCCGCAGGCTGCAATATGGTTTTCTTTGATCAGGAACGCGTCGTACAGGCCAATGCGGTGGTTGTGGCAACCGCCGCAGGTCACCGCGTATTTTTGCGCCAGACGCAGCCCCGGAAGGGTTTTGCGGGTGTCCAGCAACTTGACCTGAGTGTCGGCTACTTGATCGGCCAGTGACTGCGCGTGGGTGGCTACGCCGGATAGCAGTTGCAGGAAATTCAGCGCACTGCGTTCACCGCTGAGCAACGAGCGGGCAGGGCCTTCGAGATGAAACAGCACTTGATCGGGGCTAACGCGATCGCCATCAGCCACTTGCCAGTGCACTGCAACACGCGGATCAAGCTGGCGAAACACAGTGTCGACCCAGGCCGTACCACTGATGACAGCAGCCTGACGGGTAATGATTGTTGCTTTGGCCAGACGTTCGGCCGGGATCAGCTGTGCAGTGATGTCGCCGCTGCCAATGTCTTCGGCTAACGCACGGCGTACGTTGGCTTCGATTTCGGCGGTGAGGTCGGCCAGGCGTAAATTCGGCATAACGAGCTCCACAAACAAAGTGCGCCGATTATAGAGGCATGCCGCGGGGGAACCCAAGGTGTGCACTGCGTCCCGGGTCTTTGCCTGCAATTGTGCGTCTTTTAGCACTTTGGCGATTAATTCGGCGGCCTGGCGGCGTAAATGCAGAGTCTGCTGGCACAAGCGACATCTTTTACAAGATAATCCGCCTTCTATTTGGCGTCATGACTTTGACGTCCATCACTGGAGGCCAGGATGCAAAATGACGGGAAAGCGGGGGGCGTACACAGACCCTCAGCCGAGCTCGCGATTCACTCGCCTCTCGCCCGCCTGCCTGTGATCCTGCTGCAGGTGCATGACAAGGCCGCGCAGCAGCTCAAATCCCAGTTGCAAGTGCTGTTCGACAACGCTGACGCGACCCTGTTCGACATGGCCGACAAGGCCCGCAGCGACGCAGAGCAAAGCCTGTTCTTTGAAGCCATGCGCGATGTGCGCCTGAAGCGCAAAAACATCGAGCGCGGTTTTCTTGAGCGGTTGCTGTACGCGTTTATCAGGTTGACCCAAGCCGATGTCAGTGACTCCACGCTGCTCATGGCAACGCCCGCGCAGGGCGTGTTTTCGTTGTTGGGCAACGACCTTGAACGCGCCCAGTCAATCAATGCCATGGTGGCCCAGGTATTGATCCGCGATCAGCTGGCTCTGTGTCACCTCAGTGCTCGCCTCACTACTTTGAGCCGGGTAGCGCTCAATGAGCAGAACAACCCTCTTGGGCCAGCGATGCTGTGCGAATATTTTTTGCAGGCCGAGCGTGATCAGGGCATGGAGATCAAGGTCAAGCTGATCATGCTGCAACTGTTTGAAAAGTATCTGCTCAGTCATACCGAACAACTGTATGCCGATGCCAACCAGTTGCTGATCGCCACCGGGGTGCTGCCCGAGCTGTCATCCGCAACTTCCTGCTGCTCCCCAAAACAGACGGACGATACCCGGGAACTGCCGGCGCAAAGTGAGTACGCGAGCAACCTGGTGGGGCTGTTATTTGAATACATTGGCGGCGATCGCAACCTGTCGACGCCGTTAAAAAAGCTCATCGGGCAGTTACAGCAACCGATGCTCAAGATTGCGCAGCTGGATCAGAACTTTTTCAGCTGTGATAGCCACCCGGCGCGCCGCTTGCTCAATGTCATCGCAACTGCCGCCATCGGTTGGGATTCCAGTGTCGATTGCGCCAGTGATCCGCTGCACCTGCAGATCAGTCACGTAGTTCAGCAGCTGGCCGGTTACTCGGGCCACCACCCCGGTCTGCTTGAGTCCTTGCTGCACGATTTTTTGACGTTCACCCAGGCCGAACAAGAGCAAGTTGAGTTGCTTGAACAACACATCCGCAAAGACGAGCGGGCGCTTAGCCGCCAGATGCAGGCAATCCGGCCATGGCTGGCGCCGTCACTGCCTCTGGCGGTGTTCGACGAGCAGGACCATTTGGGCCTGCTGCTGGTCAGCCAGTTGCGTATCGGCACCTGGATCGATCAGCAAGATGGCTTGCACCTGCGCTGCAAGCTGATCGTGATAGTGGAGCCTGAGGGCAGGTATGTTTTTGCCAATCGAAGCGGCATAAGAACCCTGGAAATAAGCCGTGCCGATTTAATTCGCCAGCTGCGCTGCGGCACGATTTTGCTGCTCGATGACAGCCTGTTGTTCGACCGGGCGCTGGCTTCGGTCATTGATAGCCTGGGTTAATCCGGCGCGCAGCAGAGCGTCGCACTACAGATTGCTCCACACAGGTTTGCGCATCGCGGCATACTGGGCCTTTCGTTTTGGTCGTTGAAGGAGCCTGTATGCAGCTGGACCCCGCGAGCGGTTGGTGCCAAGGCGTGTCTCACTGTCCGTCACCCAACTTCAATGCGCGCCCTCATGGCGAAATCTCCTTGCTGGTTATCCACAACATCAGCTTGCCGCCGGGGCAGTTCGCAACCGGCAAGGTTCAGGAGTTTTTCCAAAATCGCCTGGACGTCACTGAACATCCCTACTTTGAAGGCATCATCGAACTACGGGTAAGTGCGCACTTTCTGATTGAACGTGACGGCAAAATCACTCAGTTTGTGTCCTGTCTTGATCGTGCATGGCATGCAGGTGTCTCGAGCTTCGAGGGACGTGAGGCCTGCAATGATTTTTCGTTGGGGATTGAGCTTGAAGGCACCGATGACCTCCCGTTCAGTGATGCGCAATATCAGGCGCTGATCGGGTTAACCCGGCAATTGCAGGCGGCTTTCCCTGCCATAACCCTGCAGCGCATATGTGGTCACAGTGACGTGGCTCCCGGGCGCAAGACTGACCCGGGCCCGGCTTTTGACTGGACGCGTTTTCGCGGCGCGTTGCAGCACACAGGAGAGATGCAATGAGTTTTGTGGTGTTACTGCTGGCGATCCTGGTCGAGAAACTCTCGGGCTTGCGTCAGCGTCTTCAGAGAGATAGCGGCTGGTTGCGCGAACTGCACAAGCTGGAGTCCGGCCCGACGCTTGGTCACAAGCCGTGGTGGGTCCTGGCGATCCTGATTCTGTTCCCGGTAGCCGTACTGGGGCTGTTGCTGTGGGTACTGCAACCTGTGGCTTATGGTTTGCTGGCACTGCCGGTGCACCTGCTGGTGGTGATTTACAGCCTGGGGCGAGGGGACTTGCTGGCCGGGCTCGGACCCTTTCGTGATGCCTGGCGCCGTGGCGATTTACAGGCCTGCGCCCATGTTGCCGAGCGCGACCTAGGCGAAACGGCCGACAGTGGCGAGCAACTGCTCGAAAAGGTGCAGAGTCATTTGTTGTGGCAAGCGTATCAAAGCTTCTTCGCCGTGATTTTCTGGTACTTCCTGCTGGGGCCGGTGGCGGCCTTGAGCTACCGCTTGCTGGCGCTGGCTGCCGAGCATGGCAGGAACCCGGAACTGGTCGAGCGGGCACAGCAACTGCGTCACGCATTTGACTGGTTGCCGGTTCGGTTGCTGGGGGCGAGCTTTGCACTGGTGGGCAACTTTGCCGCTGTCACCCGGGTAATGCTGCATGAGCTGCTGAGCTGGGACATCAGCGCCCAACAGTTGATCAATAAGGCCGGTTGTGCCGCCGCCGAAATTCCTGCTCCCCAGGCCGGGCCCGAAGGCGTCGCCAGCCTCGACACCCTGTGGGCGTTGCTGCTACGGGCTGCCGTGCTGTGGTATGCAGGTTTTGCGGTATGGACGTTGTTGCTCTGATACCCGCTCAACATTCTGCAGGAGCGGGCAAACTCGCTCCTACAGAGGCAGTGCCCAGCCAAACACCTCACAGGCATTGGCCGTAGAAGCCTCGGCCAGCTGCTCCGGGCGCAGGTTCATCACGTCGGCCAGTGCCCGGCAAATATCCGGCAAATGCTCAGGGCTGTTGCGCTGGTTGGGGTACATGGCAGGGGCCATGTCGGGCGAGTCGGTTTCCAGCACGATTGAGTCCAGCGTCAGGTCGGCAATCACTTTGCGCAGGCGCAATGCCTGTGGCCATGTCGCCGCGCCGCCCAGACCCAGCTTGAACCCCAGCTTGATGTATTCACGGGCTTCTTCGCGACTACCCGCAAACGCATGAATGATTCCGCCGCGTTGCAGCCGAAAACGCTTGAGGGTGGCAATCACCTGCGCATGGCTGCGTCGAACATGGAGCAGGGCGGGCAGCTGAAAGTCGGACGCCAGTTTCAACTGCGCTTCAAACAGCTGTTGTTGAGCGTCACGGTCGAGTTCGGGGAGGAAGAAGTCGAGGCCGATTTCGCCCACCGCGCATAGCTGGGGGTGCCCCGCAAGGCGGTTCAACCATTCCCCCAGTTCACTCACGTGTTCAGGTCGATGCTGGTCGACGTACACCGGATGCAAACCAAAGGCTGCATATAGCTGGCTGTCGGTTTGCACCAGATCCCACAATCGCTGCCAATTACTCTGATAGACCCCAAGCACCACCATCCGCTCAACCCCCATTGCTCGGCTGCGTGCCAGTAACTGCACGCGGTCGGCATCAAAGTCCGGGAAGTCGAGGTGGGTATGGCTGTCAATCAACTGCATGCTCAGGCCTGATGAATGCGCTGTTTAAACACGCGGGCAATGGCATGAATGCCGGGTTCATACAGCTGCTGTTCAATGGCCGCCACGGCCAGGTCCAGGGCTTTTTCAGCAATCAGTTTATGTTGCTGACCCATTGCATTGACCGGCAATGGCAGGAAGTCCAGCAGTTGAGTGTCGCCAAAAGTGGCCAGGCGCAGCGGCGGACGCTGGGTCGGGTGCTCCAGCAATGCATCGAACATCCCTTGCAGCAGAACGTAGGAGGTGGTGATCAGCGCCTCGGGAAAGTGCCCCTGACGGGCCAGCAGGTCATCGATGATCCCGCGGCCGCATTCGCGGCTGAAGGCGGCGCCGTGCTCAATCAGGATTTCGCCGTCGAAATCCTCAAGGGCCTGCTTGAAACCGGCTGCCCGGGCCTGGCTGATACTCAGCTCGGGGCGTGCGCCGATCAAGGCAATCTGCCGCGGTATGGGCTGCAACAAGCTGCGGGTCAATTGCAGACTGGCTTCGCAGTCATCGCTGATGACCGAGCAAAACCGCGAGGGCTCCAGGGTCCGGTCAATCGCAATGATCGGAATCCCCAGGTCTTGCAACTTGCGATAACTGTCATCGGCGGCGGGCAAGCAACTGGCGACAAACAGGGCGTCGCAACGGCGCGCACGAAACAGCTTGAGCAACTGGCGCTCACTGTCCGGGGCATCGTCCGAGCTGGCAATCAGCAATTGATAGCCGCGGGCACGCGCCCCTTGTTCGAGTTGCTTGGCCAGGCGCGCATAACTCGGGTTTTCGAGGTCCGGAAGGATAAAGCCCAGGGTGCGCGTGTGACGGCTACGCAACCCGGCGGCTTGCGGGTTGGGAGTAAAGCCATGCTCCTCGACTACCGCGCGGACGCGCTCGACCGTGCTGCTGCTGATGCGCTGCTGTTCGGCCTTACCATTGATGACGTAGCTGGCGGTGGTCACGGAAACACCTGCCAGATGAGCGATATCACTGAGCTTCACGCCGAAAATTCCTTATTTTTTGTAGTACATGTCGACATTTTGGCCAATCCTAACCGATAAAGGCAGTCGATCTTCGTCTGCCTTGTTTGCAGCTGGTTTATTTGCAATATCGCCCTCCGTGCATTGATCAATGCGACAGGTTGGGGCTTCAAGCGCGAGCGATTATGCAGTAACGTGCCGGGCATTCTTGATTAAACGTTTCAGCAAGCGTTTTTAATGGACCTCTACCCCTGAGTGCAATGTGCTTGCCATACATTGACTCACGCCTCACGGGGGGGAGCGATCTACGCTGACTTAATTCAAAACAATACCTGGTGCCATAGAGCGCCGGAAAAGGAGAACGCATGCTCGAGCTCACCATAGAGCAGATTTCCATGGGCCAAACGGCTGTGGACAAGTCTGCAGCGCTGCAACTGCTCGCCGATAAGCTGGTCGCTGACGGTTTGGTCGCCGAAGGTTATCTGAAGGGCTTGCAGGCGCGTGAGGCTCAGGGCTCGACCTTCTTGGGTCAGGGTATTGCTATCCCCCACGGCACACCTGAAACCCGCGACCTGGTGCATGCCACGGGCGTGCGTTTGTTGCAGTTCCCGGAGGGAGTCGACTGGGGCGATGGTCAAATCGTGTACCTGGCGATTGGCATTGCGGCCAAGTCCGACGAGCATTTGCGCTTGCTGCAATTGCTGACCCGGGCACTGGGCGAAACCGATCTGGGCCAGGCATTGCGCCGGGCCAGCTCCGCCGAAGCCTTGCTCAAGCTGCTCCAGGGGGCGCCACAAGAACTGGCACTGGATGCCCAAATGATCAGCCTCGGCGTGTCCGCTGATGACTTCGAAGAACTGGTATGGCGTGGTGCACGTCTGTTGCGTCAGGCCGATTGCGTGAGCAATGGCTTTGCTGCGGTGCTGCAACAAGTGGATGCATTGCCGCTGGGCGATGGCCTGTGGTGGTTGCACAGCGAGCAGACCGTCAAGCGTCCGGGCCTGGCGTTCGTTACCCCGGACAAACCGATGCGCTATCTGGGCCAGCCCCTCAGCGGGCTGTTCTGCCTGGCCAGCCTGGGGGAGGCCCATCAGGCATTGCTTGAGCGTTTGTGCGCGCTGCTGATTGAAGGTCGTGGCCATGAACTGGGGCGTGCTACCAGCAGTCGTGCAGTACTGGAAGCCCTGGGTGGCGAGTTGCCTGCCGACTGGCCGAGTGCCCGCATCACCCTGGCCAACGCCCACGGTTTGCATGCGCGCCCGGCCAAAATACTGGCGCAATTGGCGAAAAGCTTTGATGGCGAAATTCGCGTACGAATTGTTGATGGCGAGGAGTCGGCGGTTTCGGCCAAGAGCCTGAGTAAATTGCTCAGCCTGGGTGCACGTCGTGGCCAGGTACTGGAATTTGTCGCCGAACCGGGCATTGCCGGCGATGCATTGCCGGCCATATTGGCGGCCATTGAAGAAGGCTTGGGCGAAGAGGTCGAGCCGTTGCCGATCCTGGCCGAGTCAGCGCCAGTGGTGGCCGAAATCGCCACGCTGATCACCGCACCCGCTGACGGTAGCGTGATCCAGGCTATCGCCGCTGCGCCCGGGATCGCCATCGGCCCGGCGCACATTCAAGTGCTGCAAATCCTCGACTACCCACTGCGTGGCGAATCGGCGGCGATTGAACGAGAACGTCTGCAAAAAGCCCTGGGCGAAGTGCGCCAGGATATCGAAGGCCTGATTCAGCGCAGCCAGTCCAAGGCGATTCGGGAAATTTTCATCACCCATCAGGAAATGCTCGACGACCCGGAACTGACCGACGAAGTCGATACCCGGCTCAAGCAGGGCGAAAGCGCCGAAGCGGCCTGGATGGCGGTGATCGAGGCGGCGGCACGTCAGCAAGAGTCATTGCAGGATGCATTGCTGGCCGAGCGCGCGGCGGATCTGCGTGACATTGGCCGCCGTGTACTGGCGCAGTTGTGTGGCGTGGAAACGCCGGCCGAGCCGGATCAACCCTACGTGCTGGTAATGGACGAAGTGGGCCCGTCTGATGTGGCGCGCCTTGACCCGGCGCGGGTCGCAGGCATTTTGACTGCCCGCGGCGGAGCCACCGCACACAGCGCGATTGTGGCCCGTGCCTTGGGGATTCCGGCCTTGGTCGGGGCTGGCGAAGCGGTGTTGCTGCTGGCGCCCGGCACTCAACTATTGATTGATGGCCAGCGGGGTCGCCTGCATGTTGCGCCGGATGCCGACGCCTTGCAGCGCGCTACGTCTGAGCGTGACAACCGTGAACAGCGCCTGGAGGCTGCTTCCAAGCAACGTCACGAACTGGCCGTTACTCTGGACGGGCATGCGGTCGAAGTGTTTGCCAACATCGGCGAAAGCAAAGGTGTTGCCAGTGCGGTCGAGCAGGGCGCCGAGGGCATTGGCCTGCTGCGCACCGAGCTGATTTTCATGGCGCACACCCAGGCGCCGGACGAAGCAACCCAGGAAGCCGAATACCGGCGGGTCCTCGATGGCCTGGACGGACGCCCTTTGGTGGTCCGTACCCTGGACGTTGGCGGCGACAAACCGCTGCCGTACTGGCCGATCGAGAAAGAAGAAAACCCGTTTCTCGGTGTGCGGGGCATTCGTCTCACGTTGCAACGTCCGCAAATCATGGAAAGCCAGTTGCGCGCCTTGTTGCGCTCCGCCGACAACCGCCCGCTGCGCATCATGTTTCCGATGGTTGGCAGCGTGGCCGAATGGCGCGCAGCCCGCGACATGACCGAACGTCTGCGCCTGGAAATCCCGGTGGCGGACTTGCAACTGGGGATCATGATTGAGGTGCCGTCGGCCGCGTTGCTGGCCCCGGTACTGGCCAAAGAAGTGGACTTTTTCAGCGTCGGCACCAACGACCTGACCCAGTACACCCTGGCCATCGACCGTGGCCACCCGACCCTGTCGGCACAGGCTGACGGCCTGCACCCGGCAGTGCTGCAACTGATCGACATCACCGTGCGTGCCGCCCATGCCCATGGCAAATGGGTCGGTGTGTGCGGCGAGCTGGCGGCCGATCCGCTGGCGGTACCGGTCCTGGTCGGTCTGGGTGTGGATGAGTTGAGCGTGTCTGCGCGCAGTATTCCAGAGGTCAAGGCGCGGGTTCGCGAATTGAGCATGGAGCGCCTCAAGACCCTGGCCACTCAGGCCTTGAGTGTTGGCAGCCCGGACGAAGTTCGGGCCTTGGTGGAGGCGCTCTGATGGCCCGAATCCTGACCGTCACCCTTAACCCGGCCCTGGACTTGACCGTACGCCTGGCGCATCTGCACCCGGGCGAAGTCAATCGCAGTCAGGCTCTGCTGACCCATGCCGCGGGCAAGGGCGTGAACGTTGCCCAGGTACTGGCCGACCTGGGCCACACCGTCACCGTCAGCGGTTTTCTCGGTGAAGACAATCAATCGGCGTTCAACGCTTTGTTTGCCAGCCGTGGGTTTGCCGATGCATTTATCCGCGTACCCGGTGAAACCCGCAGCAACATCAAACTGGCCGAAGATGATGGCCGCGTGACCGACCTCAATGGGCCGGGGCCGCTGGTCAGTGAGCTGGCGCAGCAAGCTTTGCTCGACAAGCTCGATCAGATTGCCGTTGGCCATGACGCGGTGGTGGTCGCTGGCAGCTTGCCCCGGGGCATCAGTGCGCAGTGGTTATGTGAACTGGTGCGACGTTTGAAATCCCGTGGCCTGAAAGTAGTCCTGGACACCAGTGGCGAAGCTTTGAAGCAAGGCTTGAGCGCGGGCCCCTGGCTGATCAAACCCAATACCGAAGAGCTCAGCGCCGCGCTGGGGCACGACATCGCCAGCCTTGAGGCGCAGGTCGCTGCGGCCGAGCAACTGCAAGCCCAGGGCGTTGAGCATGTGGTGATTTCCCACGGCGCTGAAGGGGTGAACTGGTTCAACCCGGCATTTGCCCTCAAGGCGCTGCCGCCCAAGGTTCGTGTCGCCAGCACCGTGGGTGCCGGCGATTCACTGCTGGCGGGGATGCTGCACGGCCTGCTCAGCGGCCACTCCCCCGAACAGACTTTGCGCACTGCCACCGCCATTGGCGCGATGGCGGTCACTCAAATCGGTTTTGGCATCAGCGATGCGGTGCACCTGGCGACGCTTGAAAGCGGCGTCAGCGTTTGCCCCCTGACAAAAGAATAAGAGGACTGCACATGAAATTAGCCATTGTGACGGGCTGCCCCAACGGCATGGTTACCAGCGTACTGTGTGCCCGTTTACTGGATGCAGCGGCGCAACGTCAGGGCTGGAGCACCAGCGTTGAAGTGCATGACCCCAAACATCCGGAACGCCAGCTGTCGAAGGCAACCATCGACGAAGCGCAGTGGGTTCTGGTAGTCAGCAGTACACCGCTGGACATGCAACGATTTATCGGCAAACGCGTGTTCCAGAGCACTCCGGCCCAGGCCCTGCAGGATGTAGAGGCGATACTGCTGCGCGGTGCACAAGAAGCCGAGGTGTATGTCGCGGCGCCTGTCTCGATGGAGGCTCAGAGCCCGCAGCATGCACCGAAAATCGTTGCCATCACCGCGTGCCCGACCGGGGTGGCGCACACCTTTATGGCGGCCGAAGCCTTGCAGCAGGCGGCCAAGCGTTTGGGCTACGAGCTGCAGGTTGAAACCCAGGGTTCGGTGGGGGCGCGCAACCCGCTGAGCGCGCAGGCTATCAGCGAGGCCGACGTGGTATTGCTGGCGGCAGATATCGAAGTGCCGACCGAGCGTTTTGCCGGCAAGAAGATTTACCGCTGCGGCACCGGTATTGCCCTCAAGCAAGCCGAAGCCACACTGAACAAAGCCTTGAGCGAAGGCCGGGAAGAGACTGCAGCGGCGGGTGGTTCTGCCCCGGTCAAGCAAGAGAAAACCGGGGTCTACAAGCACTTGCTGACCGGCGTTTCGTTCATGCTGCCGATGGTGGTGGCGGGCGGTTTGCTGATTGCCCTGTCCTTTGTATTCGGTATTACGGCCTATAAAGAGCCCGGAACACTGGCGGCGGCACTGATGCAGATTGGTGGTGACGCAGCGTTCAAACTGATGGTGCCATTGCTTGCGGGCTACATCGCCTACTCGATTGCCGACCGTCCAGGCCTGGCACCGGGGATGATTGGCGGACTGCTGGCCAGCACCCTGGGTGCCGGGTTTATTGGCGGGATCATTGCCGGATTTATCGCCGGTTATTGCGCCAAGGCGATCAACCGCTATGCGCGACTGCCGCAGAGCCTTGAGGCCCTCAAGCCGATCCTGATCATTCCGTTGTTTGCCAGCCTGTTTACCGGGTTGGTAATGATCTATGTGGTTGGCAAACCTGTGGCCGGCATGCTCGAAGGCCTGACCCACTTCCTCGACAGCATGGGCACCACCAACGCCATTTTGCTGGGCGTATTGCTGGGCGCAATGATGTGCGTCGACCTGGGCGGCCCGATCAACAAGGCGGCCTACGCCTTTTCGGTGGGGCTGCTGGCCTCACAGAGTTATGCCCCGATGGCGGCAACAATGGCTGCGGGTATGGTGCCGCCTATCGGCCTTGGGATTGCGACCTTCATTGCCCGTCGCAAGTTTGCCCAGACCGAGCGCGAGGCGGGTAAAGCCGCGCTGGTGCTGGGACTGTGCTTTATCTCCGAAGGTGCGATTCCGTTCGCCGCCAAAGACCCGTTGCGGGTGATTCCGGCGAGCATTCTGGGCGGGGCCTTGACCGGTGCACTGTCGATGTACTTCGGCTGCAAGCTGATGGCGCCGCACGGTGGCTTGTTCGTGCTGCTGATCCCGAATGCGATCAATCACGCGCTGCTGTACTTGCTGGCGATTGTGGCCGGTAGCCTGGTCACGGCAGTGGTGTATGCAGTGATCAAACGACCGGAACCGGCTGAAATGGCGCTGGAGACAGCCAAGGCTTGAGGCCTTGAACACCTGTAGGAGCGAAGGTGCTCGCGAGCCCTTGAACATCTCGCGAGCCAGCTCGCTCCTACAGGGTGTCAGGCACCTGGTTCAATACACATCCCGCCGATAACGCCCTTGCTCGATCAATGCTTGCAGCGCTTGCTCGCCCAGCATGTCGATCAAGGCCTGGTCCACGCCCGCCGCCATCCCGTGCATGCTGCCGCAGATATAAATAGCGGCACCGTCTGCCAGCCATCGACGTACTTCGTCTGCGGATTCGCGCAAGCGGTCCTGCACATACACCTTGTGCGCCTGGTCCCGTGAAAACGCCAGATCCAGCCGCGCCAGATCACCACTGGCCAGCCAGCCCTGCAGTTCATCGCGACAGTAGAAGTCGTGGGCGGCATTGCGCTCACCAAACAACAACCAGTTACGCTGCTGGCCATTGGCAATGCGCGCCTTGAGCAAGCTGCGCAGCCCCGCCAGCCCCGTGCCATTGCCCAGCAAAATCAGCGGGCAAGGTTCGGCGGGCAGATGGAATCCACTGTTGCGGCGCACCCGCAGGCTGATGGCAGAACCCGGATTTGCATGTTCCGTCAGCCAGCCCGAACCCAGGCCCAGGCTGCCATCGGCATGGCGTTCCTGACGCACGATCAATTGCAGCAGGCCGTCTTCGGGGATCGAGGCAATGGAGTATTCACGCATCTGCAAAGGGATCAGGGCGTCGACCAAGGCCTGAGCATGCATGCCCACCAGATGCCCGCGACTGTCCGGTAGCTGGCGCCCGGCCAAAGCCTGGGCCAGGGACTCCTGCAGACCGTCAAGCTGAACCTGTGCCTCGGCGGACAACCCCAGACCTTGCAGAAAATGTTCAATCGCTGCAGGCGATTGCCTAGGCATGACTTCGACCAGATCACCTGCCTGCCATGAGTCGCTGGCACGGGGGGGCTTGAGTCCCAGCAGGTAAACCCCGGCGCCGCTGCTGCCCGGGTTGAGCAGTTGGCGTTGCTCAAGGGTCCAGTTGTTGTAACCCGGGGCCTGCCAGTTGGCGCTTGGCGCCCCTCCGGTCAGTTGGCCGAGCTGCTGCTGCCAGTGATGCAGCGCTTGCGGGTCGCCACTGTCGACCTGGACCGGGCTGAACAGCGATTGCGCGCCACGCTGGCTCAGCCATTGCTGTACCCGGGTCGCAAAGCCGCAGAAATGCGGGTATTGACTGTCTCCCAGCGCCAGCACCGAATAGTTGAGCTGGCTCAGCTTTAAAGGCTGGCCCAGAATTTTGCGTTCAAAGCCACGGGCGCTGTCGGGGGCTTCGCCATCACCAAAGGTGCTGACTACAAATAGTGCATTGCTGGCCTGCTGCAAGTCCTGTTCGCTGACAGTCGCCAACGGTTGCACCCGCACCGGTAAACCGGCGGCCTGTAATTGCCCGGCGGTCTGCCACGCCAACTGTTCGGCAAAACCGCTCTGGCTGGCAAAGCCGATCAGCCAGGACGACGCATCGCTGCCTGGCGCGGCAAACCCCTGACGGGCCTGTTTGATCTGACGTTTTTTACGGCGTCGGTCCAGGTACAGCAACCAGCCGGTAATGAAGAACAACGGCATGCAAAGGCTGGCGATGGTCACCAGAATGCGCCCCGGAATGCCCCAGTAACTGCCCACGTGGAGCGCGTAAATGCTGGTCAGCAATTGCGCTTTGTAGCTTTTGTCAGCGTAGCGCTCGTGTTTTTTGATCACGCCAGAGACCGGGTCGAGCACGATCTGGTTGAAAGCGCGCTCATGGGGTGAGTCGCTGCGCAGATAAAAAACCGTGGCCGGCTGCCCGGCCACCGGCGGCATCCGCACGTTGTACATACTCAGTTGTGGCCCGGCCGCCTGCTGGATAGTGGCCCAGATAGCATCGTAATCAGCAACCGGAGCCGGTCCTGCGGGGCCGGGCTGACCGCGACCGCCTTTGCGTTGTTGGCTGTTGGGTGAGTCCGAGAACAGTTTTTGCAGGCCTTTGTTGTACCACTCGTAGGACCACGACAAGCCGGTCAGGGCGGCCAGCAGGTAAAAAATCATGCACCAGGTGCCTGCTACGGAATGCAGGTCCCAGTTAAAGCTGCGGCCTTTTTTTGCCCAGTCCAGGGTCAGCCAGGTGCGCCAGTTCAGTGCCTGGCGCGGCCAGCGCAGGTACAAGCCCGAGAGGCAGAAAAATATCAGCATCAGGGTGCAGGCGCCTGTGATCTGGCGACCGGTTTGGCCGATGGCCAGGAAGCGGTGCAGTTGCAGCATCAGGTCGAAGAACCCCTGGCCACTGGCATCGCCTTTATAGGTGCCGGTGTAAGGGTCGACATAGCGCAGTTGGCCACGGCGTTCGCCCGCAGGCGGGGTGAAGAAGATCCGCGCGGCGTCGTCACTGCCCACTGCGACCCACAGCATCGACACCTGTTTGCCCTCGGTGGCCTCGACCCTGCGCACCAGCTCGGCCGGTGGCAGGGTGCCGCTGTCGAGTTTCTCGACCTTGAGCACCGAAGGGTTGAGCAAACTCAGCAGTTCGTCCTGAAACGATACCGTCGCACCGGTAAAGCCCATCAGGGCCAGGATCAATCCGGCGGTTATGCCGAAAAACCAGTGCAGCTGAAACAGTGTTTTTTTAAACACGACGACCGCCTTGCTCGCTCAATGGAATGCTTCACGGCGCAGTTTGCCGTGTTCGTCTATTTCGGGTTTTGGCCCGTGGTCCTGCGCACAAAAGCCCCGGCCATAAATGGACGGGGCTTTTAGCTCATGCCGGCAAATCAAGGAATGCGGTCGCCAGCGTGTTGCATCTCTTCTGTGGGAGCTGGCTTGCCAGCGATGCGAGCGACAAGGTGCTGCTCCTGGATCGCATTGATTCCATCGCTGGCAAGCCAGCTCCCACCAGTGACCATGGCTACGTTGGCATCAGAAATGAACGCTGGTGGTCAACAGGGCTGTCCGGCCCGCCGCCTGGTTGGCGAAGTGGGTCGAAAAGGCTTTGTCGTAGTAAGTCTTGTCGGTCAGGTTTTGCACGTTCAGTTGCAGATCAACGTTTTTGGTCAGCTTGTAGCTGGCCATTGCGTCGTAGCGGGTGTAAGCCGGAACGTAAGTCGAGTTGGCGACGTTACCGAAGACTTCATCCACGTAGAACGCACCGCCACCGATGGTCAGCTTGGGTGTGATGGCATAAGTGGTCCACAGGCTGGCGCTGTTTTTCGGGGTGTTAGGCAATTGGTTGCCATCGGTGGCTTTGTTCAAAGGGCCGCCATCGCGCTGCTTGCCGTCCAGATAGGTGTAGCCGGCAAATACCTGCCATTGCTCGGTGATTTTACCGGAGGCAGACAACTCGATGCCGTCGACGCGGGTTTTGCCGGCGTTTTCGTAAGTGTCAGCGTCTGTCTGCACCCGGGTGTTTTCTTTTTCGGTGCGGAAGATGGCGGCGGTCAAGGACAGGCGGTCATTGAACACATCCCACTTGGTACCGAGCTCATAGTTGGTGGTTTCTTCCGGTTCCATGTCGCTGGCCAGAATCTTGCCGGTGCGATCCGGGGTGCCAGCCAACGGGTTGGTTTCATTGCTGTCCAGCATCGCGCCCGGTGGGGTCGCCGAGGTGGCGTAAGACACGTAGATGCTGCCGTTAGGCTGGACTTTCCACACCAGGCCGAGTTGACCGGAGAAGAAATCGCTGGTGTCGGAGCCTTTGTAGGTGGTTGCTCCAGCGGCCGTATAGGACTTGTACTTGGTCTCGAAGTGGTCGTAACGCAGGCCCATGTTCAGCAGCCACTCGGGGGTCAGTTCCAGCGTGTCCATCGCGTAAATGGCGCGCGTGGTGTTGGCGCTGTCAGTGCCGGCATAGTTGCGGGCGATCGAGCCGTTCCACGGGTCATTCGGGTTCGGGTTGCCCAGCGATGTGCAGTTCCAGTCGCTTGGAGCACCGATCATGCCCGGGGTGCAGCTAGTGCCGCCAGCGGTGCCCGGCGTGGTGCTGGTGTTGACGGTGTAGGACGACTTGCTGTTGGTCTCGCGGCTGAGTTCGATACCGGTGGAGTAGCTGTTTTTGAATCCGGCGATATACACGTCACCAAACAGATCGGTCTGGTTGGTGGTGGTGGCGGTGTTGCTTACGCGGGTGTTGGCCCGGCGCCAGACGCTGCCGTTGTTGACGTTGCCTTTGCTGTCGTCCGGCTGGGTGAGGATGTAGTCCTGCAAGGTGTTGCCGTGGCGCAGGGTGTTCTTGATGTGCAGGTCTTCGCTGAAGTCATGCTCGACAGAAAGGGTCGTGATGTCGGCGCGGGTTTTGCGGAAGTCACGATCTTTCAGGCCGTAGAAATTGCTGCTGTCGCCACCGTTGTTGGGTTTGTCCGGGCTGGCTGCGGTATGGGTTTTACCCACCGAGAAACCGTAAGGAATGCCCGAGTCCGGCAGGTCGTTGCTTTCCATGTGGTAGTAATCGACGTTGACGCGGGTATCGGTGCCCAGGCCAAACGCCAACGAAGGGGCGATGCCCCAGCGGTCGTAATTGACCTGGTCACGACCGGCCACATTGCTTTCGTGGCTCATCAGGTTCAGACGACCGGCAACGGTATCGCTGAACTGGTAGTTACCGTCCAGGGTATAGCGTTGGGTCTGGTCCGAGCCCCAGGTGTAGCCGCCGTCAAACGAATTACCCAAGTGGGCTTTTTTGCTGACCATGTTGATGGTGCCGCCGGCTGCGCCGCGACCGCCGAAGGCCGAGTTAGGACCTTTGGCGACTTCAATGGACTCGACTGCGAAAATCTCGCGGGTCTGGGCGCCGGTATCGCGCACGCCGTCCAGGTAGGTGTCGCCCTGGGCGTCAAAGCCGCGAATGAACGGACGGTCGCCTTGGGGGTTGCCGCCTTCGCCTGCGCCGAACGTGATGCCCGGAACAGTGCGCAGCGCATCTTGCAAGGAAGTCGCGGCGGTGTCCTTGATCAGCTGTTGCGGAATGATTGTGATCGAGCGGGGGGTATCAATCAGGGGGGCGGTGTACTTCGGGGAGTCGGCTTTTTCGATCTGATAGGACTGCTCGGTTTGCTCGCCTGAAACCGTGGTCGCGCCCAGGGAAATACTGTTGCCCTGTGCTTTGCTGTCAGTGCTTTCGGTGGCCTGGGCCATATGGGCTGCAGAGGTCGCGGTAATCGCGACACCGATAGCCGAAGCCAGTAAACGCGGTGAGCTGACCGGTATTTTTATAAGTTGGCGCGACATGTGAAGATCCCTTCCCCCAGAATTTGAGCCGCGAAATATAGTGCAAACAATTCCTTGTATCAATTGAGATCAATTACTATTAGCGCTAAATTTACAATCTTTACAATTACCCTTTACGGTTTTTTCACACTCATTCGTCTACGCGTGCCTTAACAGGGTTTTACACAATCAATAAGAATCAATACCATTGCCACCCCTTTGCTATCAGGTAGCGCGCCATGCTGTTGCATATTCCCGGCTTGTTTTCCCGTGAAGAAGTGCGGCGCATCCGCGAGGCACTGGAGCAGACCGAGTGGGCCGACGGCAAAATCACCGCCGGCTTCCAGTCCGCCAAGGCCAAGCACAACCTGCAGTTGCCCGAAGGGCATCCGTTGGCGCAGGAGATTGGCGCGGCAATGATTGAGCGACTGTGGCAAACCCCGTTATTCATGTCGGCAGCCTTGCCGCACAAGGTCTTCCCGCCGCTGGTCAATTGCTATACCGGCGGCGGCAGTTTCGACTTCCATATCGACAACGCCGTGCGCCAGCCCAAGGGCAGCCCTGAGCGAGTGCGAACTGACTTGTCGGCCACCCTGTTTTTCAGCGACCCCGATGACTATGACGGTGGCGAGCTGGTGATCCAGGACACCTACGGTGTGCAGCAGGTCAAATTGCCTGCAGGCGATATGGTGCTGTACCCGGGAACCAGCCTGCACAAGGTCAATGCCGTCACCCGTGGCGCACGCTATGCGTCGTTCTTCTGGACCCAGAGCCTGGTGCGCGAAGACAGCCAGCGCACGCTGCTGTTTGAAATGGATAACGCCATTCAGCAACTGACCCGCGACGTACCAGACCACCCCTCGCTGATCCAGCTCACGGGCACTTATCACAACCTGTTGCGCCGCTGGGCCGAGGTCTAGGGATGCCTTTTCAATTGCGTCGTGAAGAAGTGCTCGACGGTGAGCAACTCAAAGCCATGCTCGCTGAGAACCCGGCGCGTGCGGCGCAGGCGATTTTGCTCGCGGCCCGCCAAGGCATCGTCGACGGTCAGGCATTGCTGGGGCAGATTCTGCTCGATGGTCAGGGGATTGAGCGCGACCCGGCCCTGGCCCGGCGCTGGTTCCAGATTGCCGCCAATGCGGATCACCTGATGGCGCGCAACATGCTGGGTCGGTGCTGGGAGCATGGCTGGGGCGGGCCGGTTGATTTGACCCTGGCCAGCCTGGAATATCGCCAGGCCGCTGAGGCCGGGCTGGACTGGGCGATGTACAACTACGCCAACTTGCTGGCCACCGGGCGCGGCGTGGAGCAAGACCAGATCATGGCTCAGCGTTATTACGCCCGGGCGGCGCAGTTGGGGCATGCCAAATCGATGAACTTGCTGGGGCGTTACCTGGAGGAGGGCGTGCATTGCCCCGCTGATAAAGAGGCGGCATGTCTGTGGTACCGGCGCTCGGCTGAAGGGGGGGACTTTCGTGGTCAATTCAGCCATGCCTCGGTGCTGGCCGAGTCGGGGAATATTGATCAGGCACTGTTCTGGTTTGAGCGCGCGCTGGCAGGAGGCAACCTCAAGTTTCTCAAGGTTGCGAGCGTGACCTTGTTGAATGCCCGGCACCCGCAAATCCGGGCATTGGCCACGGCTTACCAGCAGCGGGCAGCCGAAATTCTGTAGGAGCGAGCTTGCTCGCGAGCCCTTGAACAGCTCGCGAGCAAGCTCGCTCCTACAGGTGACAGGCACAAAAAAGCCCATGACAGGTCATGGGCTTTTTATGGGCTGGGTCTTACAGGTAGAACGATTTCAGCGGCGGGAAGCCATTGAATTCAACTGCGCTGTAGCTGGTGGTGTAAGCACCGGTAGAAAGCCAGTACAGGCGATCACCGATAGCCAGGTTCAGTGGCAGGCCGTATTTGTAGTTTTCATACATGATGTCGGCGCTGTCGCAGGTCGGGCCGGCAATGACGACTTCTTCCATCTCGCCTTTCTTTTCAGTCCAGATCGGAAACTTGATGGCTTCGTCCATGGTTTCGATCAGGCCCGAGAATTTGCCCACGTCGGTGTAAACCCAGCGCTCGACGGCGGTACGCGATTTACGCGCAACCAGTACCACTTCACTGACCAGAATACCGGCGTTGGCGATCAGCGAACGGCCCGGCTCGAGGATGATTTCCGGCAGGTCGTCACCGAAGTCTTCCTTCAGGAAGCGGATGATTTCTTCAGCGTAGGTTTCCAGGCTGTTGGTGCGGGTGATGTAGTTGGCCGGGAAGCCACCGCCCATGTTGATCAGCTTGAGAACAATGCCGTCTTCTTCCTTGAGGCGTTCGAAGATCACTTTGACCTTGGCGATAGCCGCGTCCCACACGCTGATGTCGCGTTGCTGCGAGCCCACGTGGAACGAAATACCGTAAGGCACCAGGCCCAGGTCGCGGGCCAGGATCAGCAGGTCCATGGCCATATCGGTCTGGCAGCCGAATTTGCGCGACAGCGGCCAGTCAGCCGTCGTCGAGCCTTCGGTGAGGATGCGCACGTAGATTTTCGAACCCGGGGCAGCCTTGGCAATGTTGCGCAGGTCAGCTTCGGAGTCAGTGGAGAACAGGCGCACGCCTTTGTCGTAGAAGTAGCGAATGTCCTTGGACTTCTTGATGGTGTTGCCGTAGCTGATGCGATCCGGGGACACGCCCCGATCCATCACTTTGTCCAGTTCATAGATCGACGCGATGTCGAAGCTTGAGCCCTTGTCGCGCAGCAGGTCGATGATTTCGACTGCCGGGTTGGCCTTGACCGCGTAGTACACCTTGGCAAATTCAAAGCCCGCGCGCAGGTCATCGTAAGCCTTGCTGATCATGGCGGTGTCGATCACCACGAACGGGGTTTCCTGGGTGTCGGCAAAGGCCTTCATTTTATTGAAGGTATCGCGCGCGTAATAGTCTTCGACCTGAATCGACATGCTGAGGGACTCCTAGTGGCAAACGTCATAAATAAATGGGCGCAACTGAACATCCTCCGTATCCCCACTTTGGTTCGCCTACTTCCCAAGGCATGTCCGCCGAAAGCAAATAAGGTAAATGGACCTTGCTGTCTCGTCGTCAGTACTTGAGCCGGATGGATCGTTTCCAGCATGGATGTTCGGCGCGAACTTTAGGGCGTGATTGCGCATTGATCAACAAAAAATGTCGCGTTTTTGCACGAGTTCGTCGGGGACTCAATATCGGCTATTTAAGTAACCGACCTTGATGACGGAGTGATGTTCCCGCAGGAGGAGATTTGGAGGGGAGCGAGGAGCTGTGCCCTGCTGTGGGAGCCTGGCTTGCCAGCGATGGCATCTGCACGGTCTGTCAGTAAAACCGCGTTGTTTGCATCGCCGGCAAGCCTGCTCCCACAGGATCGGTTGTCTAGGCTGTGGCAATATCAGCCGGCGAAACAATGCTGGTCTTGGCCCCGCGCGAGCGGCCGGAGCTCAAGTAGGCCGCGATGGATTCCTGGGTCACTTCGCCGAGGAATACCCGTTCTGCATCCATTACCGGCAACCACGAGCGGTTGAACTCGTACATGCGCGACAGCAGGATGCGCAAGTGTTCGTCCGATGCGGCGGTGGCGGTGAATTCGCGCAGGAACTGGCCGCACGTGCCGGTCTGGCGATGCAGGTCGCGACGGCGTACGTAGCCCATGGCCTTGTTGTCGGCGCAGGTGACTACCACGTAGCGACGGTCCAGTTCGTCCATCAACTCCAGTGCTTCGGCCACCGGTGTTTCCGGGCTGACCGACGGAGCGTTGTCTGCCGCGTCTTCGGCCTTGACCAGCAACAGGCGTTTGAGCGTGCTGTCCTGACCGACAAAGTTACTGACAAAGTCGTCGGCCGGGTGGGCGAGGAGGGTGTCCGGGTGATCCATCTGCAGCAGCTTGCCGCCGCGGAAGATGGCGATCTTATCGCCCAGCTTGATCGCTTCATCGATGTCGTGGCTGACCATGATCACGGTCTTGTTCAGCGCGCGCTGCATCTCGAAGAACTCGTTCTGGATCATCTCGCGGTTGATCGGGTCGACCGCACCAAACGGCTCATCCATTAATAGCAGCGGTGCGTCGGCGGCCAGGGCGCGAATCACGCCGATACGCTGTTGCTGACCACCCGACAATTCACGCGGGTAGCGGGTCAGGTACTGCTTGGGCTCAAGTTTGATCATGCTCATCAGTTCGCGGGCACGGTCATGGCACTTTTGCTTGTCCCAGCCCAGCAGGCGCGGAACGATGGTGATGTTCTCCTCGATGGTCATGTTCGGGAACAGACCGATCTGCTGGATCACATAACCGATGTTGCGGCGCAGGGTGACCGGGTCGAGGTCGGTGGTGTCTTCGCCGTTGATCAGGATCTTGCCGGAGGTTGGCTTGATCAGGCGGTTGATCATTTTCAGCGTGGTGCTTTTACCGCAACCCGAAGGCCCGAGGAACACGCAGATTTCGCCTTCGTTGACGGTCAGGCTTACCGAGTCCACGGCTTTTACATCTTTGCCGTTGCTTTGGAAGGTCTTGCTGAGGTTTTGAAGTTCGATCATTTGAGTAATCCTTTTGGAGTCAGCGTGCGTTGCAGCCATTGCAAAAGCAGGTCGGCGAAGATGGCCAGAAGGCTGACCAGTACCGCGCCGACGATCAGCATCGACATGTCGCTACGGCTGATTGCAGCAAGAATAAGTACACCCAGACCGCCGGCACCGATGGTGGCGGCAATCGTCATTACACCAATGTTCATCACCACGGCGGTGCGCACACCGGCCAGGATCACCGGTACTGCGATTGGCAGTTCAACCATGCGCAGGCGTTGGGCGAAGGTCATGCCGATACCGCGGGCGGCTTCACGTATGCCCGGTTCCACGCCGGTCAGGGCAAGGAAGGTGTTACGCATGATCGGCAGCAGTGAGTACAGGAACACTGCGGTGATGGCGGGCATCGGGCCCAGGCCCTGGCCGAACTTGGAATAGAACGGCAGCAGCAGGCCGAACAGGGCAATCGAGGGGATGGTCAGCAACACGGTGGCGCTGGCTTGCATGGGACCGGCCAGTGACGGGAAACGCGTCATCAGTACGCCCAGCGGTACGCCAACCACAATGGCCAGGGTTACGGCGATCCCGACCAGCGCAATGTGTTGCAGGGTCAGGTGCATGACCTGATTCCAGTCCATGTTGGAAAAGGCGTTTAGAAATTCCATGTCTTTTCCTCCGGGTCAGTTAGCTAAAAGCTGTGGGTGCTGGCGCAGGAAGTCTGCGGCTACCCGGGACGGGCTTTCGTGGTCAACGTCAACCCGGGCGTTGAGCTGGCGCATGGTCTCGTCGTCAAACAGTTCCGCCAGTGGCTTGAGCAGCTCAGCCAGGTCCGGGTGCTGGTCCAGGTAGGCTTTGCGTACCACGGGAGCGGCGGTGTAATCCGGGAAGTAATGCTTGTCGTCGTCGAGCAGCTTGAGGTTGAAAGCGCTCAGGCGACCGTCAGTGGTGTAAACCAGCCCGGCAAACACCTGGCCGTTTTTCAGCGAGGTATAGACCAGGCCTGCGTCCATTTGCCGAATGTTTTTGCGGGTCAGGTCCATGTCATACAGCTCGGCCATGCCAATCAAACCGTCGGAGCGATTGGCGAACTCGGTATCCAGTGACACCAGGGCGTTTTTATTCGCCGGGTCGCGCAGGGCCTTGTTCAGATCGCTGATGCTGTTGATCTCCGGGTGTTCCTTGGCCACATTTTCTGGCAGCGCCAGGGCATAGGTGTTGCTGAACTTGGACGGGTGCAGCCAGACCAGGCCTTTTTTACCGTCGAGCTCTTTGACCCGCTCGAAGGATTGCTCGCTGTCGAGTTTTTCGGTCACGTGGTTATAAGCCACCAGTGACACGCCGGTGTATTCCCAGATCAGGTCCAGCTGCCCGGACTCCTGGGCGCTGCGTGCCAGGCTGCTGCCCAGCCCGCCGGTTACCTGAGCGTTGTAGCCCTTGTTGTTGAGGTACTGCGAGGTGATTTCAGCGAGCAGGGTTTGCTCGGTAAAAACCCGCGCCCCAATCCGGACCAGGGGTTTTTCTGCGGCCTGGGCAATTCCTGCGAACAGCAGGATGCAGCCTAAAAACAAGCTTAATTTTTTCATGCGTATTCCTTTGCTCAGCCAGACCTTATGCAGGTCGTAGACCGCGTTCCAGCCAGCGGCGGCTGATGAAGATCACCAGGCCGTCGAGCAGCAATGCCAGCAGCGCGGTACAGGCTGCGCCGAGGATGAGTTGCGGCTGATTGTTGAGGGCGATGCCAGGGAAAATCAGGCTGCCCAGGCTGTTGGCGCCGATCAGGAACGCCAGGGGGGCGGTGCCGACGTTGATCGCCAGTGCGACCCGCACGCCACCCATGATGATGGGCACGGCGTTGGGCATTTCGACCCGCCAGAGTACTTGGCGCGGGGTCATGCCGATGCCGACGGCGGCTTCTTTGAGTGAACCCTGAACGTTTTTCAGGCCTTCATAGGTGTTGCGCACAATAGGCAGCAACGAGGCGAGAAACAGGGCGAAGATGGCAGGACCGCTGCCGATCCCCAGAAAACCAAGCGCAATGGCCAGTACGGCCAGCGGTGGCACGGTGTTGCCGATGTTGAAGACTTGCATGAAGCGTTCCGCACGTCCGGCCATGCTTGGTCGGCTGAGGAAAATGCCCGCGGGGATCCCTACAAGGAGGGCGGCAAACATTGAAACGAGTACGAGGTACAGATGGGCTTGCAGGTAGAACAACAGATCATCTTGATAGTGTTCGATAGTGCTGATGCCGATCCAGTGGACCAACAGGGCCAGAAGTGCGAGAACAATCACACCTCCTATAAGCCCTTTTCCATAGCGATTAGCCACAGGCGGACTCCTTTTTTTTCTTGGTCGGCGAACACATGGTCGTGTGGCAATGCCATTCCTGGCTGCCGACGATGAGTTCGCGAAGAGCAACGGGTGGGGGGCGAAAATGCGCCGCCATCACCTGTCATTAGCGCAGCCTCGTCAGGCTAACTTGCTGATATTTCAGCACCTGACGGTTTGTCGTATCAGGAGAGTGGACGCCTCCACTGCCTAAAAGGTTCACATTTTTTACGGCAGATTGCCACCCTTGTCCGACGAGCCATGGCACCAACGGTGGCTGCATGGGCCTAATTTGAGCTATAATCCGCGCCCTTTTTTGAATCAATCGTCAGGCGATTTCCCATGACCAACCAGGCCGCCGAAGTCGCGAAACGCCGCACTTTCGCTATTATTTCCCACCCCGATGCGGGTAAGACCACCATCACCGAAAAGCTGTTGCTGATGGGTAAGGCGATTGCGATCGCCGGTACGGTGAAATCGCGAAAGTCCGACCGCCATGCCACCTCCGACTGGATGGAAATGGAGAAGCAACGGGGTATTTCGATTACCACGTCGGTCATGCAGTTCCCGTATCGCGACCACATGATCAACCTGCTCGACACCCCGGGCCACGAAGACTTCTCGGAAGATACCTACCGCACTCTGACCGCGGTCGACTCGGCCTTGATGGTGCTCGATGGCGGTAAGGGTGTTGAGCCACGGACCATCGCGCTGATGGACGTTTGTCGCCTGCGTGACACCCCAATTGTCAGCTTTATCAACAAACTCGACCGCGATATCCGTGACCCGATCGAATTGCTGGACGAGATTGAAGCCGTCCTCAAGATCAAGGCCGCGCCGATCACCTGGCCGATTGGTTGCTACCGCGATTTCAAGGGTGTTTACCACCTGGCCGATGACTACATCATTGTGTACACCGCCGGTCATGGCCATGAGCGCACTGAAGTCAAAATCATCGAGAAGCTCGATTCCGATGAAGCGCGCGCGCACCTGGGTGACGAGTACCAGCGCTTTGTCGATCAGCTGGAACTGGTCCAGGGCGCCTGCCATGAATTCAACCAGCAGGAGTTTCTCGATGGCCAGTTGACACCTGTGTTCTTCGGTACGGCATTGGGCAACTTTGGTGTCGATCACGTGCTCGACGCCGTGGTCAACTGGGCGCCAGAGCCGCTGCCCCGGGTTGCCAACGAGCGCACGGTTGAACCGACTGAAGAGAAATTCAGCGGCTTCGTGTTCAAGATCCAGGCGAACATGGACCCTAAACACCGTGACCGTATCGCCTTTATGCGTATTTGCTCGGGCAAATACGAGAAGGGCATGAAAATGCGCCACGTGCGCACCGGCAAAGACATCCGCATCGGTGACGCCCTGACGTTCTTCTCCTCTGAGCGCGAGCAGCTGGAAGAGGCCTATGCAGGCGACATCATCGGTCTGCACAACCACGGTACGATCCAGATCGGCGATACCTTCACCGAAGGTGAAGGCCTGAGCTTTACCGGTATTCCGCACTTCGCCCCGGAGCTGTTCCGTCGCGTACGTCTGCGCGATCCGCTCAAGTCCAAGCAATTGCGTCAGGGTTTGCAGCAACTGGCCGAAGAAGGCGCCACCCAGGTGTTCTTCCCGGAGCGCAGCAACGACATCATTCTGGGCGCCGTTGGTGTGCTTCAGTTCGACGTGGTCGCCAGCCGCCTCAAAGGCGAATACAAGGTGGAATGCTCCTACGAGCCGATCACCGTGTACTCGGCGCGCTGGATTGATTGCGACGATAAGAAGAAGCTTGAAGAGTTCAAGATCAAGGCTGTGGAAAACCTGGCAATTGACGGCGGTGGTCACTTGACTTACCTGGCCCCGACCCGGGTTAACCTGGCACTGATGGAAGAGCGTTGGCCAGATGTGAAATTCCGCGCCACGCGTGAACATCACTAAGGCCTCAGGGCTCTGGTAAAAAAAGCGAAGCCTTAGGGTTTCGCTTTTTTTTGCCCGAAAACCCTGTAACCGCTGCGCCAGCTACGCCAAAACCAAAGGGGTTTTCGGCAGGCATTAGTCCAAATGAGTCTATTGTCGGCCAAAGGATTCAGGGAAAAAACGACGCAGGCGAACTAGTTTTAAATCGTGTCTTTCCTACGACAAAGTGGAGTTCGCAATGAGACTTTTTCAACGCATAGTGTTGTTGCTCAAAGTATTGGTCTTGCTGACGGTGAGTGCTTCAGCCGCTTGGGCAAGCAATCCACTGACGCTTCCGGGAGCAGGGGTTTCAGCCACGGGCGTTGCTGGCCCGGTGGTGCATGCCATCTACAAGTCAGATTCGGAGCCTGGTGATCAGGGGCAGGGTGGTAGTTCGGGGGATGATGATCAAACGGACGGCGACGGCGGCGCAGATGGCGATGGCAACGGCGATAACGGTGATGAAGGCGACGATGGGGATAGCCAGACCTGACAGTCAGAATCTGGCTTTGTCCCTGCACCCCGTCCCGGCGACGCGGTGACATGATGTAGGAGCGAGCTTGCTCGCGAGCTTTTTATCGAGCGCTGCATACTTGAGAAGCTCGCGAGCAAGCTCGCTCCTACAGGGTTATGTGTTGGATGTTACATAGCCCGTGGGAGCTGGCTTGCCAGCGATAAGGTTGCCCCGGCTCCCACAGGTTGTTGGCCGGTGTTAAACGCTCAAGAACTGCTCGGCGTGATGGCAGGCAACCTGGCGGTTGTCCAGCAGGCGCAGGGCAGGTTCTTCAGTGCTGCACAGCTCGGTCGCATAGGGGCAGCGCTTGTGGAAGGCGCAGCCTGAAGGCGGGTTCAGCGGGTTGGGCAGTTCACCGACGATTTTGATTTTCGGCTTGTTCGGGTCCGGGTGGATGGTCGGGGTGGCCGACAGCAGCGCCTGGGTGTAGGGGTGCAACGGGCGAGTGTAGATCTCTTCCTTGGGCCCCATTTCTACCGGTCGACCGAGATACATCACCAATACCTGATCGGCGACATGCCTTACCACGGCCAGGTTGTGCGAGATAAACACGTAGGCGGTGTTGAACTCCTGCTGCAAATCCATGAACAGGTTGAGTACCTGCGCCTGAATCGAGACGTCGAGCGCAGAGGTCGGTTCGTCGGCCACCAGCACTTTGGGTTGCAGCATCATGGCGCGCGCAAGCGCGATCCGCTGGCGCTGGCCGCCCGAGAACATGTGCGGGTAGCGATGGTAGTGCTCAGGGCGCAACCCCACTTGCTTCATCATCGCCTGCACTTTATCTCGGCGTTCGCCGGCGCTCAGGGTGGTGTTGATCAGTAACGGCTCGGCCAACTGGTCACCGACTTTTTGCCGTGGGTTGAGCGAGGCGTAAGGGCTCTGGAACACCATCTGTACGTCTTTACGCAATTGCTTGCGTTCAGCCTTGTTGGCCCCGGTGACTTCCTGACCGGCGATTTTCAATGAGCCTGAAGACGGCTCTTCAATCAGGGTCAGTGCGCGCGCCAGGGTGGACTTGCCGCAGCCCGACTCGCCAACCACAGCTAGGGTTTTACCCGCTTCCAGTTCAAACGATACGCCGTTGAGTGCGCGCACCAGGGCGTGGCCTTTGAACATGCCACGGGACACTTCGTAGTGACGGGTAAGGTCACGGGCGGTAAGAACGACAGTCATTACGCCACCTCCTGGTTCAAGGGGAAGAAGCAGCGCACCTGGCTGTGAGCCCTGGGCTCCAGCGCGGGACGTTGCTGGCGGCAAGTGTCTTGCACATACGGGCAACGCGGCGACAGCAGGCAGCCTTGCGGGCGGTCGTAACGCCCCGGGACGATACCGGGCAAGGTCGCCAGGCGGGCAGCACCCATGCTGTGCTCCGGGATCGCAGCCAGCAGGGCTTCGCTGTAAGGGTGCGCCGGCACGTCAAACAGACCCGGCACGTTGCCGACTTCGACTGCCTGGCCTGCATACATCACGCACACGCGTTGCGCAGTTTCGGCCACTACCGCCAGGTCGTGGGTAATCAGTACCAAGCCCATGTTCTGTTCGCGTTGCAGATTAAGCAGCAAATCCATGATCTGGGCTTGAATAGTCACGTCCAGCGCGGTGGTCGGCTCATCGGCGATCAGCAGTTTCGGTTCGCCGGCAATCGCCATGGCGATGGCTACGCGCTGGCTCATACCGCCCGACAGTTGGTGCGGGTAGGCTTCCATGCGGCTGGCAGCGCCGGGGATTTCGACCTTTTCCAGCAGCTCGATAGCGCGTTTACGCGCCTCTTTTTTCGACATCTTCAGGTGCAGGCGCAGGACTTCTTCGATCTGGAAGCCCACGGTGTAGCTGGGGTTGAGCGCGGTCATCGGGTCCTGGAAGACCATGGCCATGTCCTTGCCGACGATTTGGCGACGCTGACGGGGGCTCAGGGTCAGCATGTTTTTACCGTCGAAGTTCAGCGCGTCGGCGGTGACGATGCCGGGGTGCTCGATCAGGCCCATCAGCGCCATCATGGTCACGGATTTACCGGAACCTGATTCGCCGACTATGGCCAGGACTTCGCCTTTATCCACAGACAGGCTCAAACCGTCGACCACGGGAACAGCCTTGGCGTCGCCAAAACGGACATTGAGATTCTTGATTTCTAAAAGTGACATGCGAATCTCCTCAGGCGGCATTCTTGAGTTTCGGGTCCAGCGCATCGCGCAGACCGTCGCCCATCAAGTTGATTGCCAGCACGCTGAGCAAAATGGTCAAACCAGGCAGGCTGACGACCCACCAGGCGCGTTCGATATAGTCCCGGGCCGAGGCCAGCATGGTGCCCCATTCAGGTGTTGGCGGTTGTACGCCCAACCCCAGGAAGCCCAGTGCCGCAGCGTCGAGAATCGCCGAGGAAAAGCTCAGGGTGGCCTGAACGATCAAGGGGGCCATGCAGTTGGGCAAAACAGTGACGAACATCAGGCGCGGCAAGCTGGCACCGGCCAGGCGGGCAGCGGTCACGTAGTCGCGGTTCAGTTCGCCCATCACAGCAGCACGGGTCAGACGCACATAGGAGGGCAACGAAACCACGGCAATGGCGATGACGGTATTGATCAGGCCAGGGCCAAGGATGGCGACGATCGCCACTGCCAGCAGCAAAGACGGCAGGGCCAGCATGATGTCCATCAGGCGCATGATGCCCGGGCCGAGGATGCGCGGGAAGAATCCGGCAAACAGGCCCAGAATCACACCGGGGATCAGGGAAATGACCACCGAGGACAAGCCGATCAGCAGCGACAGCCGCGAACCTTCGATCAGGCGTGACAGCAGGTCACGGCCCAGTTCGTCGGTGCCCAGCAGAAACTGCCATTGACCGCCTTCTAGCCACACCGGCGGGGTCAGCAGGAAGTCGCGGTATTGTTCGCTCGGGTTATGGGGTGCGACCCACGGGGCAAACAGGGCGCAAAACACAATCAGGCACATGAACATCAGGCCGGCAACGGCCCCCTTGTTCCTGGAAAAGGCGTGCCAGAACTCTTTGTAAGGCGAGGGATAAAGCAGGCTTTGATCCACTTCGGTAGCGTTGGTAGATGTGCTCATGGTCAGGATCTCAGCGCTGGTGGCGAATGCGTGGGTTGGCAAAGCCGTAGAGGATGTCCACTACGAAGTTGACCAGAATCACCAGGCAGGCGATTAACAGGATGCCGTTTTGCACCACGGGATAGTCCCGGGCGCCAATGGCTTCGATCAGCCACTTGCCGATGCCGGGCCAGGAGAAGATGGTTTCGGTCAGTACAGCGCCGGCCAGCAGGGTGCCGACTTGCAGGCCCACGACGGTCAGTACCGGGATCAGCGCATTGCGCAGGCCGTGCACGAACACCACGCGAGCAGGCGACAGGCCTTTGGCGCGGGCGGTACGGATGTAATCTTCGCGCAGCACTTCGAGCATGGATGAGCGGGTCATTCGGGCGATCACGGCCAATGGAATGGTGCCGAGCACAATGGCCGGCAGAATCATGTGGTGCAGCGCGTCCCAGAAGGCTTCTGGCTCGTCGCTGAGCAAGGTGTCGATCAGCATGAAGCCGGTTCTGGGCTCAATGTCGTACAGCAAGTCGATGCGCCCGGAAACCGGGGTCCAGCCCAGGGTTACCGAGAAGAACATGATCAGGATCAGGCCCCACCAGAAGATCGGCATCGAATATCCCGCCAGGGAGATGCCCATCACTCCGTGGTCAAACAGCGAGCCTCGCTTGAGTGCTGCAATGACCCCCGCCAGAAGCCCGAGGATGCCGGCGAACAACAGCGCGGCCATCGACAGTTCAAGGGTGGCAGGGAACAGCGCCGAGAACTCGGTCCATACGCTTTCACGGGTTCTCAGTGACTCACCCAGGTCACCGTGGGCGAGCTTGCCGATGTAGTCAAAGTACTGCTCATAGAGCGGTTTGTTCAGGCCAAGGCGTTCCATGGCCTGGGCGTGCATCTCAGGGTCAACCCGACGTTCACCCATCATGACTTCGACCGGATCGCCCGGGATCATGCGAATCAGGGCAAAGGTCAGCAAGGTGATGCCGAAGAAAGTGGGTATCAACAACCCCACTCGGCGGGCAATAAAACTAAACATCGTGTGGTGTACCTCATCAGCCGGTTAGGCAGGTCCGCCAGAGCCCGGGTGAGCACTGGCGGGTGTTTTATTGTTCTACTTCACCTGGGTGGTGGCGAAGTTGTTGTTGGTCAGGGGGCTAAGGGTGTAGCCCTCGACGTTTTTGCGCATGGCGGCAAAGAGCATAGGGTGTACCACGTTAATCCAGGGTTGATCCTGATGGAAAATCACCTGTGCCTGCTCATAGAGTGCAGCCCGCTCGGCGGGTTCAGTGATATTGCGTGCCCGGGTGATCAGATCTTCGAAGTCCTTGCTGCACCAGCGGGCGTAGTTCTCGCCGTTTTTGGCCGCTTCGCAGCTGAGCAGCGGGGTCAGGAAATTGTCCGGATCACCGTTGTCGCCGCCCCATCCGGTGGAGACCAGATCATGTTCGCCACTTTTTGCGCGCTTGAGCATTTCGCCCCATTCCATGACCCGGATGTCGAGTTTGATCCCGATCTTCTGCAGGTCGGACTGTAGCAGCTGGGCTCCGAGCATCGGGTTGGGGTTGGTCGGACCGCCGCCATTACGAGTGAAGAGGGTGAGTACCGTACCTTCGGGAACACCGGCTTCCTTGAGCAGTGCACGGGCCTTGTCCAGGTCCCGGGGCGGGTTTTGCACGTCCTTGTTGAAGCCAAGCATGGTCGGCGGGTAGGGGTTAACGGCAATCAATGCGTTGCCTTCACCGTGCACGGTGTTGAGGTAGGTCTGTTTGTCGAAGGCCATGTCTATGGCTTTGCGTACCCGTACATCGCTCAGGTATTTGTGACTGGAGTTCATGGCAATGTAACTGGTCATGAGTGCCGCCAGCTCATCCACCTTGAGGTTCGGGTCCTTGCGGATGTTCTTGACCTCGTCGGGCTTGGGGTAAAGCGCGATCTGGCACTCGTTGGCCTTGAGTTTCTGCAGGCGCACGTTGCTGTCGGTGGTGACGGCGAAGATCAGTACATCGCTGGGCGGCTTGCCGCGGAAGTAATCCGGGTTGGCCTTGAAGCGCACCTGTGCGTCCTTGTTGTAGCGCACGAAAATGAACGGCCCGGTACCAATCGGTTTGCTGTTCAGCTCGGCGGTCTTGCCGGCCTTGAGCAACTGATCGGCGTATTCGGCGGAGTAGATCGAGTTGAACGGCATGGCAATGTCGCGCAAAAACGGCGATTCAGCGTGGTTGAGGGTGATCTTGACGGTCATGTCGTCAACTTTTTCGACGCTTTTGAGCAGGTCTTTAAAGCCCATGCTTTCAAAGTAGGGGTAGCCGACCAGCGAAAGTTTATGCCACGGGTGATTCGGGTCCAGCTGGCGCTGAATGCTCCAGAGCACATCATCGGCATTGAGGGTGCGGGTCGGTTTGAAATAGTCGGTGCTGTGAAACTTCACGCCAGGGCGCAGGTAGAAGGTGTACTCGAGCCCGTCGGGGCTGATGTCCCAGCGTTCGGCCAGGGCCGGTTCAACATCGGTGGTTCCGGGGGCGAAGTCTACCAGGCGGTTGAGCACGGTTTCGGCAGAGGCGTCGGCTGTCACGGCTGTGGTGTATTGAACGATATCAAACCCTTCAGGGCTGGCTTCGGTGCAGACCACCAGGTTTTTGGCCGAAACGCTGACCGCTGTACTGAGCAGTGCCACGGCAAGGGCGGTGCGTAGTGGACGTTTTTTCATAGCAACCCTTCTCCAATCGGTTGAGCCAGCTTGAGGGCTACGGCTGATGTCAGGATCAGCCGCAGCCTTTATTTTTTAATCGGGTGATTAAAGGATGTTGAATGGAATGGTTGTGACCAGGCGGAACTCGTTGATGTTGCCGTCAGACTGGTTTTTGCTGGCGCGGTGAGTGGTATACGACGCGCGGATCGCAGTGGCCTTGAGTGGCCCGCTCTGGACTGCATAGGACGTGCCAACGCTGTACTCGTAGTGGGTTTCGCCATTCATGTTCTTGACGTCATAGGCGGTGCCCTTGTAGTTCGTGCCGTCAATATCCCAGCCACGAGCGTGGTAGGCATTGAACTTCAGACCCGGGATGCCGTACTGCGCCATATTGATGCTGTAAGCCAGTTGCAGCGACTTCTCGTTCGGGCCGTTGAAGTCCGAAAGCAAGGAGTTGGCCAGGTAGATGCCGTTGGTTTCATGCAGGTAGTCGAAGTACTCGTCACCGACGATTTGCTGGAATGACAACGAAAGGGTATGTGCCTGGTGGGTCAGGGCGAAGGCCAGGCTGTAAGCGTCGTTGTTGATGTTGCCCAGGGCTTTGCTGCCGGTGTCGAGGGTCTTGTAGTAGTTGAGGTTGGTGTTCAGTCCCAATACTGCGTTGTCACCGATGTCGTGTACGGCCCCGAAGTAGTACTGGTTCCAGAAGTCTTCGACATGGGTGGCATACAACGTGGTTTTCAGATTTTTGAACGGCTGGTAGTTAAGGCCGGCCACGCTGGCGCGGTCGGTTTCTACCCCGGTTGCGCCGTATTCACTGCGAAATTTGCTCAGGCTTTGTTCGGTACGTGGAGATACGCGATCGAAGGAGCCGGCGTCGAAGGACAGGTTATTGAACTCTTCACTGTGCAATGCCACCCCCTGGAAGCTGGAAGGCAATGCACGGTTACCGATCACATCGATGGTCGGGCTGCTGAAGTTCTGTCGACCCGCGGTCAGCGTGGTGTTGGAGATGCGTGCGCTGATGTTGGCCAGGCCCAGCTTGCTCCACTGGCCGACCGCATCGCCATTGCTGCGGGTCAAAGTGCGGTTGTTTGGCCCGGCAATATCCTTGACGTCCCGATCCAGCGCGATGGCGTTGTAAGCGGCGACCTGAGTGCTGAAGCCGATGGTGCCCTCAGTGAAACCCGACTTGTAGTCGAGGATGCTGCCCTGCACCCAGTTGATCCGGCGCGGGGTGGTTTCCCGTGTGCCGTGGTCGTTGTAGGTGAAGCGATCACTACGGCGTTTGAGCTCGTTGGCGTACCAGTTGCGGGTAGTACCGCCCAGTGTCTGTTCTTCGACGAAACCTTTGGTTTCGCTTTGAGCGCTGGCACCTGATTTCAATTGGGTCGCAATGAACTCTTCGGCATTTGCCATCGCCGTAAGGCTGCTGATGGACAAGGCCAGCAATGCGCTGCTTGTTAGTTTCATGGTTGAGGCTCCTTGGTTTCTTTTTTTATTGCCGTTCTTTTTTCTTTGAATCGGCTGTTTTGGCTCATTTTGAAGCTTGCAAACGTTTGCATGACGCACGATTGGCAACACTTCGGCGGGCCACAGGAGGTGGCCTGCCGAGAGTGTGCGAATTGGAGTTGCTAGTCGTTGAGACTCACGCCCGAGAAGGCGTTGCGACCAAACGGGCTGACCTTGAAACCTTCGACCTTGGCGCTGAGCGGTTGGTTGACCGTCGAGTGCGCAATCGGAGTCATGGGCACCTGTTGCTTGATCAACTGCTGGGCTTGTTTATAGAGCACTGTTCGCTGGTCGCGATCGGTGACGATCTTGGCGTTCTTGACCAGGGTGTCGTACTCCTTGTTGCACCACATGGAGTAGTTGTTGCCGCCAATGGCATCGCAGCTGTACAGGGTGCCGAGCCAGTTGTCCGGGTCACCGTTGTCGCCGGTCCAGCCAATCAGGCTGATGTCATGCTCGCCATTTTTGGTGCGCTTGATGTACTCGCCCCATTCATAGCTGACGATCTTGACCTTGAACCCGATCTTGCCCCAGTCGGCCTGCAGCATTTCAGCCATGAGTTTGGCGTTCGGGTTATACGGACGCTGGACCGGCATGGCCCACAGGCTGATTTCGGTGCCTTCCTTGACCCCGGCGGCCTTGAGAAGCTCTTTGGCTTTTTCGGGGTTATAGGGCGCGTCGACGATGGTCTCGTCATAGGACCACTGGGTCGGCGGCATGGCGTTGACCGCTTTTTGCCCTGCGCCCTGATAGACCGCCTTGAGGATGGCGTCCTTGTTGACCGCCATGTCCAGCGCCTGACGCACTTGCAGCTGGTCGAAAGGTTTGTGTTGCACGTTGTAGGCGATGTAGCCGAGGTTGAAACCGGGCTTTTCAATAACCTGCAATTTTGGGTCGGCCTTGAGGCCGGCGATGTCGGCAGGACGGGGGCTCAGCGAAACCTGACACTCGTTTTTACGCAGCTTTTGCATGCGCGCAGAAGCATCGACGTTGATCGAGAAAATCAGGTTGTCGAGTTTGACCTGGTCCGGTTTCCAGTAATCCTTGTTGGCGGCGTAACGGATGTTCGAGTCTTTTTGATAACGCTGGAACACGTACGGCCCGGTGCCGACAGGTTTCTGGTTGATATCGCTGGGCTTGCCGCTCTTGAGCAACTGCTCGGCGTATTCGGCCGACAGGATCGAGGCAAAGCTCATGGCCAGGTTTTGAATGAATGCCGCATCCACCGAGTTGAGCTTCATGACCACGGTCATTGGATCGGTTTTCTCGACGCTGGCGATGTTCTTGTCCAGGCTCATCCCGGTGAAATACGGGAACTCGGTCGGGTAAGCCTTACGAAATGGATGGTCGGCGCTGAGCATGCGGTTGAAGGTGAACAGCACGTCATCGGCATTGAAGTCACGGGTCGGGGTGAACCATTTGGTGGTGTGGAACTTGACGCCGTCGCGCAGATGGAAGGTGTAGGTCAGACCGTCTTCGGAAATGTCCCAGCGGGTGGCCAGTGCCGGACCGGCAGCGGTACCACCTTTTTCAAACTCGGCAAGACGGTTGTATATGGGTTCGGCCGCGTCGTTATCGGTGGCGGTGGTGTACTGCGCGGTGTCAAAACCGGCCGGGCTGCCTTCGGAGCAGAACACCAGGCTGTTGGCGGCGTTTGCAAGCGGGCTGCCGGCAAGTACGCCGGCACTCAATAGCACAGATAAAACCAATGGGTTGCGCATGGCGTTCCCAATCCTTTTTCTTGTTTTCGGTCCCTGAACGCGCGCCTTGGGCGGGACGGTTCAGTGGTTCGGTAGCTTCAGCCAGAGAGCTGCAACCTGGGCAATGGACTCGCTGTACGTCGACGTTAGGGCGTCGGCGTGCAGGCGTAAATGCGTCAGGCCTGACAATCTTGTAGGAAACGTCTCGACGTCCTATAGCCTCTGCTTCAGTACGCAGTGGCTTTCAGATGAGGGGGATTTCCATCGTCCTGGCAGACAAGCGAGTGCGCCGTGCAGGCCGCACTCGCCAGTGCTTTTACTTGCTGATGCCTACGCCGTAGAAGGACGTCAGGCCAAGGGGGCTGATTTTGAAGTCCTGGACAGTACTGCGCATCGGTTGGTACACCGTCGAGTGTGCGATAGGTGTCATCGGCACCTGCTCTTTGAGCAGGTGTTGCGCCTGTTTGTACAGCTTGGTGCGTTCAGCCACGTCGGTGGTGGCCTTGGCAGTCTTGATCAGCTTGTCGAACTCTGGATTGCACCACTTGGAGAAGTTGTTGCCTTCAATGGCATCGCAGCCAAACAGCGTGCCGAGCCAGTTGTCCGGGTCACCGTTATCACCGCTCCAGCCAATCAGCATTGCTCCGTTTTCCCCGCCTTTGGAGCGCTTGATGTACTCGCCCCATTCGTAGGTCATGATCTTGGCCTTGATACCGATCTTGCCCCAGTCCGACTGCAGCATTTCAGCCATCAGCTTGGCATTGGGGTTGTAGGGGCGTTGAACCGGCATGGCCCAAAGGGTGATCTCGGTGCCTTCCTTGATGCCTGCTTCCTTGAGCAGCTCTTTGGCTTTCTCAGGGTTGTAGGGCGCGTCCTTTATCGTGTCGTCATAAGACCACTGGGTGGGCGGCATTGCGTTAACCGCCAATTGCCCCGCCCCCTGATACACCGAATCAATGATTTGCTGTTTGTTTACCGCCATGTCCAGTGCTTGTCGCACCTTGAGCTGGGCCATCGGGTTGGGTTCGTTGCTGCCCTTGATCTTGTCCATGACGTTGTAAGCGATATAGCCGACGTTGAACCCCGGCTTTTCGGGCATCTGTAGGTCTTTGTCGGCTTTGAGTGCCGCGAGGTCAGCCGGGCGCGGATAAATAGTGACCTGGCATTCGTTCTTTTTCAGTTTTTGGATGCGCACTGACGGGTCAGTGGTGATGGCGAAGATCAGGTTGTCGATTTTGACGTCTTCAGGCTTCCAGTATTCCTTGTTCCCTGTGTAGCGGATGTTGGAGTCTTTCTGGTAGCTCTTGAATACAAAAGGCCCGGTACCGATCGGCTTTTGATTGATATCGGAAGGCTTGCCTTCCTTGAGCAGCTTGTCGGCGTACTCGGCAGACTCTATGGATGCAAAGTGCATCGCCATGTTCTGGATAAACGCAGCATCGACCGTGTTCAGGGTGAACTTGACGGTCTTGTCATCGATTTTTTCCACCTTGGCGATGTTTTTATCCATGCCCATGTCGGTGAAATAAGGGAATTCGGTCGGGTAGGCCTTACGGAACGGCATGTCTTTGTCGAGCATGCGGTTGAAGGTGAAGAGCACGTCGTCGGCATTAAAGTCGCGAGTCGGCTTGAAGTAAGGGGTGGTGTGAAACTTGACCCCGTCGCGCAGATGGAAGGTGTAGGTCAGGTTGTCCGGCGAAATGTCCCAGCTGGTTGCCAGGCCGGGCTCAACGTTGGTACCTCCACGTTCGAACTGGCTCAGCCGGTTGTAGATCGTTTCGGCCGATGCATCGAAGTCAGTACCAGTGGTGTACTGGCCAGGGTCAAAACCGGCCGGGCTGCCTTCGGAGCAAAACACCAGATTGGTCGCCGCCTGGGCAAAAGGTGCACTGGCCAGCAGGCTGGCGCCCACTAAAAACGGAATGACCGCGTGTTTGAACATGGTGACCTCATGATTTTTGTCATTTTTGGTTTGAGGGCGGCCTTATGGGCCGACCCGGCGATACTTATGCACAGCCCATACCCAATGCAATATGCGTTGGCAGCCTAACGGGCAAAACGTGGAACGATCGTACAAGAATGTCGCTAATCTATAAGTTATGACGCATTTGATCGTTTGCGTCCCGGTGTTCGACTCAATTAGTTACATGTATGCGACATTCGGCACACCGCTCTGCACTGATATGGGGCGGGGTGTTACTTATCTAGACTCTTGGGGGCAATAGATGTCAGCTCCTGGCGATTGAGTGTGTAGGCGATGTCCTTATCTTCATTGGAATGTTTCAGCGGGCCATTGCTCCAGACACAAAAAAGCCCTTGAGGCATGAGCGCTGCAAGGGCTTTGGGTGGGGCGTTGGCGGCTTACTGCATCTGGACTTCGATCAGACCGTCGGCGCTCATGCTGACTTCGCTGGTGCCGGCTTCGACGTCGGGTGTCGGCGCCGCATCCATCGCCGGGGCGCCCGCTTTCATCATCATTGCACTGCGCATGAAGGGTTGCGGGTAGCCGTTGGTGTTGAGGTTCAGGTGGACGATCTTGTAACCCTTGCCGCCCAGTGCCTCGGTCGCCAGTTGGGCGCGTGCCTTGAATGCGTTTACGGCATCTTTGAGCAATGCATCTTCACTGGATTTACGAGTGGCGTTAGCGACGGTGAACTGCATGTTGCCCATTTTCAGGGTTTGCATCAGGTCGCCGGTCAGCTTGGACAGTGCGGCAAAGTCAGTGCTTTCCAGGCGCAGTTCAGCGCGTTCGCGCCAGCCGGTGATCTTCTGGGTCTTATTGTCGTAGATGGGGTAGCTGTTACGGTTGCCCTGGCGCAATGTCACATCCTTGACTTGCTTGGCCTGGCCAATGGCGGTGTTCATCGCAGTGGTGATTTCTGCGGCCAGCTTGGCCGAGTCGGTGTTCTGTGCCTCGGTGTACAGCGTCACGATCATCAGGTCGCGGGGTACTTCCTGGCTGGCCTCGGCGCGTAAGGAGATCTGATTGTAATGAACGTCTTCAGCCAGAGCCGGCAGGCTGGCTAGTGCGCCGATGCTGAGGGTCAAAAGGGCAGCAGTGGGCTGGAAAGTTGACATAAAGGCTCCTTGGATGGGGAACGCAGGCCTGGCGGGTCAGCTGCGTCAGACCCATAAGACTGTAAAGAGTGGCCATCAGTTCGCCCAGTTACATTTTCAATACATCTTCCTGCCCCTGTGGCAGCGAGCTTGATCGCGAGCCTTTGCGTAACAGAGAAGAGCTGGCTCCTACAGGGTGAGTGGTCCGCTAGCCGTATTTCTGAAAAATACACTGTGGCCCATTGCCGCACTTCTGTCTGTCAGGCCGCCTGCTTGGTTATACTCCCGGCGATCCGCCTGCAGCGCTCATCAGGAGAGCTCATGCTCGCCCCCGTACAGTTATTGTCAGCAACACGCCAGAACCTCTGGCGTCTTACCCTTATCCGCACTCTGGTGCTGGCCGCCCAGGCAGGTTCAGTCGGTATTGCCTACGCGTTCGATCTGTTGCCGCTGCCCTGGTTTCAGCTGTGTGTCACGCTCGGTTTTTCCATGCTGCTGTGTGCGTTCACGGCTATCCGGCTGCGTACCACTTGGCCGGTGACAGAGCTGGAATACGCATTGCAGCTGGCCTGCGACCTGTTTATCCACAGCGCATTGCTGTATTTCTCGGGCGGGTCGACCAACCCGTTTGTCTCGTACTATCTGGTGCCTCTGACGATTGCGGCGGTGACGCTGCCCTGGCGCTTTTCCGTGGTGCTTTCGGGCATTGCGCTGACGCTGTATACCCTGTTGATGATGCAGTCCTATCCGCTGGATGCGGGGGCCTTCTTCCGTGAAAAGCTGCAGATTTACGGCATGTGGCTGAGCTTTGCGTTGTCGGCGGCAGTGATTACTTTCTTTGCCACGAAAATGGCCCATGAACTGCGTCGTCAGGAAGAACTGCGGGCCCTGCGCCGCGAAGAAGGCCTGCGCGACCAGCAATTGCTTGCAGTTGCCACCCAGGCGGCCGGTGCGGCCCATGAGCTGGGTACGCCTTTGTCGACCATGAGTGTGTTGCTTAAAGAGATGCGCCGCGACCACCTGGACCCCGAGTTGCAGGACGACCTGAGTGTGCTGCAGGACCAGGTCAAACTGTGTAAAGAGACTTTGCAGCAGTTGGTCCGGGCCGCCGAGGCTAATCGTCGTCTGGCCATTGAAGAGCAGGAGGTAACCGACTGGCTGAACGAGGCGTTGAACCGCTGGCACTTGATGCGCCCTGAGGCGACCTATCGTTTTCAATGCCTCGGGCACGCTCCGGTCCCGCGTCTGGCACCGCCTCCCGATCTGACCCAGGCCCTGCTCAATCTGTTAAACAATGCAGCGGATGCCTGCCCCGAAGGGCTTGAGGTTTGCCTGGACTGGGACGCCGTGGATCTGACTATCAGTATTCGCGATCACGGCCCGGGTGTACCGTTGGCCATCGCCGAGCAAATCGGCAAACCTTTTTTTACCACCAAGGGCAAAGGCTTCGGCCTGGGCCTATTCTTGAGCAAAGCCAGCGTTACACGCGCCGGCGGCTCGGTAAAACTCTACAGTCATGAGGATGGCGGCACGCTCACCGAGCTGCGCCTGCCGCGTGTCGCCCGAGGAAACGAAAATGAGTGAAGAAATTCAGGTCGAAGGCGAAGAACTGCCGCATTTGTTGCTGGTGGATGACGACGCTACGTTTACCCGCGTCATGGCACGGGCTATGGCCCGTCGCGGCTTTCGCGTCAGCACTGCAGGCTCCGCGGAAGAAGGACTGATCCTGGCGCAGCAGGACCTGCCTGATTATGCGGCGCTGGATCTGAAAATGGAGGGTGACTCCGGGCTGGTATTGCTGCCCAAGTTGCTTGAGCTCGATCCGGAAATGCGGGTAGTGATCCTCACCGGTTACTCCAGCATCGCTACCGCGGTTGAAGCGATCAAGCGCGGTGCCTGCAACTATCTTTGCAAGCCGGCCGATGCTGACGACGTTCTGGCAGCCTTGCTCTCCCAGCATGCCGACCTCGAAACCCTGGTACCAGACAATCCGATGTCGGTTGACCGTTTGCAGTGGGAACACATCCAGCGCGTACTGGGCGAGCATGAAGGCAACATCTCCGCTACGGCCCGTGCTCTGGGCATGCACCGACGCACGTTGCAGCGCAAATTGCAGAAGCGTCCGGTGCGACGCTGAACAGGAGCTGTAGCCATTGCGTTGCGGCTTGCAACGAAACGGCTACAGCCCCTAACCTGTATCAAGACGTGTCAAAGCGTTACAGGCCGGTTGTCCTGACCGGTCTGCAGAGTGCTCTTTACTCCAACCGAGGCTGAACGATGAATCAGAACGCTGAGGCTTCTGTAGTGAATGATGCTGTGCGTGGAGATTTCATACCTCGGGTCTGGGGCCTTATCACACCCTACTGGCGCAGTGAAGAGCGGGCCAAAGCCTGGCTGTTGCTGATCGCGGTGATTGCCTTGTCGCTGGTCAGCGTGGGCATTTCAGTGTGGATCAACCACTGGTACAAGGACTTCTATAACGCGCTGGAAAAAAAGGACGGCGCAGCGTTCTGGAGCCTGATCGGCTACTTCGGAATCATTGCCGCGGTGGGGATTGTCGGCGCGGTATACCGGCTGTATCTGACCCAGATGTTGACCATTCGCTGGCGCCGCTGGCTGACCGAGCAGCATTTTGCGCGCTGGCTGGCGCACAAAAATTATTATCAGCTGGAGCAGGGCGGTTACACCGACAACCCTGACCAACGAATCAGTGAAGACCTCAACTCGTTCACCGACAGCACTCTGACCTTGGGGTTGGGTTTGATCCGTACAGTGGTCAGCCTGGTTTCGTTCTCGATTATTTTGTGGGGTGTTTCCGGCAGCATCGAAGTGTTCGGCATCACTATTCCCGGCTACATGTTCTGGTGTGCACTGCTGTATGCCGCCGTCGGCAGCTGGTTGGCGCACTTGATCGGTCGACGCCTGATTGGTCTGAACAACCAACAACAACGCTTCGAGGCTGACCTGCGTTTCTCGATGGTTCGGGTACGTGAAAACGCCGAGAGTATTGCTCTGTACAACGGCGAATCCAGCGAGCATGAGCGCCTGAGCACCCGTTTCAATAAAGTCTGGCAGAATTTCTGGACCCAGATGAAGGTGCAAAAACGCCTGACGTTCTTCACCGCGGGCTACTCGCAAATCGCCATTATCTTTCCATTTATCGTTGCGGCACCGCGCTACTTCGCCGGGAAAATCGAGCTGGGTGAGCTGATGCAAATCAACTCGGCCTTCGGCAACGTGCAAGAGAATTTCAGCTGGTTTATCGACGCCTATGTGACCCTGGCGGCATGGCGCGCTACCTGTGACCGTCTGCTGAGTTTCCGGCAGGCCATGACCGACAATGAGCAGCGTCCGCCTGCAATTGATCTACAGGCCCAGGGGCAAGCCTTGAAGATTGACGAGCTGAGCCTGGACCTGGCCGATGGCCGCCATTTGCTGCATGACGCCAGCCTGCAAGTGGCCCCGGGTGAGCGATTGATGCTCAGCGGTCGTTCCGGCAGCGGTAAAAGTACCTTGCTGCGTGCAATGGGCGGGCTTTGGCCGCAAGGCAGCGGGGTGATCCGCCTGCCGCAGGAGCGTGCGCTGTTTCTGCCGCAGAAACCTTACTTGCCGATAGGCACTTTGCGTGACGCGCTGAGTTATCCACAGACCGGCGATACTTATCCGGCCGAGCGTTATGAACAAGTGCTGCGTACCTGCCGCCTGGAGCATCTGATCCCCAAACTGGACGAGGTCAATCACTGGCAGCGTCTGCTGTCCGGGGGCGAGCAACAGCGGCTGGCCTTTGCCCGGGTGCTGCTGTATCGCCCGCAATGGCTCTATATGGATGAATCGACCTCGGCGATGGATGAGGAGGATGAAGCCATGCTGTATCAAGCCCTGATCGATCAATTGCCGGGCCTGAGCATTGTCAGCGTGGGGCATCGCAGCAGTCTGGCGCGGTTCCATCCACGGCATGTGCGGATTCAGGAAGGGCAGTTGATAGCCCGCTAGAGGGTCGGCCGGGAGGCGCTGAGCGTCTCCCGCTGCGCCAGCATGCTAAAGTGCGGCTCCCCGCGTTCTGGAGCCCGACATGAGTCTTTTTCTTCGCTGTGCCGCGCTGAGCCTGATGCTGGCCAGCTTGCCCGTGGTTGCGGCCCCCGCCGTTATTCCCCCTCTGCATGCCCAGTTTCTGCCAGCCGATGACCTTCAGCTGCGTGCCGAGCAGCCCGAGCAACAGCAGTTGATGATGGTGACCTCGTATTCCGTGGTGGTGGGCAGTCAGCGCCAGTCCAATCAGCAGCCGATCCCGGTGACTTCGCCCTTATTGGTGCGTTTGAAAGGCAAGCCGATGAGTCAGGGGGCCACCGTGCGCCAGGTCCTGATTTCGTTTGATGGTGAAAGCAAAAGCCTGAAAAAGCCCACGTTTGACAGTAAATCCCGGACGCTGACCCTTACTTATCCGCTGTCCCAATACCGGGTGGTGATGGATTTGCTGCGTAACGACACGGTCTACTGCCAGTTTTTGACGTACGCCAATGGCCATGTTTGGGCCGACTTGCACACCGGCAGCGTGCGCGCGCGTTGAGCCTTGGGTAAACTGCGGGCCCCGTGAAGTATCAGCAGGCTGGAGTCGGACATGCGTAAAGATAAGAAACAGTTGATTGGTGATGAGATCGGCGATGAGCAGATCAAATTGTTCCTGGACTTCGAGCCCGTGGATGCCACTTCGCCCTCGCTGCACAAACTGATCAAAGCCTATCGCGGTCTGCGCATCGACGATTTCGAGCGTTTCCTGACCTTCTTCAAGGAAGCCGGATACGACCTGGATGGCAAGGATGAGCACGGTCAGACGTTTGTAGACATCATCAAGGATCAGCGCCACGCCGCCGATTACATTGAGCTTATCGACAACGCACGCGGTTGATGTAGTCGCAGCCTCGTACCTCGGCAGCGACTACAAGTGCCAGGCATTGTTGGAGCCACAAAAAAGCCCGTCCCCCCAAAAGGGGGACGGGCTTTTTTTCAGGCGCAGACGTTACGCGATGCTGGTGCCAGCCGTGTTCGGCTCAATCAGTTCCAGCAACTCGGAGTTGCGGGTACTGATTTCGCGGTACAGCTGAGCGTCGGTTTCGAGGACGCTTTCCCGTGCCGGGAATATTTCCTTGAGCTTGGTCGCCCATTCGCCAGTGGCCTTTTGTGCGAAGCAGCGTTCGATCAGGTCGAGCATGATCGATACGGTTACCGAAGCACCCGGAGACGCGCCCAGCAGAGCGGCCAGCGAGCCATCCCGGGCTGCAACCAGCTCGGTGCCGAACTGCAGCACGCCGCCTTTTTTCGGGTCTTTCTTGATGATCTGAACCCGTTGCCCGGCAACCTCAAGACGCCAGTCTTCGGCCTTGGCCTGCGGGTAGAAACGGCGCAGTGACTCCAGGCGTTGTTCCATCGACTGGCGCACTTCGCTGACCAAGTATTTGGTCAGGTCCATGTTGTCGCGTGCGACAGCGAGCATTGGCCCGATGTTGCCCAGACGAATCGACATCGGCAGGTCAAGGAATGAGCCGTGCTTGAGGAACTTGGTGGTGAAGCCGGCATAAGGTCCGAACAGCAACGACTTTTTGCCATCGACAACGCGGGTGTCCAGGTGCGGCACTGACATCGGTGGCGAGCCCACTGCAGCCTGGCTGTAAACCTTGGCCTGGTGCAGCTTGACCACTTGCGGGTTATCGCAACGCAACCACTGCCCGCTTACCGGGAAACCGCCGTAGCCTTTGCTCTCTTCGATGCCGGAAGCCTGCAGCAACGGCAATGCCGCGCCACCGGCGCCCAGGAACACGAATTTTGCATCGATGTGGCGGGTGTTACCGCTGTTGATGTCCTTGATGCTCACCGTCCAGCCAGTGCCATTGCGCTTGAGGCCGGTTACTTTTTTGCTGTACTTGATCTGCGTGTCCGGTGCGCTGCCCAAATGTTTGAGCAGTTGCTGGGTCAGGGCACCAAAGTTGACATCGGTACCGTGCATCACGCGGGTCGCCGAAATGGCCTGGTCCGCAGGGCGGCCCGGCATCATCAATGGCATCCACTCGGCCATTTTGGCTTTGTCTTCGGTGTATTCCATGTCTGAAAACGCATGGTGCTTGCTCAGCACTTCAAAACGTTTTTTCAGGAAGGACACGCCTTTTTCGCCTTCGACATAGCTCAGGTGAGGCACCGGGCTAATAAAGGACTTGCATGAGCCGAAGGTCCCTTTTTGCGCCAGATAGGCCCAAAACTGCTTCGATACCTCGAACTGGGCATTGATGTGCACAGCCTTTTTGATATCGATCGAACCATCTGCCGCCTGGGGCGTGTAGTTCAATTCACAAAGGCCAGCGTGACCGGTGCCTGCGTTGTTCCACGGGTTGGAACTTTCCGCGGCACCCGAGTCCATCTGCTCAACAACTTCCAGCTTCAGGCCGGGGTCGAGCTCTTTGAGCAGTACGGCGAGGGTGGCACTCATGATGCCCGCTCCAACCAGTACTACGTCGACTGCTTCGTTATGCGCCATTAACGCGTCTCCAAAATCTACGGCACCAAATTGACGGCATAGCTGCCAGGTGTTCCGAGGCATGTTTGAGTCAGGGCCTCGGGTCACTCATGGCCAGGATCGCCATGTCCGATTCTTCGCAATTTCTTGCAGCTTCAGCGCACGCTCCGACCAGGGCCTTCAGGGTTCATATGAACGCATTTCAGTACCCGGGAGGCAATTCGACTTAAGGTCTAGAGCGTCCGTTTGTGCAACCAAATCCGTAAGCGGACAGGCTTTCAGTCGTGTGCGCAGTAGCTCGCGACTGTCCTGCTTGGTGGGACTGTTTCAGACGCTAATGGTGCATGTTCAGACGCAAAACTTTTCATTTGCTCGCCACACTCTTGTGAAGTTGTGAAACCCGTTTTTTTTTCACGCTCTTTTGAAGACGTGAACCTCAAAAAAGGGCTGCCGCAAGCCTGGCATCTGACCCGTGAATGGCATGCCGCAAACGGCATAACGGGAAAAAAGCAGTGGCCGGCCAATGGCAGCTCTGGCAGATCGGGTGAAGGCGGTGGTTTACGCAGAGAACAGCAAGCTCGCCAGCTTCACATGATCTGTGTGGGCGACTCTCTGTGGGCGGTGCCGGGGAGCTAATACAAGCGCATTAGCGGTGCTGCGAGGCCCGATCAGGAGACGTCCTTATAATCGGGGGGAGATTGTAACGAAGAAACGCGGGCAATTGATCCTGTTAAATGACTTTTATTGGTTCGCCAGTCAAAGTCCTAACAACGGTTGCACCGCCGAATGCGTTGCACGCGTGGGGATACGGGCGCTGGCGGGTAGTACCTGGTGTAACCAGTTAAGGCGGATTTCTTTGATTTCGACCCAGCTATCGCCGACGGGTGGTTGTTGGCATTGCTTGAATGCCTGGCAGCGACCCGCGCTGTCCAGTCGGGTGAAGCTGCGATGCGGGGCAGTAAAGCCGAGCAATGACCATAGCCTGTTCATGGGCGGGCACCTCTGGAGTGAGTAAGGCAAACCCTATCTGGTCGAGGTGACAGCACCATGTCCAGGCCATGACAAGGGGGTGACAGCAAGCGGCTAGTTAGCGAGCGCAGAGCACCGCTATACTGGCGCCCTGTTTTACCCAGTCCTGGAGAGATGAGCATGTTGCAACGCCTGTTGTTCGGTTTGATTACTGTGACCAGTTTGACTCTGGTCGGCTGTGCCCACAGCCCGCAACAACTCAGCCCGCAACCCAAGCTGACCGCACAACTGGCGCCAGTGGGTCGTGGTCAGCCGGTGGTGGTGCGTGTGGTGGACGGTCGTCCGGGGCCAACACTGGGCACCCGGGGCGGCATGTACCCTGAGACCAGCGCAATCAGCGTCAGCAGTGCTGATGTGATCCCCAAGCTGCAAGCACAGGCTGAAGCCGCTGTGCGTTTGCTGGGCTACACCCCTACGTCCAATGCGATGAATGCGCCAACCCTGACCGTCACCCTGGCCGAACTGAAATATCAATCGCCCAAGGACACCATGTACGTCACCGAGGCTACCATCGGCGCGACATTCCGTTCTGATGTGAAGAATGGCGGCCGTACTTACAGTGGCCGTTACGGCGCGTCGCTGGATCAGCGCTTTGGCATGGCGCCCAATCAGGAAACCAACACCAAGCTGGTGAGTGATGTACTGAGTGATGCCCTGACCCGAGTGTTTAAAGACCCGACTATTGGTCGTCTGCTGGGCGAGTAATGGCGGTAAAACAAAAAGCCCGAACTCTGTGAGTTCGGGCTTTTTTATGCGCGAAGGCTTTAAGCGGCTTCGGCATACAGCTCAAGGCGACTGACGCCGGTGAGCAAATCCAGTTCGGGCAAGTCGGCATGGGTGTGGCCGCTTAACGCGCAGTAGACCAGCCAGTGGTGGTCCTGAACGTTAAATGCCAGACCTTCGATCAATGCCTGCTGCTCGTCGCTGGGGGCGATGAGGTAGAGGCGGTCCTGGTTTTCTGCGTGCAACATGACAGGCTCCGTGTCGGTGTCGAGGGGCCACAGAGTGGCCTCTCAACATGACGATACGGTGACAGCGCAAATTACCCCTGCCTGCAGGCGCAAGCTTTTAAAATCTCGCGAGCAACCTCGCGCCTACACAAAGGTGGGGGGGTTACAGAGGCAGCCCGGCCTTGACCCGATACTGATTGCGCACCGGCATCGCATACTGCAGTACCAGATACGGGCGGTGCTCTGCCGGGCAGGCGTCCAGGCGGCGTTGCCATTCCTGTTGGGCCTTTGCCAGCTCCTCTGCCGGGAACACTTGCGCGGCCGGCGGGACCTGCAATTGCGGGTCGGCTTCGGCCCATTGCGCATACGCCAGGTAATGGGCGGGGAACAGCCGGTAGCCGCTCAGAATATGCCGGTCCATTTCGGTAGCCAGCAATTTGCTGTCCTCGAACGGCTCGGTAATCGGCGCCGCAAAGTTCACGTGCACGCGGCCCTTGTAGCCGGTAATGCCGTTGGCAATGCTGGTGTCGTCTTCGCCCGGTGCTTTGCTGTAAGTGCCCGTGGTGGCGCGGATATACAGCTCGCGAGCCTTGGCCTGGTCACAGGGGTCGTATTCGTAACTGATGGATACCGGGGTCAGGTTCAGCGACTGAATGACCTCGGCGAACGGTTCGTTTTTGCGACTCATGTGGAACATTTTGAGGATGGCCGAATCAGTACGGTCATCACCGTCCTTGGCGCGGCCTTCAGCCTGTGCAATCCAGATCGACTGGCAGTCGTTGCGGATTGAATGGTTGATATAGGCCGACAGCAATTGATACGCCGCCAGCTTTTCACGGCGCCCGGTGATGGAGCGATGCACGATGAAGCTCTTGTTGAGGCGCATCAGATCGCTGACAAAGGGTTTTTGCAGCAGGTTGTCGCCAATGGCGATCCGCGGCGTAGGCAGGCCTGCGTGATAAACCGCGTAGTTGACGAAGGCCGGGTCCATCACGATATCGCGGTGGTTGGCCAGAAACAGATAGGCGTTGCCGGCCTTCAACTGTTCGACACCGGTGTAGGTCACGCCATCGGTCGCATGCTCGATGGTTCGGTCGACATAGACTTCGACCTTGTCCTGCAAGGTGGCGACAGAAGTAACGCTCGCGAACTCTTTACGCAGGCGATGCGCTATAAGGGGTTTTAGCAGCCAGCCGAAAGCGCCGGCCAGGCGCGGAAAGCGAAAGTGGGTCAGGATATCTAGAAACGCCTTGTCGCCGAGCAGCCGGGCCAGCACTGCTGGGACTTCGGCGTCGTCGTAAGGTCGGATGGTATCGAATTCGCCCATCATGCTCTCTTGTTGGAAACGGCTAGGGTTAGTACACAGGGCAGGACAAAAATAATAGCCCTGCAAATAGACGGCGATTATACGCACAAGTCACTCTGGAGACCGCGATGCTTGAGACTGAACACTACGATTGCCCTTATTGCGGTGAGCAGGCAGAAGCCGTGCTCGACCTCTCGGGTGGCGATCAGACCTATGTTGAAGATTGCCCTGTGTGTTGCCGGCCGATTGTGTTCCATCTTCAAACCGACGGTCATGAATGGATGCTTGATGTACGCAGCGAGAACGAGTGACGGGTGACCACCATGCGACGCATCTACGAGCCGCAGAATCTGATGGAAGCCGAGCTATTGCTGGGCATGCTTGCCAGCGAAGGTGTTGAGGCCCGGCTCGACGGGCGTGATCTGGTTGGGGGGACCGGCGAGTTGCCGGCCCTCGGGTTGCTGGGTTTGACGGTGGCCGATGATCAGGCGCAATACGCGCGGGCGTTGATCGATGCGTACAATGCGGCGTCACCCGTGGCGGGCGATGAGCCCGAAAGCTTCCCGGATGTACTGGTCTGCTGATCAGTGAGCGTTTTTTTACCGCATCTATATAGAAGAGTTGTGCTGCCCCATGTGTGGACGTTTTGCCCTGTTTCGTTGGAACCCTGCATTTGCAGCCTTGCCCGGCTTTCCGGCCGATCAGCAGGCCCAGTGGAACATTTCACCCAATGACTCGGTGTTGATCCTGCGTGCAGGTGCCGAGCCTGGTCAGCGTGAACTGGCACGGGCGCGATGGGGGTTGACCCCGGCGTGGCTGACCGACCTGTCGCGCACCCCGGCCCATGCCCGGGCCGAAACCGTGGCCGAGCAACCGATGTTTCGCGATGCCTTGCGCCAGCGCCGCTGCCTGATCCCGGCCAACGGTTTTTACGAATGGCGTGGTACTACGCGTAAACGCCCCTATTGGCTGACGCCGGGGGAGGGCGCTTCGCTGTTTTTTGCCGGCATCTGGGAGGCCTACCCGGTTCAGGGGCATGTGTGGCTCAGTACTGCGGTGATTACTCAGGCTGCCGCCAGCCAGCGCCGTCCGCTGATTCTGGATGAGGCCGGGCAACAGGCCTGGCTCGATCCTGAAACCCCGCTGCAAGTGCTCCAGGCATTGCTCGCCAGCCCGCAAATGCCATTGCGTGAACGGCCGCTGGCCAATCTGGTCAATGATCCAAAACTCAATGCACCCGAGTGCCTGACACCGGGTTGAGATACGATGCGGGCCATCTTTATGGAGAGTTTCGATGGGTAAGTTAGCGGTAGTGTGCGCGGTGGGCGCCGGGGTATTGCTCGCAGGTTGCCAGGCGGTAAATACCACCAGTGGTGGCGCGGTAGGGATTGAACGCAAGCAGTACATGTTCAGCATGCTGTCGAGCCAGCAAGTGGATCAGATGTATGCGCAGTCCTACCAGCAGACCGTCTCAGAGGCGAACAGCAAAGGTGCACTGGACAAGACCAGCGCCAATGCCAAGCGCTTGCAGGCGATTGCCAACCGCCTGATTGCCCAGGCCCCGGTTTTTCGCCCGGATGCCGCGCAATGGAACTGGGAAGTCAATCTGGTCAAGAGCGACGAACTCAACGCCAATTGCGGGCCTGGCGGCAAAATCATCTTCTATAGCGGGATCATTGATCAGCTCAAGCTCAGTGACGACGAAATCGCTGCGATCATGGGGCACGAAATTGCCCACGCCTTGCGTGAGCACGGGCGCGAATCCATGTCCAAAGCCTATGGTGTCGAGATTGCCAAGCAGGGCGCAGGCGCATTGTTGGGGTTGGGGCAGGACAGCCTGCAACTGGCCGATACAGTGGTCAACTACAGCCTGACGTTGCCCAATAGCCGCAGCAATGAAAACGAAGCCGACCTGATTGGCCTGGAACTGGCTGCCAGGGCGGGCTACAACCCGAATGCGGCGATTACCCTGTGGCAGAAAATGGCCAAGGAATCCCAAGACGCGCCGCCTGAATTCATGAGCACTCACCCGGCCTCCAGCAGTCGTATTGCCGCCTTGCAAGCCGCTATCCCCAAAGTGCTGCCCTTGTACGAGCAAGCGCCGAAGACCTGATAAGGTTTCAGGCCGGGCTTTCTCTGCAGGGGTCTGGCTTGCCAACGATTGTATCCATGCGGTTTGACAGTCAGACCGCAGTGTTCGCATCGCTGGCAAGCCAGCTCCCACAATTGAGACATTGCAGCAAGGTTTCGACTGGGCTTTCCTTGTGGGAGTCTGGCATGCCAGCGATTGCATCTATGGGGTCTGCATCCCAGGCAAGTCAGTTCCCACAATCCAGATATTGCATCCCATTGCAGCAAGGTTTCGACCGGGCTTCCTTGTGGGAGTCTGGCTTGCCAGCGATTGCATCTATGGGGTCTGCATCGCAGGTAAGTCAGCTCCCACAATCCAGATATTGCATCCCATTGCAGCAAGGTTTCGACCGGGCTTCCTTGTGGGAGTCTGGCTTGCCAGCGATTGCATCTATGGGGTCTGCATCGCAGGTAAGTCAGTTCCCACAATCCAGATATTGCATCCCATTGCAGCAAGGTTTCGACTGGGCTTTGCTTGTGGGAGTCTGGCTTGCCAGCGATTGCATCTATTAGGTCTGCATCGCTGGCAAGTCAGTTCCTGCTGCAATTAGTGGCCGTTACACCCAGCCACTGATAGCCATGGCCTTGTACACCGCCACTATCGCCAGCACGAAGAACGCAGTCGCGGCCAGTCGGCGAATCAGGGTCAGCGGCAGTTTGTCGGCCGCAAAGTTACCCGCCAATACCACCGGCACGTTGGCAATCAGCATGCCCAGGGTGGTGCCGATAATCACCAGCCACAGATCCGGGTATTGCGCAGCCAGCATCACGGTCGCCACCTGGGTCTTGTCACCCATTTCAGCGATGAAGAAGGTAATCAGGGTGGTGATGAATGGGCCGTACTTGCGAGCTGTACTGGCCTCATCGTCGTCCATCTTGTCCGGGACCAGGGTCCACAGCGCCGTGGCGGTGAAGCTCGCGGCGAGCACCCAGTGCAACATCACATCGGTGAAGAACGTGCTGAACCAGGCGCCCACGGCACCGGCTGCCGCATGGTTGGCGAGGGTCGCCACCACGATGCCGGCGATGATCGGCCAGGGTTTGCGAAAGCGTGCTGCGAGAATGAGCGCGAGCAGTTGCGTCTTGTCGCCGATTTCGGCCAAGGCAACGATTGCGGTAGGAACGAGTAAGGAATCAAGCATCATCAGGTAGTTTTCCAGGGGCGGGTCGACACGGCTATGACACGTACAGCCTCCCCGCCCCGGGTAAGGTGTTCGTGTCATAGGTCTTGTCAAACCCCGGTCCGTCTGTGCGGACACCTGGGTCGCATGCACCATGGTCTGTTGACCAAGTATGTTGATGCATGCCGGACGAGCGTGGTGCTCGTGGGAGACTACTCCCCTAGGACGGAGCGGATTCTGCCTAGGCAAATCCGATCCGGCAAGCCCTTATTTTTCTTTTCTGTCAGCGGCGTTTGGCGCTGTAAATCCGAAAACCCTGGCCTTGGGCCTTGACCGTACAGTGCCCGAACTGCTCTTCGATCAGTGGCTGGTAGCGCAGGAAACTATTGGCCACAAGACGAAGTTCGCCACCCGTTTTCAGATGTTTGACTGCTTTTTGCAGCAGGTTTTCTGTGGCGTGGTAATCGGTATGGACTCCGACGTGAAACGGCGGATTACTCAGGATCGAGTTCAGCCCCATCGGCGCCGCATCAATTCCGTCTCCGGTAATGACCTCGGCTTCCAGGCCATTCGCGGCGAGGGTCAGACGACTGCTGGCGGTGGCAAAGGCATCCACATCGAGCAAGGTGACGGTGTTGTACGGGTAGCGCCGCTTGACTGCCGCACCCAGCACCCCGGCGCCGCAGCCGAAGTCCAGCACGTGGCCGCTGGGCAGTTTGTCCAGGTGTTCCAGCAGCAGGGCACTGCCGCGGTCCAGACGGCCATGGCTGAACACGCCCGGCAGGCTGACAACTTTCAACGGGCCTTCGGCCAGCGGCAACTCGTAATGCTGGGCGAGGTCGGCGAGCACAGGAGCAGTTGGCGCATTGAGCACCGTGACTTGCCACAACTGGCAGTGGCGCGCGCTGTCGAGCTTGCGCGGCTTGCCAAACGGGATCAGCTGTTTGGATGCGCCTTCGATGCCGCCCTTCTTTTCACCCACCAGAAAAACGTCCGCGCCGGGCAGGCGAGCCGCCACAGCGTTGAGCAGATAATCGGCCAGTTCCTTGGACTTGGGCAGAAACACCACGGCGGTATCAAACGCGCGCTCTGGCAGTTCAATGCCGAAATGCACCCGTCCTTCAAAGCGGGCATCGAGGGTGGCCTGGTCGCCAGCGTGCCAGCACCAGCCATGGGCATTTGGCAGTTCGCCGAGCAATTCGTCAGCCGGCAAACCTACCAACAGCAACGAGCCTTGAAAGTATTCAGGCTGACGAAGCAGTACTTCACTGCGCGGATCCATAATCTGCTCCTCAAAAAGGGCCGCAGTCTATCAACTGACGACCCGCAGCGCTGTACCGTTGAAGAAGGCTTCGGCGTTTTGCGTCAGTTGGCCGACGATTCGCTGGCGTGCTTCGCGGCTGCCCCAGGCGCTGTGCGGGGTAATGATCAGGCGCGGGATGTCATCGGCCAGCAGCGGATTGCCGTCGCGTGGCGGTTCAACGCTCAGCACGTCCGTGGCCGCACCGCCCAAATGGCCACTGCGCAGGGCATCGGCCAGGGCTTGTTCATCAATCATGCCGCCGCGGGCGGTGTTGACCACGAATGCTCCCGGCTTGAGCAGGGCCAGTTCACGGGCGCCAATAAAGTTGCGCGTGTGTTCGTTGAGCGGGCAGTGAAAAGTCAGGGCGTCGACCTGTGGCAGCAGTTCATCCAGTGGCAGACGGTCTGCACGGGCCGGGCGGCCGGGGATCTGGCCCAGCAAGACGCGCATGCCGAATGCTTCGGCCAGCCGGGCCACAGCGCTGCCCAGTTCACCGTGACCGAACAGGCCCAGGGTCTTGCCCTCGAGTTCGACAATCGGGAAGTCCAGCAAGCAGAACTGCCTGGCCTGCTGCCACTGCCCCGCAGTCACGGCTTTGTTGTAGTCGACAAGGCGGGTGGCCAGCGCCAGCAACAGCCCCAGAGTGTGCTGGGCCACCGAGGGTGTGCCATAACCCTGGCAGTTGGCGACGGTAATGCCCTGGGCGCGGGCCGCTTGCAGGTCAACGTTATTGGTGCCGGTGGCCGCAACCAGAATCAGCTTCAGTTCGGGGCAGGCCGCGAGAGTCCGCGCGTTGAGCAGGATTTTGTTGCTGATGGCCACGCTGGCGCCTTGCAGACGCTCGATCACGTTATCGGCGTCGGTGTCCGACCACAGCTGCAATTCGCTGAAACACTGGCGCAGAGGGGCAAGGTCGAGGTCGCCCAGGTCCAGTGAAGTGTGATCCAGGAATACTGCGCGCTGAGTGTTCGTCATCAACTGTACCTTTTGTGCTGTCGAGTGAAGGCGTAATGTGGCGAGCCTAACAGAAGAAACAATTTGTAATGGAGCCGTGCATGTACTGGACAGAATTTTTGACCGTTGCCCTGATTCATCTGCTGGCGGTGGCCAGTCCCGGGCCGGATTTTGCCGTGGTGGTGCGTGAAAGCGTGACCCACGGCCGCCGCGCCGGGATGTTTACCGCGTTCGGTGTGGGCACGGCAATTTTCGTCCATGTCGGCTACTCGCTGCTGGGGATCGGGATCATTGTCTCGCAGTCGATTGTGTTGTTTAACGCCCTTAAATGGCTGGCAGCTGCCTACCTGCTGTACATCGGGATCAAGGCCTTGCGCGCCAAGCCTGCGGATCCGGCAGCCGTGGCCGCTTCTTTGCCGGTTGGCGAGCGCACTGCGCGCGGGGCCTTCACGTCGGGCTTTGTGACCAATGGGCTGAACCCAAAAGCCACGCTGTTTTTCCTGTCGCTGTTTACCGTGGTCATCAACCCGCATACACCGCTGTCAATTCAGGCCGGTTATGGCGTGTACCTGGCGTTCGCGACTGGGCTGTGGTTTTGCATGGTGGCCATGCTGTTCAGCCATCAGCGCGTGCGCACCGGCTTTGCCCGCATGGGCCACTGGTTTGACCGCACCATGGGCGCGGTGCTGGTGGCTCTGGGTGTGAAGCTTGCGTTTACTGAAATGAATTGATGTTTTTACGCATAAAAAGCCTGTTCACTCCCATCGGGTAGCGGGGCCCTGCAGCCGCAGGCTTGCCCGCGTCGCACAAGCCCGGGCTGTCAGACAGCCCGGGTTGCCGGCCTCGCGAGCAAGTTCGCTGCCGACGATCTTGTCAATTTCTGGTTTTCCTTCATCCTTGCGGCTCATTGTGCGTGCCCACGGAGAAGTATCGATGTCCTCAGTCAACCGGTTCTGGCGCCAAGTCAAACTGCCGCTGGCAGTCTGCCTTGTCTCGACGCTCGCCGGGCCCGCCTGGGGCGTGAGCTTTAACATTGGCGAGGTCGAAGGCCAGATCGATTCCGAGCTGTCCATCGGCGCCAGCTGGTCTACCGCCAAGGCCGATCACAACCTGATCGGTGCCAATAACGGCGGCAAGGGGCAATCGCAAATCTCGGACGATGGTCGCCTCAACTTCAAGCGCGGCGAAACCTTCTCCAAGATTTTTACCGGCATCCACGGACTGGAGCTGAAGTACGGCGACAGCGGCCTGTATGTCCGGGGCAAGTACTGGTACGACTTTGAACTGCAGGATGACAGTCGCCCGTTCAAGCCGGTCAGCGACAGCGGGCGCAAAGCCTCGGCCCAGTCTGCCGGTACGCAGCTGCTGGATGCGTTTGTCTATCACAACTACGCGATTGCCGATCAGCCCGGCGCGGTGCGCCTGGGCAAGCAGGTGGTCAATTGGGGGGAAAGCGCGTTTATCGGCGGCGGGATCAATGCCATCAACCCGACCGATGTCGCGGCCTATCGTCGCCCGGGTAGCGAATACCAAGACGGCCTGGTGCCGGTCAACCTGTTTTATATCTCGCAAAATCTCACCGACAACCTGTCGGCCGAGGCCTTTTATCAATTGGACTGGGAGCAGTCAGAAACCGATAACTGCGGGACGTTTTTCTCGCAGTCCGACGTGACTGCCGACGGCTGCGACGGCAATTATCGGGTGATGAGCAAGCGCTCGGCGTTGAATGTGGCTGATCTGGCAGCCCTGACTTCAGCGGGTGTCGAGGTCAATGGTGAGGGCGTGCTGGTGCGCCGCGCAGCTGACCGCGATGCGCGCAACAGCGGGCAATTCGGCGTGGCCATGCACTATGTGTTCGAGCCGCTGGATACCGATTTTGGCGCCTACTTTATGAACTACCACAGCCGCGATCCGATTCTGAGCGGGCGTGCGGCGGGGCAGTCGGTCTATAACGCCGCTTCGGCTGCAGGCGGGCTGGCTCCGATGATTGTTGCCGGTAACTCCAGCTATTACGTCGAATATCCCGAAGATATCCGCCTCTACGGGGTGAGTTTCGCCACCACCTTATCCACAGGCTCAGTGTGGAAAGGCGAGCTGAGTTATCGACCAAATGCGCCGGTGCAGCTCAACAGCAATGACTTGCTGTACGCCAACGTGACCCTGTTGCCGGGTCTGGCCGATGCATCGCCGCTGAGTGTTACTCCGGGTGCTGATTCCCAGGGATATCGGCGCAAGGAGATCACTCAGTTTCAGACGTCTGTGACCCACATCTTCGACAATGCCATGGGCGCCGACCGGCTGACCCTGATTGGCGAGGTCGGCGTGACCCACGTGGCAGGCCTGGAGGGCGATTCGGGGCTGCGCTACGGCCGTGATCCGGTATTTGGAAGCGCCGGCAACGACGGCTTTACCACGTCTGATTCATGGGGCTATCGCGCACGGGCTGAATGGGCCTACAACAACGTGTTTACCAGTCTCAACCTCAAACCCAATCTGGCGTGGTCCCACGACGTCAGCGGTTATTCGCCGGGCCCCGACAATACCTTTGTACAAGGCCGCAAGGCGGTGAGCGTGGGGGTTGATGCCGAGTACCAGAACACCTACACCAGCAGTCTGTCGTACACCAACTTCTTTGGCGGGCGTTACAGCACGCTCAGCGACCGCGATTTCATGACGCTGAGTGTGGGGGTGAAGTTTTAGGTGCCGGGCCGTATCTAGGCGTGATCGGCTGTCGGCTTTGATATAAATATTTTCACTAAGTTGATTTCTGAAATAATACGTGTCATCTATAGCCGCACACAGTCGACGGACTGACGTTGCGCGCCAGCTTGGATGGCGAGTGTTTCCCCCGAATGCCCTTCAGGAGTCAACAATTTGAACAAGACAGTACTTCTAGGTGCACTGGCCCTGTGCGCTTTCAGCTTTGTGGCCCGCGCCGACGACGCGCCTCTGCGTATCGGTATCGAAGCGGCCTACCCTCCGTTTTCGATGAAAACCCCGGAAGGCGAAATCAGCGGTTTCGACTACGACATTGGCAACGCGCTGTGTGAAGAGATGAAAATCAAATGCACCTGGGTGGTCCAGGAGTTTGACGGCATGATTCCTTCGCTCAAAGTGCGCAAGGTTGATGCGGTGCTGTCTTCCATGTCGATTACCGAAGACCGCCTGAAGTCCGTTGATTTCAGCAAAAAGTACTACCACACGCCCGGCAAGTTCGCGATGAAAGCGGGCAACGTGATCAACGATCCGCTGGTTGATCTCAAGGGCAAGCGCGTCGGGGTGCAGCGATCTTCGACCTACGACCGTTTTGCCACGCAGAAGCTTGAGACTGCCGGGGTCGTGGTGGTGCGCTACTCGACCCAGAGTGAAGCGTTTCTGGACCTGGTTTCGGGCCGTCTGGACGCCACGCTCGCAGACATCATCTACACCGATGAAAGTTTCATCAAAACCCCGCTGGGCCAGGGTTACGCCCTTGTCGGACCGGACATCAACGACCCTGCTTTCTTCGGTCGCGGCGCAGGCATTGCCGTGCGCAAGGGCGACAAGGCCAACGCCGACCGTTTGAGTGCCGCCATTGATGCCATCCGCGCCAACGGCAAGTACGAGCAAGTGATGACCAAGTACTTCACGTACGACATCTACGGTCAAAGGTAAGTAAACCGCCTCCCTGAGGCCGCTTCCTCATGGGGGCGGCCGGGGCTTGTTTCGCGCATTTTTTGGCGCACGCTCAAGGAACTTCATCATGCTCCATGGCTACGGATCGAGCATTCTCGAGGGTGCCTGGCTGACCGTGAACCTGGCCTTGACCTCCATGGCTCTGGCAATAGTCCTGGGCCTGATCGGCGCGACGTTGCGCTTGTCACCGGTCAAGTGGCTCGCAAGGTCGGGCGAGGCCTATACCACCGTGATCCGGGGTATTCCCGATCTGGTGTTGATTCTGTTGATCTTCTATGGCGGCCAGGACCTGGTGAATCGCATCGCTCTGGCCCTGGGTTCCACTGACTATATCGATATCAATCCCTTTGTTGCCGGGGTCTGCACCATGGGCTTCATTTTTGGGGCCTATCTCTCGGAAACCTTTCGCGGCGCTTTTATGGCCATCCCCAAAGGGCAGATCGAGGCGGGGCTGGCGTATGGCATGAGCAATGGGCAGGTGTTCTGGCGAATTCTGGTACCGCAAATGGTCCGGTTTGCATTGCCGGGGTTCACCAATAACTGGCTGGTGCTGACCAAGTCCACGGCGTTGATTTCGGTCATCGGTCTGCAGGACATGATGTTCAAAGCCAAGAGTGCAGCCGATGCGACCCATGAGCCGTTTACGTTTTTTCTCGCGGTAGCGGGGCTGTATCTGATGCTGACCAGCGTGTCATTGCTGGTGCTGCGCTTTCTGGGAAACCACTACTCGGCCAGCATAAAAGCCGTCGAGCTGTGATTGGGAGCACCTTATGATTCTTGACTACAACGTGATCTGGGAAAACCTGCCGCTGTATTTCGGTGGCGCCCTGGTGACTCTCAAAGTACTGCTGATTTCCCTGTTTTTTGGCCTGATGCTGGCGATTCCGCTGGCGCTGATGCGAGTCTCGCGATCGCCTTTGATCAACTTTGCGGCCTGGCTTTACACCTATGTCATTCGCGGCACACCGATGCTGGTGCAGCTGTTTCTGATCTATTTCGGCTTGGCTCAGTTTGAAACTGTGCGCCAAAGCGTGCTTTGGCCATACCTTTCAAGTGCCACCTTTTGCGCGTGCCTGGCATTTGCGATCAATACCGGCGCCTACAGTGCGGAGTTGCTGGCGGGCAGTCTGAAGTCCATCCCCCACGGTGAAATCGAAGCGGCCAAAGCCATGGGTATGTCGCGAGCGACCTTGTATCGCCGGATTCTCCTGCCCTCGGCGTTGCGTCGGGTATTGCCTCAATACAGCAACGAGGTGCTGATGATGATGCAGACCACGAGCCTGGCTTCGATTGTCACCCTCGTCGATATCACCGGGGCCGCACGTACGGTCAGTGCACGTTATTACCTGCCGTTTGAAGCGTTCATTACGGCGGCGGTTTTCTACCTGATCCTGACCTTTATCCTGACGCGTCTGTTCAAGCTGGCCGAGCGCCGCTGGCTGGCGTACCAGGCACCGCGCAAACATTAAGGGGCGTGTTATGGAGCATATTAAATACCTGTTGCCGTGGAGTGCCTCGGGCACAGAGCGCCATCTTTCGCTGTTTCGTTTTGGCCAGGGCGGGCGCAAGGCTTATATCCAGGCCTCTTTGCATGCCGATGAGTTGCCGGGGATGCGGGTTGCGGTGGAGCTCAAGCGACGCCTGCTGGAGCTTGAAGAACAAGGCCGTTTGAACGGGGTGATCGAATTGGTGCCGATGGCCAACCCCATCGGGATTGCCCAGATGTTCCAGGCGACTCATCAGGGGCGTTTTGAGTTTTCCAGCGGCAAGAATTTCAATCGCGATTTTCCGGCGCTGGCCGACGGCGTGGCGGCGCGGGTAGCCGGTCAGTTGGGCAGCGATGCTGGTGCCAATACGGTGCTCATCCGCCGGGCCATGCTGGATGTATTGAGCGAGCAGCCGGAGCCGGCCTGCGAGCTTGATGGCCTGCGTTGCCTGTTGCTGCGCCATGCCTGTGACGCCGATGTGGTACTGGACCTGCACTGTGATTTTGAGTCGATCATGTTGCTGTATGCCTTGCCGCAAAACTGGCCGCGCTTGCGTTCGCTGGCTGCCCGGCTGCACGCAGGCGCAGCCTTGCTGGCTGAAGAGGCGGGTGGCAGTGCGTTTGATGAAGCCTGCGCGATCCCCTGGTTGCACTTGGCCGAGCGCTTCCCCGAGGCCGATATTGCGATGGCCTGTATCGCCGCCACCATTGAGTTGCGCGGCATGGCCGACACCGAGTCCGGGCCGTGCGTGGAGAGTGCCGAGGCGATCCTCGGCTATCTGGCCGAGCAGGGGCTGATCAGCGGTGAGTGGCCCGATGCGCCGGTCGAATGTTGTGAGGCCACGCCGTTTGCGGGCGCCCAGTATGCCTACGCCCCGCACCCGGGGGTGGTGAGCTTTGTGCAGCCGCTCGGGGCACGGGTCAAAGTGGGCGATCCGCTGTTTGAAGTGATGGATCCGCTTACCGATCGCCACAGCGTGGTGCGCGCCAGCACCGACGGCATCCTCTATGCCCGCGAGCGCCTGCGCTTTGCCCAGCCCGGTTTGTGGCTGGCCAAAGTTGCCGGCAATACCCTTATTCGCCAAGGTCGCTTGCTCAGCGACTGACCCTCAGAGAGTGGATGTCATGTACAAACTTGAAGTTCAGGATTTGCACAAAAGCTACGGCTCCCATGAGGTGCTCAAGGGTGTTTCGTTGCAGGCGAGGGCGGGTGATGTGACCAGTATCATCGGCTCCAGCGGTTCAGGAAAAAGCACTTTTTTGCGCTGTATCAACCTGCTGGAGCAGCCGAGTAGCGGCAGTATCGTGCTCGATGGCGAACCGTTGAGGCTGGTCAATAGCAGGCAGGGCGGGCTTCAGGCCGCCGATCCGCACCAGTTGCAGCGCATGCGTTCGCGGCTGTCGATGGTGTTTCAGCATTTCAATCTGTGGTCGCACATGAATGCGCTGGAAAACGTCATGGAGGCGCCGGTGCATGTGCTTGGCATGAGTAAGAGCGAGGCTCGGGAGAAGGCCGGATATTATTTGAACAAGGTCGGCGTGGCGCACCGCATGAATGCCTGGCCGGCCCATATGTCCGGCGGTGAACAGCAGCGGGTGGCAATTGCCCGTGCCCTGGCCATGGAGCCGCAAGTGATGCTGTTCGACGAGCCGACTTCGGCCCTCGATCCCGAGCTGGTGGGGGACGTGCTTAAAGTGATGCAGGACCTGGCGCAGGAGGGGCGGACCATGGTGGTGGTCACTCACGAAATGGGCTTCGCTCGTGAGGTTTCCAACCAGTTGGTGTTCCTGCATCAAGGGGTGGTTGAGGAGTGTGGTGAGCCGCGCAAGGTACTGGCCAATCCTCAGTCCGAGCGCCTGCAGCAGTTTCTTTGCGGCAGTTTGAAATAGCCGGCGACAGCTTCGGATACACTGCGGTCGTTAGAAACCAGGGCAGTCTGTACAGGGCTGTACCGCCAGCAGGCTTGCTCCTGCATGGACCGGTTTTGGGCGCCGCCCCTTTTTTATCCACAGGGAATGTTGAGCCGGATATGCCGAACCCATCCAAAGACACCACGATCTATGCCGCCCAGGTGATGCGCAAGCTGGCTGAGATCGTGCCCGAGTTGCAGCCTTCATTGCGTAAGGTCGCCGATTTTATCCTGCGTCATCCGCTGCGCGCCGCAACGCTGACGATTGAGGAGATGGCACACGAGACCCGTACCTCGCCAGCGGCAGTCAACCGCCTGGCAAAGGCCTTGAATCTGGGCGGCTACAGCGGGATGAAGGCCGAACTGGTGGCGACACTGCAACAAGTGGTATCGCCCGTCGACAAGCTGCGCAATGAACTGGCCCATCGGCCCGACGGTGCGTTTGGCCTGCATGAGCAGATTCAGAGTGCCAGCAGCAATCTGGCCACGGCGGCGGCCAACAACCATCCGGACACCTTTGAAGCGTTTGTCAGCCATCTGATCAAGGCGCGCAAAATCTACATTCTGGGTTTTGGAAACAGTGTTTACTTCGCTGGCCTCGCAGCCTCGACCCTGACTCCGTTTTGTGCCGATGCCACCGCTATCAGTATGGAAGGCGGTAATGAAAACGCGGCCTATCGCCTGGCTGCGATCACCGATCAGGACGTTTTACTGGCGATCTCTCTGCCGCGTTACTCCATCGATACTCTGCAGCTTTCGCGTTTCGCCAATGAACGCGGTGCCACGGTGCTGGCCATTACCGATTCGCCAGCCTCGCCTCTGAGCAGCATTGCAAGGCATGTACTGTTCGCTCCGGCTGACCACCCGGTGCTGACCAGCTCCAGTATCGCCGTGCTGGCCTTGATCGAAGGTCTGGTGGCGGGCGTCATGGCGCGTAACAAGGAGGCAGTCAAACTGGCGACAGAGCTGACAGAAAGTGTGATGTCTTATCTGCATATTCCTGTCGGCAGCAAATTGCCTAAAAAGTAAAATTTGTGCGGGCAGGGTGCATCGGTTTGTGGGCAGGCGATCAGGCGACTATCGTTTGTGGAGTATGAATATGAGCGGCCTGAGGAATTTTTACCGTTGGTCGCGTTCCAACGCCCTACAGAGGTCCGATGCCAACGACCTTTGCCTCCAAGACTGACAGGAGCTTCACCATGTTCACCTCGCGTCGTTTGATTATTGCCGCAAGTGCCATTGCCTTGCTGGCAGGCTGCGCCTCGCCCAACCCGTATGACAATCAGGGTCAGGCCTCTTCAGGCATGAGCAAAACCGCTACCTATGGTGGTCTGGGGGCTTTGGCCGGTGCTGTTGCCGGTGCTGCCATCGACCATAACAACCGCGGCAAAGGGGCATTGATCGGTGCCGCCGTGGCAGGTCTGGGGGCCGCAGGTTATGGCTACTATGCCGACAAGCAGGAAGCTGCATTGCGCGCAAGCACGGCCAACACCGGGATTGAAGTTCAGCGCCAGGGCGACAACATCACCCTGGTGATGCCGGGCAATATTACGTTTGCCACCAGCTCGGCGAACATCGCTCCCAGCTTCTACCAGCCGCTGAACAACCTGGCCAATTCGCTGAAGCAATTCAATAACCAGAACCTGATTCAGATCGTGGGCTACACGGACAGCACCGGGAACTACAACTACAACATGCAGTTGTCCCAGCAGCGTGCGCAAAGTGTGGCGACTTATCTGACCTCTCAAGGGGTCAGCGGTCAGTACCTGTCGGTCAGCGGTAAAGGTCCGGCCGACCCGATCGCCAGCAACGCCACGCCTGACGGCCGCGCTCAAAACCGCCGCGTTCAGATCACCCTGGCACCGATTCCGGGCGTGAACTACCAGCAGCAAGGTCAGGTTCAGCAGTACCCTTAAGACCTTGTCGTGCAGGAGCCAGCCAGTTCCTGCAGGACAAAAAAAGCCCCGTGATCCTTACCGGTCACGGGGCTTTTTGTTGAGCGCTTTACCCGATGAATTACTTCTTCAGGCCGTAATGCTCATCGAGCATGCCGGGGGCGTTCGGGGTTTTTGGCGCGTAATCCAGTGGCGGCTCAGTGCTGTGCGGCGGGGTGATGCGCTCGCGATGCGGTTGAGGCGCGTCAGAGTGCAGGGCGGCCAGCAGACGTTGGCGAGTTTGCTCGTCCAGGGCCAAACGGTTGGCGCCCTCGGCGAGGTGGTCTTGCACGTCCTGGTAGCTCTGCGTGAGTTTTTTCACCAGATTGGCGGTGCTGTTGAAGTGGGTAACCACTTCACTTTGATAACTGTCAAAACGTTTCTGAATGTCGTCCAGCTGACACTGCGTGCTGTTAGGCGCGGCATTTGGCAGTAGACGCGCGATCAGAAAACCAATGGCGACACCTGCAACCAGGGCTAGAGTCGGCAATAACCAAATCAAGAGCGAGTGTTCCACGAGTCCTTCCTCTATAAACGGCTTTGCTTTACGTTAACGGCTCGGACCTGCGCTGTATACCGCGATGCACTCGCAAATATGCCAGACAGAATCTATCAGCTAGACGAGTCGACCCAGTTTGAGGTCACGGAGTTCCTTCTTGCTTACCCGCGAAACCCCTGTAGTAATTGATGGCCCTGTCGGCCAACTGGAAGCCTTGTACCTCGATTTGCCTGAGCCCAAAGGCCTTGCGCTGCTGTGTCATCCCAACCCGGTTCAGGGGGGGACGATGATGAATAAAGTGGTTTCGACCCTGCAACGCACTGCCCGTGATGCTGGCCTGATTACATTGCGATTTAATTATCGCGGTACGGGTGCCAGCGAAGGTGTTCATGACATGGGCACAGGCGAAGTCGACGATGCGCTGGCGGCGGCCCTGTGGCTGCGTGCCCGGCACCCGGAATTGCCGATCACCTTGCTCGGATTTTCGTTTGGCGGTTTTGTTGCCGCCAGCCTTGGCGGCCGGCTTGAAGCCCGGGGCGAGAAACTTTCGCGCTTGTTCATGGTGGCGCCTGCGGTGATGCGCTTGCGTGCCGAAGACGATTTGCCGCAAGCGTGTGCGGTGACCGTGATCCAGCCAGAAACCGATGAAGTCATCGACCCGCAACTGGTCTATGACTGGTCAAACGCGCTGTCACGCCCCCATGAGCTGCTTAAAGTGGCAGAATGCGGGCACTTTTTTCACGGCAAGCTGCCCGAGCTCAAAGAGTTGGTAGCGCCACGCCTTTCGAATTGATTGCAGCCTGATAAGCGATTACCCATGACCACTCGTACCCGTATCCTCACCGGTATCACCACCACCGGCACGCCGCATCTGGGCAACTATGCCGGAGCGATTCGCCCTGCGATCGTGGCCAGCCTGGACACCAATGCCGACTCGTTTTACTTCCTGGCGGACTATCACGCCCTGATCAAATGCGATGACCCGCAGCGCATTCAGCGCTCGCGTCAGGAAATCGCTGCGACCTGGCTGGCAGCCGGGCTGGACGTTGAGCGTGTGACGTTCTATCGCCAGTCAGACATCCCGGAAATCCCGGAACTGACCTGGTTGCTGACCTGCGTGGCGTCCAAGGGTTTGCTCAATCGCGCCCATGCCTACAAGGCCTCGGTGGACAAGAACCTGGAAAACGGCGAAGACCCGGATGCGGGGATCACCATGGGGTTGTTCAGCTACCCGGTGCTGATGGCTGCAGACATCCTGATGTTCAACGCGAACAAGGTGCCGGTCGGTCGCGACCAGATCCAGCACGTTGAAATGGCCCGCGATATCGGTCAGCGCTTCAATCACCTGTTCGGCAAGGGCAAGGATTTTTTCGCCATGCCTGAAGCCGTGATTGAAGAAAGCGTCGCCACCTTGCCGGGCCTAGATGGCCGCAAGATGTCTAAAAGCTACGACAACACCATTCCGTTGTTCAGTAGTGCTAAAGACATGAAAAGCGCGATTTCACGGATCGTCACCGACTCCCGGGCGCCGGGCGAAGCCAAAGATCCGGACAACTCGCACCTGTTCACCTTGTATCAGGCGTTCTCTTCGCCTGAGCAGTGCGCAGAGTTCCGTGGCGAGTTGTTGCAAGGTCTGGGCTGGGGTGAAGCCAAAGAGCGTCTGTTCAAGCTGCTGGACGCCGACCTGGGCGAGTCTCGCGAGCGTTATCACGAACTGATGTCACGCCCGTCCGATATGGAAGACATCCTGCTGGCCGGTGCCCAGAAAGCCCGCAAAACCGCGACCCCGTTTCTGGCCGAGCTGCGTGAAGCGGTCGGTCTGCGTTCGTTTGTCAGTGCTGCCCAGACTGCCACGTCCAGCAAGAAGAAAGCGGCCAAGGGCCCACGCTTCGTCAGCTTCCGTGACGAAGATGGCAGCTTCCGTTTCCGTCTGCTGGCTGCCGATGGCGAGCAATTGTTGTTGTCGCGCAACTTCGCTGATGGCAAAGCCGCCGGTCAGGTGACCAAACAGCTGCAAGCGGGCGAGGCACTTGATATTCGTCCTCAGGACCTGAGCTTCAGCGTCTGGCTGCATGACGCCTGCGTCGCCGACAGCCCGGCATTCGCCGATAGCGCGGCCCGTGACGCGGCAATCGAAGCGTTGCGTGTGGCGCTGGTGCCCGCGCAGGATTAAAAAGTGCGGCGTTTCGACTCAGGGTTGATTGCCATTCCCAAGGGCCGTCGCTACAGTGGCGGCCCGTTTTTGTTGCCTTGCTAACGAATTATGACGCCTCTAGAACGATATCAAGCTGATCTGAAACGCCCGGACTTCTTCCACGATGCCGCGCAGGAAAACGCCGTGCGCCATCTGCAGCGTCTGTATGACGACCTGGTTGCCTCCTCGCAGAGCAAGCCGGGGTTGTTCGGCAAGCTGTTCGGCAAAAAAGAACAGACGCCGGTCAAGGGTCTGTATTTCTGGGGCGGTGTGGGCCGGGGTAAAACCTATCTGGTCGATACGTTCTTTGATGCGCTGCCGTTCAAGCAGAAGGTGCGTACTCACTTCCACCGTTTCATGAAGCGTGTGCATGAAGAAATGCGCACCCTCAATGGTGAAAAGAATCCACTGACCATCATTGCCAAGCGTTTCGCCGATGAGGCGCGGGTGATTTGTTTTGACGAGTTTTTTGTGTCGGACATTACCGATGCCATGATCCTCGGCACCCTGATGGAAGAATTGTTCAAAAATGGCGTGACCCTGGTCGCGACCTCGAACATCGTGCCGGACGGCCTGTACAAGGACGGCCTGCAACGTGCGCGCTTCCTGCCGGCGATTGCACTGATCAAGCAGAACACCGACATCGTCAACGTCGACAGTGGCGTCGATTACCGTCTGCGCCACCTGGAGCAGGCCGAGCTTTACCATTTTCCGCTTAACGAGGCTTCCGAGAAGTGCCTGCGCGAGAGCTTTAAAGCGTTGACGCATAACTCTTCCAAGGTGATCGAGAATGACGATCTGATCATTGAGAACCGCACCATTCGCGCAGTACGTACCTGTGATGACGTGGCCTGGTTCGATTTCCGCGAACTGTGTGATGGTCCGCGCAGCCAGAACGACTACATCGAGCTGGGGAAGATTTTCAACGCGGTGATCATCAGCGGCGTGGAGCAAATGGACGTTAAAAGCGACGACATTGCGCGACGTTTTATCAACATGGTCGACGAGTTCTATGACCGGGGCGTAAAGCTGATTATCTCGGCTGAAGTTGAGCTGAAGGATCTGTATAAGGGCGGGCGTCTGAACTTCGAGTTCCAGCGCACCCTGAGCCGACTGCTTGAGATGCAGTCCCATGAATACCTGACGCGGGCGCACAAGCCGTAGTCGAGCGCTGTATCAAAAAAAGGCCTGCATTGCAGGCCTTTTTTATCTGTCGCGATCCATGCAGAAGTCGGGCTGCGGCCATAGAGAGGCTGGCTACAGGTCAGGCGGCCTGCTGGAACTGTTGCCGGTATTGATTGGGTGACAGTTCGGTGTGCTGACGAAACAGCCGTGCAAAGAAGCTCGCATCGTCGTAGCCCACGTCGTAGCTGATGGTCTTGATGCTTTTGCGGGTGGCCGAGAGCAGGCCCTTGGCGGTTTCTATGCGCAGACGTTGCAGGTAGTGCAAGGGTTTGTCACCTGTTGCCATCTGAAAGCGGCGCATGAAATTGCGGATGCTCATGCCATGTTCCCGGGCTACGTCTTCGAAGCGGAACTTGTCTGCAAAATGCTCTTCGAGCCAGTGCTGGATTTGCAGGATTATCACGTCCTGATGCAGCTTTTGTCCGCCAAAACCGATGCGTCCGGGCGCGTAGTTGCGCTGCACTTCGTAGAGGATGTCGCGGGCCACGGCCTGGGCGATGTTGGCCCCGCAAAAACGTTCGATCAGATAAATATAGAGATCGCAGGCTGAGGTCGGGCCGCCGGCGCAGTAGAGGTTGTCGGCGTCGGTCAGGTGCTTGTCCTGATTGAGGTGAACCCGCGGGAAGCGCTCGGCGAAGCTATTGAAAAACCGCCAGTAGGTGGTGGCTTCCTTGCCGTCCAGCAGCCCGGCTTCAGCCAGCCAGAAGGCTCCGGTGGCCTCTGCGCACAAGACTGCACCGCGGGCATGCTGCGCACGTAGCCAGGGCAGGATTTGCGGATATCGCTGGCACAGGGTGTCAAAGTCGTCCCAGAAGGCCGGGAGGATAATGATGTCAGTGTCTTCCAGGGCGCCATCGACGGGGATCACTACGTTGCTGAAGCTGCTGACGGGGTTGCCGTCGGGGCTGACCAGTCGGGTTTCGAATCCGGCGATGAGACCCAGGCCCAGTTTTTTGCCATGGCGCAGGCTGGCGAGATGAAAGAAGTCCTTGGCCTGCATCAGGGTTGAGGCAAATACCTGATCGATGGCCAAGATGCTGACGCGCCGCAGGGGCGTGGAGAGTTGGTTAGACATGATTTGATTATTCTTATAGGTGAAATTGGTCAACTTACGGCTGGATCGTCTTATTTTTTATCCTGTGTGTCTAGGGGTAAGGGGCTAGCGCGAACTCCGTAGCAGTTGTCCCAGGCCGCGTCCGTTGGTTAAGCCTTCGTAAAGTCAGGTTGCGCGGTCCTCCAGGAAAACCGCGCTTTCAGGTTTACGATCGCTTCGCAATCGAACGCAGCCTGCGCAAGCGGCGCGGCTAGGGTGCCGGGTTTGGCTGGTCCTTGTGGATGGCTTCAATGCCTGCGAGCACTTCATCCGACAGTTTCAGGTCGAAGCTGCCAATGTTGCTGGCAAGCTGCTCCATCGTCGTGGCGCCGATGATGTTGCTGGTCACGAAGGGCTGTTGCGTTACGTATGCCAGCGCCATTTGCGCCGGGTCCAGGCCGTGTTCGCGAGCCAGCGCCACGTAGCGCTCGCTGGCAGTCACTGCTTGCGGGTTTGAATAGCGCGAGAAGCGGCTGTAGAGACTCAGGCGGCCTTTTGGAGGTTGCGCGCCGCCACTGTACTTGCCTGAGAGCATGCCGAACGCCAGGGGTGAGTAGGCGAGCAGGCCGCATTGTTCGCGAATGGCAATTTCAGCCAGGCCGACTTCAAAGCTGCGGTTCAGCAGGTTGTAAGGGTTCTGGATCGAAACGGCGCGTGGCCAGCCCCGGCTTTCAGCCAGTTGCAGGAATTTCATGGTGGCCCATGGTGTTTCGTTGGACAGGCCGATATGGCGAATTTTTCCGGCCTTGACCTGCTCGTCCAGCGCTTCAAGGGTTTCTTCGAGCGGGGTGAAGTCTTCGTCGGCGTTATGTTTGTAGCCCAGTTGCCCGAAGAAGTTGGTGCTGCGCTCTGGCCAATGCAGTTGGTAGAGGTCGATCCAGTCGGTTTGCAGGCGCTTGAGGCTGGCGTCCAGTGCCTGGACGATATGAGTGCGGTTGTGTTTGAGCTGGCCGTCACGAATGTAGTCGATGCCATTGCCGGGGCCGGCGATCTTGCTGGCCAGGATCCAGTCGGCGCGATCGCCCCGGGTTTTGAACCAGTTGCCGATGTAGCGTTCGGTGCTGGCGTAAGTTTCTGCCTTGGGCGGTACCGGATACATTTCGGCGGTGTCGATGAAATTGATACCGGCGTTTTTCGCATACTCGATCTGGGCGAAGGCTTCATCCTGCGTGTTCTGCTCGCCCCACGTCATGGTTCCGAGAGCAATTGCACTGACTTTCAAATTGGTGCGGCCTAGCTGGCGGTAGTCCATCGGTGACTCCTTCGGGTAAAGAATCATAAAAGCAGGTTGTATTTTGTTTCGCAATCTGGATAATTGCCGACCTCTTTCTGCGGTGGAAGTGATGCGCCGCCTGCCGAAGAATCTTGCCGTTGAACGGACGCGCTGACCCGAGCCCCCGATAGCGTCTGTATCCGGCTGCCTTTGACTTGTCAAAGTACGCACTATTCAGTAAGATCCGCCGTCTAATTTACAGGGCGGCCCCTGAGGCTATAAAGAATGAAAACTTTTACTGCTAAACCGGAAACAGTTACGCGCGACTGGTTTGTCGTCGACGCTGCTGGCCAGACACTGGGTCGTCTGGCCACCGAAATCGCGAGCCGTCTGCGTGGCAAGCACAAGCCTGAATACACTCCGCACGTTGACACCGGTGACTACATCGTTGTTATCAATGCCGAGCAGATTCGTGTCACTGGTGCTAAAACCACTGACAAAATGTACTACTCTCACTCCGGTTTCCCGGGCGGGATTAAGTCGATCAACTTTGAAAAGCTGATCGCCAAAGCTCCTGAACGCGTGATCGAGACCGCGGTTAAAGGCATGCTGCCTAAAAACCCGCTGGGTCGCGACATGTACCGTAAGCTGAAAGTCTATGCGGGCGCTGTTCACCCTCATACTGCTCAGCAGCCCCAAGAACTGAAGTTTTAACGGAATAGTTCATTATGTCGGCGACTCAAAACTACGGCACTGGCCGTCGTAAAACCGCAACCGCACGCGTTTTCCTGCGTCCAGGTACCGGTAACATCTCGATCAACAACCGCACTCTGGAGAATTTCTTCGGTCGCGAAACTGCCCGCATGGTAGTTCGTCAGCCGTTGGAACTGACTGAGACTGTCGAGAAATTCGACATCTACGTCACCGTGATCGGTGGTGGTGTAAGTGGTCAGGCTGGCGCAATCCGCCACGGTATCACTCGCGCACTGATGCAGTACGACGAAACTCTGCGTGGCGCTCTGCGCAAAGCAGGCTTCGTAACTCGCGATGCTCGTGAAGTTGAACGTAAGAAAGTCGGTCTGCGTAAAGCGCGTAAGCGTCCGCAGTACTCGAAGCGTTAATTCGCAGCTTCGTTCAAAAAAGCCCAGTCTCCTTAGGAGCTGGGCTTTTTTTATGGGTGGTGAATTATTGGTGTGACAACTTGCCACATTCAGCAAATGCCTATACTACAAGGCTTGTAGCCGACCCAGAGCGGTAATTACCTTGTCAGAGTAGGGGCTTTTCATTACCATTCTGCAAAATTTTTATAAGTTCAGATTTTTACTTAGTAGATGCCTGATTTAACAGGCCACAAAGCTGATGGGAGAGGACTGAATGAGCAATGACGGCGTAAATGTCGGCCGGCGTCGCTTCCTCGTAGCAGCCACATCCGTGGTGGGTGCTGCAGGAGCGGTGGGGGCGGCGGTCCCGTTCGTGGGGTCGTGGTTTCCCAGTGCCAAGGCGAAAGCCGCAGGCGCACCGGTGAAAGTGAATATTGCAAAGATCGAGCCAGGACAGCAGATGATTGCTGAATGGCGTGGTCAGCCGGTATTCATTGTCCGCCGCACTGAGGAGATCCTGACAAATCTCAAGAAGATTGAAGGACAGCTCGCTGATCCTGACTCCAATCAATCCGATCAACCTGAAAACTCAAAAAACGAATGGCGGTCTATCAAGCCAGAAGTTTTGGTGTTGATTGGGATTTGCACTCATTTGGGATGTTCGCCTACTTTCCGTCCCGAGGTTGCTCCTGCTGACCTGGGCAAGGATTGGGTTGGGGGTTATTTCTGCCCTTGCCATGGCTCGCACTATGACCTGGCCGGCCGCGTCTACAAGTCGCAACCTGCTCCACTGAACCTGCCGGTACCGCCTTACTACTATGTTGAGGGCAGTGACAATGTGATTGTCGTTGGCCTTGAAGGGGAGAGCGCGTAATGAGCAAGTTCATGGACTGGATTGATGCCCGCTTCCCCGCTACCAAAATGTGGGAAGACCATCTCAGCAAGTACTACGCTCCGAAGAACTTCAACTTCTTCTATTTCTTCGGTTCTCTCGCATTGCTCGTTCTGGTCAACCAGATTGTCACCGGTGTGTGGCTGACAATGAGCTACACGCCGTCGGCAGAAGAGGCGTTTGCCTCCGTCGAATACATTATGCGTGACGTCGAATACGGTTCCATCCTGCGCTATTTGCACTCAACCGGTGCGTCAGCATTCTTTGTTGTGGTGTATCTGCACATGTTCCGTGGCTTGCTCTACGGTTCGTATCAGAAGCCGCGTGAGCTGGTCTGGCTGTTCGGCATGATGATTTATCTGGCCCTGATGGCAGAGGCCTTTATGGGTTACCTGCTGCCTTGGGGGCAAATGTCCTACTGGGGCGCTCAGGTGATCATCTCGCTGTTCGGTGCGATTCCGGTTATCGGTAACGACCTGACTCAGTGGATCCGTGGTGACTACCTGATCTCCGGCATTACCCTGAACCGTTTCTTCGCCCTGCACGTAGTAGCCTTGCCTATCGTGATCCTGGGTCTGGTTGTGCTGCACGTTCTGGCCTTGCACGAAGTGGGGTCCAACAACCCTGACGGCGTGGACATCAAGAAGCATAAAGACGAAAACGGCGTACCGCTGGATGGCATTCCTTTCCATCCGTATTACACCGTGAAGGATATCGTCGGTGTGGTGGTGTTCCTGTTTATCTTCTGTTCAATTGTGTTCTTTTTCCCGGAAATGGGTGGTTACTTCCTGGAAAAACCTAACTTTGAGCAGGCAAACGCATTTAAAACGCCTGAGCATATTGCACCCGTCTGGTACTTCACTCCGTTCTACGCCATCTTGCGTGCGATCCCGGACAAGCTGCTTGGTGTAATCGCCATGGGGGCTGCAATTGCCATGCTGTTCGTGTTGCCATGGCTTGACCGTAGCCCGGTGAAGTCCATGCGCTACAAGGGCTGGCTGAGCAAAATATGGCTGTGGGTGTTCTGCATCTCGTTCGTGATTCTGGGCGTGTTGGGTGTATTGGCACCGACTCCGGAACGTACATTGCTGTCGCAGGTTTGTACGTTCCTGTACTTCGCCTACTTCATTCTGATGCCGTTCTACACCAGGCTTGAGAAGACCAAACCGGTTCCGGAAAGGGTGACTGGCTGATGAGAAAGCTATTTGCTGTATTGATGCTGGCGGTGATGCCTGTGTTGTCCTTTGCGGCGGAACAGGGTGTTCAGCTCGACAAGGTCGACATCGATGTTTCTGACAAGGCGGCCCTGCAGGACGGCGCCCGTACGTTCGCCAACTACTGCATGGGCTGTCACAGTGCGAAGTTCCAGCGGTACGAGCGTGTTGCCGATGATCTGGGGATCCCCCATGACCTCATGCTTGAGAACCTGGTGTTCACCGGCGCCAAAATTGGCGACCACATGAACATCGGCATGCAGCCTGAAGATGCCAAGGCCTGGTTCGGTGCTGCACCGCCAGACTTGACCCTGGTGGCGCGTGTTCGTGGTACTGACTGGCTGTATAGCTACCTGCGCTCTTTCTACGAAGACCCGTCACGCCCTTGGGGTGTGAACAACAAAGTCTTCCCGAATGTGGGGATGCCGAACGTTTTGGCACCGTTGCAAGGGCGTCAGGTTGTAGGTTGCAAGCAAGTACAGATCGTCGAAGACGGCAAGAAGCAGTATGATCCGCTCACTGGCACGCCTTTGACACATGAAGCATGCGACCAGCTGACAGTTTTGCCTAAAACCGGCACGCTGACTGAAGAGCAGTTCGATGAGAAGATCAAGAACCTTGTGACCTTCCTGGCCTATTCGGCCAACCCGGTGAAGCTGGAGCATCAGCGCATCGGTACCTACGTACTGCTCTATCTGGCCTTCTTCTTCGTATTCGCTTATCTGCTCAAGCGCGAATACTGGAAAGATGTGCACTGATATCGTTACACGCATTGCTGTTAATCGTGCGCGCCCGAGGGTGTCTCTGAAAAGGTAACAGTGCAGGATGAGTGGCGGGCAAGGTTGCAAGACCTTGCCCGTCCGGGTTCTGCGGTTACCGGAGACATTCCTTGGGCGCGTTCGTTTTTCCGCTCCTGATAATTTCAACAAGCGAGGAGGACCGCCATGGGCGTGACCAATCGGTTGGCCTGTTACTCCGACCCCGCCGACCACTATTCCCATCGAGTACGCATTGTGCTCGCCGAGAAAGGTGTCAGCGCCGAGATCATCAGTGTGGAGGCGGGCCGTCAGCCGCCGAAGCTGATCGAAGTGAACCCGTATGGCAGCCTGCCAACCCTGGTCGATCGTGACCTGGCGTTGTGGGAGTCGACGGTGGTGATGGAATATCTGGATGAGCGTTATCCGCATCCGCCGCTGTTGCCGGTATATCCGGTAGCGCGGGCCAATAGCCGTCTGCTGATTCATCGCATCCAGCGTGACTGGTGCGTGCTGGTGGATCTGATTCTTGATTCGCGTACCAAGGAGCCTGCACGGGTTCAGGCGCGTAAAGAGCTGCGTGAGAGTCTGACAGGTGTGTCTGCATTGTTTGCAGACAAACCTTTTTTCCTCAGCACGGAGCTAAGTCTGGTCGACTGCTGTCTATTGCCGATACTCTGGCGCTTGCCTATTTTGGGTATTGAATTGCCGCGGCCGGCCAAGCCGCTGCTTGACTATATGGAGCGCCAGTTTGCGCGTGAGACTTTCCAGGCAAGCTTGTCTGGCGTTGAACGCGACATGCGCTAAGGCTTTAGGAGCCCTTGATGAATTCAAGTCGACCTTATCTGGTGCGTGCGCTCTATGAGTGGATTGTTGATAACGATTGCACTCCGCACATGCTGGTTAATTCTGACTACCCGAAGGTGCAAGTACCTCAGGGTTTTGCCAGTGACGGGCAGATTGTCCTGAATGTTTCGCCCACCGCCGTGCGTCAATTGCACATGGACAACGAAGCAGTAAGCTTTGAAGGGCGTTTTGGTGGTGTGCCACACACGTTGTACGTGCCTATTGCGGCAATTCTGGGGGTTTACGCCCGTGAGAATGGTCAGGGCATGGTGTTTGATCTGGAAGAGCCTGTAGATGGCGATGACGAGGTCGAGCCGGATGACGATGGGCCGCCGCCAGGTACTGAGCCGCCAAGACCTACGGGTCGGCCAAGCCTGAAAGTGGTCAAGTAACAAAAAGGCGACCTGCAAGGGTCGCCTTTTTTGTGTCTGATTTTTATAAGATCGCGAGGCAATCGTTTGGTCAGTCGATGTACTCAAACAGCTTCACGATTTTCTGTACTCCGGAAACGCCCTGCACCAGATTGGTTGCGCGGGTTGCTTCCTGCTTGGTCACCAGGCCAAGCATGTAGACGATGCCGTTTTCAGTGACGATTTTGATCCGCGAGCCCGGAATCGCGTTGTCGGTCAGCATCTGGGTTTTGATCTTGGTCGTCAGCCACGCGTCATTGTTGCGTGCAAGGATCGAAGACGGTGCCATGACTTGCAGTTCGTTGTTGACCTTCTTCACTCGCTGCACAGCGGCTGCTGCTTGCTCGGCCTGGGCCTTGAGGTCGGCGCGAGGGGTCTGGCCAGCCAGCAATACGATGCCGTTGTAGCTGGTCACGACGATGTGTGAGCCTGTGTCCAGATCCGGGTTGGCCTTGGCTACGTTCACGGCGACCTTGGTTTCGATCAACGAGTCGTCGATCTTGCTGCCGAACGTGCGCGTGCCACGATCATCTTCGATCGGCGTGTCGCGGGTGGCTGTCAGTACTGAGCTGCAGCTGGCGGTCAAGCCAAGGCACAGGGTCAGGGCAACCAGGCTGAGGCGTTTTAAAGTCATTCTTCACTCCCGAACAGTTGGCTGTCGATCAGATCGCACAAGCAGTGGATCGTCAGCAGGTGGACTTCTTGAATACGTGCGGTGACATTGGAAGGGACGCGAATCTCCACGTCCTCTGGCAGCAGCAGTGAAGCCATGCCGCCGCCATCTCGACCCGTCATGGCAACCACGATCATTTCGCGATCATGCGCCGCCTGAATTGCCTGGATGATGTTGGCTGAGTTGCCGCTGGTTGAAATGGCCAGCAAGACATCGCCTGGCTGGCCCAGGGCGCGAATTTGTTTGGAGAAAATCTCATTGAAGCTGTAATCGTTGGCGATCGAGGTGATCGTCGAAGTGTCAGTGGTGAGTGCAATGGCGGGCAGGCTGGGCCGCTCGCGTTCAAAGCGATTGAGCAGCTCTGATGAAAAGTGCTGTGCGTCGCCTGCAGAGCCGCCGTTACCGCATGAAAGCATTTTGCCTTCGTTGAGCAATGCGTTGACCATCACCTGGCTCGCTTGCTCGATGTGAGGTGCAAGAACGTCCATCGCCTGCTGCTTGGTGTCGATGCTGGCCTGAAAAAGCTGGCGAATCCGGGATTGCATGTCCATCTATGTGACCTTAAGTAGGGCGGCTGGTCGGGCGTAACCCAAGTGTTCCTGGGAGACTTCCCGGCACAAAAATGTTCAGCCCGCAAAGCAAAGCAAAATCGTTTAATAAAAGGGTGCTGGAATAGGCCTGGCAGCTTGCTAGCTGTCAAAGGCATTCCGTAGCCAGTTCAAGTGAGGTGTTGCGCTGTCCATTGCCACGACGTCAAATCGGCACGGGTGATTGGCCCAGCGCGACTCGCGTTGTAAAAAATACTGAGCTGCAAGTATCAGCTTCTGCCGCTTGCGTGCGTCAATGCTGGCTAATGCTCCGCCCCATTGCGCATGCTTTCTGTAACGAACTTCGACGAATACTACTGTATCGCCGTCAAGCATGACCAGATCCAGCTCGCCGCGCTTGCATAGCCAGTTCTGTGCCAGCAAGCGTAAACCCTGTTGCTCAAGATGCCGCAGCGCCATGCGCTCGGCATCCTTGCCTGTTTTCAGGCTTGAGCGGTCGGGCATCAGTTCGGGGTGTCGGGCAGGCGCTGAACCTGGCCGTTAACAAACTCGGCCCATGGCAGCTGGCGCTCGACATGCTGCGACGGGCTCATGCTGAGGCTGCCGGACAGGCCGTCGATCCTGCTGTCTGGCAGGGCTTTGAGCTGGCCCAGGCGCGATGTCAGGGTATAGGCGTCAACGCCCATGGCGTACAGGCGGCCCAGGCTGCTACCGGCCTGGGGCCATTGCGCGGCCACTTGCTGGCGCAACGGGTTGCCCGGTTCCAGCAGCCATGGAGTTTCGCAAAAGCGTACGCCATTCATGTCTTTGTACTGATCCTGATTGCCGCTCGCACTGAAAACGTGGGAAGTGGCGTAAACCGGCAGGTCGCCTGCGTATTGATAGTTCAGGGTCGGTTTGATCTGCTGGGCTTGCTGGGGTGTGGCAGCCAAAAACAGGAACTGCATAGGCTCGCCTGCACTTTTACGCAGTTGCACCAGATCGCCAACCTGCTGTGCCAGGGCTACGGGTTTATCAATGTATTCAATGCCGACGATGGAACCGCCATGGGCGACCCATTCCTGGCGGAACGCATTGAGCACGCGCTCGCCCCATTCACCTTTGGGCACCATGGCGCCAGCGCGGGTCAAGCCGTCGGCGCGGGCGCGGCGGGCTACTTCGCGGGCTTCGTCTTCAGCTGCCAGGCCAAACTGGAACAGTTGCGCTGGGCCTTGGGCGCCATCGCTGTAATTTAGTGCCAGTGTGGTGATAGGCAGTTGTGGGCGTGCATTAAGCTGCTTGACCAGAGACTTCTCCAGCGGGCCAACCACCAGTTGCACGCCATCGGCCTGTGCAGTGCGATAGAAATCATCCAGTGATGTCAGGCGCGAGCTGTCATAAAACTGAATGCTCGGCGGGTTTGCTCCAGCTTGCTGTGCCTGGTAGTGAGCAGCCATAAAGCCGTCGCGCAGGGCTTTGCCGACAGCGGCCAACTGGCCATCCTGTGGTAGCAGTACGGCGATTTTGGTCAATGGCTGGCTGGCCAGCTCTTTGAGCTTGATCAGTGGAGCAGGTAGTTGGATCGAAGCCGGGTGATTGGGGTTCTGTGCACGCCACTGGTCAATGGCGTTCTGTTGATCCTGCAAAGTACCGGCGCTCTTCACTGCCAGTGCAAGGGACATCCATCCGCCCATCACATCGTTGCTCTGCGCGCGCAATTGATCGACCGGTAATGCGGCGACCAATGTCCAGATGGCTTCGTTGTTACTGTTGGCCGCGTCGCCGGTCAGGATCGGGCTCATCGCCGCACGTTCGCGTGCTGCAGCCAGTGTCTGGCCGTCAGCTTCAAGAGCGCGGGCATGGACTGTATGTGTGCGCACTTGCAAATCGTTGGGCAACTCGCCAATGCGTGACACGCTCGGGTGATTCAGGGCGGCCAATGCTGCTTTGGGATCATTGCGGTTCATTGCCAGTTCGGCTGCCAGCGTGCTGGCAAATACTTGCTGCGCTGGTTTGAGCTGATCCAGTGGGACCTGGGCCAAAATCTGCGCTGCGCGCTGATCATTCTTTTGGCGCATGGCGAGGTCGGCCGCCGACAAGCGCAACAAAGCGGCTTTTTCCGGATTTTGGGTTTGCGACGCCTGTTGCAGCAGCTGTTCAAGGCTGGCATCCGGGGTCCGGGGGAGTTCGCCAAGGCTGGACGAGGGCGAGCTGGCACAAGCCGCCAACAGGGCAGCAAGGCAGAGGGCAGTGAACAGCCGCAGGCAAGCGATCATGTAGTGTTCCTGATACTCGATCAAAAGAGTGGGAAGTGTACCCAAGCACTGGCCGGGGCGCGATGTTACAGACAATAAAGCCTAAATTTAGATGAGTTATGCGGGTTGTAGCGGTGATTTTTTTGCTTGCAAGCCCTCTGCAGTCAGACTGGAGGGTGCGTTCACGAGGTGTCTACGCGCTACAATGGCGCCTTTGACTCTCATGAGGTGTGCGTTTTGACTGCTCCAGGTGCTATGAATTCCGTTGTCGGGTCGCTTTATGTGGTGGCGACGCCCATCGGTAACCTGGACGACATCAGTGCGCGCGCGCTCAAAGTGTTGCGTGACGTTTCGCTGATTGCGGCCGAAGACACTCGTCACTCCCTGCGTTTGATGCAGCATTTTGGTATCTCCACCCCTTTGGGTGCCTGTCACGAACATAATGAGCGTGATGAAGGCAGTCGCTTTATTCAGCGCTTGCTGGCAGGTGAAGATGTCGCCCTGATATCCGATGCAGGGACACCGCTAATCTCCGATCCGGGTTATCACCTGGTGCGTCAGGCGCGTGCGGCCGGCGTCAGGGTTATTCCTGTTCCGGGGGCCTGCGCCCTGATTGCAGCACTGTCGGCTGCAGGTCTGCCATCTGATCGATTTATCTTTGAAGGGTTCCTGCCGGCTAAAGCGGTTGGGCGTCGTTCGCGCCTTGAGTTACTCAAGGAAGAACCTCGCACCCTGATTTTTTACGAAGCGCCGCATCGTATCCTCGAGTGTCTGCAAGATCTGGAACTGGTCTTCGGCCCGGACCGCCCGGCCTTGCTGGCGCGTGAACTGACCAAAACATTTGAGACCCTCAAAGGTTTGCCGTTGTCCGAGTTGCGTGCCTTTGTAGAGGGCGACAGTAACCAGCAGCGTGGTGAGTGTGTGGTGCTGGTTGCGGGTTGGACTGCGCCTCAAACAGAAGAGGCTGTAAGCAGCGAGGCGATGCGCATTCTTGATTTATTGCTAAAGGAAATGCCGCTCAAGCGTGCCGCCGCACTTGCAGCTGAAATAACCGGTGAGCGCAAGAATGTGTTGTATCAAGTGGCCCTCGAAAAGCAAAAAGTTGATTAATTGGACAGGGTGGGTAGCGGCCTTTTGATACTTGCTTGCTTGTAGAGCTTGTAGCCAAAGGCTTTGGGCGGGTTGAATCAAATAGCCATCTGGCTTTTAACGCTTGTTCTATACGCTCTGTACAGTTAATCTTCGCGCCGGAGAGTCGATTGGACAGTCGCTGCCTCCTATGAAAATTAGGGGGGGGAGGAAAGTCCGGGCTCCATAGGGCGAAGTGCCAGGTAATGCCTGGGAGGCGTGAGCCTACGGAAAGTGCCACAGAAAATAACCGCCTAAGCGCTTCGGCGCCGGTAAGGGTGAAAAGGTGCGGTAAGAGCGCACCGCACGACTGGCAACAGTTCGTGGCTAGGTAAACCCCACTTGGAGCAAGACCAAATAGGGTTCCAAGGCGTGGCCCGCGCTGGAACCGGGTAGGTTGCTAAAGATGTCCAGTGATGGCCATCGTAGACGAATGACTGTTCACGACAGAACCCGGCTTACAGATCGACTCTCCACCTTTTTCTTCTGCTTGCGCTGCAAGCAGATCGCTTCAGGAAACAGCCGCTTCATCTCCCCGTTGTATTCGCAAGAAAATTCCGATGTGTAATGCCAAAAAGTTCTTACTCTTAACAAACTACTTTAAGTTTGAAGTCCAGGGCTTTGAGTTTGTTGCGCATCGGTAGTCAAAAAATCCCTCCGCTTATTGCTGTACGTCTATTTACCCTCCTAAATCTCAGTTATGTAAGGATTTTCCTGTTGGCCGCTCCTTGACGGTGTGGTGGGCGCATTCCTATAGTGTGCGCAAGTGGCGAAAAGTGGCATAAAGTGGGTTTTTTTGACGTAAAACGCTAATTTTGGGAGTGACGCCTCGTGTTTCGCGGAGCTAACGCAATCAGTCTCGATGCCAAGGGTCGTCTCGCAATGCCGAGCCGGTACCGCGACGAGTTGATTTCGAGGAGTTCCGGGCAGCTGATCGTGACCATTGATGCGGTAGACCCCTGCTTATGTGTGTACCCGCTTGATGAGTGGGAATTGATAGAAACCAAGCTTCGGGCGTTGCCTTCGTTGCGTGAAGAAAACCGCCGTTTGCAACGTCTGCTGATTGGTAATGCCGTCGACCTTGAGCTCGATGGCAGTGGTCGTTTTCTGGTACCGCCGCGTTTGCGTGAATATGCCAAGTTGGATAAGCGCGCGATGTTAGTTGGCCAGCTAAACAAGTTTCAACTGTGGGACGAGGATGCCTGGGAAGCTGTTTCTGCCGCTGACCTTGCAGCCATTCAACAACCGGGCGCGATGCCTGAAGAACTGCGTGATTTAATCCTGTGACTATAGATAGCGACTTCAACCACATCACCGTGCTGCTTGACGAAGCCGTAGAGGCTCTCGCCGTACGTCCTGATGGATGCTATCTGGATGGCACCTTCGGTCGCGGCGGACATAGCCGCCTGATACTCCAGAAGCTCGGCCCTGAGGGGCGTTTGCTCGGGTTTGATAAAGATCCTCAAGCGATTGCCACAGGGCAAGCGCTAGCGGCCGAAGACGGCCGCTTTGTCATTGTGCAACGCAGCTTTGCCGAGATGGGCTCCGAGATTGCCGCCCGCGGCCTGGCCGGCAAGGTCAATGGTGTTCTCCTCGATCTGGGCGTGTCTTCGCCGCAGCTTGATGACCCGGAGCGTGGCTTCAGCTTCATGAACGACGGTCCGCTGGACATGCGCATGAACCCGGACGAGGGGATCAGCGCCGCTGAATTTGTAAACACTGCATCCCAAGACGAAATCGCCCGCGTATTCAAGGAATATGGCGAGGAGCGCTTTTCCGGGCGTATGGCCCGTGCTGTGGTTGAGCGTCGTGCCATTACCCCGTTCGAGCGCACTGGCGATCTGGCTGAAGTACTTAAAGTGGCCAACCCGGCCTGGGAAAAGGGCAAGCATCCTGCAACCCGCACCTTCCAGGGCCTGCGCATACACGTAAATAACGAGCTGGGTGATCTCAAGGCCGGCCTCGAAGCGGCACTGCAATCGCTGGAAGTCGGCGGTCGGCTGGTGGTAATCAGCTTCCACTCCCTGGAAGACCGCATCGTTAAATTGTTCATGCGTGATCTGGTCAAAGGTGAACCCGACAATCTGCCTCGTGGCTTGCCGGTTCAGCACACCAGCTTTGATCCCATTATAAAAATCCATGGCAAGGCACAGTTCGCATCCGAAGCAGAGCTCAAAGCCAATCCGCGCTCGCGCAGCGCTGTCATGCGCGTCGCGGAGAAGCTTCGTTGAACAAGCTCTTCGCCAAACCACTTCCCGGCGGAAGTTTTTTCATGCTGCTGCTGTTTATTGCCGTACTGGTTTCAGCCGTTGGCGTTTCCTATAGCGCGCACTGGAACCGTCAATTACTCAATACCCTGTACGGTGAGCTGAGTGTGCGTGACAAGGCGCAGGCCGAGTGGGGTCGCTTGATCCTCGAGCAAAGCACCTGGACTGCCCATAGCCGTATCGAAACCCTGGCCAGCGAACAACTGAAAATGCGCATTCCTGGCGCAGCAGAAGTTCGGATGGTGGCGCCATGATCAAACTCGAAGGCGCACTGTATCCGTGGCGTTTTCGTGTAGTGCTGGCACTGCTGGCGCTGCTGGTGGGTGCGATTGCCTGCCAAATTGTCTACTTGCAGGTGATCGACCATGACTTCCTCAAGGGGCAAGGTGATGCGCGCAGTCTGCGACACATCCAGATCCCGGCACACCGTGGCCTGATTACCGACCGTAATGGCGAGCCTCTGGCCGTGAGTACGCCGGTGACCACGTTATGGGCTAATGCCAAGGAAATGCAGGTTGCCAAGGATCGTTGGCCAGCCCTGGCGCACGCGCTTGGGCAAGACCCCAAAGTGTTGACGGCGCGCCTTGAGCAGCAAGCCAATAAAGAATTCATCTATCTGGTCCGCGGGCTGACCCCCGAGCAGGGCCAGTCGGTGCTCGACCTTAAAGTGCCGGGTGTTTATGGCATTGAAGAGTTCCGCCGCTTTTACCCGGCTGGTGAAGTCACCGCGCACATGGTCGGCTTTACCGATATCGACGATAAAGGCCGTGAGGGTGTCGAGCTGGCCTATGACGAGTGGCTGGCCGGCGTGCCGGGCAAGCGACAAGTTATCAAGGACAGACGCGGGCGCCTGATCAAAGACGTCCAGGTCACAAAAAACGCCAAGGCAGGGAAGACCTTGGCGTTGTCAATTGACCTGCGCCTGCAATATCTGGCCAACCGTGAATTGCGCAATGCACTGGTCGAGAACGGTGCCAAGGCCGGCAGCCTGGTGATCATGGATGTAAAGACCGGCGAGATTCTGGCCATGGTCAACCAGCCGACCTACAACCCCAACAACCGTCGCAATCTGCAGCCGGCAATGATGCGTAACCGCGCCATGATCGATGTGTTCGAGCCTGGCTCAACGGTTAAACCGATTTCGATGAGTGCTGCGCTGGAAACCGGGCGCTGGAAGCCAACCGATAAGGTTGAGGTCTACCCGGGTACGCTGCAACTGGGCAAATACACCATTCGTGACGTATCGCGCACTGAAGGCCCGGTCCTCGATCTGACGGGCATTCTGATCAACTCCAGTAACGTGGGCATGAGTAAAGTTGCCTTCGATATCGGTGGTGAAGCGATTTTCCGCCAGATGGCCAAAATGGGTCTGGGCCAGGACACAGGCCTGGGTTTCCCGGGTGAGCGCGTCGGCAACCTGCCGAACTACCGGGAGTGGCGCAAGGCTGAAACCGCGACCCTGTCTTATGGCTACGGTGTGTCGGTAACGGCGATCCAGCTGGTTCATGCATTTTCGGCGCTGGCCAACAACGGCAAGCTTGCCCCGCTGACCCTGCTCAAGTCAGACAAGCCGGCGCAAGCCACACAAGTCATGCCTGAGCAGGTCGCCAAGACCGTTCAGGGCATGCTTCAGGAAGTTATCGAGAACCCGCGCGGTGTATGGCGTGCCAAAGTGCCGGCCTATCACGTGGGCGGCAAGTCGGGTACTGCACGTAAAACCTCGTCCGGCGGCGTCAAGGGCTACGCCGTGAACTCTTACCGTTCCCTGTTTGCCGGGTTCGGTCCGATGAGCGACCCGCGCTACGCAATCGTTGTAGTGATCGATGAGCCAAGCAAGGCGGGTTACTTCGGTGGTCTGGTTTCGGCTCCGGTATTCAGCAAAGTGATGTCCGGCACCCTGCGCCTGATGAACGTGACCCCGGATAACTTGCCGACGGCTGCAGAGCAACAAGCAGCCGCGACCGCTGCAGCAGCCAAAGGAGGGCGCGGCTAATGTCCCTGAGCCTGAACAAGATTTTCCCCCACGCCGGCCATGATTTGATGATTCGTGAGCTGACCCTCGACAGCCGCAATGTGCGGGCGGGCGACCTGTTCCTCGCCGTGCCGGGCGGCAAACTGGATGGGCGCGAGCATATAGCTGACGCCCTTAAGCGTGGCGCAGCTGCCGTTGCTTATGAAGTGGAGGGCGCGGACGTATTGCCGATCACTGCCGTACCGCTGATTCCGGTCAAGGGGTTGGCTGCGCAACTGTCACAAATCGCCGGTCGTTTTTATGGCGACCCGAGCCATCACTTGAACCTGGTCGGCGTCACTGGCACCAACGGCAAAACCAGCGTTACCCAACTGGTCGCGCAAGCGCTGGACCTGCTGGGGCAGCATTGCGGCATCGTTGGCACCCTGGGGACAGGATTTTATGGCGCGCTGCAAAGCGGTCGCCATACCACCCCGGACCCGATTGCCGTGCAAGCCATGTTGGCCGACCTGAAGAAAGCCGGGGCCAAAGCCGTGGCGATGGAAGTGTCATCCCACGGGCTGGATCAAGGCCGCGTCAGCGCTTTGGCATTTGATGTCGCAGTGCTGACCAACCTGTCCCGCGATCATCTGGATTATCACGGCACGATGCAGGCTTATGCCGAGGCCAAGGCCAAGCTGTTTGCCTGGTCTGATCTGGGTTGCCGCGTGCTTAACCTGGACGATGACTTCGGTCGCCAGCTGGCGGCGCAAAAACATGATTCGCGCCTGATCAGTTACAGCCTCGAAGACAGCAGCGCCTACCTGTACTGCCGCGAAGCGACCTTCGACGACGATGGTGTGCGCGCCCTATTGGTCACGCCACAAGGCGAGCACCATTTACGCAGCAGCCTGCTGGGCCGTTTCAACCTGAGCAACGTACTGGCTGCGGTCGGCGCCTTGCTTGGCCTGGACTACGCGCTGGATGAAATCCTCGCCGTGTTGCCAAAGCTTGAAGGCCCTGTGGGTCGCATGCAGCGACTGGGTGGCGGTACCAGGCCGCTGGTGGTGGTTGATTACGCCCATACCCCGGATGCGCTGGAAAAAGTATTGCTCGCTCTGCGCCCGCATGCCAAAGGCCGGCTGCTGTGCCTGTTCGGCTGCGGCGGCGATCGCGATCGCGGCAAGCGTCCATTAATGGCAGAAGTGGTAGAGCGTTTGGCCGATGGCGTATTGGTCACCGATGACAATCCGCGTAGTGAAGCACCCGCGCAAATCTTCGACGACATCCGTGCAGGTTTTGATTCACCTGAAGGCATCAATTTTGTCGCAGGGCGTGGCCCTGCCATCGCGCAAATCATTGCTGGTGCCAGTGCAGACGATGTGATCGTGCTGGCCGGCAAAGGTCACGAGGACTATCAGGAAATCAATGGCGAGCGCCATGACTTCTCTGACCTTGTAGAAGCCGAAAATGCCCTGAATGCCTGGGAGGCTGCCAATGCTTAAGCCTCTATTGCTGAGCGAAGTAGCCGATGCGCTGGATGGCCGGCTGGTTTCTGCCGATAGCCGTTTCAACGGTGTCAGCATCGACAGTCGTGCGATCAGCAAGGGTCAGCTGTTTATCGCCCTGACCGGCCCGCGTTTTGATGGTCATGACTATCTGAATGAAGTGGCTGCCAAAGGCGCGGTCGCGGCCCTGGTCGAGCGCGAAGTACCTGAGTCTGCTTTGCCGCAACTGGTGGTCAAGGATGCACGCGTTGCATTGGGCCAATTGGGTGCGCTCAATCGTGCCGGTTACGACAAGCCGGTTGCCGCCATCACCGGTTCCAGTGGCAAGACCACCGTTAAAGAAATGCTCGCCTGCATCCTGCGTACCCGTGGTCCGGTGCTGGCGACCAAAGGCAACTTGAATAATGACCTGGGCGTGCCGCTGACCCTGCTTGAGCTGACGCAGGAACACACCGCGGCAGTGATTGAACTGGGTGCTTCGCGTCTGGGTGAAATCGCTTACACCGTCGGCATGACCAAACCCCATGTTGCCGTGCTCAATAATGCCGGCACCGCCCACGTTGGCGAGTTCGGCGGGCCGGAAAAAATCGTCGAGGCCAAGGGCGAGATTCTCGAAGGACTGGACGCAGATGGCATCGCCGTCCTCAATCTGGACGACAAGGCTTTTGGCATCTGGCAGGCCCGGGCTGCTGGCCGCAAGGTACTCAGTTTCGCCCTGACCAATCCTGACGCAGACTTTTACGCGAGCAATCTGACCCGCGATGCGCGCGGTTGCCCTGCGTTTGATTTGCACTGCCCGTTGGGTGTTGCCCACGTTCAACTCAACCTGTTGGGCACGCACAACGTTGCCAACGCTCTGGCCGGCGCGGCTGCCGCGCATGCCCTGGGCGTCTCGCTGTTTGGCATAACCAGCGGCTTGCAAGCGGTACTGCCGGTCAAAGGTCGTGCAGTGGCTCAACTGACCGCCGACGGTTTGCGAATTATTGATGACACTTACAACGCAAACCCCACCTCAATGTGCGCTGCCGTTGATATACTCGCCGCCTTTTCCGGCCGCACCGTCCTGGTGCTCGGAGATATTGGCGAGTTAGGTGAGTGGGCGGAGCAAGGACATCGTGAAGTAGGCGCATATGCCGCCGACAAAGTTTCAGCGCTCTATGCGGTGGGACCCATGATGGCTCATGCCGTCACTGCATTTGGACACCAGGCTCGTCACTTCGCCAATCAGGCTGACCTGATCAAGGCGCTTCGCGCTGAGCACGAAACAAACACCACTATTTTGATCAAGGGCTCGCGCAGCGCAGCGATGGAAAACGTCGTTGCGGCTTTGTGCGGTTCCAGCGGGGAGAAACATTAATGCTGCTGCTTCTAGCGGAGTATCTACAACAGTTCTACAAGGGCTTCGCAGTCTTCCAGTACTTGTCCCTGCGCGGGATTCTCGGAGTACTGACGGCGTTGACCTTGTCTCTGTGTCTGGGGCCGTGGATGATCCGCACCCTGCAAAACCGTCAGATCGGCCAGTCGGTCCGTAACGATGGTCCGCAATCGCATTTGTCCAAGTCCGGTACGCCAACCATGGGCGGCGCACTGATTCTGTCGGCGATCACCATCAGCACTTTGCTGTGGGCCGACCTGAGCAACCGCTATGTGTGGGTCGTGATGATCGTGACCCTGCTGTTCGGGGCTATTGGCTGGGTCGACGACTATCGCAAAGTGATCGAGAAAAACTCGCGTGGCCTTCCGAGCCGCTGGAAGTATTTCTGGCAGTCGGTGTTTGGTCTGGGCGCAGCAATCTTTCTTTATATGACGGCACCCAGCGCCGTCGAAACCACGCTGATTCTGCCCATCCTCAAGGACGCCAGCATCCCGTTGGGCATCGGCTTTGTGGTGCTGACCTACTTTGTGATCGTGGGTTCGAGCAACGCAGTCAACCTGACTGACGGCTTGGACGGCCTGGCGATCATGCCGACCGTTATGGTCGGTGGAGCCCTTGGCATCTTCTGCTACCTGTCGGGGAACGTGAAGTTTGCCGACTACCTGTTGATCCCGTATGTCCCGGGCGCGGGTGAACTGATTGTGTTCTGCGGCGCGCTGATCGGTGCCGGTCTCGGATTCCTGTGGTTCAACACCTACCCCGCACAAGTCTTCATGGGCGATGTCGGCGCACTGGCGCTGGGCGCAGCCCTGGGAACCATCGCGGTCATCGTGCGTCAGGAAGTCGTGCTGTTCATCATGGGCGGTGTGTTCGTGATGGAAACCCTGTCCGTGGTGATCCAGGTAGCGTCCTTCAAGTTGACCGGCAAGCGGGTATTCCGCATGGCGCCGATCCATCACCACTTTGAACTCAAGGGCTGGCCCGAGCCGCGTGTGATTGTCCGTTTCTGGATCATCACCGTGATTCTGGTTCTGGTCGGCCTTGCCACGCTGAAGCTGAGGTAGAACCTGTGTCTCTGATCGCTTCTGACCACTTCCGCATCGTTGTCGGCCTCGGCAAGAGCGGCATGTCCCTGGTGCGCTTTCTGGCGCAACGCGGCGTGTCCTTTGCCGTGGCGGATACGCGGGAAAATCCACCGGAGCTGGCCACGCTGCGCCGTGACTATCCGCACGTGGAAGTGCGTTGTGGCGAACTGGATGTCGAATTCCTGTGCCGTGCCGATGAGCTCTACGTGAGCCCCGGCCTGGCATTGGCGACTCCGGCCCTGCAGGCCGCGGCTGCCCGTGGCGTGAAGCTGTCGGGTGACATCGAGCTGTTCGCGCGTAACGCGAAGGCACCTATCGTGGCAATCAGTGGTTCCAACGCCAAAAGCACCGTGACCACGCTGGTCGGTGAAATGGCTGCGGCTGCCGGCAAGCGGGTCGCCGTCGGCGGTAACCTTGGCACGCCGGCGCTGGATCTGCTGAGCGATGACATCGAGCTGTACGTAATGGAACTGTCGAGCTTCCAGCTGGAAACCACCGACCAGTTGGGTGCCGAAGTGGCCACTGTGCTGAATGTCAGCGAAGACCACATGGACCGCTACAGCGGCCTGCCTGCCTACCACCTGGCCAAACACCGGATTTTTCGCGGTGCCCGGCAGGTTGTGGTCAACCGCCAGGACGCGTTGACCCGTCCACTGATGAGCGAAGGGCTGCCGTGCTGGACGTTCGGTCTGGGCGTGCCCGACTTCAAGGCCTTCGGCCTGCGTGAAGAAAACGGCGAAAAATACCTCGCCTTCGAATTTCAAAACCTGATGCCGGTCCGCGAGCTGAAAGTACGCGGTGCCCACAATCAGGCCAATGCCCTGGCGGCACTGGCGCTGGGGCATGCCGTGGGCCTGCCGTTCGACGCCATGTTGAGCAGCCTGCGCAGCTTCACCGGCCTTGAGCATCGCTGCCAGTGGGTGCGCGAACTCGATGGTGTGAGCTACTACAACGACTCCAAGGCCACCAACGTGGGCGCCGCACTGGCTGCCATCGAAGGCCTGGGAGCGGACATGGACGGCAAGCTGGTCTTGATCGCCGGCGGTGATGGCAAGGGCGCTGACTTCAGCGGCCTGCGTGACTCTGTGGCCAGGTATTGCCGCGCAGTGGTCCTGATAGGCCGTGATGCAGGCCTGATCGCGGATGCCCTGGGCGATGCCGTGCCGCAAGTGCGTGTCGGCTCGCTGGACGAGGCCATTGCGCGCAGCCGTTCGTTGGCACACTCCGGTGACGCAGTATTGCTGTCCCCGGCCTGCGCCAGTTTCGACATGTTCAAAAATTATGAAGAGCGTGGCCATCTGTTTGCGCGTGCAGTGGAGGCCCTGACATGATCTTCGGCATTCTCAAACCCTATCCTTCGCCGCTGATCACGGGCCGTGGCGTTGACCTGGACTTCGCGTTTCTCGCCGGTTGCCTGGCGTTGCTCGGTCTTGGTCTGGTGATGATTACCTCGGCATCGTCAGAAGTTGCCGCCTTGCAGTCGGGTAACTCCCTGTACCACATGATCCGCCATCTGTTTTACATCGCGCTCGGTTTGGGCGCGTGCGTGCTGACCATGATGGTGCCGATTGCGACCTGGCAGCGAATGGGCTGGATGTTGCTCATTGGTGCGTTCGGCTTGCTGGTGATGGTGTTGCTGCCGGGCATTGGCCGTGAGGTAAACGGTTCGATGCGCTGGATCGGTTTCAGCTTCTTTAACGTACAGCCCTCTGAAGTCGCCAAGGTGTTCGTGGTGATCTACCTGGCCGGTTATCTGGTCCGCCAGCAGAAAGAAGTCCGTGAAAGCTGGATGGGCTTCTTCAAGCCTTTCATCGTGTTGCTGCCGATGGCCGGTCTGTTGCTGATGGAGCCTGACTTCGGGGCCACCGTCGTAATGATGGGCGCAGCGGCGGCGATGTTGTTCCTGGGCGGTGTCGGCCTGTTCCGCTTTGCGCTGATGGTGGCATTGGCGGTCGGTGCGGTATTCGTGCTGGTCCAGGCGCAGCCTTATCGTATGGCGCGATTGATCACCTTTACCGACCCGTGGTCCGACCAGTTCGGCTCCGGTTACCAGCTGACTCAGGCCCTGATCGCGTTCGGTCGCGGCGAGTGGTTTGGGGTCGGTCTGGGCAACAGCGTACAGAAGCAGTTCTACCTGCCGGAAGCCCACACCGACTTTGTGTTCTCGGTGCTGGCTGAAGAGCTGGGTGTGGTCGGCTCCTTGCTGACCGTGGCCCTGTTTGTATTCGTCTGCGTACGCGGCATGTACATCGGCCTGTGGGCCGAGCGGGCCAAGCAATATTTTGCGGCCTACATGGCATACGGCTTGTCGTTCCTGTGGATTGGTCAGTTCCTGATCAACATCGGGGTAAACGTCGGTTTGCTGCCAACCAAAGGTCTGACCTTGCCATTCCTCAGCTATGGCGGCAGTTCGCTGGTTATTTGCTGCGTGTGCATGGGCTTGTTGCTGCGGATCGAGTGGGAGAGTCGAACCCACCTGGGCAGCGAAGAGACCGATTTCAAAGAAAGTGACTTCGCAGAGGAGCCGAACCATGGGCGCTAATGTGCTGATCATGGCAGGCGGCACCGGCGGGCATGTGTTCCCTGCTTTGGCCTGTGCGCGAGAATTCGAAGCCCGCGGCTACACCGTGCACTGGCTTGGAACCCCGCGTGGCATCGAGAACGAGCTGGTAGAGCCGGCAGGTTTTACCCTGCACCGGATCAACGTGGCGGGCCTGCGTGGCAAGAGCAAACTGTCGCTGCTCAAGGCCCCGTTTGTGTTGCTCAAGGCGATGTTCCAGGCGCGAAAAATCATTCGTCAGCTCAAGCCGGTCTGCGTGCTCGGCTTTGGTGGTTATGTGACCGGCCCAGGTGGCCTGGCCGCCCGGACCTGCGGTGTGCCGGTGATCATTCACGAGCAGAACGCCGTGGCCGGTACCGCCAACCGTTTGCTGGTGCCGATGTCGAGCCGTGTGTGCGAAGCCTTCCCCGAAACTTTCGCGGTATCGGACAAGCTGCGCAGTACCGGCAACCCGGTCCGCCCTGAATTGTTCACCCTGGCTCCACGTGCTGCACTCGAAGGCCGCAAGGCGCGCCTATTGGTGCTGGGCGGTAGCCTGGGGGCCGAGCCATTGAACAAGTTGTTGCCTGAAGCACTGGCCAAAGTACCGGCCCAGGTGCGTCCTGAAGTGTTTCATCAGGCCGGCAAACAGCACGATCAAATTACCGCCGAGCGCTATGCAGCGGCCGGTGTAGAGGCTCAAGTGCAGCCTTTTATCAAAGACATGGCCCAAGCCTATGGCTGGGCCGACATGGTGGTTTGTCGCGCAGGCGCGCTGACCGTCAGTGAACTGGCTGCGGCCGGTCTGCCATCGCTGCTGGTGCCTTTGCCCCACGCGATTGATGACCATCAGAGCCGTAATGCCGACTTTTTGGCTCGCGAGGGTGCTGCCTTCCTGATGCCGCAAGCGACAACTGGCGCAGCCGAACTGGCTGCACGCCTGACAGAGGTTTTGATGCAACCGGAACGACTGAACAGCATGGCGACCAACGCTCGCCGCCTGGCCAAACCTGATGCAACCCGCAACGTCGTAGATATCTGCCTGGAGGTGGCCAATGGTTGAGAATCAGAAAGCCATGCCGCAACCGGAAATGCGCCGTATCCGTCGTATTCACTTCGTCGGAATCGGCGGCGTGGGCATGTGCGGCATTGCCGAGGTGTTGCTGAACCTGGGTTATGAAGTGTCGGGCTCCGACCTGAATGCATCGCCTGTTACCGAGCGACTTGAATCGTTCGGAGCGCACATCTTTATCGGTCACCGCGCCGAGAACGCTGCCAATGCCGACGTTTTGGTCGTGTCCAGTGCGGTGAACACCTCCAACCCCGAAGTCGCAACTGCGCTGGAACGCCGTATTCCGGTGGTGCCTCGTGCCGAAATGCTGGCCGAGCTGATGCGTTATCGCCACGGCATCGCCGTAGCCGGTACCCACGGCAAAACCACCACCACCAGCCTGCTGGCCTCGGTGTTCGCGGCCGGTGGCCTTGATCCGACCTTCGTGATCGGTGGTCGCCTGAATGCAGCGGGCACCAATGCACAGCTTGGAACGAGCAGATACCTGATTGCCGAAGCTGACGAAAGCGATGCCAGCTTCCTGCACCTGCAGCCGATGGTTGCGGTGGTGACCAACATCGACGCCGATCACATGGCGACCTACGAAGGCGACTTCAACAAACTGAAGAAAACCTTCGTCGAGTTTTTGCACAACCTGCCGTTCTACGGTCTGGCCGTGCTGTGCCTGGATGATCCGGTGGTGCGTGAAATCCTGCCGCTGGTCAAGCGTCCGACCGTCACATACGGCTTCAGCGAAGCCGCCGACGTGCGTGCGATCAATGTTCGCCAGCAAGGCATGCAAACCTTCTTCACGGTGCTGCGTCCGGAACGCGAGCCGCTGGATGTGTCGGTGAACATGCCGGGCAACCACAACGTGCTGAATGCGTTGGCGACCATTTGCATCGCTTCTGATGAAGGCATCAGCGATGAGGCCATCGTCCAGGGGCTGTCCGGCTTCCAGGGTGTAGGCCGGCGCTTCCAGGTTTACGGCGAGCTGCCGGTAGACGGTGGTCACGTGATGCTGGTGGATGACTACGGTCACCACCCGACCGAAGTCGCGGCCGTGATTAAAGCGGTGCGCGGTGGCTGGCCGGATCGTCGCCTGGTCATGGTTTACCAGCCGCATCGCTTCAGCCGTACCCGCGATCTGTATGACGATTTCGTGCAGGTGCTGGCCGACGCCAACGTGCTGCTGTTGATGGAAGTCTACCCGGCCGGCGAAGAGCCGATTCCGGGTGCTGACAGCCGTCAGCTGTGCCACAGCATCCGTCAGCGTGGCCAGCTGGACCCGATCTACATCGAGCGTGGCGTTGAGCTGGCGCCGATCGTCAAGCCGCTGCTGCGTGCCGGCGACATCCTGTTGTGCCAAGGGGCGGGCGATATCGGCCGTCTGGCACCACAACTCATTAACAGTCCGTTGTTCGCCGGTGCCGTTGTCGCAGCCAGCGAGGGGAAGTTGAAATGACCGCTGCCTACGCCAATCTGTTCTCGACTATTGCCCCTGCCGACTTCGGTCGTGTTGCCGTGTTGTTTGGTGGAAAAAGCGCTGAGCGCGCAGTGTCCCTGAAGTCCGGCAATGCCGTGCTCGAGGCGCTGCAAAGTGCGGGTGTGAACGCTTTCGGTATCGATGTCGGCGACGATTTCATCGCCCGGATCACGCACGAAAAAATCGACCGTGCCTTTATCATTCTCCACGGTCGCGGCGGTGAAGACGGCAGCATCCAGGGCTTGCTCGAATACATGGGCATTCCCTATACCGGTAGCGGCATCCTCGCCTCGGCGCTGGCAATGGACAAGTTGCGCACCAAGCAGGTGTGGCACAGCCTGGGTATCCCGACCCCGCGTCATGCCGTGCTGAGCAGCGAAGCCGATTGTATTTCTGCGGCGAAGGAACTGAGCTTCCCTTTGATCGTCAAACCGGCACATGAAGGTTCAAGTATCGGTATGGCCAAAGTGAACAGCGCTGACGAGTTGATCGTTGCGTGGACAGAGGCCAGTAAGTACGACTCGCAAGTGTTGGTTGAGCAATGGATCACCGGTCCCGAGTTCACCATCGCCACCCTGCGTGACCAAGTGCTGCCACCTATTGCACTGGGCACCCCGCATTCGTTCTACGACTACGACGCCAAGTACGTGTCCTCTGATACTCAGTATCGGATCCCGTGCGGGCTTGATAGCACCAAGGAGCAAGAACTCATGGACCTCACGGCGAAAGCCTGTGAGGCGATAGGTATCGCCGGTTGGGGCCGTCTGGACGTGATGCAAGACACCGATGGCCAATTCTGGTTGCTCGAAGTCAACACCGCTCCGGGCATGACCGATCACAGCCTGGTGCCGATGGCGGCCCGTGCTGCCGGTCTGGATTTTCAACAGCTGGTGCTGTCGATTCTGGCAGCCAGCGTCGAGGCTCGAGGTTAAAAACATGCAAGGCGCATCGCTTCGTCATCAGCAACCCGTTCCCGGCCGCAAGCCGGTACCTCGGGGTGCCAGCCGGATGGTGGCTAAAGAGCCGATGTCAGTGCGCCTGCCAAAAGCCAATTTTGGCTTCTTGAAAGCATTGTTCTGGCCCGTGTTGCTGGTGGTGCTGGGGTATGGCACCTACGAAGGCGCACAGCGCTTGATGCCGTACGCCGACCGGCCGATTACCAACATCAACGTGCAGGGTGATTTGACCTATATCAGCCAGCAGGCCGTACAGCAGCGCATCGCCCCTTATGTTGCGGCGAGCTTCTTCACGGTCGATCTGGAAGGCATGCGGACCGAGCTTGAACAGATGCCCTGGATTGCCCACGCCGAGGTCCGTCGCGTCTGGCCGGACCAGGTGGTGATCCGGCTCGAAGAGCAGTTGCCGGTAGCCCGCTGGGGTGATGAAGCGCTGTTGAACAACCAGGGCCAGGCATTCACCCCGCGTGAGCTGGCCAATTACGAACACTTGCCGCAGCTGTTCGGCCCACAACGGGCTCAGCAGCAAGTGATGCAGCAGTATCAGGTGTTGAGCCAGATGTTGCGTCCGATGGGCTTCTCCATTGCCCGGCTGGAATTGCGTGAACGCGGTAGCTGGTTCCTGACCACCGGAGCCGGCAGTGCAGGGCCCGGGATCGAGTTGCTGTTGGGGCGCGATCACCTGGTAGAAAAAATGCGTCGCTTCATAGCCATCTATGAAAAAACGCTGAAAGAACAGATTACAAACATAGCGCGCATTGATTTGCGTTATGCCAACGGATTGGCCGTCGGCTGGCGGGAACCTGTGGCACCGACGATAGCCCAACCCGCTGTCGCGAAGAATTAAGAAGAGGCAGGACCCATGGCAAACGTGCAAAGCGGAAAAATGATCGTTGGTCTCGATATCGGCACCTCCAAGGTGGTGGCGCTGGTGGGCGAGGTCGGTGAAGACGGCACGATCGAAATCGTCGGTATTGGCACGCATCCGTCCCGTGGCCTGAAGAAAGGTGTGGTGGTGAATATCGAGTCCACCGTGCAATCGATCCAGCGCGCCATTGAAGAAGCGCAGCTGATGGCCGGTTGCCGGATTCACTCAGCGTTCGTCGGTGTGGCCGGCAATCACATCCGCAGTCTGAACTCCCACGGCATCGTGGCGATTCGGGATCGTGAAGTCAGCTCCGCCGACCTTGAGCGCGTCCTTGACGCTGCCCAGGCTGTTGCGATTCCGGCAGACCAGCGCGTGCTGCACACCTTGCCCCAGGACTACGTGATCGATAACCAGGAAGGCGTTCGTGAGCCACTGGGGATGTCGGGCGTACGTCTGGAAGCCAAGGTGCACGTAGTCACCTGCGCGGTGAATGCAGCACAGAACATCGAGAAATGCGTACGCCGCTGTGGCCTTGAGGTGGACGACATCATCCTCGAGCAACTGGCGTCGGCTTACTCGGTGCTGACCGACGACGAAAAAGAACTGGGCGTGTGCCTGGTCGACATCGGTGGCGGTACTACCGATATCGCGATCTTCACCGAAGGCGCCATTCGTCATACGGCCGTGATCCCGATTGCGGGCGACCAGGTGACTAACGACATCGCGATGGCGTTGCGTACACCAACCCAGTACGCCGAAGAAATCAAGATCCGTTACGCCTGCGCCCTGGCCAAACTGGCCGGTGCCGGCGAAACCATCAAAGTCCCGAGCGTTGGCGATCGTCCACCGCGCGAACTGTCCCGTCAGGCCCTGGCCGAAGTGGTCGAGCCGCGTTACGACGAGCTGTTCACCCTGATTCAGGCCGAGTTGCGTCGCAGCGGCTACGAAGACCTGATCCCGGCTGGCATCGTGTTGACCGGCGGTACTTCGAAAATGGAAGGCGCGGTCGAACTGGCCGAAGAGATCTTCCATATGCCGGTTCGTCTGGGCGTACCGCACAGCTTCAAGGGCTTGTCCGATGTTGTGCGCAATCCGATTTACTCCACCGCTGTGGGCTTGTTGCTGTACGGGCTGCAAAAGCAGTCAGACGGCATCTCCATGTCGGGTATCAGCAACCGCGACAACTACAGCAGTGATGAACAAAAAGCCCCTGTGCTTGAGCGCCTGAAGCGCTGGGTCCAGGGCAACTTTTAAAGCTTGAGCAGTAAAAGATTCAAAGCAGTAGAAGTAGGCGAAAAAACTAGAGAAATGAAAGGAGAGGGAAAATGTTCGAACTCGTAGACAACATCCCGCAAAGCCCGGTAATCAAGGTTATCGGTGTTGGTGGTGGCGGTGGCAATGCTGTTAATCATATGGTTAAGAGCAACATCGAAGGCGTGGAATTCATCTGCGCCAACACTGACGCGCAAGCGCTGAAAAGCATCGGCGCTCGTACCATCCTGCAATTGGGCACCGGTGTGACCAAAGGCCTGGGTGCGGGTGCAAATCCTGAGGTCGGTCGTCAGGCCGCTCTGGAAGACCGAGAGCGCATCGCTGAAGTGCTGCAGGGCACCAATATGGTGTTCATCACCACGGGCATGGGCGGTGGTACCGGTACCGGTGCTGCGCCGATCATTGCCGAAGTGGCCAAGGAAATGGGGATCCTCACCGTTGCGGTGGTGACTCGTCCATTCCCGTTTGAAGGTCGCAAGCGCATGCAGATTGCTGACGAAGGTATTCGTCTGCTGTCCGAAAGCGTCGATTCGTTGATTACGATTCCGAACGAAAAACTGCTGACCATCCTGGGCAAGGACGCCAGCCTGCTGTCGGCTTTCGCCAAGGCCGATGACGTATTGGCCGGTGCCGTTCGCGGTATCTCCGACATCATCAAGCGTCCGGGCATGATCAACGTCGACTTTGCCGACGTACGTACCGTGATGAGCGAAATGGGCATGGCGATGATGGGCACTGGCTGCGCCAGCGGTCCGAACCGTGCACGTGAAGCAACGGAAGCGGCGATCCGCAACCCGTTGCTCGAAGACGTGAACCTGGAAGGTGCACGCGGCATCCTGGTGAACATCACCGCCGGTCCTGACCTGTCTCTGGGTGAGTACTCCGACGTGGGTAGCATCATCGAAGCCTTTGCTTCCGAGCACGCCATGGTCAAGGTTGGTACGGTTATCGATCCGGACATGCGCGACGAGCTGCATGTGACCGTGGTTGCGACCGGTCTGGGCGCTAAAATCGAGAAGCCGGTCAAGGTTATCGACAACAGTGTTCAAGCCTCTTACGCAGCCTCTTCGGCACACACGGCGTCTGCTCGTCAGGAAGCCCGTACCGAGCGTCAGGAGCAGCCAGCGGTGAACTACCGTGACCTGGATCGTCCTACCGTAATGCGTAATCAGGCCCAGCAAGGCGCGACCACTGCTGCCAAGCTCAACCCACAAGACGATTTGGATTACCTGGACATCCCGGCTTTCCTGCGTCGACAGGCTGATTAATGAAATCAATCAGGGGGATTAAGGTGATTGGTATTCAGCAAAGGTTCGGTCTGCTATTATCGCCAGCCTTTGTTGATACCAGTTCGCAATTTGCGCTGAAGCGGCCAATGCCATGATTAAACAACGCACCCTGAAAAATATTATCCGTGCCACAGGTGTCGGCCTGCACTCCGGTGAGAAGGTCTATCTGACCCTCAAGCCTGCGCCTGTGGATACCGGCATCGTGTTTTGTCGTGCAGACCTTGACCCTGTTGTGCAGATTCCTGCCCGCGCGGAAAACGTCGGCGAGACAACGATGTCGACCACGTTGGTCAACGGCGATACCAAAGTAGACACGGTAGAGCATTTGCTCTCGGCCATGGCTGGCCTGGGCATCGATAACGCCTACGTCGAACTCTCCGCGTCTGAAGTCCCGATTATGGACGGTAGCGCCGGACCTTTCGTGTTTCTGATTCAATCTGCCGGCCTGGAAGAACAGGACGCGCCGAAGAAGTTCATCCGTATCCTGCGTGAAGTGACAGTGGAAGATGGCGACAAGCGCGCCACTTTCGTCCCTTTCGAAGGCTTCAAGGTGAGCTTCGAGATCGATTTTGATCACCCGGTTTTCCGTAACCGTACCCAAAGCGCAACCGTGGATTTTTCCAGCACTTCGTTTGTAAAAGAAGTCAGCCGCGCGCGTACTTTCGGTTTCATGAGTGACATCGAGTACCTGCGCAAGCACAACCTCGCACTCGGCGGTAGCGTTGAAAACGCGATCGTGGTCGATGCCAATGGAGTACTGAACGAAGACGGTCTTCGCTATGAAGACGAATTCGTGAAGCACAAAATTCTCGACGCTATTGGCGACCTCTACCTGTTGGGCAATAGCCTGATTGGTGAGTTCAAGGGCTTCAAGTCTGGCCATGCTCTGAACAACCAGCTGCTTCGCAAGCTGATTGAACAGAAAGATGCATGGGAAGTCGTGACCTTTGAAGACGCCAGCACAGCACCGATCTCGTACATGCGTCCGGTTGCGGCAGTTTAAGTAAAACTTCTTTCTCTAGTTTTTGAAGGCCACCCTCGGGTGGCTTTTTTTTGCGCTGAAATTTGTGGGTGCTGTACACACTCTGCAGCAGCGAGCTTGCTCGCGAGCATTAAGGTCTGCTGCCTCGGGGGAATCTTCAGGCGTGCGGCTTGGGCCGCAATGCGTTCAGCCCGGTCTCGTTGATGTTCACTACCCGGTTCCGGCCGCCTTTTTTGGCCTGGTAAAGTGCCTTGTCGGCAGTGCTGATCAGCGCTTGCGGGTCATCGCCAGGTTTTGCATAGCGGCTACAAGTGCCCAGGCTGACAGTCAGTTTCTTGTGGTTCGCGATGACAGGCTCCATCTCCTCGACGGCGGCACGAATCTTTTCAGCCAGCAGGCGGGTGCCGGTGGCCCCGGTTTCGGTCAGGATCACGGCAAACTCTTCGCCGCCATAACGGGCTGCCAGGTCGGCGGGGCGTCGGGTATGGGATTTGATGACCTGGGCAACGCGACGTATTGCTTCATCGCCGGCTTGATGCCCGTGGGAGTCATTGAAGTCCTTGAAGTTGTCGATATCAACCATCATCAGCGAAACAGGACTGCCCGAGCGTTGTGCTCTGCGCCATTCCAGATCAAGGGCTGTGTCCAGTGTCCGGCGATTGGCCAGTCCGGTCAGCGGGTCGGTTGCTGCCAGTTCGGCAAGTACCCGTTCGGCCTGATGACGCAAGCGCAACTCGCGGGTCAGGAGCCAGGTGAGCCACAACAGGCCCAGACACAACAGAAGGGTGGCACTGCCGATCAGCAGGGCCGTGTGCCGCCAGTTGTCGAAAATACTTGAGGTCGAGACCGCAACCACCACCACTAGCGGCAGGTCGCGAACCTGGGCGAAGTTGTACAGGCGCTCCTGATGATAGATCCCGGACATGGCAGTAAAGCTGCCATGTCGCTCCTTCAGGAAGCGAATGAAGTTGGGGGCCTGGCTGAGATTCTGGCCGATATAGGTTTGCGCTGACCCGGGATATTGGGTCAACAGAAAGCCGTCGGCGCTGACCAGGCTGATGTTGCCGGTCGGCCCGATGTCCAGGCCACGGAACATGTTCTGGAAATAGCTCAATTTGATCTGACCTACCGCTACCCCCCGAAATGCACCTTCCGGACCTGAGATCCTGCGGCTAAGGATAACGTTCCACTCATTGGGGTCCTGGCTGGAGTGGAAGGGGCGGCTGATGAAGATTTCGTCGTCTACAGCATTGATGTGCGCCTGGAACCATGGCTGCTCGCGGGCCTTATCAGGCACGGGCATGGCCGCACCGGAGCTGGCGATCAGCTTGCCTTCGGCATCCAGTACGAAAAATCCGGCATTGGACGGTGCCTCACTGGCTCTGGCAAAGAGCAGGGCGTGCCGGGTTCGGGGGGCAAGAGAGGAGAGTTCCTGGCTTTGCAGTAAATCGATCAGGCTGGTGAGCGCCGAGTCATACAGCGAAAAGGTGTTGCGAATGTCGCGATTGATCAATTGCACCAGGTTCAACGCCGAACGCGTGGCGTCTTGCTCGGTATTGCGGTATTCCCTGACCAGCAAATAGCCAACGATACTGAGCATGGCAACCACTGAGAGTGTTGTTGCCCCGAACAGCATGCGCCGGGTGATGATATGTGTGCGCCGGGAGTGTGGAATGGCCTTACCCTCACTGATGCGTTTCGTGCCCAGACATAAGGTTGCGACCTATTGCCATAAGGCCAGCCTAGAGGCTGGCCTTATGCTCATAATTTAAAACACATCGACAGGATAGTCGATGATCACGCGGTATTCGTCTACATCGTTATCAACTGTCTGGTAGGCATCGTTGCCGCGGTTGGTTGCCCAGCGCAGACTCACCGCCAGGTCTTTGGCCTTGCCATCCTGAATCACATATTTCAGACCCAGGTCGCGCTCCCAGTGATGGGCATCCTTGCCTTGGGGGTTATACCAGTTGCCATAACCGATGCTATTGGCGTCAGCCTTGGTCAGGTCCAGTTCGCCGCGCGAGTACGAGATGCTGGACGTCAGGCCGGCAATCCCCAGACCGGCAAAATCATATTCGTATTGCAGCTTCCAGGAGCGCTCGTTCGGGCCGTTGAAGTCCGAATATTGCTGCGAGTTGTCGAGGTAAACGCTGTCGCCCTGGTTGATGTAGTCAAACGGCGTGTTGCCATTGACCTTCTGCAGCACCGTGGTGAACTTGTGTCCGGCCATAGAGAGCGCAAGATGCAGGCTGAATGTGTTGTTGTTGATATCCCCCAGCAGGGCTTTACCGCTGTCCCGGGTGTGATAGTAATGCAGCCCCGGATTCAGGCTGATGCTGTCTGACACGGCGTAGGTGTAATCCAGATCGTAGTAGTACTGGTCCCACACATCCTTGAGCTGGGCGGCATACAGGTTGCTGGTGATTTCGGGGATACCGCTCCACGACGCGCCGGCCCAGGTCAGGTGTTTGCTGGTCTGGTCGTCAAGGTTGCCGTAGGTGGTCGTCAGGCGGCGCATGCCGCTCTGGTTGTAGGGTTTGTTGAAGCTGGCCTGACCACCCTCGAACATCCAGCCGTCAAAACTGTGGTTGGTCAGGCTGACGCCGCGAAAAGTCTGGGGCAGCATGCGGGTTTCGCCGCCGGCGATAACCGGGTTGGTCAAAAACAGATCACCGGCCTTGAGCTCGGTATCAAACGCGCGGATCTTCAGCGCGGCACCGGCTGATGAAAAGGATGTTGGCGCTTTGCCGTTGCCGTCACTGACGGGCAGGATGCTGCTGCCATCGGTGCCGCCACCGCCGTCCAGCTTCAGTCCGAGCATGCCATAGGCATCCAGGCCGAAACCGACTACGCCCTGGGTGAAGCCCGACTCGAATTTCCCCATAAAGCCCTGGCCCCATTCCTTGCTGTCGTCAGCATGGGGGCTGCGGATATCGTGGTTCATGTAATAGTTTCGGGTATGAATTTTGAGGCTGGAGCCTTCAATAAAACCGTCTTTGGACGCTTCGTCGTCTGCGTGGGCGAAAGCGGGGATCGTTGCAGCCAGGGCAATGAATAAAGGACTTAGTTTGAGTGAATGCTTCACCAGGTTGGAGCTCCTTTTTAGGGCCGAAAGTTGTTGTAGTTCTCGATGATTACGCTGCCCGTCACAGGGCGCCAAAGGAGCAGGCGCCTTAATTAAAGAGCAAAAAAAAGCCGCTATAATAGCGGCTTTTGAAACAGTTAGTCACATGTGTCGCGCGTGACTCACTGGGTAGGGAAGTCTTCAGGTGTTTGCTCAGCTGTCTTTCGATTCATCCGAAACGCTGGATTTAGCCTGTATTTGCTCGGGCTTGGCGTCGTTTTGATGACGAGCTGCCAGTTCAGTTTGAGCCTGATCAAAAGACGCTGCGCGGGCCGCATTTTGTGCGACGAACGCGGGTGATTCTTCCGCCATGGCCAAGGGCGACAACAACAAAGACGACATGACGAAAACGCTGGCCATACCCATACTGCTGGACATTTCAAGGACCTTCTTGCTGAGCAAGTTCTGTGTGGTGTCAGCAATTTATAGCCATCGTGGCCAGTGAAAAAGCCCTGTTTCATACAAGAACTTTTGCGTTTTGGGTAACAAACCCGGGGAGGTGCAGGGTAGACACATTGAGTATTCAGGCACTGCTGAGTCTTGTGGGAGCTGGCCTAGCGAGGGCATCACGTCAGTGACACCGGTGTGCCTGCATCGCCAGCAAGCTGGCTCCCACAATAGGCTCGGGGCCTCAAACCGGCAAAAACAGGCCAAAGGTATTGCGCCCTTCGCCGCTGTACACAAACACATCCCCGCCATGCATCTGCGCGATGGCTTTGACGATCGCCAGCCCCAGCCCGTGATTGGCCCCGCTGTTGTGACGCGAGGCATCAACCCGATAGAAACGCTCGAACAACCGTGGCAAATGCTCATCGGCAATCGGTTCGCCCGGGTTGCTGATGCTGATGGTCACGCCCTCGGCACTCTGGTCGATCTGCACCTCAATCCGTTGCCCGGCCTCTGTGTGCTGTACGGCATTGCTCAGCAGGTTGATCAGTGCCCGACGCAGGTGGGCCTTCTCGATATTGACCTGGGCATCGCCGTTGACCCGCACCTCGACCCGCGCGTCTTCAAGAATGAACTCCAGGTACTCCAGGGTCGTTGCCACTTCGTCCGCCAGTGAGGCGCGGGTCAGCTTGCTGGCCTTGCTGCCCTGGTCGGCACTGGCCAGAAACAGCATGTCGTTGATGATGCTGCGCAGCCGCTCCAGTTCCTCAAGATTGGATTGCAGCACCTCAAAGTAATGTTCGGCAGAACGCCCACGGGTCAGCGCTACCTGAGTCTGGCCAATCAGATTGGTAAGCGGCGAGCGCAGTTCATGGGCCACGTCGGCATTGAACGACTCCAGCCGTGTATAAGCCTGTTCGACCCGTTCCAGGGTTGAGTTGAAGGCGCTCACCAGTTGATCCAGCTCCGGTGGCAGTGGCGACAGGTGCAGGCGTCCGGACAGGCGCGGCGGTGCCAGTTTCAGCGCTTCCTCGGAGAGTTTGATCAAGGGTTTGAGGCCGATGCGGGCCACCCAGTAACCCAGCAGTGAGGCCAGTACCACACCGATAAACGCCAGGCTGATCAACGCCACCAGCAAATGGTGCTGGGTCTGGCGGAAGGTTTCGGTGTCTATGGCGGTCAGGAAGCGCAGGGCCGGTCGTTGTTCCCTGGCCGGAATCTGGCTGATCAGCACCTTCAACGGGTAGGTCTGGCCGGGCAGGTACAGGTCGCGGATCCCGGTCGGGCCGCTGGCGAACTCACGTACCGGCGCCTCGGGATTGCCGTACTCATACTCCGGGTCGCCACTGATGGCCCAAAACCGCAGGCGCTTGTCTTCTTCACTGAGCAGCTTGAGCTTGGCGCTGATTTTGGCCCAGTGATCGGGGTTTCCATAACGATTGATCGAAGACTCAAGCACGCTGTAGCGCGCATCCAGCTCGGCCTCGGGCAGACGGCCAATACCCTTGTCGACTTGCTGGTACAGCGCCCCGCCGATCAGCACGAACACCAGCAGGGCGACCAGGGTAAACATCGCGCTCAGACGCAGGGCGATGGAGTTCAGGCGATTGGGCCGCTTAAACACCGCGCCGCTCCAGCACGTAGCCCATGCCGCGGATGGTGTGCAGCAGCTTGTGCTCGAATGGTCCGTCCAGCTTGGCGCGTAAGCGTTTGATCGCGACTTCGACCACGTTGGCGTCGCTGTCGAAGTTGATGTCCCAGACCATCTCGGCGATGGAGGTTTTGGACAGGATCTCCCCTTGGCGCCGCGCCAGCACGCTGAGCAGCGAAAACTCCTTGGCCGTCAGGTCCAGACGGGCTCCGGCGCGGGTGGCCTTGCGACTGATCAAATCTATCCACAGGTCGTCGACCGTGACCTGCACCGGTTCGTGGCCGCCGCTGCGCCGGGTAAGGGCCTGCAGGCGGGCCACCAGTTCCAGAAATGAAAACGGCTTGCCCAGATAATCGTCGGCACCTTCGCGCAAACCGCGAATCCGGTCTTCAACCCGCTCGCGGGCAGTCAGCATGATCACCGGTGTCTGCTTGCGCGCGCGCAGTGCCCGCAGCACGCCGAAACCATCCAGGCCCGGCAGCATCACATCGAGCACGATCACCGCGTAATCGCTCTCCAGCGCCAGGTGCAAACCCTCGATGCCCTCACGGGCAACATCCACCGTGTAGCCCTGCTCGGTCAGGCCGCGATGCAGGTAATCAGCGGTTTTTTCTTCATCTTCAATTATCAGGACTCGCATGACCCGCCTCAGTGATTCGTCGCCAGCAAGCTGGCGGGTTTGGAACGCTGGAACAATCGTTCAAGCCACAAGTATATGACCGGCGTGGTAAACAGCGTCAGCGCCTGGCTCACCAGCAACCCGCCAACCACGGCGATCCCCAGTGGTTGGCGCAGTTCGGCACCGGTGCCATAGCCGAGCATCAGCGGCAGGGCGCCAAGCAAGGCAGCAAGGGTAGTCATGATGATCGGCCGGAAACGCGTCAGGCAGGCTTCATAGATCGCCTCTTCGGGGCTCAACCCGCGAGCGCGTTGGGCGTCGAGCGCGAAGTCGATCATCAGAATCCCGTTTTTCTTGACGATGCCGATCAGCAGTACCAGCCCGATCAACGCCATGATCGAAAAGTCCTGGCCGCAGATCCACAGCATCACCAGCGCTCCGAGGCCGGCCGAAGGCAGGGTCGAAATGATCGTCAGCGGGTGCACGAAGCTTTCATACAGCACCCCCAGAATGATGTAGACCGCCACCAGAGCCGCCAGAATCAGCCACGGCTGGCTGGCCAGCGAACTCTGGAAGGCTTGCGCCGCGCCCTGGAAATTACCGCTGATGGTGCTTGGCATGCCGATGTCATTTTTCGCCTGATTGAGCATCAGCACCGCATCACCCAGCGCCACGCCGGGGGCGAGGTTGAAAGACAGGTTGGCCGCCGGGAACATGCCGTCATGACTGATCGACAGCGGGCCACTGACTGGCGCATCGACTTTGGCCACGGCCGACAGCGGCACCATCTCGCCCGTCAGCGGTGAGCGCAGGTAGAAATAGTTCAGGCTTTCGGCCTTGCCACGCTGCTGTGCGTCGACTTCCAGAATCACGTTGTACTGGTTGGTCTCGGTCTGGAACTCATTGACCTGACGCTGGCCAAACGCGTCATACAGCGCTTCGTCGACATCGGTGGCCGTCAGGCCGAAGCGGGCGGCGGCGTTCCGGTCGATGCTGATGTGGGTAATGCTGCCGCCCAGTTGCAGGTCGTTGGACAGGTCGCGGAAGGCCGGGTTGGTGCGCAGTTTTTCAGTCAGGCGCTGGGTCCAGGTATTAAGCGTTGGCCCGTCATTGCTCTTGAGCACGTACTGATACTGGCTGCGGCTGGGGCCCGAGCTGAGGTTGATGTCCTGCCCGGCGCGCAGGTACAGCACGATCCCCGGCACCTTGGCCAGTTGCGGGCGAATGCGGTCGATAAACTCGCTGGCCGACACGTCGCGATCACTGCGGTCCTTGAGGGCAATCCAGAAGCGGCCGTTGGCGATGGTCTGGTTGCTGCCGGTCACCCCCACCGAATGTGAGAAGGCCTGCACCGCCGGGTCGGCACTGATGATATTGGCCAGCTCCAGATGCTTTTTGCTCATGTCGGCAAATGAAATGTCCGACGCCGCTTCACTGGTGCCCAGCACGAAGCCGGTGTCTTGCACCGGGAAGAACCCCTTGGGGATCAGCACGTAGCCGGCAATGGCCAGCGCCAGCGTCACCGCGAAAACCCCCAGCATCAGCTTCTGATGGGCCAGCGCCCGTTTCAGGCCCTTGTCATACAGCGCCAGCAGGCGTTCGCCAAAGCCGGGCCGGGCGTCGGCGTGGTGCACCGGCGAGCGCATGAACAGCGCTGCCAGCGTGGGCGCCAGAGTCAGTGATACCAGCACCGAGATCAAAATGGTCGAGGTCGCGGTCAGGGCGAACTCCTTGAACAGCCTGCCCACCACCCCGCCCATGAACAGCAGCGGAATAAAGGCGGCGACCAGCGACAGGCTGATCGAGACCACGGTGAAACCAATCTCGCTGGAGCCCTTGATCGCCGCATCGCGCATGCTTTCGCCCGCTTCGAGATGGCGGTGGATGTTCTCCACCACCACGATCGCATCGTCGACCACAAACCCCACGGCCACCACAATCGCCACCAGCGTCAGGTTGTTGAGGCTGAAGCCCAGCACATACATCAGGGCAAAACTGGCAATCAGCGACACCCCCAGCACTGCCGAGACGATCAGGGTTGCCGACCACTGGCGCAGAAACAGCGCCATCACCGCGATCACCAGCAGCACTGCAATTAGCAGGGTGATTTCCACTTCATGCAGCGAGGCGCGGATGGTTTTGGTCCGGTCACTCAGTACCGTGACTTCCACTGACGCCGGGAGCATGGCCTGCAGGGCAGGGAGGGCAGCCTGAATACGGTCCACGGTCTCGACAATGTTGGCGCCCGGCTGGCGCGAGATCACCAGGTTCAGCCCCGGCTGATGCCCGGACCAAGCCTGCACGTAGTCGTTCTCGGAGCCGTTGATCACCCGTGCCACATCGCGCAGCTGCACCGGGGCGCCGTCCTTGTACGAGACGATCAACTGGCTGTACTCGTCGGCATCGAATAGTTGGTCGTTGGTGGACAGGGTAGAAATGCTCGAGGGGCCGTACAGCGCACCTTTGGCCAGGTTGAGGCTGGTTTGCTGAATCGCCAGGCGGATATCGGCCAGGGTCAGGCCGATGGCGGCCAGCTTGTCAGCCGAGGCCTGGACCCGGATCGCCGGGCGTTGCTGACCGGTGATGTTGATCAGGCCGACACCGTCGATCTGGCTGATCTGACGCGCCAGCAGGGTTTCGACGTAATCGCTGAGTTCGGTGCCGGGCATCTGCATCGAGCTGATACTCAGAATCAACACCGGGCTGTCCGCCGGGTTGACCTTCTTCCAGGTCGGCAGGGTGGGCATGTCCTTGGGCAATTTGCCGGACGCGGTATTGATCGCCGCCTGTACCTCCTGGGCAGCGGTATCGATACTTTTATCGAGGGTGAACTGCAGGGTCAGGGTGGTGGAGCCCAGCGCGCTGCTGGAGGTCATCTGGGTCATGCCGGGGATGGCACTGAACTGCACTTCCAGGGGCGTGGCCACCGACGACGCCATGGTATCGGGGCTGGCGCCGGGCAGTTGTGCCGACACTTGAATGGTCGGGAACTCCGCTTCGGGCAAGGGCGCGACGGGCAGCTTCGGGAAGGCGATCAGCCCCAACAGCACCAAGGCGAAGGTCAGCAGCACCGTGGCGATCGGGTGATCGACGCACCAGGCAGACAGCGAGCGGCCACTGTTCATGGTTGCACCGGTTGAACGCTGGTGAGCTCCGGTTCGCTCAAGACTTCAACCCGTGATCCCGGTTTGAGTCGCGACTGGCCATCGCTGACCAGCGTGTCGCCCGGGTTGACGCCGCTGATGATGTTCAGCCCGGTGTCCTGATACAGCAGTTGTACCGGCACGGTTTCGACCTTGTCGCCTACGGTGCGGTACACGAAATAATTGTCCAGGCCGCGCTGCACCACCTGAGGCGGTACCACTAAAGCATTTTGCGAAAGGCCGGTTTGAATTTCGATATTCACCAGTTGGCCGGGCCACAGGTTGTAGTCGGGGTTGTCGAACCGGGCCTTGACCTTGATCGTGCCGGTGGTTGCTGAAACCTGATTGTCGATCAGGCTCAAGCGGCCTTCGCCCAAGGGCGTGCCGCTGTGGCTGGAGTCGCCAACGAAGGCTTTGACCAGCGCCGGGTCTTTGGCATTCAGCAGGTTATGCAAGGTGGGGAGCAACTGTTGGGGCAGTGAAAACTCCACGGCAATCGGGTCGATTTGGGTGACTGAAAACAGCCCCTGGCTATCACTGACACGCAGGAAATTGCCCGGGTCGACCGCGCGAATCCCTACGCGGCCGGTCACTGGCGAGTGAATCTGCGTATACGACAATTGCACCTGCGCCGCTGCAATCGAGGCCTGATTGCCTTGCGCGGTGGCTTTGAGCTGATTGACCAGGGCCTGTTGCTGGTCGAGGGTTTGTTTGGACACGCCGTTGTCGACACTGAGCAGCTGGTAGCGCTTGAGGTCGATCAGGGCGACTTGCAGCAGGGCCTGGTTTTGCCCCAGTTGGGCCTTGGCCTGATCGAGGCTGGCCTGGATCGAACGGTCATCCAGGGTTGCCAGCAGATCACCCGCCTTGACGGTCTGGCCTTCCTTGACCAGCAGCCGGGTGAGGATGCCGTCGATTTGCGGGCGAATCATCACGCTGTGCAACGACAGTACAGCGCCTATGCCGCTGACATAATGCGGCACATCTTGCTGGGTAACCTGAACCACCCGGACCGGAATCGCCGTGCCGGCGGCGGGTTTGCCGGGGGCCGGGCGAGCCGACCACCAGACACCGCAACCGATCAGGGCAACCACAAGCGTGCCCAGCAAGATTTTTTTTGTTTGAGTGCGCATGCCGGATAGACGCCGTGTGCGTGGAATTAGGGGACGTTAAGGTTATAGCCGGTCAACCCGGTCAATAAAGTGACCGCAAACTGACATTACGGACAGGCAGATAAAAATAGTGTTGCGGCGGTTAAGTAAACCGCCCCGGCGTCGATAGTTCTTTAAAGGGAGCACCTACGCGTTCCCATTCAAGGGGCGGTCATTATGAAAAACCTGGCGCTGGGTTTTGCAGCTTGCTCGATTTTCCTCCTTTCCAACCCGACTCAGGCTCAGACCCTGATCGGCAGTGGCCAGATTCAGTTTCATGGCTCTATTGTCGAGCCGGCCTACGAGCTGGGGCTGGCCAGTCAAGTGGACTACGGTGAGACAGGCCAACTGATTGAAGTCGCGCCGGGTGTGGTCATCGCCATGAATATGGCCTTGCGCAAAGGCCGTGGCAGTGACCCTCTGTATTCCATGTCTTTCACCGAGCTGAAAAATCCGCAAAACCCCGGTGCAAGCCTGTCGTCGGGGAAAAAAGGCGTGGTGACTATTTCCTACCGCTGAGTGCTCCGCGGGGAAGGTCAGGCAGGTATACTGCGCGGTCTTGCGCCATCTGGCCTGATTTTTCCCCGTATTTCGGAGCTTTCATGACTACTCCTACACCAACGACCGCTCCTGATGCCGTGGGCACTGAGCAGGTCGATAGCGAAACCGGCCTCGACACCCCGAAAAAGCCGGTAATTCCTGCATTCACCTTTCCGTTCAAACCTTCCGAGTTCGCCAAGGCCAAGGCTGAAGGCCAGGCTTACTACCAGAAAAGCGGCCTGGGCGGTCACGACAAAACCCCGGGCGCTCCGCCGCACGGCACCCGTCGCACCATGGGCAAGCGCTGAGTTCCTACAGCGCCAGCCGTTGAACCAGCGTCATGCCATGTTTTTGGTACAGGCGCAGGGCCCGCTGATTGTGCGCCATGACTTTCAGGTCAACCCAGGCTTCATTGCGTTGGCGAAAAACTGCAAAAACATGGCGCAATAGCGCACCGCCCAATCCTCGGCCCTGCTGTCGGGGATGCACCACCAAATCCTTGAGGTAGGCGCTGGTCCAGGCCTGGGCAACCGCCACTACCTCGCCTTCGAGCAGAACCACAAAGCACAGTTGCGGATCGTATTCGGCGTCATGGCGCAGGCAGTCCTGCCACTCTTGCAACGGCGGCACACTGCCTTCGCCACGGGCATAGCCTTGAACGAGCAAGTCATGCACGGGGTGCAGCAACGCCGCATTGAGCGTTACCAGGGTGACCTCATCTGGCCACTGCGCTGGCTCCGGGGGCTGGCTCAGGTCTTTGCGCAACAGCAGACAGTGCTCGCTCATCGAACTCAATAACCCTGCTCGGCAACGGTACGAGCAGCCAGAATCAGACACTGGGTCAGCTCTGGTGACGAGAACTTGGTCAGCACCGCGTTGGCTCCGGCCAGGCGTGCTTTCTCGCTGTTCATCGCACTGTTCAACGAGGTGTGCAGCAGCACATAAAGATGTGCGAAGTCCGGGGTTTCACGCACGGTACGGGTGAAGGAATAGCCATCCATCTCTGACATTTCGATGTCTGATACCACGACGTTGATTTGCTCCGGCGTACCCTGCAGCTCCAGCAGCCGCTCGATGGCCTCCCTGGCGCTGCGTGCCGTGTGGCAATGCAGTCCCAGGTTGCGCAAGGTAATCACCGACTGTTGCAGCGCGACCTGACTGTCATCGACCACCAGAATCCGGGCGCCGGCCAGCAGTTTGCTGTCTTCGCGGCTCAGGGCTTCGGTGAGGGCTTCAACCCTGGCGGGGGTGATGCCATGAATTACCTTTTCGATATCCAGTACCTGCACCAGCGCGCCGTCGACCTGGGTTACCCCGGTAATGTACGAGCGCTTGCCCGAGCCATAGGGTGGCGGGCGAATGTCGGTGCTCAGGCAGTGCACGATTTTGCTCACAGCCTGGACGTGAAGCCCCTGTTTGGAGCGACTGACATCGGTCACGATCAGGCAGCCGCCTTCGGGATCAAGCAGCGGTTGCTCGCCGATGGCACGGCTCAGGTCGATCACTGTCAGCGATGCGCCGCGCAGGACCGCAACGCCTTTCACGTGGGGGTGCGACTCGGGCATTTTGGTCAGCGCGGGGCAGGGAATGATTTCACTGACCTTCAACAGATTGATCGCCATCAGCTTGCCGCTGCGCAAAGTGAACAGCAGAAGCGATAGTGAATCTGCGCGAGCGTTGTTCGATGACATAAAAACCTTCTGGAAGGGGGGCAGTGATACGGGGTTATCGACCTGAACGAGTCGAGCTTGAGCGGGATGGGTTGATAACGATCCGTAGCAGCTGCCGAAGGCTGCGTCCGGTGGCGTAGCCGCCGTAAAATCTCAACTCACTGCCCTTAAGACAAGTCGTAATAGCGCTAATTACGATTGCTGCGCAATCGGACGCAGCCTTCGGCAGCTGCTACGGGGCCGGTTATTTCAACCCCAGCCGCCTGGCCATCCGCCCCAGGTTGGCGCGGTCCAGCCCCAGCTCCCGGGCCGCACTGGCCCAGTTGTGTTGATGACGCTCAAGGCAGGCGCTGATGAGCTGGCGCTGATAGTTCTCGGTGGCCAGGCGCAAGTCGCCCACGGCGTCCGGCACGGCCTGGGGCTTGACCCCTGCAGGCTCGGTGCTGGTCGTGGGCAATTCCAGATCGGCTGCGGTCAATGTCAGGATCCGTGGCCGCGGATTGCAACGGCCAAGGGCCTTGAGTGCGCTGCGGCCGATCAAGTGCTCCAGTTCACGCACGTTGCCCGGCCAGTCGTAATGCAGCAGGGCGGCCTGTGCATCCGGGCTCAGGCGCAAGCTGCCCAGCCCCATGCGTGAACGGTTCTGCTCCAGGAAAAAACCGCTCAACAGCAGTACGTCGCGCCCGCGTTCCCGCAGGGCGGGCACCTTGAGCGGATAAACACTCAAGCGATGGTAAAAATCGGCACGGTAACGGCCGGCACGCACTTCTTCAGCCAGATCGCGGTTGGTGGCGGCGATCAGCCGCACATCGACCTGATGCTCCTGATCCGACCCCAGCCGCTGTAGCTGCCCGCTTTGCAGCACGCGCAGCAGCTTGGCCTGCACCGTCAGTGACAGCTCGCCCACCTCATCCAGAAACAGGGTGCCGCCATTGGCCAGTTCAAACTTGCCCCGTCGGTCCTGGGTCGCGCCGGTGAAGGCGCCACGCACATGGCCGAACAGCTCGCTTTCAACCAGGGTGTCGGGCAGGGCGGCGCAGTTGAGGCTGATCAGCGGCTTTTCGGCCCTGGGCGAAGCGGCATGAATCGCCTGGGCGACCAGCTCTTTGCCGACCCCGGTTTCGCCCGTGATCAGCACGGTCAGGTCGCTGCCGCCCACCAGGGCGATTTCTTCGAGCAGACGTTTGTGGGGTTTGCTTTGCCCGATCAACTCTTTATTCGGTGCGCCGTGGGCCTGTCGATAGAGTTCGGCCTTTTGCTGCTCATCTTCGACCCGTGACGCCAGACGCTCGATACGCCGGGCCACGTTGACCGTGGCCGCAGCCAGGCTGGCAAAGGCCTGCAGGTCATCGAGGTCGATGGGTTCAAAGCGTTTGCAGTCCAGGGCATCGAGGGTCAGCAGGCCCCATGGCCGCTCCTCGACAAATAACGGGCAGCCCATGCAGTCATGCACTTCAAGGTGTTCGGACAGGCCGTCGACCAGGCCGTCATAGGGGTCGGGCAGTTCGCAGTCGCTGGGGAAACGCGTTGGCCCCGGGCTGCTGAGCAGGGCTTCAAAGCGCGGGTGTTCGCTGATTCTGAAGCGCCGACCCAGCGTGTCGAGACTCAAACCGTCAACGGCCAGCGGCACCAGCCATTCGCCGTCCAGCCGTAACAGGGCGGCGGCGTCGCACGGCAACACGGCACGCAGCGCTTGCAGCAGGCGCCGGTAGCGTTCGCCCTCGGGCAGATCCCGGGACAGGTCGGCCACCAGGGGCAGCAGGGCAGTTAGCAGGGATTTTGCAGTCATATTGACCTCATCTAGTCGATATGACTCTAGTGCAGGGCGGGTCAAAATGACAATCTTTTTTTTAAACTATTGTTTTTAAAGGATTTATTTGTTGGCACGAATACTGATAGGTAACGGGTATTAGTCTACGTGCTCAGGAGTCAACCTTATGCTTACTGCTCAGGATCGTGCCATCGTTAAATCCACTGTGCCGCTGCTAGAAAGCGGCGGTGAAGCCTTGATCACCCACTTCTACCGCATGATGCTCTCGGAGCATCCTGAAGTCCGTTCGATGTTCAATCAGGCCAACCAGGCCAGTGGTGATCAGCCGCGAGCGCTGGCCACCGGTGTCTTGATGTATGCGCGGCACATCGATCAGCTCGACCAGTTGGGCGACCTGGTGGCCCGAATTATCAACAAGCATGTTGCCCTGCAAATTCTTCCCGAGCATTACCCCATCGTCGGCAGCTGCCTGTTGCGCGCCATCGAAGAGGTGCTGGGCAGTGATATCGCTACCCCGCAAGTACTGGCAGCCTGGGGCGCGGCCTATAACCAGCTGGCCGACATCCTGATCGGTGCCGAGGCTGCGATCTACGACGAAAAGGCTGCAGCGCCCGGTGGCTGGCGTGGCGGGCGTGAATTCACATTGGTCTCCAGGGTTCAGGAGAGTGCCGAAATCACCTCGTTCTACTTCCGCCCGGTGGATCAGCAAGCGATTCTTGATTGCGCGCCAGGCCAGTACATAGGCCTCAAGCTGATCATTGATGGTGAGGAAGTGCGTCGCAATTATTCGCTGTCGGCTCTGGCCCAGGCCGGACACTACCGCATCAGCGTCAAGCGTGAGGCAGGCGGGGTGGTCTCGAACTTCCTGCATGATCGCCTGCACGTCGGCGACACCCTGGAACTGTTCCCGCCTGCAGGCGAGTTCACCCTGGCCCCCAGTGACAAACCCCTGGTACTGATCAGCGGCGGCGTGGGCATAACCCCGACCCTGCCCATGCTGGAGGCCGCACTGGCCACACAGCGCCCGATCCACTTTATCCACTGCGCCCGCAATGGCGACGTGCATGCATTTCGTACCTGGGTCGACGACCTGGCGGCGCAGCACCCGCAGTTGCAGCGCTTCTATTGCTACGCCGAACAGGGCGCGCCGGCAGACCACGTCGGCCTGTTGACCGAAGACGTACTGGCCCGCTGGTTGCCTGCCGATCGTGATCTGGATGCCTACTTCCTGGGCCCTAAAGGCTTCATGGCAGCGGTCAAGCGTCAGCTCAAGGCATTGGACGTGCCTGAGAACCAAAGCCGCTACGAATTCTTTGGTCCGGCAGCAGCCCTGTAGGCGCGACCCATTGCTGTAGGAGCGAGCTGTTTATAAAGCTCGCGATCAAGCTCGCTCCTACAGAGGGGCAGGTCTGGGTGTAAACTGCGGGTTTTTCATACTCAGGCAAAAGGATGCGGGATGACGGATGACATGATGCGATTGGGCCCGGAGAAGCGCTTTCTGGTCCTGCTGGGGCTGATCTGCCTGGCACTGATCGGCGGCGCGCTGTACATGCAGATCGTGCTCGGCGAGGCGCCTTGCCCGCTGTGCATCCTGCAACGTTATGCCCTGCTGCTGATCGCGATCTTTTCCTTTATGGGTGCGGCGATGCCTACCCGGCGCAGCATGACGGTGTTTGAAGTGCTGGTGGTGCTCAGTGCCATCGGCGGAATCGTAGCTGCGGCGCGGCACGTCTTTATCCTGGCTAACCCGGCGGTGAGCTGCGGCATTGATGTGCTGCAACCGATCGTGGATGGTCTGCCGCTGGCGACCCTCTTCCCGCTGGGCTTTCAGGTCGACGGGTTCTGCTCCACCCCATACCCGCCGGTGTTTGGCCTGTCGCTGGCGCAATGGGCGCTGGTGGCCTTTGTGCTGACCGCCGTGCTGGTACCACTGGGAATTTATCGCAATCGCAACAAATCGGCCTGAGTCAGAGTGATCGCCCCGTACTTCTGTCTTGAAGTACGGGGCGATTTTTTGTCCGTGCTCAAATGTCAACAGCCTGTGATGAGGCCCCGCAAACAGGGGGTGCGACACTGCGACATATTGTCACGGATAAGTGGTCGCACCCTGTGGCCGGGAGTGATTCGGGTCAGAAAAAACTCCGCGCGGGGTAGAAGCGGCAGCCGTCGGTTTGATGAGCCATGGGGGGCTTGAAAAGGTTCCACCGTGACTCCATGAAAAACCGCTGTAGCCCTTTTTATTTGGGCGTTCAGGCGGGTTGGCAGCCCGGCCGGCGTGCTCCATAAAGGGGCATTTACCCGCTGTGCCAATGGCGTGCTACAGGTGTGTGAGGGGGAGGTTTTCAGGTGCGCAAGGTAACAATCGAGAGTGATTGTTACCGTAGCCGAGAAGAATTATTTCTGGATGAGACATGGTTTATAGGGAGCTACCTAACTACAATCGCCCGCACTGAACGTCCAGCCTGCTCGTCCCTGAGCCCAAGCGGGAAGTTGAAGGGCGACTGGGCAGTTCATGACAGGCGTCCCATGCGACTCCCAGGTACTGGCAACCCTTCTAAGTTCCGCACCAAATGGAATTGGTCTGTAACAAGGCCATTGACCACGTATCGAATAAGAAACCACTGCTAACCCGGGATTTGCCTATTCGCCAGATGGCGATAGTGCAGGGCTACATGCAATTCCGGAAAAGAGCCAACCCTTGGCAGGGCGAAGTGTTGGCGAAAAAAACCAACTGCATTGTGCAAGCTGTTTTAGAGGTCGTGAGATGACTAAAAAAAGGTACCCCAGACTCCTTGGCTTATTGCCACTTTTCGGCACGCTGCTGCTGGGAGGTTGCGATTGGACATTGCTCAATCCGGTGGGGCAGGTCGGGATCGAAGAGAAAAATCTGATCATCACCGCAACACTGCTGATGCTTCTGGTCGTGGTTCCGGTCATTGCGATGACTTTTATCTTCGCCTGGAAATACCGTGCGTCGAACACCAAGGCTACTTACGCACCAAAATGGTCGCACTCGACCAAGATCGAAGTCGTAATCTGGACTGTGCCGATCCTGATCATCATCGCCCTGGGCATCCTGACCTACAAGTCGACCCACGCGCTGGATCCGTATCGCCCGCTGGAGTCTGACGTCAAGCCGATTACCATCGACGTGGTGGCAATGGATTGGAAGTGGCTGTTCATCTACCCGGAACAGGGTATCGCCACCGTCAACAAAATCGTGTTCCCGGCCAACACTCCAGTTAATTTCCGCGTTACTTCCGACACGGTCATGAACTCGTTCTTCATTCCAGGCCTGGGCGGTCAGATCTACGCCATGGCCGGTATGACGACCAAGCTGCACTTGATTGCCAACCACAACGCTGAGCTGCAAGGCATCTCTGCCAACTACAGCGGTGCTGGCTTCACGGGCATGAAATTCAAAGCGATCGCGACTTCTCAGGCTGACTTTGATGCCTGGGTAAGTGAAGTCAAAGCATCACCTAAACAGCTTGAACAAGCTGAATACGAAGCGCTGTCCAAGCCAAGTCAGAACAACCCCGTTGAGCTCTTCTCCTCGGTCACCCCGAACCTGTTTCAGAAAATCGTCGACAAGTACGAAGGTATGAATCCAGGCAAGCCGGTGAAACACGAGAAGAAAGAAGTGGCCGGGACCGATGGGGTGGACACGAGTTCGCATTCAGCTGCCGGGGCAGAGGAGTAAACGATGTTTGGTAAATTAAGTTGGGAAGCGGTCCCGTTCCACGAGCCGATTGTCATGGTCACTATTGCCATGATCGCGCTCGGTGGTCTGGCACTGTTTGCAGCAATCACTTATTTCAAGAAGTGGACCTACCTGTGGACCGAATGGCTAACGTCAGTCGACCACAAGAAAATCGGCGTGATGTACATCATCGTCGCCATGGTCATGCTCCTGCGCGGCTTTGCCGACGCCGTCATGATGCGTACCCAGCTGGCCATGGCCACCGAGGGTTCGCCCGGCTACCTGCCGCCTGAACACTATGACCAGATCTTCACCGCTCACGGTGTGATCATGATCATCTTCATGGCGATGCCATTCTTCACCGGCCTGATGAACCTTGCAGTGCCGCTGCAGATCGGCGCACGTGACGTGGCCTATCCGTTCCTTAACTCCCTGAGCTTCTGGCTGCTGGTGTCCGGCGTTGTGCTGGTCAACCTGTCGCTGGGCGTCGGCGAGTTCGCCAAGACCGGCTGGGTAGCTTATCCACCGCTGTCGGGCTTGCAGTACAGCCCTGGCGTGGGGATGGATTACTACATCTGGGCGCTACAGCTATCGGGGCTAGGTACGACGTTAACCGGGGTTAACTTCCTGGCGACCGTGCTGAAAATGCGTGCCCCTGGCATGAAGCTGATGGACATGCCGATCTTCACCTGGACCTGCACCTGGGCAAACGTCCTGATCGTGGCTTCGTTCCCGATCCTGACCGCTACCCTGGCACTGCTGACACTTGACCGTTACATGGATTTCCACATTTTCACCAGTGAACTTGGTGGCAATCCAATGATGTACGTCAACCTGTTCTGGGCGTGGGGTCACCCTGAGGTATACATCCTCATTCTGCCGGCATTCGGGATCTTCTCTGAAGTCATCTCGACCTTCACCGGCAAGCGTCTGTTCGGTCACCACTCGATGGTCTACGCCAGCGGCGCGATCTCGATCCTGGGCTTCATGGTTTGGCTGCACCACTTCTTCACCATGGGTTCGGGGGCCAGCGTCAACGCCTTCTTCGGCCTGGCGACGATGCTGATTTCGATCCCGACGGGGGTGAAGCTATTCAACTGGCTGTTCACCATCTATCAAGGTCGTCTGCGTTTCACCAGCCAGGTTCTGTGGACCCTGGGCTTCATGGTGACCTTCGCGATCGGCGGCATGACCGGCGTACTGCTGGCCATCCCGGGTGCTGACTTCGTACTGCACAACAGCCTGTTCGTAATTGCTCACTTCCATAACGTGATCATCGGCGGCGCAGTATTCGGTTACATCGCTGGTTTCAGCTTCTTCTTCCCTAAAGCGTTCGGCTTCAAACTGAACGAGAAGTGGGGCAAGGCAGCGTTCTGGTTCTGGTGTGTTGGCTTCTTCGTTGCGTTCATGCCGCTCTATGCACTGGGCTTCATGGGCATGACCCGTCGTCTGAATGCCACTACCAACCCTGAGTGGGTGCCTTACCTGTACGTTGCAGCGTTCGGCGCAGCCTTGATTGCAATCGGTATCGCTTGCCAGCTGATCCAGCTGTACGTCAGCGTTCGTGACCGCAAGCTGCCAGAGAACGCCTGCGAGCACGGCGATCCATGGAATGGCCACACCCTGGAATGGTCGACTTCGTCGCCACCTCCTTTCTACAACTTCGCTGTAGTGCCAAAAGTAGACGGTATCGACGCGTTCACCGAAGCCAAGGAAAACGGTACTGCGTACCAGGCTCCGGCCAAGTACTCGCCGATCCACATGCCTAACAACACCGCTACCGGTGTGTACATGGGTGCTCTGCTGACCGTGTTCGGTTTCGCAATGATCTGGCACATCTGGTGGCTGGCAATCGTTGGTCTGGTAGGCACTGTTGTGGTCTTCGTTGCCCACGCTGCCCGTGACGACCAGGGCTACATGGTGCCGGTTGAGACCATTGAGCGTATCGAGGCCGAGCAGCACAAGCGTCTGGTAGCCGCCAAAGCAATCCCGGCTACCCGTGTTGAAACCAAGTTGGAACAGGCTTAAACCATGTCGAACTTAGCGACCACTGCTGGACACGCTCATGGTCACGACCATGAGCACGAGGAACACCACGACGCGGGCGAGACTACCGTATTCGGTTTCTGGCTCTACCTGATGACCGACTGCATTTTGTTCGCGTCGATCTTCGCGGTATATGCAGTTCTGGTTAACAACGTAGCGGGTGGCCCGTCGGGCCACGACATCTTCGAGCTGCCTTACGTACTGGGTGAAACCGCCCTGTTGCTGTTCAGCTCGATCACCTACGGCTTCGCCATGCTGGCGTTGTTCAAGGGCAAGAAACAGCAAGTGCTGTTCTGGCTGGGTGCGACCTTCCTGCTGGGTGCCGGCTTCATCGGCATGGAAATCAACGAGTTCCACATGTTGATCTCCGAAGGCTACGGCCCTAGCCGTTCAGGCTTCCTGTCCGGGTTCTTCACCCTGGTCGGTACCCACGGTCTGCACGTGACCAGCGGTCTGATCTGGATGGCGATCATGATGTACCAGGTGCAGAAAAATGGCCTGACGTCGACCAACAAGACCCGTCTGAGCTGCCTGAGCCTGTTCTGGCACTTCCTGGACGTGGTGTGGATCTGCGTATTCACCGTTGTTTACCTGATGGGGACTTTGTAATGGCTAACGCACATTCCGACGGCGCCAACCACGGCAGCGTGAAGTCCTATGCGATTGGCTTCATCCTGTCTGTAATCCTGACTGTCATTCCTTTCGGCCTGGTGATGTACCCGAGCCTGCCGAAAATGACCACCCTGGCGATCGTGCTGTTGTTCGCCGTGGTGCAAGTAGTCGTTCACCTGGTGTACTTCCTGCACCTGGACCGCTCGGCCGCGCAACGCAACAACGTCACGGCGCTGGTATTTGCCGCGATGGTTATCGTGCTGCTGGTGGGCTTGTCCCTGTGGATCATGTTCAGCATCCACACCGAAATGATGGCGAAGTGAGGTAAGACCCGATGTCCTTTAAGCACTTTATCCAAATCACCAAACCGGGGATCATTTTCGGTAACGTGCTTTCTGTGGCAGGCGGGTTCTTCCTGGCCTCGAAGGGGCACTTTGATCTTGCCCACTTCCTGGCCGCGGTAATCGGCACCTCACTGGTGGTCGCGTCGGGTTGCGTGTTCAACAACTGCATCGACCGTGACATCGACATCAAGATGGACCGCACCAAGAACCGCGTACTGGTACAAGGCTTGATCTCCCTCAAAGTGGCGTTGATCTACGCCACCTTGCTGGGGGTTGCCGGCCTGGTACTGCTGTATCGCGTAGCCAACCCGCTGGCGGCACTGTTCGCGGCGATCGGCTTTGTGATCTACGTCGGTCTGTACAGCCTGTACTTCAAGCGCAAGTCGGTTCACGGCACGCTGATAGGCAGTCTGTCGGGTGCAATGCCGCCGGTTATCGGCTACGTCGCAGTCAGCAATAACTTCGACATGGCCGCACTGACCCTGCTGGTGATGTTCAGCCTGTGGCAGATGCCGCATTCCTACGCCATCGCGATTTTCCGCTTCAACGATTACCTGGCCGCATCGATTCCGGTGTTGCCAGTGAAGCGCGGGATCAAGGTTGCCAAGAAGCACATCCTGCTCTACATCCTCGCGTTCCTGATCGCGACCCTGATGCTCACCCTCGGCGGTTACGCCGGCATGAGCTACATGGCCGTGGCTGCCGCGATGGGCATGTACTGGCTGTACATGGCGTGGACCGGTTACAAGGCGGTCGACGACAAGGTCTGGGCACGCAAGCTGTTCGTGTTCTCGATCTTCACCATCACCGCGCTTAGCGTCATGATGTCCCTGGATTTCAAAGTGCCGTCCGAGTTGCTACTGACTTACGCGCACTGAGTTGGCCAGATAGAAAAAGCCCCGCCTTCGAAAGAAGTGCGGGGCTTTTTTTTGGACTCCAGACGTGTTCCGGCGGGCAAACGTCCCTCCAGCATGGCGGTGACAAAGGCGCTGCACAGTTGAACCTGCAGCGGTTCATCATGCTGGCTGGAGCGCATGGATATCTCTGGGTCAATCGGCGGAACGCCACCCTGACCCAAGACTCTTTTGCAGCGCTATATAGTCCTTGATCAGTTGCCCGTCACTGTGAATCCGGTCCTGCTCTGCGTGGTAACGGGTGCGCTCGGCGTCGAGCCAGTCGAGCACGCTGCTGGTGCCCGCGCGATAACGTTGCTCGGTCAGTTGCGAGGCATGCACGGCACTGCTTTCGACGCGGCCCAGAGTGGTCCGGCGCTGGCGCTCATTGCCATAACGGGCCAGTGCTACATCGGCGTCACGCAGGGCACTGAGCACGCTGCTGCGGTAGTTGGCCAGCGCTTCGTCGCGTCCGGCTTCGGCCTGTTTGACCTGCGCCCGCACGCGCCCAAAATCCAGCCAGTTCCATTGCAGATACGGCACCCCCAGCCCGCTCAGGTTGTCTTTGCGCAGCAAGTGTCCAGGTTCGCTGGCGCTGAAGCTCAAAGATCCGAACAGGCTGACCTTGGGGAAGGCCGCGGCCCGGCGCTCACCGATCTGTGCCGTGCTTGAGGCCAGGCGTCGTTCGGCGGCGCGGATGTCCGGACGTTGCTGCAGCAACTGCGCCGGATCACCGACATTGACCGTTGCCGGCAGGGCGGGCAGAGGCTGTTCTGTGCTCAGGCGAGTGTCCAGTGCGCCGGGTTGCAGGCCGCCGAGCAGGGCCAGTTGATCAAGGGACTCGATCACTTCCAGCTCCAGAGCAATAGAGGCCGCATGGGTGGTTTCGACCTGGGTGGCGATGCGCTCGCGGTCCAGTTCCGAGGCGGTACCGCGGTTCAGTCGCTGCTCGGTAAAGTCCAGCAATTGGCGTTCCAGCTGCTCGGACTGGCGGGCAATGCGCAGCCGTTGTTGCTGATCGCGCAGGCCGATATAGGCCTGGCCCGTTTCAGCGGCCAGTTGCACCTGCACATCGGCCAGGTCGGCATTCACTGCATCGGCTTCGGCGCTGGCAGCCTCAATTGCCCGGCGGTTACCACCGAACAGGTCCAGCTCCCAGCTGGCATCGAAGCCGCTCAGGTACAGATGGCTGACCGCGGTATTTTTAGCCCCCGATCCGCTATACAGCGCTGCGGCGGTGGCAGAGCTTTTGGGCAGTGCATCACTGCGTTGTTCCGACAGCCCGGCGCGGGCCTGACGCAGCCGGGCTTGGGCTGCCTGCACGTCCGGGCTGTTGTTCAAGGCACTGTCGATCAGTTGGTTGAGCACCGGGTCGTTGAGCCCGCGCCACCAGTCGGCAACCCCGGGTGTACGTGCCAGCGTGCCGGGCACCTGACGTTGAAATGCCTGGCCTTGCACCTGGCTGTCGGGCGCCCTGGTGTAATCCGGGCCCAGGGTGCATCCGGCCAGCAACAGTGGCCACAACAGGCTCAAGGGTTTGCAAGCAATCATGGTCAGTGTCCTGTGCTCAAAGGCGTACCGGCAGGCGGCTTTTTCAGAAAGAGGGCGATGGGCAGGCACAGCAGCAACGCGATGCCCAGTACATAAAAGGTTTCGCTGTAGGTCATCACTTGCGCCTGCACCTGGATCTCACTGGCCAGTTGGCCCAAGGCCTGAAGCCGGGCATGGGCGAGGTCGCCATGGGCGGCGAAAAACCCCCGGGTGGCTGCAGCCAGGTGAGTCTGGGCTTCGACCGATTGCACGGTGACGGCATCGCGCAAGGTGTCGTCATGGAAACTGTTGCGCCGCTCGATAAAGGTCCCCAGCAGGGCCAGCCCCACCGAGCCGCCAAGGTTGCGCGCCATGTTGTAGATACCGGCTGCTTCGCCGGCTTCATGGGCCGGCACGCAGCTCATGGACGCCTGATTGAGCGGCATCATCGCCATCACCTGGCCCAGCCCCAGCAACAGTTGGGTGCGGGTAAAGCTGTCGCCCACGCTGTCGGCCGTCAGCCCCATGGCCAGCAAGCAACTGCTGGCCAGGCAACCGAGGCCGAGCATCACCATGATGCGGGTATCCACGCGGCCGATCAGGCGCGGCAGAATCGGCATCATCACAAAGGCCGGCAGACCCGACATCAGCATCACCGCACCCGATTGCTGGGCGTTGAAACCGGCGATATTGCTGAGAAATTGCGGCAGCAAAAAAGCCACGCAATACAGGCCGCAGCCGACCACAAAGACAATCGCGATGACGCTGGCAAAGCGCGGGTTGAGCAGCAGCTTGAGGCGCACAATCGGAGTTTTCGTCAGCTTCTGCGCCACCAGCAACAGCGCAATGCCGGCGACGGCCAGCAGGCTCAGGACGATGATGTGAGTGGACTCGAACCAGCGCTCGCGATTGCCTTCTTCCAGCACCACGGTCAGGGCACTGAGGCCCACCGTGAGGCCGATAATCCCCAGCCAGTCAGCCTTGAACAGCGCCTGCCAGTCAGCCGGGCTTTTTTTCAGCCCCTGGCTGAGCATGACCAGCAGCAGTGCGCACACCGGAATGTTCAGAAAGAAACACCAGCGCCAGCTGAAGTTCTCGGTCAGGGTGCCGCCCAGCACCGGCCCCAGAAGCGGCCCGAGTAGCACGATCAGGCCAAACATGGTCATGCCGATGGGCATTTGATGGCGCGGCAAGCGGGTCGCCACCAGCACTTGCGCAGTGGGGATCATGGCGCCGCCGGCGAAGCCCTGGCCAAGCCGGCCGATGACCATTTGCGGCAAGGTTTCGCTCAGACCGCAGAGGATTGAAAACAGGCTGAACAGGATCGCGTTGCCGATCAGAAAATTGCGCAGACCGAACACCCGGGTCAGCCAGGCTGTCAGCGGAATCATGACGATTTCAGCCATCAGATAGCCGGTCGAGATCCACGTGCCTTCAGTGCCCGAGGCGCCGATCTGTCCTTGAATCTGCGGCAGCGCAGCATTGGTGATCGAAATGTCGAGGGTGGCCATCAACGCACCCAGGGCGCCTGCGATCACCACAATCCAGTCGCTGGTGCTGGCATTGGTCAGGGGCGGGTTGAACGCTGCGACACCAGCGCCGGGGTTAGCCACGGGGTTGTGCTGCGGCGACGGGGGTGCCCCGGGTGTCGACATCGACCGTGGCCGACAACCCGGGCATCAACTCAATCGAGGTATCAGGGGCGGCTTGCAGACGAATCCGCACCGGCACCCGCTGCACGATTTTGGTGAAGTTGCCGGTGGCATTGTTGGAAGGCAGCAGCGCGAATTGCGAACCGGTGCCGGGTGACAGGCTTTCGACAACACCCCCGAACGTCGTGTCCGGCCAGGCATCGATATGCACCGCCACCGACTGGCCGGGGTGCATGCGCTCGATCTGGGTTTCCTTGAAGTTGGCGGTGAGGTACAGCTCATTGAGCGGCACGATACTCATCAGCCGCGTGCCGGGCTGCAGGTATTGGCCTACGCGTACCGAACGGCTGCCGACGCGTCCGGCCAGCGTGCTGTAGACCAGCGTGTCCTGCTCATCGAGTTGGCTCTGGCGGGTGCTGGCCTGGGCGCTGGCCAACTGCGCGCGGGCCTGTTCGATGGTGGCGCGGCGGGTCTGCAACTGGCGCTGCGCTACGTTCAAAGCAGCCGCCTGCGCGGCTCTCTGGGCACTGGCCTGGCGCAGGGCATTGCGTAGCTCGGCCATGCGCTCGTGGGTTTCGGCGCCGCTGCGGGCCAGTGGCGCATAGCGTTGTACCTGGGCGGCGGCGTATTGCTCGTTGGCCGTTTCACCTTCGAGCTGCGCCTGCACCTGGGCAATCGAGGCGCTGTGCTGTTCCAGCTCGGCCTCGCCCCGGGCGATGTCGGCTTCGGCGGCACGGATGGCTGCTTCGGCCTTCTCCCGGGCTGCCTGATACGGCCTCGCATCGAGCCGCACCAGAGGCTGGCCGACGCTGACAGTCTGGTTATCGCTGACGTACACCTCACTTACCGTGCCCGAGATCTTGGCCGCCACGCTCAGACTGTCTGCCTGCAGGTAGGCATCGTTGGTGCTCTCGATAAAGCGCCCGACGCTCCACCAGTGAGCCCCCAGCAGGGCGGCGCCGATCAGCGCGGTCAGACCGAGTCCAGCCAGGAGCATTGTTTTCAGCGGCTTGCGCGGTTGCTGCAGTTGAGTGGGTGGTTCAAGCGGCTGATGTGCGGTCATGGTTGTCTCAATTGTTAGCAGTTGTAACAATTATTGCGATCGGTAAAATTATGTCAACCGATATAAATTGAGGCACACTCGCGTCTTCATCGATCAAGGAGAACCCCATGAGCACTATTCACCGGCGCCGACCAGCCAGCGAAGGCGGCTACAGCTGTGGCGATGAAACCAGTGCGCGGATTATCGAAGCGGCGTTGACGCTGTTCGGCGAGCAGGGCTACGAGGGGGCATCGACTCGTGAAATTGCCGAGTTGGCGGGGGTCAATGCCCCTGCGCTCAATTACTATTTCAAAAGCAAGGAAGGGCTCTACAACGCCTGTATCGAATACATGGTGGAACAGATCTGGGCCTTCCTGGCGCCGACCATCGAACAGGCTCAGGCGCAGTTGGGTGCGCGGCCCGACACCGAGCAACTGATTGAAACCTTTTGCTCGATCCAGAGCAAAATTGCCGAGTTCATGCTGGTGTCTAACCGGACCAACAGCTGGCGCAAATTTTACGCGCGCGAGCAGGCCGGGTTAGGCCCGAGTGCGGGCGAAGAGATGATCAGTCAGCGTATTGGCCAGCGTCTTATTGGCGTGACCAGCGGCATCATCTCGCGGTTGATGGGGCCCCATGCGAGCCAGGAGGAATGCATCCTGCGCTCCATGGCCCTGACCGGGCAGTTGCTGCCATTCCACCTGACCCGTAACAGCTCGCTCAAGGCCCTGGACTGGGATGTGCTGACGCCGCAGCGCTATGCCATGTTGATGAACATTGTCCTCGAGCAGACCGTAACCCTGTTGCGCGGCCTGGCGCGATAAAACCGTTACAAACGCTCGCCCCTCTGTAGGAGCGAGCTTGCCTCGCGAGCTTTTTATCGAGTCCATCAATATCAATAGCCTTGAACTGATGCCCGTCAGCCAGTCATGGAGCAACTTTGCGATTGAGCGCGCTCTGGGCGCGTGACGCTGGCTCCGGGCACTACACAGCAATATTCGCAAGAGCAGTTTTGCTACCCGTCCGGCATTAGGAATTTAACTAGGAAATATCCTAAAGACAGCTAGGAGTCATTGCCATAGTGTGCCCGCAGGCTGGTTTTATTTAAAAAATGGCACACGTGGCAAATCACTCCGGAAGAGTGTTTGCAAACTTACCGGCCCGTCCCGTCAAGGAGGTACTTGCTTCAGGCAGCAGGTACCGCTGTTTGTTTTTTATCAATAAACAGCAAAGACATTTGCGGATTAACTACCTGTGAAATCCTGTCTGATGCCCGGTCGTGGAGATAAAAAATGTACGGATCCCTAGCAGAACAAGTACGTGAAACAGCGCACACAGAGCAATCTAAAGAGGACATGTTATTTGCCATTCTTGCCGGTCTGTCCGGCTTGCATCCGGCAACATCGGCAATAGGTCTGGCAAGAAGTTATATGAAGGTCTGTGCCCAAAGCGGGTTGAAGATGAACCCTTACTTTGTCCAAAACGGCGATATGGGGGGTTCCCCTAAAACAGCCAGAATGCTTGCCAATCGCAATCTTAAGGGTTTGGGCGTGGCTTCTACCGGTCTTGGACTTGGCGCACTGGCCCCTGCCATCTCGCCAGTTCCCGCACCCTTCTCAGTAGCCCGGCATGCCTCTGCAACCACCTCGACAGCGATACATCTGCGCAGGCTTTCAGAATTGCTCGCGGCCTATCAACCCTTTGCAGTGGGCGACGAACAAGTCGGCGATGCCATTAAGTGGTTGCAACTGGCTATCGAAGTAAAGCTCGTAAAGCTGGCATTTCGGGGAACAGAAACCGCCTTGTCGACCACCTCGACTCTGCTCTCATTTACCGGCATCGGTCTGGTAGGAAAGATCCCCATGATCATGATTAACGTGCAGCTTGAGCTGGCCAGGCAAGGGGTCAGCAACAAGTACGCAGCCCTGTGCAAGATCGCGGCAATGGAGTTGCAATGGGCGGCATTTCTTGAACAAAAGGGCCATGGCACAACAATGGCGGAATTTAATGTCAGTACCGCTTTTCGAACGGACAGTATCGAAAAGCTTGAACAACGAAAAATGATGCTTGGCGCGGCAATAACTTCCCAGGTACGCAGTCAGGCTCTCGACGCCCGGACAGGTAACACCGGGCTGGGCCCGGCGACGCTGATCATTAAAGAAATCATGGCCAAACATACGTTCCAAGGGCTGTTCTGTTCGGAGCATGACTACAAAAGCATGATCAACGAGCCCGCGGGCTGGAATGCCATTGCGGCAAAGCTCATGAATATATAAATCTGCGTGAAGCCCGTTTTGTTTAACGGTACCGGTTATTAAAGCGCAGGCGCCCTCAAGCACTTGTCTGCCAGGAGGGCGACCCTGCCTGCGGCTTTAGTACCGGTTTCTTTGGAGCCTACGTTGTTGTTGGTTGAGGAGCGGTAGCCAGCAACTTCGTGATTAGCATATACATGTTTTCAATACGCGAGACGTGCGCCCTATTGTTACCGATATTCAAATTTGCATTAACGTAATATTCATCTTGCGCAACGCACTCCACCAGGCCGCAATGCCAGACTGCTCTGTCCACTTGGCCATCGCCCACTAAAACAGTGGGCCCAAGGAGTCTATATTGACTGTTCAAAGTATTTACGACGACGGGCCGGCTGCGCGAGGCTGACAAGAAAGGGGAGCGCCGTACGCCGATGATGCGTTTCCCCCACCAGTAAAATCGGTTTGCGATTACATTTTCTGGCTTGATGCCCCACTGGGCAGCCAGTGGTTTTATTAATTCTTCATAACTGCCTGACAGGATGAAAATATGAACTCCATCTTCTTTAAGTTGATATATAAGTTGGGCCATTTTCGGATCTGGCGCATGAGCTCTGCTCAGAATATATTGCTGAATATGTGACTGGCGGATTCGGGTCGTCATTCGATAAAGGAAAAATAATTCTTTGAACGTCGCCACGCCTGCGAGTGCTCTCGGTGCTGTGCAGGCAAGTTTTGAAAGTAGAAAGTCTCGGTTGCTGCGCGATTGAAACGATAGCTTTAATATCTCTACAATGCTTTCTTCAGGGAGCAGTGTATGGTCGAAATCAAATATTACATTCACAGCTGACCTCTGCACGGTAAGGTATTTTTCTTCACGCCTAAAATATGAAGCTGGGATGTTAAAGTGAGCTGCGATGCTGTTTTGCACGTTATCCGCGTAAGCGTATTCAGCATTGGTGTGTGCGGCTTCAGAAAATCCAAGCGTTGGTTTGTTTTGCGCGGTCCGAATCCTACTACAGCGCCCTTGGGGGGTTCTGTAAGAATTTTCCTAAAAAACTGTAGTCATTAAATAGGAATTACGTCGCTGATATGCGAGCAAATGTGCAGATTTTTGAGTTGATCTTGTGCGCTTAGGCGATGTTGCCTTCTTCTTGGATGCTCGGGTGTGCAGTCTCGCCGGTCAATTAATGATGCGATGCATGCCCGGTTCTGCTTCACACACTCTATTAAAATTTGCATTGGCATAATAATGCACAGCTACAAATCGATAGTTGTTTGCGGGGCTTTGTGCCTACGGCGGTTTTTTTAAATTAGTTTTACATTGCTGATGCGTCGACATGTTTAAACACTCCCTTTCGACTGCAAAAAATCGATGGGCCATGTTTTGGGTTCAGTCGATCGGGGAGGTAATGAAATAACGCCTGATCAATTAGCAGGCGTTTAGCGCGCAGCGAGGGCACGTTAAACACAACCCCTCTCGTTATGTCATCACAGGCCAGCCTGCTCCCACAGAGTTTTGCCAGAGTGAACATCAGCACATCCGGTGGGAGCGGCGGGTAACAGTTACTCCGGATGCCATCCCAGCTGGCTGGAGATTTGTTGTGACGCCTCCATCAGTTGTTTGACGTAGTCCTGTTTCAGTTCTTCGCGGAAGCGGAAGCACGGAAAGGACACGCTCATGCCGCCGATGACGTGACCGAAGCGGTCTTTGATCGGGGCTGCCAGGCAACGCATGTTGTCTTCGAATTCTTCATGGTCTTCGCCATAGCCTTGTTCTCGAACCAGCGCCAGTTCTTTGAGGTAGTCCTCGATGCTGGTCAGCGTATTGGCTGTGCGACGCTCGAAACTTTCTTCCTGCAAATGCGCCAGCAACTCATCTTCTTCCAGCCAGGCCATCAGTACTTTGCCGATGCCCGTGCAGTACAGCGGTGCACGCCGACCGATACGCGAGTACATGCGCAGATTGTATTTGGAGTCGATTTTGTGCACGTAGACGATGCTGCCTTCGTCGAGGATGCCCAGGTGTACGGTCTCGCCGGTCAATTCATTGATGCGGCGCATACCCGGTTCGGCTTCGCGCACGATATCCAGATGGGGCAGGGCCTGCGCCCCCAGTTCAAAGAGCCGGACGCTGAGCCGGTAGCGGTCCTCGGCATCCTGGACCACATAGCCACGCGCCTTGAGTGACTGCAAAAAGCGGTAAACCGTACTTTTTGACATCTCCAGTTTTTGCGCGATTTCGGAAACGCCACTTTCCTCGGGATGCTCGGCCAGGGCTTCAAGCACGGCCATGGTCCGGCCGACGGCCGAGACCAGTTCATTGTTCTGGGTGGTGCTGTTGTCCATGGAGGCTCCAACGCAAATGTTAAAAACCCAAGGATATACCCGAGGGAATCAAAACGCTGTTTCATTTTTCTTGACGGTGCATGAAATCTGATTAAACTCGGGCTCAAAGAGTTAAATGAAACGCCGTTTCGAAAATAACAAATGTGCAGTGCGGCACATGCTGCACTCACGCAAAGCGACCCCTATAAAAACAAGGCGCGCAGTGATGACGGTAACGCTTGGACAGTCCCCCTCAGCCCGTCCCCCAAGGGTGGCGCTGGTAGGCGAGTGCATGATCGAGATGCGCGCTGAACCGGACGCGCTATACACCCAGACGTTCGGCGGTGACACGCTAAACGCGGCGGTCTACCTCTCTCGTCTGAGCGCGGGTAGCGCGATGGTTACGGACTACATAACCGCCATCGGCGCAGACTCTTTCAGCGTCGCCATGCGCCAGTTGTGGCGGGACGAAGGCGTCGGCGACCAGCATGTGCGTGTGATCAAGGATGCTCTGCCGGGGCTGTACTTCATCCAGACCGATGAACAGGGCGAAAGACGCTTTGTGTACTGGCGTGGCGAAGCCGCAGCCCGGCGTGTATTCGACGGTCCTGAAGCGGATGCGCTACTGCAGGCGCTGGCCGGTTACGACTATGTCTATCTGAGCGGCATCAGCCTGGCAATTCTCACGCCCGGCGGCCGCGAGCGCCTGATGGATGCCTTGCGCCAGGCGCGCCAGGCAGGCACCCGCATCGTTTTCGACAATAACTACCGTCCTCATTTGTGGCCCGACACGCAGACTGCGCGCCAGGTTTACAGCGACATGCTGCGCCTCACAGATCTGGCCCTGATTACCTGGGAAGACGACGTCGCCCTGTTCGGTTATGCCGATCACGAGGCGCTGTTCCAGGCCTATGTCGGGTTCGGGGTGGGCGAAGTGGCACTCAAATGTGGTGCAGCGCCGTGTGTCATCCAGTGCGCGGCCGGGCGTTTCGAGGTGCCCGCCGAGCGGGTGCCGCGGATTGTCGATACCACCGCGGCAGGTGACTCCTTCAGCGCCGCTTACCTCGCGTGCCGCTTGCAGGGCGGCACGCCGCAACTGGCTGCGCGCTGGGGGCACCAACTGGCGGCCCGGGTGGTTCAGCATCAAGGTGCGCTGATCCCCGTGGCAGCCATGCCGAGTCTGCACATGCCGTCTTTTTCTTCTATCGCCGAGGCTTGATCGAATGAAAATTATTGAAGCGCGGGTGATTGTCACGTGCCCCGGTCGCAACCTGATTACCCTCAAGATCGTCACCGATTCAGGGCTCTACGGTATCGGTGATGCCACTTTGAATGGCCGGGAAATGGCGGTGGTCGCCTACCTGCAGGAGCACGTGCTGCCCGCGTTGATTGGCCGTGATGCCCGGCGCATCGAGGACATCTGGCAATACCTGTATCGCGGTGCCTACTGGCGCCGTGGCCCGGTGACCATGACCGCCATTGCCGCCGTAGACGTGGCGCTGTGGGACATCCTGGCCAAGGCCGCCAACATGCCGCTCTACCAGATACTCGGTGGCAAGAGCCGCGAACGGGTGATGGTCTACGGCCACGCCACTGGCAAGGACATCGACGGTTGCCTGGAAGAAGTCGCCCGCCATGTGGAACTGGGCTACAAGGCGGTACGGGTGCAATGCGGGATTCCGGGCATCGCCACCACCTATGGCGTCGCTAAACGCAGCGGCGAGCGTTATGAACCGGCCGACAGCGATCTGCCTGCCGAGCATGTGTGGGACACCGCCAAGTACCTCAATCATGTGCCCAAGCTGTTCGCCGCCGTGCGTGAGCGTTTTGGTGACGACCTGCACATCCTGCACGACGTCCATCATCGCCTCACGCCTATTGAAGCCGCGCGACTGGGCAAGGCGGTGGAGCCGTTCAATCTGTTCTGGCTTGAAGACTGTACCCCGGCCGAGAACCAGCAAGCCTTTCGCCTGATCCGTCAGCACACCACCACGCCGCTGGCGGTGGGTGAGGTGTTCAATTCGATTCACGACTGCCGCGAGCTGATTCAGGAACAACTGATCGACTACATCCGCGCCACTCTGGTCCACGCCGGCGGTATCAGCCATGTGCGGCGCATTGCCGATTTTGCCGCGCTCTATCAAGTGCGCACCGGCTTCCATGGCGCCACCGATCTGTCGCCGGTGACCATGGGCGCAGCGCTGCATTTCGACACCTGGGTGCCCAACTTCGGGATTCAGGAACACATGCCCCACGACCCGCTGACCGACGCAGTTTTCCCTCACGCCTACCATTTTGCAGACGGTTATTTCACCCCTGGTGAAACCCCGGGGCATGGCGTGGACATTGATGAAGAACTGGCCGCCGAGTACCCCTACAAACGGGCAAGCCTGCCGGTCAATCGCCTTGAAGACGGCACGCTCTGGCACTGGTAAGCGGCATCGAAAGCTTTTTGCACGACTGTTTAATAACTATAAAAATCTGGACGCTGCGTCCGGGCAGGAGTTATCCGATGAAAGCGTTTCAAGTAACAGCACCTTTTGAATTCGGCCTGGCCCAGGTCGCGATCACGCAGCCGGGACGCAGCGAGGTCAAGGTCGATGTGGCCTACGCCGGCATCTGCGGCTCGGACTTGCACATCATTCACGGACAGAACGCCTTCGTGAAATTCCCCCGGGTAACCGGCCATGAGTTTTCCGGCGTGGTCAGTGAAGTTGGCGCAGACGTGGAGCACATCAAGGTTGGCGACCGTGTGTGTATCGACCCGGTTATCAGTTGCGGCACCTGCTACCCCTGCCGTATCAATCGGCCCAACGTGTGTACCCGCTTGCAAGTGATCGGAGTGCACCGCGACGGCGGCTTCAGCGAGCAGGTGTGTGTGCCGCAGAGCAATGTCCATCGCCTGCCGGACAGCATGTCGCTCAGCCATGCCGCGCTGGTGGAGCCTTACTCCATCGCCCTCAACGTGCTCGATCGCATGCAGCCGCACCCCGGCGACAGCCTGTTGATCTACGGCGCCGGAGTCATCGGCCTGACCCTGGTGCAAATGGCCCGGGCCTTGGGGCTGACCGACATCACCGTGACCGATGTGATTGACGAGCGGCTGGCCAACGCACGCTCTCTGGGTGCCACCCGTACCCTCAATGGCAAGGACGTCGATGTTGAGGCGACGATGCGAGAAGTGACCGGGGGCGAAGGTGTGCCGCTGATTGTCGATGCTGCCTGCATTCCGGCGCTGATGCCGCAAATGGTGCGTCTGGCCTCGCCTGCGGGCCGTATCGGCCTGCTCGGTTTCAGCACCACGCCCACCGATCTGGTGCAGCTGGAAATGATCAAGAAAGAATTGACGCTGGTGGGCTCGCGCCTCAACAACCGCAAGTTCGCGCGGGTGATTGAACTGATCGCCAGTGGCAAGTTGCAGGTTCAGGAAATGATCAGCCATCGCATCCAGTTCGATGAGATGCCGGCGGCCATCGCGATGATCGAGAACCACCCCGAGCAGACCCGAAAAGTATTGGTGCAAGTCAACAGTGACCATCACTGACTGGCGGCTACTCATCAAAGGGTAGGGGCGGGCAAACCCGCTCCCACAGCAGTTTTAGATACACGTGCCCGATCACGGGCACCCTCACCGAATAAAACAACAAGCGGGAGGTTCCAATGTTTGGTCAAGGCCGTACATTAATCATCATCATGCTGTTCCTGGCAGGCGTCATTAACTACCTGGATCGCTCTGCATTATCCGTGGCGGCCCCGTTCATCCAGAAAGACTACGGTCTGACCACGGGTGAAATGGGCATGATTTTCAGCAGTTTTTTCGTCGGCTACGCGGCGTTCAACTTTATCGGCGGCTGGGCGGCTGACCGCTATGGTGCAAAAACCACGCTACTGATCGCCATGGTGCTGTGGTCGCTGTTCAGCGGTTTGACCATCCTGACCATCGGCTTCGCCTCCCTGGTGTTTATCCGCATCCTGTTCGGCATGGGTGAAGGACCGCTGAGCGTCACCACGAGCAAGATGGTCAACAACTGGTACACGCCCAAACAAAGGGCGCGGGCACTGGGCACATCGATGTCCGGCACGCCTTTGGGCGGTGCCATTTCCGGGCCGGTGGTGGGCTTTATCGCCATCAGCTACGGCTGGAAAGTGTCGTTCATCATCATCATGTTGATGGGGCTGGTGTGGGCGGCGGTCTGGTACAAGTTCGTCAAGGACAAGCCGGACGGCAAGGTCGCCGAAGAGATTGCAGAGGGTGAAGGCCTGAGCGAGGTCGCGTCGTTGCCGGTGCATCCGTTGCGCTATTACCTCAAGCAACCGACGGTGCTGTTCACCTCGCTGGCGTTCTTTTCCTATAACTACACGCTGTTCTTCTTTCTGACCTGGTTCCCCAGCTACCTGACCATGGCCCACGGCCTAAACGTCAAGGAGATGAGCATCGCCACGGTCATTCCCTGGTTACTCGGCTTCCTGGGCCTGGCGCTGGGCGGTTTCATTTCCGACTACGTGTTCAAGAAAACCGGGCGAATGATGTTTTCGCGCAAAGTGGTGCTGGTGACGTGCCTGCTGGCCTGCGCCATTTGCATCGGCTTCGCAGGGATCGTCAAAACCCTGTATCCGGCGGTCATTCTGGTAGCACTGGCGGTATTCTTCCTGTACCTCACCGGTGCGATTTACTGGGCAATCATCCAGGACACGGTGCCTGCCGCACGCGTCGGCGGTGTCAGCGGTTTCATGCATTTTCTGGCCAATACCTCGGGCATTATCGGGCCGACCCTCACCGGCTTTCTGGTGCAGTTCACCGGCTCGTTCACCAGTGCCTTCCTGCTGGCGGGGCTGCTGACCATCATCGGCGCCGTCTGTGTGGCGCGCTATGTAAAACCTCTGGCCGTGTCTGATGGAGTACCAACGGACAGCGTGGTGCCTCGCCCGGCCCTGACTCAGCCCCACTAAGGAGAGAAACGATGCCTGTCGTTCAACGCGTTCCCTCGGTGGCTGCCGAGGCCGGGGTCGGGATTGTGCATTTGGGCCTGGGAGCGTTTCACCGCGCTCATCAGGCGGTCTATCTGCAGCGTCATCTCAATCGCCACGGCCAAAGCCAGTGGGGGTTGTGCAGTGCCAACCTGCGTTCCAATCGCGCGCTGGTCGAACTGTTGCGTGAGCAGCAAGGGCGCTATTGCGTGGCCGAGTACCGTGACCGTGAACAGGTGACGTTACGCGACATCACGGTAGTGCGTGAAGCGCTGTACGTGGGCGATGGCGGGGCTGAACTGGAGTTGCTGTTGCAGCACATGGCCGCTCCGGGCACCCGGATAGTGACCCTGACGGTGACTGAAAAAGGCTATTGCCTGAGCCCCGCCACCGGTCAATTGCAAGTCCAGGACCCGGCGATTGTCCACGACCTTGCCCATCCCCGAACGCCACGGACCGCGCCGGGGATTGTGCTGGAAGCCCTGCGCCGCCGTTATGTCGCCGGGGTGCCGCCGTTCACCGTGCTGTGCTGCGACAACATGCCGGACAACGGCCAGCGCACCCGCCAGGCCGTGACTGGCCTGGCAGCGCCTCAGGACAGCGGCCTGGCGCAGTGGATCGCAGAGCAGGTGGCGTTTCCCGGTTGCATGGTCGACCGCATTGTTCCCGCGATGGATGCCCGGGCGTTCAGCCGCCTTGAGCAACAACTCGACTGCCATGACCGTGCGGCGGTGGTGTGTGAAAGCTTCAGCCAGTGGGTGATTGAGGACCACTTTCCCCTCGGACGCCCGGACTGGGAAGAAGAGGGCGTGCAGATGGTGGCTGATGTACGGCCGTTCGAAACCATGAAGTTGCGCCTGCTTAACGGCAGTCACTCGCTGTTGGCCTACATCGGTTTGCTGGCCGGTCATGAGTCGGTATTCGAGGCCATCAGTGATGCAGATCTGGCGCTGTTTATCCGCCGCTATATGGCCGAAGAGGCGACGCCGACCCTGGACATGCCGCCGGGCATCGATGTCGCCGGTTATGCCCGCGACCTGTGCGCGCGCTTTGCCAATGACAGCCTGCAACACCGGCTGCGGCAGATCGCCATGGACGGCTCGCAGAAACTGCCGCAGCGCTGGTTGCAGGGCGCCCGGCAACTACTGGATGCGGGGCGCAGCATTGATTGCATCGCACTGGGTGTTGCGGCCTGGATCCGCTATTGCACCGAACCGTTGCCGGGCCGCGAGGCGCAGGTAATCGACGATCCGTTGAGCGCCACCTTTGCCGATATTGCCGGACGCTTTGACGGCACCTTGCGGGTAGACGCTTTTCTCGACCTGGAGCAGGTGTTCCCGGCCGCGCTGTCGGCTCGCCCGGCCTTTCGTGATGCGGTGCAGCGTGCCTATAGCGCGTTGGAGCGAACCGGCATGGGCAAGCATTTAAAAACTTTTGCAGCACATAACTAACAAGAAGGGAGATGGACATGGAACAGACTTGGCGTTGGTTCGGCCCCAAAGACCCGATTTCACTGGCTGATGTGCGACAGACCGGGGCCACCGGTATTGTCACCGCGTTGCACGATATTCCCAATGGCCAGGTGTGGCCGGTGGAGGCGATCGCGTCCCGCAAGCAGATGATCGAAGCCGCCGGTCTGACCTGGTCGGTGGTAGAAAGCATCCCGGTGCATGAAGACATCAAGCGCGGCTGTGGCCGACGTGACGAGTACATCGCCAACTATCAGCAGAGCGTGCGCAACCTGGCGATCTGCGGCATCGATATCGTCTGCTACAACTTCATGCCGGTGCTGGACTGGACCCGTACCGATCTGGCCTGGGAGCTGGAAGATGGCGGCTGGGCACTGCGTTTTGATCAGACCGCATTTGCCGCTTTCGATCTGTTCATCCTCCAGCGTCCGGGAGCTGAGGCCGAGTACAGCGCAGAGGATATCCAGCAGGCCAAAGCCTACTTCGAAGCGTTGACCCCGGCCCGCAGCGAGGCCTTGGTCAACACCCTGATTGCCGGTCTGCCGGGTGCCGAAGAGCATTACAGCCTGGAAGATTTCCGTGCCTTGCTGCGCACCTATGCCGATATCGACGAGACGAAGTTGCGTGAGCATCTGGGGCACTTCTTGCGGCAAGTGATTCCGGTCGCTGAAGAAGCGGGTGTGCGCATGGCGATCCACCCGGATGATCCACCGCGGGCGTTGCTGGGCTTGCCGCGCATTCTTTCCACGGCGGCAGACGCGCAATGGTTGCTGGATGCCGCGCCAAGCCCGGCGAACGGCCTGACCTTCTGCACCGGCTCTTATGGTGTGCGTGAAGACAACGATCTGGTGGCGATGGCCAAGCAGTTTGCGCCGTTCATTTACTTCACTCACCTGCGCTCAACCCGCCGTGAGGCTGACCCGCGCAGTTTCCATGAGGCTCACCACCTGGGCGGCGACGTCGATATGGTCGGGGTGATTGGTGCGCTGGTTGAAGAGGATCTGCGACGTGAACGCGAAGGCGGTCCACGGCTGCCGTTGCGCCCGGACCACGGGCACCAGTTACTGGATGACCAGCACCGCAAGAGCAACCCGGGCTATTCGTTGATCGGTCGCCTCAAGGGGCTGGCAGAAATACGCGGCGTGGAAATGGCCATGCGCCAACAGCTGGGCTGATCAGGGCATTGGCCTGCAGGCGCGCAACGCGCTCCTGCAGGCAGTGCAATGGTGAATCAGAACAGCCATTGAGCGCCGAGGGAGTAGCCGGTCTGGCTGCCCTCATCATTGCCAAGGCGGCCATTGATTTCGGCGTAAAGCCCCAGTTGCGGGGTGATCGCCAACTGGCTGCCGACCTGGGCCCGACCATAGCTCTTGTCGACGCTGCCCAGTTTTGCCCCTCGGGCTTTTCCGTCCGCCAGGCTGGTCAACAGGATGTCGTCCAGACGTCCGTCACCCATTTCCCAGACCCAGGCAATGTCGCCGTACGGCTGCAGGCTCATGCCGGCCGGCAGGTCGAAACTGCCCCGTACACGCCAGCCGAGGCTGGCCTGCAGGGAGTCGAAACTTTGCTCCTCATAGGTGAGGGCAGTACGCAGCTCCTGTTTTTCGTGGAACTTGTCGATCCGGTAATGGCTGTAATCAAGCCCGGCGAAAGGACCGCTTTTGATCGGGCCGACGTCGAAGTCATAGCCGCCGATAACCCGCGCACCGAGGCTGAGGGCATCGGTTTCACCGGTCAGCTTCTGACTCAGCAGCACCGGGCCGCCGTTGGCCTGGATCAGCAGATTGCGCTTGCTGTCGAAGCTGCTGTGCCCGGCGCTCAGGTCGCCTGCCAGCCATGCCGGGCCGCCGTCGTTGAGCAAGGCATAGATCGCCGCCTGCCAGCTGTCATTGTCGAGCTTGCCGCCATGTTCCAGCTTGTCGCGGCCATTGAGGTAACTGAGGCTGGCGCCCAGGGTCAGGCTCGGGGTCAATTGATAATCTCCCAGAGCATGCAGGCCCAGTCGCCGGCCTTCGTGGAAGGGGCCACTGTCTGCGGTGTACTCGCCATCAATGCCTATTTCGCCATCAAAGGTGCCCGCCTCACGAGTGGCCGACTGCAAGGTCAGCCAGCGCCGGTCCAGCAGGTTTACCTGAGCCTGGTGCTGACGTTGCAGACTGTCCTGCATCGCCCGGGCGACGGCCCCGCCAGACGCCGTTGACGCCATGAGGTCGGCATTGGTCAGCTCCAGCACCAGACGGCTGAGCAGGCGCGAATAGTCGCGCAGGCGCTGCTCGATACGCTCCTGGCCAAAGGCATCGGTGAGCACGGTTTCATTGTCTTTTTTGGGATCATGCCAGGTCGCTCCGCCGGGGATTGCCGGGTTGTCGGTCTGGGTGTAGCCGTCCATGTCCCCCAGTTCCCAGTTGGTGGCTTCGATGTAGAGCACCGGAATATTCAGTTTTTCAAAGGATTCGCCATCACTGCAGCAACCGGTGCCGGCAGGGTAGGCTGCGTCCAGACCGGGGTTGGTATGCAGGTCGATATTGAGCTCTTTGGCCAACTTGAACGCATGTTCGCGCAGTGCCGCCAGCCCCGGGTTGGTCGCACTGTTTTTGCCGGAGTGGGCATACATCATGTCGCCGGTGATCAGGCTGTCGAGGTTGATCATGGCCAGCATGTTGTCCTTCTGGCTGGTACTCAGGCTGTTCACAAAGGCCTTGGATCCTTGCAGGCCTTCTTCTTCGGCGCCAAAGCCGATCACCTGCAGCCCGTACTCCAGCGGCAGGCCGTTGAGATTGCGGGCGATTTCGGTGAGCACGCTGGCGCCCGAACCGTTGTCGTCGACCCCTTGCAGGGCAGGGCGACCGAAGTAGGTATCAAAGTGGGCGCCGACCACCACGTATTGCGCCAGTCTGCCTGGGGCATAAGCCACGACGTTTTGCGAGCTGCGGCTGTTACCGGCGCCCCAGGAAAAATCCTGGCGGGAGATGCTGTAGGCGTCGCCCATCCGGCTTTGCATCCAGTCGGCCGCCCCGGCGAAATTGGCCGTGCCCCGATAGCGGCCCGGGTAGTCATGAATCAGCTTGTCGAGGGTGTCACCAGCGTATTCGCCGTAGTCATAGGCCTGGCCTGAGGTTGACAGCAGGGCGCCGGCAACGCTGACAGCGAGTGCGAGAGGTTTGATCACAACGTCTTCCTTGAGTTTTTCTTTTTGGATTGAGGCATTACGTCTAGACCATTTGCAGGATGTGCGCCCCTTTATCGACGTCTTGAACAATTGACGCACAGCGTTAAGGGTTCGTCGCCAATGTGGCGGGCAAGCCCGCTCCCACAGGGGGAGGGGCAGATTGCGATGTTTTTCTGTAGGCGCTGGCTTGCCAGCGAGCGCTGCCTTGAAGCCAGCAGCGACGCCATCGCGGGCAAGCCCGCTCCCACAGGGGGAGGGGCAGATTGCGATGTTTTTCTGTAGGAGCTGGCTTGCCAGCGAGCTCTGCCTTGAAGCCAGCGGCGCTGCCATCGCGGGCAAGCCCGCTCCCACAGGGGGAGGGGCAGATTGCGATGCTTTTCTGTAGGCGCTGGCTTGCCAGCGAGCTCTGGCTTGAAGCCAGCAGCGACGCCATCGCGGGCAAGCCCGCTCCCACAGGGGGGAGGGGCAGATTGCGATGCTTTTCTGTAGGAGCTGGCTTGCCAGCGAGCTTTGCCTTGAAGACAGCAGCGACGCCATCGCGGGCAAGCCCGCTCCCACAGGGGGAGGCGGGAGATTGCGGTGTTTTTCTGTAGGCGCTGGCTTGCCAGCGAGCGCTGCCTTGAAGCCAGCGGCGCTGCCATCGCGGGCAAGCCCGCTCCCACAGGGGGAGGCGGGAGATTGCGGTGTTTTTCTGTAGGAGCTGGCTTGCCAGCGAGCTCTGCCTTGAAGACAGCGGCACTGCCATCGCGGGCAAGCCCGCTCCCACAGGGGGAGGGGTGATTGCGGTGTTTTTCTGTAGGAGCTGGCTTGCCAGCGAGCTCTGCCTTGAAGACAGCGGCGCTGCCATCGCGGGCAAGCCCGCTCCCACAGGGGGGAGGCGGGAGATTGCGGTGTTTTTCTGTAGGAGCTGGCTTGCCAGCAATTCAGGCTGCGAGGTCTGGCATCTGCACTCAGAAATCGGCCTTGAGCGACATCACGAAGTTGCGCGGGTCGCCGTAGAAGTTGCCGAAGCCTTCGGTGCCGACGGTGGCGTAGTAGCGCTTGTCGAACAGATTGTTGCCGTTAAGTGCTACCGACCAGGTGTCATCGATGCGGTAGCCGATCCGGCTGTTCCAGATCGCATAACCGGCCTGGCTGATGTCGATGCCGCTGATGGGTGAGACCCGGTAGTTGCTGCTCTGGGCATTGACTCCGGCGCCGACTGTGACGCGGTCCAGTGAGCCGTCCAGGGCATAGTCGGCCCACACGCGCAGCAGGTGGCGCGGCACATAGGTGTTGTAGGCCAGACCATCCTGGTCGTCATTGGCATCTTCCAGAACCTTGGTCTGGGTGTAGGTGTAGCCGGCCAGCACTTGCAGGCGCTCAATGACTTCGCCACTGATTTCAGCTTCGAAACCTTGAGCCTGCACCTTGCCGGAGTTCTGTGAGCAAGTACTGTCCGGGCACAGAGGATTGTCCTGGGCCGCGTCTTTCTGAATGGTACGGAACAGGTTGAAGGAGCTGTTCAGGCGTCCGTCGAACCATTCGCCCTTGATCCCCACTTCATAGCTGGTGCCGATCAATGGCTTGAGGGTTTCGCCGTTGAGGGTTTTGTAGCCGCCCTGCGGGGTGAAGATGTCCGTGTAGCTGGCATAGGTGGTCAGGTTGTCGTTGAGGTCGAACAGTACGGCCGCGAACGGGGTGACCTGGCCGGTTTCGGTGGCCCTGGAACTGACTGGCGTGCCTTCGCCCTGGTACCAGGACTCGCTCTCGCTGTCGGACTTGTACCAGCTCACGCGGCTACCCAGCACGAAGGTCAGCGGCTCGGCCAGCTTCAGGCGGGCCGTGGAGTAGACACCGTATTGTTTGATCCTCATGTCCATCGGGCCGCCCCGTGAGGCATGACTCAGGTAGTAGCTGTCATCAGGTTTGGGCAGGTGATGATCGGGGTTGAGTACATTCTGGCGCTGGGGCAGGACGGCCACGGCGTAAAAGTCATCCTTGTGCGAACGGCTGGCGTTGGCGCCGATGGTCAATTCCTGCTCCTGGCCAAGCGCCTCGAATTTGCCGTTCAGGTAAGCGTCGAAGCCATAGTCAGTCTGGTCATAGTCATAGATGCTGCCCAGCATCAGGGTTCTGGTGCTGGTAGCACCCACCGGTACCGAACCGCTGGGGAAAGCGTATTCCATGTCCTGGGTGTTTTTTGAATAGACCCCCGCGACCTTCAGTGCCCAGTCGTCATTGAGTTGCTGCTTGAGGTCGCCGAACCAGGTGGTGCGCTTGCTGCGCTGGTTGTTCCAGGCGGTGTTCAGGCAGGTTGAACGTTTGAGTTTCAGGTCGCTGCCATCGGCGTAGCGCGGCAGCCCGCCCCAGCAGGGGGTGGCATCCACATCTTCATAGGCCAGGCCCACACCGAGGGTGGTATCGGGGCTCAGGTCAAAATCCAGGGCGCCATAGTAGATCTGGTCTTTGCGTGCGCCGATGTCATAGAAATACTGCCGGGTCTGTTGGGTCAGCACCGCCCGGCCGCGCAGGGTGCCGGAATCATTCAAAGGGCCGCCGGTATCAACCTGGCCCCGATAGTTGTCCCAGGTGCCTGCAGACAGTGACAGCTGGGTGTGAGGGGTGGATTCGCCGCGTTTGCGGATGAAGTTCACCGCCCCGGCCGTGCCGCCCGCGCCTTTCATCATGCCTGCGGCACCGCGCAGTACCTCGACCCGGTCGTAGATCGCCATGTCGCTGTTGAAGCTGTCGGCCTGGACGTAGCTGCTGCCGATGTCCAGCGGCACGCCGTCGTACTGGTACTGGCCGGTCATGCGAAAGCCCCGAGAGTAGAAGTACTTGCCGCCCATGGGGGAGTCATAAACGGTAATGCCCGGGGTCTTTTCCATGACCTGTTCAATGGTATTCAGGTTCTGGTCATCGAGCATTTTGCGGGTGATGACGGTAACCGATTGCGGGGTCTGTTTGAGGGTGTGTGAACCCTTGCCGATGGTCACCGCCTGTGCGGTGTAGGAGCCCGAGCCTTCGGTCGTGGCGTCGGTGCTGCGCTCGGTGATGCTGGTGACCCCCAGTTGCAATGCTTCGCCGGTTTGCGGTGCCGGTTCGACACTGAAGTTGCCCTGCCCGGTGATACGCAATTGCAAACCGCTGCCCCGCAGTGCGGCCTCCATGGCCTGTTCGGGTGACATGTGGCCGATCACCGCCGGTGCCTGCTTGCCCTGCACCAGCGCCGGTTCCAGCGACACGATCTGGCCGCTCTGACTGGCGATGGTGTTAAGGGTACTGGCCAGGTTGCCGGCCGGCAGATTGAAGCTCAGGTCTTGCGCCAGGGCAGGACTGGCCATGGTTGCCAGGGCAACGGCGAGGCAAAGGGTTTGGGGCCACGGGTTGAGCACAGCATTCTCCTGATCGTGTGAAAGTCTCAGGAGATAGGTGCGCCGAGAAATCAAAACCGGACACCGATGCGAACAATTATCAAAAAAAACTTTCCACGGCCGTTAAACCGCCCCGATCAGGGTCAGCCACGGACTGTAACGATCCACGCGAATCGGCAGGGTTTCAGCCAGTGCGGTGAAGGCCCGGTCGGGATCGTTGAGCGGGTAGACGCCCTGCACCCGCAGGCCGCGAACCTGGGGGGCAACGCGCACCAAACCACGGGTGTAAGGGCGCAGGGCCGCGACCACTTGCTCCAGCGGATCGTCCAGCACGTTCAGTTTGCCGTTAAGCCAGTCAGCGCGACGGCGCTGGTCACCCTCCACAGGAACGATCTGCCGGGCATAGAGCAGTGCCGACTGACCTTCGTCCAGGTTCAGGGACATGCCGTTGAACAGCTGTGCCTGCACGGAGTGTTGCAGCACCACCACCCGGCTTGCTGCGGGCTCCTGAGCCACCAGAAAGCGACTTGCCGAAGCACGGATTTCACCTTCTGCGGTGCGTACGCAAAAGGGCCGGCCCGCATCGGCGGCCACCTCAATCACCAACTCGCCGTGACGCAGAATCAGCAGCCGTTGTCGGTCATCGAACCTCAGGTCCACGGCACTGTTGGCGTTCAGGCGCAGGCGGCTGCCGTCAGCCAGGTTGAAGTCCTGGCGCTGGCCACGGCCGGTGGACAGATCGGCCAGCAGCGAATCACCCATCGGGCTGCGCGCCCCTAGCCACAAACCGCCACCGAGCAGGCCCAGGCCGGCAATAGCGCGCAGCGTGTCGCGCCGGGTTGCATGGGGTTGCAAGAGCAATTGACGGGCTTCACCGGCTTGTCCGGGCAGCCGATTATCCAGTGAACGCAGAGGGCTGAAGGAGCCGCTGAGGCGCTGCTGCAATTTGTCCCAGGCCTGAACATGTGCGGGGTCTTTGGCCAGCCAGGCGTTGAAGCGCTCTTGCAGCATTGCGTCGGGAGTGCCGGCGCGCAGTTGCACCATCCAGTCGATGGTCTGTTCGCTCACCGGGTCCAGCCGCTGCTTGCTCACAGGCCGGCCTCGCTCAGGTAGCACTGGCGCAATGCCTGTTTCATGTAGCGGCTGACAGTGCGTTCGGACAGCCCCAGTTTTTGCGCAATTGCCACGTAACTCAGGCCGTCCAGCTGGCTGTAAAGAAAGGTGGCTTTGACGATCATCGGCAAACCGTCGATCGCCCGATCGATGGCAACCAGAGCTTCGATCAACTGCAACTGTTCTTCGGGGGACGGCGCCACGGCCTCGGGCAGCAAGGCCAGGCGATCGAGATAGGCGGTTTCCAGTTTGCGCCGACGGTGACGGTCGAAAATCAGGCGCCGGGCAATGGTGGACAGGTACGCCCGGGGCTGTTCAATGCTGTCCGGATCTACCCGCGCCGCCAGCATCTGGCAAAAAGTATCGGCGGCGGTGTCCTCTGCGTCGGCGTGATTACGCAGGCGGCGCTGAATATGTTGCAGCAGCCAGCGATGGTGGCTGCTGAAAAAAAAGCCCAGTTTTTGGGTCGCAAGAGGGTGCACCGGTCGGGTTTCCAGATGTTAGTGCGAATAGTTCTCAATAGTAGCGGCCACATGATGGCCACTGCAATCGCAGACTTCTGTCAGGCAATCCGGAAATGGGGTTGGGGGGGCGATTCAGGCGCCGCGGTTTGCTGGGCACTAGCGGCGCTGCCATCGCGGGCAAGCCCGCTCCCACAGGGGGAGGGGCAGATTGCGGTGTTTTTCTGTAGGCGCTGGCTTGCCAGCGAGTTCTGCCTTGAAGACAGCGGCGCTGCCATCGCGGGCAAGCCCGCTCCCACAGGGGGGGGGGGCAGATTGCGGTGTTTTTCTGTAGGCGCTGGCTTGCCAGCGAGCTTTGCTTTGAAGTCAGGGGTGGTGCGAGGTGCTCAATAGGCAAAAGCGCTGCGGTGTTTTTGCACGAAATCTTCCCAGGTCACGGGCTGGCGGCCGGTGATGCCGGGGAAGTTGTCGAAGGTCTCTTCAACCCCGGGAATCTGCCGTGCAGCCATGCGCGTGAAGTTGTCATGCACGCAGGTCATGTAGGCCATTTCGGCTCCGGCCGCGCGCATGTTTTCCAGGAACACGTCAGGTGACTTCGCGTTGTAACGGAACGGCTGGCCCAGGACTCGGGTCATGATGGCGGCGATGTCGCCGTAGGACTGCACGTCGTAGCCCAGGCGGTAGGTCTTGCCAGCGTGTTTGAGCGGGTGCAGCAAGGTTTGTGCAGCGACGCGGGCGACGTCTTCGCCATCGACCCAGCTGAAACGCGCATCGCCGGTGTATTGCTCGATAACGCCTTCTTTCACTGCCTGGGTGCCGTCGTAGCTGAGCAGATTTTGCATGAAGCATTCAGGGCGCAGGTGGGTGAACGAAAAGCCTGACCACTCGATGTAGCGTTCAACGAACTGGTGCCAGGCCCAGTGTCCGATGGTGGTGTCATCCCGTCCGCAGGCACCCAGATGCACGATGTGTTGCACCCCCGCTTTTTTCGCCTGATCCACAAAGGCCTTGCTCTGGCGCAGCATGTGGACGGTGTAGCCCGTCACCAGAAACGCGCGATCAATCCCTTGAAGTGCCGGGGCCAAGGTTTCTTCCTTGTCGAAATCCAGAATCACCGTACGAATGCCTTGGGCCTCGAATGGCTCGGCCTTGGCCGGGGAGCGCACGGCCGCCACCAGGGTGATGCTGTCATCGTTCAGCAGGTTTCGCAGGGTGTCGCCGCCGATCTGGCCGGTGGCCCCGGTAATCAGAACGACAGGTTTGTGCTGGGTCATGGGAGCGCCTGTTGGTAGAGGTAGGTCTTGGCCTTCAGCTTACTGGGGAAAATTAGTCATATATGCGATACATTTTACCGAATTGATTGAATTTAATTCACTAATGCGGGGCGGCCATGTTTTCTTCCGAGCGCTTGAAGGGCATCGATGTGTTTGTGTGTGTCACCGAAGCCGGCAGCTTCAAAGCCGCTGCCGAGCGCCTGAACCTGAGCGCTTCGGCAATCAGCAAAGGTATTGCCCGGCTGGAAAGCAGGCTGGATGTGCGCTTGTTCAATCGCACCACGCGGCGTTTGGCATTGACCGATGCCGGGGCGGCTTTCTATCGGACCTGTACCGGGGTGCTGGCGGAGCTGGAGGAGGCCGAGTTATCCATCCAGGCGGAAAATACCGAGCCGCGTGGCAGGCTGCGGATTGATCTGCCGGCAGCGTTCGGGCGGTTGCTGGCGTTGCCGGTAGTGCTGCAATTCGTGAAGGAGCATGCGCTGTTGCTGCCGCACATTTCGTTTTCAGACCGCTTTATCGACCCGGTTGAAGAGGGGGTTGATATCGTCGTCCGGGTCGGTGGTTCGGATGTATGGCCTGCAGCGCTCGGGCATCGTTACCTGGGGCGTGAACGGCATGTGTTCTGCGCCGCCCCGGCTTACTTGAAAATCCACGGCACACCTGAGACCGATCGCGACCTGGAGCACCATCAGTGTGTGGCCTATGGCCGGGCAGACGGTACGGTCAGCCCCTGGCGTTTTTCCGGCAGCCGGCCCGGTGAGACCGAGCGCCGGGTGATGTCTGCCAAATACATCGTCGGTGATGGCGAGGGGCAGGTAATGACGGTGCTGGCGGGGTGCGGGATTGCGCAGTTGCCGACCTGGCTGATCAAGCAGCAACTGGCCGACGGTTCATTGGTGCAGGTGCTGCCGCATTTGGCCAGCGAAGGCCTGGCGATCAATCTGGTGTGGCCAAAAAGCCGCCAGGCGTTGCCCAAGGTCAGTGCCTTGCTGGATGCCCTAGCGGCCGGGTTGATGCCGCTGGACGGGTAATGGCAGCGACTACGACAGCGGCAGCACCCGGTCGTGGATCACGCTTTTCATCACCAGGGTGGAGACCAGCCGTTGTACGTTGGGCAGCGAGGTCAGGCGCTCGTCGTACAGTTGCTGAAAGGCCTGCAGGTCTTTGGCGATGACTTGCAGCAGGTAGTCCGGATCGCCGAACAGCCTTTGCGCTTCGATGATTTGCGGGATCTGCGGTAAGGCTGCCTCAAAGTCTGCGACTGCCTGGCGGGTCACTTCGCGCAATGTCACGAACACAATCGCAGAAAAGCCCAGGCCCAGTTCTTTCGGCGCCAGCAGGGCCCGGTAGCCCAGGATCACCCCCGACTCTTCCAGTGCCCGCACCCGCCGATGGCAAGGCGAGAGGCTGAGCCCGACGCGGTCCGCCAGTTCAGTGAGAGAAAGGCGGCCGTCCGCATGCAGCTCAGCAAGAATCTTTCGATCAATTCGATCCATCCGGAAGATCCTTCTAATGGCGACGCGGCTGGTTGGGATAAACGAAAGATAATCCTATCAGCAATTCTCTAATCTTCTACTGGCAGCATTCGCTTGACCCGGCGCAATGCACAACCTCCCGGTTAGCTCATAGAAGGCAGACATTCCGTGACTCTCAGCATAGTGGCCGCCTTTTGGGCGGTGTCGTTTCTGTTCATCATCACCCCCGGCGCGGACTGGGCTTACGCGATTTCTGCCGGGATGCGCGAACGCCGGGTTGCGCCGGCTGTGGCGGGCCTGCTCTCGGGGCATTTGCTGGCGACCCTGATTGTGGCCGCAGGTATCGGCGCGCTGCTGGCCAAAAGCCCGCTGATCATGTCGCTGCTCACCCTTGCCGGCGCCCTGTATTTGCTCTGGTTGGGGATTGGCATGATCCGCCAGCCTTCCACCCCGCAGGCCGGACAGGTGCAGGTGGCGGACTCGTGGTTTCGCTGGGTGTGGAAGGGCACGTGCGTCAGTGGCATGAACCCCAAGGTGTTTCTGCTGTTTCTGGCCCTGTTGCCGCAGTTCACCGACCCGCTGTCGACATGGCCGGTCCCGGCGCAAATCATGGCCCTGGGCGCGTTGCATGGGGTGAGTTGCGCCGTGGTGTATCTATTGGTGGGGTTCAGCGCCCGGGCAGTGTTGCAGACCCGTCCGGGGGCGGCGAAAAACGTCAGCCGGGTGTCCGGGGCGGTGATGATCATCATTGCCCTGGTCCTGCTGGCGGAGCAGGTTTTACATTGAGCCTGTAAGATTGCCGGCGAGCCCGATCCTGACACCTGAATGTGGAACCGCCGATGAAACCAGCAGCGTTACTGACCCTGGCCCTGATCCTTGCAACCGGGTTCACCGGCACCGCCGCTGTCGCGGCTGGCGATGCCGAGGCGGGAGCCAGACTGTTCAGCAAAACCTGTGGCGGCTGTCACAGCGTCGGCGAAAACGCCCGGGGCGGGTTCGGACCGCAGCTCAACGGCATAATCGGCCGGCCAGCCGGGACCACGGCGGACTACCAGTACTCCGACGCGATGAAAAATTCGGGTGTGGTGTGGACGCGGGACAAGCTGGCCGCGTACATCGAGGCGCCGAAGAAAGTGGTGAGCGGTACGCGGATGATTTTCTGGGGCATCAGCGACCCGCAGAAGATCGACAACTTGCTGGCGTACCTTGAAACCTTTCAGGGGCAGTGATCACAGAATGTCTTTGAGGTAGTCCCTGAGTGTCAGCAGCGGGGCGTTGAGTTGCTCCAGCGTGCGGGCGCTTTGCACATCCAGCGACAGGCGCCCGAGCTCGCGGCCCATGGGCTTGTCGGTGCCGCCCAGGGCGTTCATGGCGAGGCCCAGGCAAGCATCGAGCTTGGCCTGAATGGCCGCGATATCTCCCTTGCGTACCAGCAGGGCAAAGACCTCGCGCTCGTAGTCCGCCATGACCAGGTCGTCGCGCAATATCGGGCTTGAGCCTTCGGTCTCATAGGCCAGTTTGAGCGCGAAAAGGGCGACTGTTTCCAGTGGCAATTCCATGAAACGGGTTCCTGTGCTGGGGTGCGGGGCGGCGATCATCGCTGTTCTGTCCGTGAAAAAAAAGCCTTGGACCTGCGCCCCCCGAGAAACCGGGGGATGCTTAACAAGTGACACCATCGGCCCGCTCCGAGCTCAAACCCCACAACACATCCAGTACATGTTGCGTGGAGCGCTCGACATCACCGTCACGGTGGGCAATCCCGAGCTGGCGCCACAACAAGGGCTGTAACGGGCGCATGGCGATCCGGCTGTCAGGCAACGGGGTGCAGGCTTCATGGGGCAACAAGGTCGCACCATAACCGGCCGCCACCAGGCTCTTGATTGCATCGTTGTAGTTCAGCTGAATACGTGGAGCGGGCTGGTGCCCATCACTGGCGAACCAGTCCGAGGTCAGGCGCGAAAGACGGGTCGTGTTGTCATTCAGAATCAAGGGCTGAGCGGCCAGCCAGGCGGGGGTCACTACATCGGGGCATTGCCCTCGGGCCGGCAGGAAGGCCATGACCGGGTCCCGGCGCCACGGCTCGATCCGCAAGTGTTTGACCGCGGTCTGTGGCAGCGCCACCAGACCGATCTCCAGAGAGCCTTCGGCCAGCCTGTGCAAGGTTTCCCGCGAGGTGAGCACTGCGACCTGCACATCGATAGCAGGATGGCGTTGATTCAAGGTCTCCAGCGCTTGCGGCAGCAACTGGGCGATGGCGCCGGTGGAAGCGCCCAGGCGCACGCGTCCGGCCAGCCCTTGCACCTGTCGTTGCACGTCCTCAAGTGCCTGCTGCGCATCCGCCAACAGAGCGCGTGCACGTTCCACCAGGGTTGCGCCAATGGCCGAGGGCTGGACCCGGCCGCGGGTGCGCGACAACAGCCTGGCGCCTACTCGCGACTCCAGGTCGGCGATATGCAGACTGACCGTGGGCGGGGCCAGGTTCAGCACTCGGGCCGCCTCGGCAAACGAGCCCAGGTCAGCAATAGCGACAAGTGTGCGCAGCCGGTCCAGGCTGATTTCACGCATTGGAGCGGTCCTTGTTCAGAAAATCTGAAGTTCATCGTTTGGAAATTCAACTTTTCCTATCTTAGCCCCTCGCTGAAGATTGCCGCTCCTGATTTCCTGAGTCCGAGAGCATTCCATGGCAAGTCCTCTGATCTTCATCGACGGCGACCAAGGCACCACCGGGTTGCAAATCCATCAACGGCTGCGCGGACGTTCCGATCTGCGCTTGATCACGCTCGACCCCGAGTACCGTAAGGATGCCCGGCGTCGTGCCGAAATCATCAACGCCTGCGACATCGCGATTTTGTGTTTGCCCGATGACGCGGCACGGGACGCTGTAGCGAGCATCGAAAACCCTGGCGTGCGGGTCATTGACGCCAGCTCGGCGCACCGTACCCATCCGGACTGGACCTATGGTTTCGCCGAGATGAACCCGCAACAGGCCCGGCGTATTGCCACGGCGCGTCGGGTCAGTAACCCGGGTTGCTATCCCACTGGCGCGATAGGGCTGCTGCGTCCATTGCTGGAGGCCGGTTTACTGCCCGCGGACTACCCGATGACCATTCACGCCGTGTCGGGTTATTCCGGCAAAGGGCGGGTCGGGGTGGAGGAATTTGAAGGGGAGGGTGCCGCGCAGGTGCCGGCATTTCAGGTTTATGGTCTGGGCCTGGCGCATAAACATGTTGCGGAGATCCAGCAACAAAGCGGCCTGCTGGAGCGGCCGATGTTTATCCCGGCCTATGGTGCTTTTCGCCAGGGCATCGTGCTGACCATACCTTTGCAACTGCGCCTGTTGGCGCCGGGCGTGGACGGGCAGCGGTTGCATGAATGCCTTGTGCAGCACTACGCCGATACGGCCCATGTCCAGGTGATGGCGCTGCAGCAATCCAAAGCGTTGACCTACCTTGATCCTCAGGCGCTGAACGGGACTGATGATTTGCAATTGGTGGTGTGTGAAAACCAGCAGACCGGCCAGGTGTTGCTGGCTGCTGTATTCGACAACCTCGGCAAGGGCGCTGCCGGAGCTGCGGTGCAGAATCTGGATTTGATGATGGCGGGGCAGGGTGCGCAGTAAACACTGAGTAACGCTGCCCCCCTGTAGGCGCCTGGCTTGCCAGCGATTGAATCTGTTGAGCGCAGGGATGAAGTCCAACGGAACGCAAGTGTGCCAAGGCCCTGCTTTGCGTTCCGAAGGCTTTTTTCAAGATGGAACAGTCGTCCATCAAATTACTCAAACTTCAGCAGTACAAAAACAGCCACTACCCAGACACCATTAACAATCAGCATGATTGATTTTATTTTCAGTAGACGTCTAAGGCGGGGAGGAAATTTTTCAAGATCGTCCGGGTCCAGTTCGCCGATGTGAAGTGATGACCTCGGGTAGATGATTATCTGGGTGATTTTTGCTATCTCCAGCAGGGACCAAATCAAACCTCGTTTTCCCAGACTCGGGCCCCAAAGATAAATATAACGGCTGTTCTTCAAGGCCTCTTTTATGGCGTCCAGATGACGGCGGCTTAGGTACAGGCTGTAGGCAAAATTTACAGCTGCAAGTAAAAGTGGTCCCGCCAAGAGCCAGAAAAGTAGCCAGGACCTCCAAAACTCCTCTGCTGTCATCGAGAAGATTGCTCGTACAGTATTTCACCCGTTCTTTCACCTATCTCACCACCGACAGTCGTTCCCACCCATGCGCCAGTACCTACTATTGCTGCAACACAGGCAACACCCAATATGCCTGTAGAAAAGCCAAGCGCCAGGCAGATCGGAGCACTGGCAAGTTGGCCTGCCTCGTTGCACATCAAGTCACTTAAACTTGATCAGCAGGGCTGCAACAGCCATCCAGGCAACAGAGGTAATCATTATGGTCATGTCGATGATCAGAAGACGTCTCAGGCAGGGCGGAAATTTTTCCAGATCGCCCGGGTCCAGCTCCCCGATGATAAGTGATGATCTGGGCATGATGATCATTTGGGTGATTTTGGACATTTCCAGGAGGGACCAGATCACTCCCCGTTTCCCCAGGCTCGGCCCCCAAATATAAATATAACGGCTGTTCTTCAATGCTTCTTTTATGGCGTCCAGGTGGCGGTGGGTGAGGTACAGGCTGAACGCAAGACCCGCAACTGCAAGCAGACCTGGAGTCCCAATAAAAAAAATCACAATCCACGGCGACCAAGTGTCGATACTGGTCATGGTTGTGTAACCTCGTAAATTGTCTCGCCTATGTATTCGCCACCTAAAGTACCCACAGTCGTACCTACCCATGCGCCAGTACCTACGATGGCTGCGACACAGACAACACCCCCGATACCTGTAGAGACGCCAAGAGCCAGACATATCGGAACACTGGCAAATTGGCCTATCCTTCCTCCCGCAGCACCAACAGCGGTGGACAAACTAAACTTCCCCCCTTCAGTAAACTTGACCTTCTCGCAAGCCGCCCCGGAATCGCCGTTACACACCTGCTGGATAGCCAGCAGCGACGACACGCCGCCAATGCCGATGCCGATATAACCGCCGGTCTTCATATACCGGGCAGCCCGACTGGTCGCCTCCACGTGGTTGGCATATCCCGGAATGTGCCCCGCTAATCCGGCTTTGTCCCAGTGGTGCACCAGGCTTCGACTGGAAATGCCAAGGGCGGTTTTCAACTTGGGATGATCGCCCAGGCTGGTCTGGCCCCGCAGGCGAGTGGAGTTCAGCAGGTGTGAATCCAGCTGGGTGAGCAGGTGTTTACGATCGGCGAAAAATTGCGGCGATTTTAGATGCCCATGCTGGCGATAACTTTCCTGATGCAAGCGTTCCATGGCTTGAAGGGTGTCGCGCAGCCTGCTCAGGTGGGTTTCCATTACCACTGCGCTGACGCCAAGCCAGGTCGAGGTATGGCCGCTAAAGCTGGCGATTTCAGCACCGTGGCGCAGCAGAAATTCGGCCTCTTGCGGCGTCAACGGATCCAGGGACTCGCTGACGTGCCGGGCCGCCTGCATCAACTGTGCTTCCTGGTAGGTACAGACGGTGTTATCCGGGTCGCCCAGCACAATCATCGTGCCGGCCTTGATGTCGCCGGAATCGGGATTGAGTGCCTGAAACTTGCGCATTACGGCCGAATCGCGCATGGGAAAAAGCGTGGCCTCCAGCGCTTCGCGGGTCATGCTTTTGGGCACGACATAGAAGCCCGGCTCCTGGGGTTGCGGGCGGTTAAATAGCTTAGGAGCAGGCTGGCCCGACGGGGCGAAAGTAGACTGGCGCGGCGCTACCGGGGGGCTGCTAACCGCTGAAGGCGCAGGCGGTGCGGTGCTTCTGGTGGTTTGCGGTGGAGTATTTTCGTTCTCGTAGTAGGCCGAGAATATCGAGGGAATCAGTCGGGCTTTACAGGGGCAATCGCTGAAACTGTCCAGCGTGCCAGCCACATGCCTGCCATGGCTCACGATATGGGCAATGCCACCCCGGATCCGGTAAGTTCCACCGTCCTTGCCACAAGAAACCCGGTCACCTTCGCAGGCGTGCAGGAGGCCAAACATAGTGACCCTGTTATCACCATCCAGCACTTTGCCGCCGCAGGTGGTTTTATCATCCAGGCCAATGAAATAACCCTTACTCATGACTTCTCTCCATTTAATCCGGTCGCGTCCAGGATATGTGCGACCGCAAATTGATCATCAGTTTTGAAAGCGGTTGAAGAGCCCGGCGCTCCAAATCAGTCAGCGCTGCTGGCTCAGATCTCAATGGCCAGGCTTTATGGTTTTTAAGCCGTTAGCCTGATGTTCTGTGAAGGACGAGTTGTCTCGCGTGCGCGCAAGTTTCGGGGAGAGTTGGTGGGTATAAAACGGGGGCAGCGATCCATTCACGTTGATGCTCCAGGTCCAAGGGTGTCAGCAGCGCTGCACTTTGAAGCCGTAACCGTCGAAAATAAATCAGAGCCCTCTGAAAAATAGTCGTCCATGAAAAATTGAAACTGCGCTCCCCCCCAAGCCCTTATCAAAGCCACCTCCAGAAGCATCGAGTGCTCTCGAGCGCACTCGCGCCCGTTTTTATTTGGTAAGGCCACTTTTCAATATTTATAAATTGGTCTTGCCAATATTTTTTTCGGCGTGTAGTTTTCGAGCCGTGATCATCCAGGCGGCATTCACGCTGCACACAATAAGAGGAGATCCGCATGCCCTGGTTCTATCTCCCGTTGCTGCAGCTCCCGCCGCTTCCCGCCCCCTGGTCCGCCTTGGCCAAAACCCGTAGCCCGCGTGCTATTGCCGGAGAATAAAAATGCTGACTGTGATCTGTAACGAGCCGCGTTCGCTCACGGCTGTCCAGAGCCCGATACCCGTGCGCCAGCCCGGTGAAACCCTGATCCGGGTCAAGCGCGTGGGGGTGTGTGGCACTGACCTGCATATCTTCACCGGCAATCAGCCCTACCTTGAATACCCTCGGGTCATGGGCCACGAGTTTTCCGGCATCGTCGAAGCGAGCGACGAAGGCAGCGGTCTGGTGGCCGGTGATGTGGTCTACGTGATGCCGTATATCTCATGCGGCACCTGTATTGCCTGCAGCAAAGGCAAGACCAACTGCTGCACCCGGATCCAGGTGCTCGGCGTGCACTGCGACGGCGCCTTTACCCAGTACCTGAGCGTCGCCCACCCGTTCATCCACAAGGCTGACGGGGTGTCCCTGGATCAGGCGGCAATGATCGAGTTCCTGTCCATCGGTGCCCATGCGGTGCGCCGCTCTAACCTTCAGGCCGGGCAACGGGTGCTGGTGGTCGGCACCGGTCCCATCGGTATGGCGGCGGCGATTTTCGCCGGGTTGCGCGGGGCCAGAGTCACCGTGCTCGATACCCGTGACGACCGCCTGGATTTTTGCCGCAAGCACCTGGCCATTCACGCCGCAGTGAAAATCGGCGAGGGCGATAAGCAAGCGCTGGCCGACCTCACTGAGGGCGACTTTTATGATGTGGTGTTCGACGCCACCGGTAACGCCCGGGCCATGGAGCGCGGCTTCGAATTTATCGCCCACGGCGGCACCTACGTGATGATCTCGGTGGTGCGTGATTCGATCACCTTCTCCGACCCCGAGTTTCACAAGCGCGAAGCCACCCTGATGGGCAGCCGCAATGCCACCGTCGAAGACTTCCGCTACGTCGAGCAATGCCTGCGCGACGGCTTGATCCCCGATCAGGCACTGAATACTCACCGCATTGCGCTCAGCGAGGTGGTCGATCTGTTCCCCACCTTGCTCGACCCGCAGCAAGGCGTGGTCAAAGCCATTATCGAGTGCTAGGCCATGAGCGATAGCCATCAATTCCCGCCGATCCTGCAGTTTGGCACCAGCCGTTTTCTCCAGGCCCATGTCGATCTGTTCGTGTCCCAGGCGCTGGAGCGCGGCGCTGCCCTGGGCCGCATTGCCGTGGTGCAGACCACCGACAGCCCGGCCAGCACTGCCCGCACTGCGGCGCTGGCCAGCGGCACGCCATACCGGGTGCTGATCCAGGGGGGCGACAAGGGTCAGGTGGTCGAGCAAAACCTCCAGGCTTCGGCGATCAGTCACGCGCTGCATGCTGGCGAGCAGTGGCCGGCACTGCGTCAGGGCTTTGTCGAACAGGTCAAGGTGGTGGTTTCCAATACCGGTGACCGTGGTTATCTGTTGGATCCACGGGACACGTCCGCGCTGCTCGCCCCACAGGCTGCGGCGCCGATCAGCTTCCCGGCCAAGCTTCTGGTTTTGCTCCACGACCGCTGGCAACACGATGCTCGCTCCACGCTGTCGCTGTTTCCCTGTGAACTGGTGGCGCGCAATGGCGATGTGTTGCGTGACTTGCTGGTGGCGCTGGCACGTAGCTGGGCGCTGGGCGAAGGATTCCAGGCTTACCTGACGCAGAACTGCCGTTGGGCCAACTCGTTGGTCGACCGTATTGTTTCCCGGGCTCTGGAGCCGGTGGGGGCGGTGGCCGAACCCTATGCCCTGTGGGCGATCGAGCGTCAGGAGGGGCTGACGCTGCCCTGCAGCCACGAAGCCATTGTGCTGACCGATGACCTCGATCATTACGAGCGCCTCAAACTGTTCACCCTCAATCTGGGCCACAGCTATCTGGCCGAGCGCTGGCTCAGTGACGGGCGCCCCGATGACGAGACCGTATACCAGGCGATGCATAGCCCGGCACTGCGCGCCGATCTGGAAACCCTGTGGGCCGGTGAAGTGCTCCCGGTATTCGCTGCCCTCGGCCAGCTGGATGCCGCCCGGCGCTATGTCGACAGTGTGCGTGAGCGCTTCGCCAACCCGTTTTTACAACACCGCCTGGCCGACATTGCCACTAACCATAAAGACAAGAAACAGCGTCGCCTGCAGCCCCTGATCGAGCTCGCCGCGCGGGTTGCGCCGGGCCTTGAGCAACCGGTACTGCGGGCCGTCCTGCTCAGCCAGCATTGAGCGGCGCACCAGAACTGTTGAGGATCCACCATGAACCTTGCACGCTCATCCTTACGGGTACTGAGCCCGGGAGATGACGTTGCCGTTGCGTTGAGTGCAGTCGGTACTTGAGGCGACGCCACGGGGCAGATCCGGAGATGGTTTGTCAGTGCCTTCCGAGGTTTCTCCAGTGTGCCCGGGCCTGTGTGATAGCCTTCGGCATCATTTCCCGGACTCTGCCCCGATGGTCTCCTCGTCTCCTCATATAGAGCGCAAGCTCTACCAGAAAATCGCCGACCGGCTGCGTGAATACATCGCCCAGGGCGATTTCAAGGTGGGTTCGCGCTTGCCGGCCGAACGCGATCTGACGCAGTTGCTGGGGGTGTCGCGGCCGTCGTTGCGCGAGGCGCTGATCGCGCTGGAGATCGAAGGCAGTATCGAGATCAGGATGGGTTCGGGGGTCTACGTCGCTGCGCGCCTGCAAGAGGGTGGCGCACGCACTGTGACCCTCGGCGAGAGCCCCAACGAACTGATGCAGGCCCGCGCGCTGATCGAGGGTGAAGCCGTGGTGCTGGCCTGCCTGCACGGCAAAAAAAGCGATTACCGCTACCTGCAGGATTGCATCGATGCCATGCGCGCGAGCATCGAAGCCAGTCGCCCGCCCCTGGCGGATGACCGCAAGTTTCATCACCGCCTGGCAACAATGACCGGTAACTCGGCGCTGGTGCGGATCATCACCTCGCTGTTCGACGAGCGTCACAGCCCGATTTCATCGCACCTGAGCGAACACTCGGAAAACCCCGGCACCTGGGATGCGGCAGTCATAGAGCACGAAGCGATTCTGCGTGCCCTGCAATGCAAGGACGTGATCGCCGCGCAAACTGCCATGCGCCAGCATTTGCTGTGCTCCGAAGCGCGCTGGATGGTGGCGCTGGAAGCGGAGTAAGCGCGGCACCGGCTACCCGGTTTTCAATGCCCTGGCCAGACGCTGCATGGCCACCTCGATTTCATGCGCGGTCAAGGATGAGTACCCCAACAGCCAGCCTTGTTTTTTCTGCTCTTCACCTAACATCACTCTGCTGCGGATTGGCGGTGGGTTTTGGGGCTTGCGGATCAGTCAATATTTGAACGCTGCCCATGACGGCTGTGAGCTTTGCTCGAGTAACAGCGTTTCAAAGTCGGTGCATGAAATAGCGCCGCAAATGAGGAAACCCTGGACCTGGTCGCACTTGATACTGCGCAGAAATGCGAGTTCCTCCGGGGTCTCGACACCTTCGGCGACGACCGTCAGCCCCAGCTTTCGGCTCAACTCCACTAGGCTGCGCAGAGCGCAGGCCTGGTTTTCATTTTCGGCACAGCCGTGCACCAGAGAACGATCAATCTTAAGTTCGCTGAAAGGTGTGGAAACCAGATTGAAATATGAACTGAAGCCTTTACCGAAATCATCCTGAGCCAAGCCAAAGCCCATCATGCGTAAGCGGCACGCGCCAGCGTAGTAACTGCCCGGCTCCTCGGTGGTTGAGCTTTCCATCAGTTCAAACACGATGCTGTGGGTCTGGGCGTCAGCGGCCACCACATAGTCGCGCAAGCGGTCGACCAGATCATGCTTGTCCAGCAAATGGGTGGGCAAGTTGATCGATACGGGAATTTCCCGGCCTTGCACACGCCACTGTCTTTGCGCTTGCAGGGTTTGCTCCAGCATCAGCCATAACAGTCGCTCTTCGAGCCCCAGGCTTATCAATACGGGTAGAAAGTCCTTGGGCAATAGCAGTCCGACTTCAGGGTGTGCCCAGCGGACGAGGGCTTCAGCACTGAGGATCGTGCCGTTACGCGGTGATTTCTTGGGTTGGAACCAGGCCTGAATCTGGCCATTGTCCATGGCCTGTTCGATGCTTTGCGGGTCGACTTCGAGGATACGTGCGGGGTCCATCTCACCCTTGAGACGGAAAATCGCCATCTGCTCTTTCAGGCGCATGAGGCCATTGATCTCAATCGGTTTGCACAGCAGGCCGACCACTGAAATTCCCAGGTTTTTAGCCGCCAGCCCGGCACTGATCAACATTCGACGTGAGGAGGCACCCATCAATGCCAGTGCCGGCGGATTGTTCAGGGCCCCGATCTTCTGGATCAATTGCACGCCATCCATGACGGGCATCACTAAATCGCTGAGAAGCAGGTCGTAGTCATTGCCTGCCAGACGCTCCAGCGCACCCTCACCATCGCGGACGCTCTCGACTGTAAATCCACCCGCTTGACTGAATACATTCAGCAAGTGCTCATGCTGAGAACTACAGCCATCAACCACCAGTACACGATAGGGCTTCACTGCTCCCTCCTTATTACCAGCACGGATAGGTTTGGGGAGTGCCCGCGGCACCGGCATTCAGGCTGTCGACCTGTCGCCAGGTATTAACCCACCACGTTAATGCCTTCAAAATGACTGAATTCATCGACACCATTAAAATATTCGCTTGTTCCGTTATTTGATGAACTTGTCCACTTTTGAACTTGCACGGTAGATGCTTGATATTGCCGGGTGGGGTGCGCAGATCAATACGGGTGACCTCTGCTTTGGATTCATTGCCATACTGGGACGTTAAAAGTGCCAGTATTACCTTGAGGTCGGACAGCTGATCGGTCCATTGCAGCCAGGCTTGTTTGATTTCGCCGTTAATACTGCGGTCATGTCGGGCGGCCAGAAAGGCGAGGGATTCATAGAGGTTTTGTGGAATACACAGTTCGAGTTTGTCAGCAGATTCAGTTTTTAAAGCGGTGATGCTATTCATGGCGCTTCTTCCTCCTTGAGTGTTTAATGCTTTCCTGATGTCGCATTATTTTTATAGGAGTCGCGAGTTAGGAAAATCCGTTGCGCAGCCAGTAAAGATACGTCGCAATAAAAATTATCGAATTGAATGGCTGACCGGGAATCTATTTATTTCATGCAGATATGATGATCTTGGGCACCGTTGTAGGGGTGCTTGACATCTAAAAGTTTTTTGTTGTGAATATTGTTTAGGGCGGGGCGCGCCCACTATAACTTAAGAAAAATTCTTAATCCAAACATATAAAATGCGGGTATTTAAGTGCTGGTGACTCCCATTTCGGGTCTCATATTTAACTCTCGTGCGGGTGTTAATTACTTGAAGGTAACGTCAATATTCGCAGAGGCTCGAAAGGGCCCGACTTTTGGACTGGTGCTGAGCCACTTCAAGCTCGCCAGAAAGTTTCTGGTGACCCGAGTGCCATTGACTAGCCCCATTTCCACCGGGGTGTTCATGGGAATGTAGCTGGTCGGCGCCTCTTGTTGTGACAGCAGAATGCCGAAGCCACTGTCGCTGCTCGGCAGAATGGTCGTAGTGTCCTGCACCGGGTAAGTGGAGCTGAAGCTGGCGTTCAACACCTGACCCTGGCAATCCTGACCACTTTCGGGGCCCGAGGTGTCGGCGGACACGGAAAAGGGCACCTGCTTCTCGATATAGCCAACTTTGGCATTCTGACGCGGGATGCTACCAAAGTTCACGGCCGAGCCATTATTGGCCGTGACCGTAACTTTCGGGTTGCACGAGATGAAACGGATATTGCCTAACCCGGAAATGTAAGCATTGAAGTTGCTGTCGGCGACATTGTTCAGTCCTCCCACGCCATCGACCTGGAACAGGGAATAAGAACCGGTGTTGGTGATCCTCCCTCCTGCCGGCGGTGCGGCACCTGTCGCCTTGATATATATCGAGTACGACACGGTTATGCTCTGTGATTGAGCAGGCGACAAACAGCGGCTTCCCTGTTTGCGGCAGCGTGTTCCGGGGCCGACATCTTGCCTCGCCGAGTTGACCATTTTGTAATCGATACTGTTGTAGTTGACCCCGACTTCAATTGAGTTATGAATATTTTTCAAATTCATTTTCGGGTCCCAATACAGATAGGCATTTTCGCCTTCGGGCTTATTCCTGTCATCGATACACTGGAACGTAGAAGTGAACGTAGGGGAACGCCACAACAATGCACCCGGTGCTGTGTTGGCAGTCGACACTTTGATAACTTCGGCCAGCACAATATCCTGACGAACACTGCCATTCTTTTTACATGACAGGGCGAAGCTGGTCTGCGAAAAAATACTCATCATGACCATTAACCCGGCGATCAGTCCCGGATTTTTATGCTTTAACAGAAAAAACATATAGTGTCCTTTTATGGTTTCGCGCAGGCCAGTGACAGCTCTTGATAACCGATGGCTTGTTTTTCCAGTGCTTTCAATTCAGGCACGAGCAATGCGCAACTTTCGTCATCTTCAGAGCCCCACTTGACGAGCAGGCGGTCACCTGAAGAGGCACCCGAGATATAAATATCTCCGTTAGTGCCCACGGTGCCGGTATTTTTGCCGGTCGCGCTAAATATATTTGCGCCCAGAGGGGGCGAGTTGCCGTCGTGCATCTTGCTGTGTACCAACAGGCTTTGGCCGGTGTGTGTATCGAACTTCACACGGGCAATGGCCCCGCGTGTGGGGACCACATCCCGGGCGGCCAGAGGAATGTCCAGGCCGCTGCCAATGTCTTCAGTGCGCAACGCGATGCGATTGTGTCGATACGGGGTGGCGGAGCTCATGACCGCATAACCGGCGCCGTCAATTGCCACGCCTGGCTGGTTTTCCAGACGCACGCCCTTGGCATCTTCGGCTTCGACCAGCACGAACGTATTTTGCAGCGGCTGGGTCAGTGTGACCCCGCCCGCGTGCGCCACGATCCCGCCGGACACGCCCAATGATGTCTGCTGATAGTCGTTGCTGTAACTGTACCCCGCGTTGATCATGGCCTTGCTGCCCTGATAACCGATGTTGGCCGAGGACGTTTGCCCGGAGTATTGGTCATGTCCGGTCTGCAGGACGTAATTAAGCCGGTTGTCGTCCAGCGCATTGGCACTCAGGCTAGTGCTGTAGGTATTTCCCGTCTGCTTGCTGTGACCGACATTGAAACTGGCGGTCATGTCTGACGATTCCTTGCTGAAAAAGCTGAACGGAATCGATACGGTCAAGTTGACGCTACGGTCCTTGTAGCCATAGTTGCTGCGGCTGTCCTGATAGAAAATGCCATAGCTGGTGTTTTTGTAGGTGCTGTTGAAACCGGTCTGCAGGGTTCGGTCCTGACTGGTCCCGCCCCAGTACGACTGATTGCTCAGGTTGGCATACAAGGTCGAACTGGCGCCAAGGCGCTGATTGATCGACAACTCCACACGCTGGCGTTTGTTGCCGAAGCTATCGGTGTAATAAGTGCGGCGACGTGATTCGGCCCAGCCCGGAACACCCAGGTTGTCATAATCATTTTCATCGTAGTACTCGTTACGGTAAGCGCCGTTTTCGTAGCGGTCACGCTCGGCCACTGCATCACTGAAATCGTAATAGCCCGAGGTCGAGTAGCGGTAGCCGGCAATGCGAAACTCGGTCCCCAGTGTGTTGAGCGATTTGGAGTACAGGAAGCGCACGCTCTGCCCCTGCTTACTGTCACCATTGGCCAGGTCGGTGTCGGAGTAAGACGCATCGAAGGATACTGCGCCCCAGTTACCCAGGTTTTTACCCAAGCCTGCCACGGCCGAGCGATAGTTTTGCGCAACCATCAGGCCGCCGTAGGGCGTGACGTCGTAAGGCGCGCCAACGGACAAGGTGCCTTGCATAAAGTTGGGTTTATAGCGGGTGGTTCCATCGTGATACTTGCCCACGGTCAGCTGATAGTCCCAGATCCCCTCACGCAACATATTGGGCACCGAAGAAAAGGGCACGGTAAAACTGCTTCTGGAACCATTGGCTTCAATGACGGTGACATCCAGGTTGCCACTCAAGGTGCTCGGGTAAATATCGCTCAGGGCAAAGGGCCCTGGAGGCACGTTGGTGCTGTAGATGGTGTACCCGTTCTGGCGAACCTCAACCCGCGCACTGGTTTGCGCCATGCCATGTACGACCGGGGCATAGCCGCGCAGACTTTCCGGCAACATGTCATTGGCGCTCGACAACTGCACGCCCCGGAACTGGACACTGTCAAAGACATTACTGTCGGTGTTGGTCTGGCCGATTACCAGGCGGCTGCGCAAGGCCACAATATCGGTCTCTGCCCAGGTCGAAATGTTATCGAAGCTGGAACCGGCACCTGACTGCTGGCTAAGCGTAGAGTTATTGCGCAACCGCCAGTCGCCAAGGTTGAGCCCGCTGTTAAGGCTCAGGAAAGAGTAGTCCGAGGACTTGTCCGCCTGATGGTTACCGTAAGTGTTGTGGCTGCCGTTGAAGTTATAGTTAACGAAACCCGCATTAATACCGCGGTCATAGACCTTGGGTGAAATGGAGCCTTGTGGGCGCGGCACCAGAAACAACTGCGGCACGTCGATATCCATGTGCAGCAGCGCGGCGTCGTAGCTCAACTTTGCGCCCTGGATTTCTTTGTTCAACGCAAAGCAGTCGGTGGGGGCCTGCAGTTGGCGATCACTGAGTTTAACCCCGTAGTCCAGGTAATCTTGAGCTGTCAGGCAGGGCACTATCGGCTGGTCTGCGGCTTCTTTCCTGAATTCGACATCGCGATGGTCTATGCGCTGGCCATTCAAGAAAATATCGAACGGGTAGTGCCCGGGCAGGATGTCGTCGCTGCCGGACAACGCAGCCACCTGCGCGATATTATCGTTGCCACGAATAAAGGAAGTATTGAATTGCTCCGTGGCCATGGCAAGAGGAGATATCAAAAAGGGCACCATACAAAAATAACCTGCGCTGTTAACCATCTTGGTCTTGCCTGCCAGCGTGGATGTTGCTGTTTTCTTGTGTGCCACTTTCTCTATCCCCTGAATAACATGACTCAATTTAACGAGACATTTTTAATCTCGGTATGGCCACCATAATTATTGATATAGGTAAACGACAGGCCATTGGCGGACTGAGCGTCGGGTGGCAATGTCATAGTCAGACTGTCGTAAGGCTTGACCATGTCGGCATTTACTTTCCAGGTTTTGTCACCGCTTTTGAGGGTTAGCACGCCGAGCGTTACATGCATGGGGCCGTTGTTGGTCACGATTAACGTCTGACCTTGATGTTGCCATTTCAATGCCTCGGCCTGAACTTGCAAGTTAGTCTTCAATGCTTCTGGCCGGTAAAACAATTTGATTCGGGTACGGATTGCAACTTGCAGTACGTTGTCCTGTTTCGGCGCCGGGGGGATTTCTTGCACATTGATCCAGAACAAGGATTCGCGATCCTGTGGCAACCCTTTACCTGAGTAGATAAAACGCAAGATGGCATCTTTGTCGGGTGCCAGTTTTAAAATAGGTGGTGTCACAATAATCGGTATGTTTTTTGGTACCTGACTCGCATCCCCCGTGTCCAGCCAGGTTTGAACCATATAGGTGTCATCGCTGTCGTTATGGAGGGAGAGTGAGGCTGATTTACTTTCACTGTCATAAATGACACGTGTTGCATCCACCTGAATGCCAGCAAACGTGTTCGCGGAACAGGCGAGCAAAGCACACAAGAGTACTTTTTTCATAAATAATTCAGCGCTCATATATAGGCCATCCTTGGCCAATACGGCTCCAGCGGGTTGAGTTACTTGTATTCGATCGAGAAGGTAGCAGTAGAGTTTGCCTGGCCAGCCGTTACCACGTCCTGGAAGGATTTGTAGCGAGCGCGCAAGTTAAACGTGGCAGAACCCGGATTGGCGCCGTCAGCGGCAACTGTCACGAGCGCCGGGCTGGTAACATCCTGGCTGATTGGCAGGGTGGCGCCATTGTGATCCAGTACTTCAATACCTACACCGGCAGCGCCGCCAGTAACGGCCAGCAGTTCCGGGTGGCCGGCAGGAGTGTTGCCATCAAAGCGCAAGGTGTAATCACCCGCTTCGCACTTTTCCAGGTTGATATCGAACGCTTTGGCACCGCTTGTAGAACCCGAGGTCGGGAAGGCGGTAGTTGGGTACTTGCCCAGGTAAACTTGTTTGTTTTGGTCGCGGTCGGAAACTTTACAGGTGGACTGCACGATTTCACCGGTAAAGGCTACGTTACCGCTGGCAGCGACTGCAGTGTATGCAGTAACCGACAATGACAGTGCAGCCAGAGACAATACGATTTTTTTCATATTCTTTTACTCATCAAATAGGGGGTCAAGTAAACAGCCAGCACAACTACCCAGCGTGAGCTCGTAACTAAGCGGTCATAAGAATTGCAAAAAATCAGTTATCACCATACGAGCGTCTACAGCAACGGCAAAGAACCATTGCGTCCAGGAACTATCTATTACGGTATTTAAGATTGCTGAATGTTGAAGGGCGCACTTATTAGTGGGATTACATCAACATGCTCTATGAGCTGGGCGGATTATTACCGAGGCCAAAGTGCCATGTCAATACAATGGCGGGCCTGCTAGTTGTTGAGGCAATCGCCGTTTTTTTGACGTTATATAAGGGTGGGCATGATATTTTTTATGCGCTTGTGCATAAGGCGAGTTGTGTTTAAATCACGTTGCGCGAGACAGATAATCCGTAATATCTATATTGGACAAGGCGGTAACAGCTGAGTTGAGGCACTTGCGCAGTCTGTCTGAAACGAACCGGCTCGCCAAAAAGTGGACGGCTTTAAAAATTTGTTTGCTTGGTTATTCCCGTTGAGCACAGCGCTCGACAGAAATATTTTTTTTGTGGCGTGGTAATAAGCCCTTCGCGCGTGCGGCGCTGGAGGGGCGCACGGCCGTTTATTTTTCCGGCCCCGTGCAGTCCTGATACGAATGCAGTGAATGGGGAGTCATGAGTTCTGGCCACGCAGGCCTTGCTGCATCGTAGAGGGTAGAGTTATCAAAGCCGTCCAGTAGAGCGCCGTGAATGGACTCGGAGCGGTCTGACTATTAATAGAAGCTGCGATATGAAGCAGAGGAGAGTTTTCCAGGGTTTACCGGGAGGATTTCACTCAACCGCTGTGCATCTTCTTTTTTTCTGCAGTTACAGTCCACAAGGTTTTATCACGGTCGACATATATTGATGTTGCCCAGGCCCCGTTAACCCCTGTCAGCCAGGGGGATGGTTGTTTCTTGTATCCCGAAGTTCGTTTTTTCTTTCAGTTTGAGCATTTCATGTTTGCCGGCATGCAACTACTGGCGAAACCGAAAGGTGGCGGATGGCAACTCACCGTAGTGTTTTCGATATTCCTGGGCGAAGCGGCCCAGGTGGGGGAAGCCCCACTTAAGCGCAATGTCGGTGACCGAGTTGCTCCCCGGGTTACGCAGCTCCTGATGCACGTGCTCCATGCGTACGTCGCGCAGGAATGCCATGGGGCTGATGTCGCGGAATTTTCTGAATCCGGAAAACAATGTCCGGACGCTGACCCCCGCATGTTCTGCCAGTTGCTCTATCGATAGCGGCTCGTGGGCGTGGGCGAAGATGTACTCCTCGGCACGCTTAACGAAAAACGGCGAGATTTTGCGAGTGCTGGTCGGAGCACTCAGCGCTATTTGCAGGTTGTTTGGCTGACCGTAGATCAGGGCGTTAATCAACGTCGCTTCAAACTGGTTGAGGAGCAGCGGGTGATGAACCGGGTGCGCGTCGCACGCCAGGGCATCGGCAAGCACGCTGAGCAGTTGTAGAAAATAGATCGCGCCGGGGGTGATCAGCGACAGTGCCGGTTCGAACCTCAGAGGTTTGTCCAGACGATGCCCCAGGTGCAGCTCGCAGTGTTTTTCCACGTCTTCACGGTCCAGACGCAGTGCCAACTGCGGTGCATCGGCGTCCCAGCGCATGGACACAGGTGTGTCTGGTGAGATGATCGATGCACAGTGTGTTGATGAGGTGAAGTGCTTGCCGTCGCAATTGATTTCGGCGCTGCCACGGGTTGGAATCTGAATCAGGAAAAAGTCCTCCAGCCGCCCCGGGTCAATCGCTACGGGCACCCCGTATTCCAGACGGCTCAGTGACAGTCGGCCGTGCCGCACATGGTGCATCGAGGCGCTGACGTCCTGTACCGGCGTCGCCACCTTCAGGTCGTGAGGCTTGAACACGTTGCCCACCCGATCACGGATATGTTCGCGATCGTGCAGCAGAAACAGCCGATTCTGCAGGGTGAATAACGGCGTGTTGGCAAAACGGGCACCACCCGACTCAGTATTCATGGCTACCTCACTTGTGCACGGTTTCAAGGCAGTGTGGGCCAGAACGTTACCCGACATTTTCACTCGCCGGATAACGCTTGCAGTATCTGGATACTGAGGCTCTTCTGCTGTTTCTTTTTGACCACTTTTGTGTGGCCTTGAGTCTTGCGTAGCAATCGCCACGCCAGCTTGTCTTTCCCGGTTTCTGCGCCCTGGAGCGCAGAAACTGCTGTACGCAACTTTGTGCAGCCCCCGGACATAGCTTGCGCCAGACGGATAGTGAGTCTGTCTCGATGCTCGCAAGATGGCCCCAACTTCACATGATGTTGGGGACTCACACATGAACGGTCGCTATGTCAGCGTCACTGCAAAAGACGGAAGACAGTTTCAGGCCTACCTGGCACCTGCGACAGGTGGTAGCGGCCCGGGGGTGGTGCTGTGCCAGGAAATATTCGGGGTCAATCAGGCTATGCGCGACGTGGCCGATTATCTTGCAGAGGAGGGCTACAGCGTACTGGTGCCAGACCTGTACTGGCGTCAGGCCCCTCGCATCGAGCTTGGATACAGCGAGGAAGACTTCGCCCAGGCGTTCGGGCTTTATCAGACTTTCGATGAAGCGGCGGGTGTCGAGGATATTCGCGCCAGCCTGGCGGCTCTGCGTCAGTTACCGGAGTGCACAGGCACAGCCCAGGGCGTTGTGGGCTATTGCCTGGGGGGCAAGTTGGCGTATCTGGCGGCCTGCCGATTGCCTGAAGTGGCGTGTGCCGTGGGTTACTACGGCGTGGGTATCGAGAAGGCGCTGGCCGAGCTGGAAGGGTTGCAAGGACGCCGCCTGGTGTTGCACGCAGCCGAGCTGGATCAGCTTTGCCCGCCTGAGGCGCGCGTCGACATTTTCGCGGCAGGGCGGCGTACCCCCGGGGTCGAAACTTACCTGTACCCGGGCGTCGAACATGCGTTCGCCCGCCCCAATGGCCATCATTTCAACAAGCCTGCCACGCTGATGGCCCATGAACGCACGGTGACGGCGCTGCGACGAACCATAGGGCCCGAATACGATCTGTCGGCGCTTTGGGAAGAGCACATCCGTCATGAGTTCGACACTCGGGATGTGCCTGCCACCATGGCGACGATGGTGGCCGAGCCTTACGTCAATCATATTCCTACCATGACCGGCGGGGTGGGATACGCGCAGCTGAGCCGTTTCTACCAGCACCATTTCGTCCACGGCAACCCGGCAGACATGGCACTGACGGCCATTTCGCGCACGGTGGGTGTGACCCAGATCGTTGATGAGTTTGTGATGTCCTTCACCCACGACAGCGAGATCGACTGGATGCTGCCGGGTATCGCACCGACAGGGTGCAAGGTGCGCATCCCCATGCTCGGTGTCGTGAAGTTTCGCGGCCCCAAACTCTGCCATGAGCACATCTATTGGGACCAGGCCAGCGTGCTGGTGCAGATCGGCCGGCTCGATCCCGAGGGGCTACCGGCAGCAGGCGTCGAGACGGCGAACAAGCTGCTCGACGAAAGCCTGCCTTCCAACACCCTGATGCCCAACTGGGCGAACAGTGCCGGCAAGAGTGCCTGAGGAGTTCCCATGTCCAAGTTTTTTTGTGCCGACGCCCTGCAGGGCAAAGTCGCATTGATCAGCGGCGGTGCCACGCTGATCGGAATGGCTGTGGCGCGCGGCCTGATCGAGGCGGGAGCGCGCGTGGCGTTGTTCGACATCGACGCCCGGGCCGGGCAGCACGCCGCTGAGCAGCTGGGTCAGCAGGCGCGTTTCTTCCCGGTCGACATTACTCAGGATGCGCAAATCAGTGAAGCGCTGTCAGGCGTTCGCCGGTCGCTGGGGCCCGTCAACCTGCTGATCAATCTGGCATGTACCTATCAAGACGATGGTTTTGCCTCCGGTCGCCAGGAGTGGTTGCAGGCCTTGAACGTCAATCTGGTGTCGGCCGTGGTACTGACGCAGGCCGTGCATCAAGACCTTGCGGCCTCAGGCGGGGTGATCGTCAATTTCTCCTCGATCTCTGCCAGCTGTGCCCAGACCGGTCGCTGGCTCTATCCAGTGTCCAAGGCGGCCGTCAGGCAACTGACCCGCAGCATGGCCTTGGACCTGGCCCCCGACGGTATTCGCGTCAACTCGGTGTCGCCGGGCTGGATCTGGTCACGTGTGATTGCAGGGGCCTGCGGGGGGAATCGCAGCAAGGCCGATCAGGTGGCCGCGTCGTATCACCTGTCGGGGAGGCTGGGGGAGCCCCATGAAGTGGCCAATGTCGTGACCTTCCTGTGTTCACCCGCAGCCAGTTTCGTGACCGGCGCCGACTACGCAGTTGACGGAGGCTATTCGGTCATGGGGCCTGAGCAGAACATCCCCGCGATCCCGCGTCTTGCGCAATGAGACACGGCAGCGGCCCGCGTTGCACTCACCCACGTTGAATCATGGCGCCTTGCGCTCATCCATTGTCCACAACAGGAATACCACCATGCGTCGTATCGCTATCGTTGGTGCCGGTCAGGCCGGCCTGCAACTCGCCTTGGGGCTGCTCGCACAGGGTTATCACGTCACCCTGACGACCAATCGCACCGGTGAGCAGATCCGCAGCGGCAAAGTCATGTCCAGCCAGTGCATGTTCAATACCTCACTGCAGACGGAACGAGATCTGGGGCTCAACTTCTGGGAGCAGCAATGCCCGGCGGTTGAAGGCATTGGCCTGACCGTACCGCACCCTGAACAGCCGGGGGAACGGTTGTTCAGCTGGAGTGCGCGTCTGGACCGCTACGCCCAGTCGGTTGATCAGCGTCTGAAGATGCCGGTTTGGATGGACGAATTCGTCAAGCGCGGCGGCGAATTGATCATTCAGGACGTCGGGATATGCGAGCTGGAAACCCTGTCGCTCAGTCACGATCTGGTGCTGCTGGCGGCCGGCAAGGGGGAGGTGGTCAACCAGTTCGAACAGGATGCTGAACGCAGCCGTTTCAGCCAGCCGCAGCGTGCGCTGGCCCTGACGTACGTTAAAGGGATGACACCGGTGTCGCCGTTTTCGCGGGTGGCATTCAATCTTATTCCTGGTGTGGGTGAGTACTTCGTGTTCCCGGCGCTGACCACCACCGGCCCCTGCGAAATCATGGTGTTCGAAGGCATTCCCGGAGGTCCGATGGATTGCTGGCAGGACATCAAGACCCCGCAAGCGCACTTGCAAAAAAGTCTGGATATCGTTCGTGAGTACCTGCCATGGGAGGCCGAACGCTGCCGTGACATCAGCCTGACTGACGATCAGGGTTTCCTCTGCGGTCGCTTCACGCCGATGGTCCGTCGTCCGGTCCTGACCCTGCCGTCCGGGCGCCAGGTGCTGGGCATGGCGGATGCGCTGGTGGTCAATGACCCGATTACCGGGCAGGGCTCTAATAACGCGGCCAAGTGCGCCAAGGTGTACCTGCAATCGATCCTCGATCACGGCGATCGAGTATTCGGCCGGTCATGGATGGAACAGACCTTCGAGCAGTACTGGGGCTACGCCCGCCATGTGGTGGAGTGGACCAACAGCATGCTCCTGCCGCCGCCTGCCCATGTGCTCGAGTTGCTTGGCGCTGCCAGCCAGTCCCAGCCGATAGCCTCGGCCATTGCCAATGCCTTTGACGATCCGCGGCAGTTCGCACCCTGGTGGTTCGATGCCGGGCAATGCCAGGCCTTCATCCAGAACCATCACCAGCATGCGGCATAAGACCGTTGCCTGAGGCAGACACCATGAGTATTGAAATTGAAACCAGCCCTTCGCTGCGCGAAGCCAAAGGCGGTGATCCCAGGGATTTGCGCAGTCTGCTGGGGCAGTTCGCCACGGGCGTGACGGTGATCACCACCTGCACCGCCGATGGTCGCAAGGTGGGGATGACCGCCAACTCGTTCTCGTCAGTGTCGCTAGAGCCCGCGCTGGTGCTCTGGAGCCTGGCGCTGACGGCCCCCAGCCTGAGCGACTTCTGCGGCGCCAGCCATTTTGCGATCAACGTGCTCAGCGCTGAACAGCATGGCCTTTCAAGGCACTTTTCCCGGCCCTCCTGCGACAAGTTCGCGGGGGTGCCTCATACCCCCGGCACGGCGGGTGTTCCGTTGATCGAAGGCGTGGTCGCCACACTGGTGTGCCGCAATGTCACCCAGTACGAGGGGGGCGATCACTTGATCTTCATCGGCGAAATCGAGCACTACCGATACAGCGGCGCAGAACCGCTGGTGTTTCACGCTGGCCAGTACCGCATCGCCGCGGCGCACCCGGGATTGGCTCAATAACGCTGCCGCACGTGATGCAACCAGGGGAGAGAAACATATGAGAACGCAACTGATGTATGTGTGCGGGGCTGGCTTGATGATCGCCCAGGGAGCCCATGCCTATGACTTGCCGGTGGTCAACCTCGGGCTGACCAGCTTCATGGACGGTGGTCTGCCGGCGGGGCCGGGGTGGTATCTGCAGGAGTACTTCCAGAACTACAGTGCCAATCGCCTGCGGGACAAGGATGGTAAGAGCCTGGGGCTGCCTGAAGAGAACCTGGACTACCAGGTGGCCGTGACGCAACTCAGCTACCTGTCCAATGTGCGCTGGGGCAACGCCAGTCTGGGTTTGAACGCCGTACTACCCGTGGTTACCCGCATGAAGGTCGACGACGGGCTGGATAACGCAGCGTTAAGAGGCCAGACCGGCGTGGGCGATCTGTTGATCGGCCCCTTCATTCAGTTCGATCCGGTCATGGGCCCCGACGGGCCGCGCTTCGTGCACCGCATTGAATTGCAGGTCAACTTGCCGACCGGAGATTACGACGACAAGCATGCCATCAACCCCGGTAATAACGCGTGGTCGTTCGATCCTTACTGGGCGGCAACCTACTGGTTCACGCCGAAGTGGACGGCCTCTGTCCGCGCCCACTACCTGTACAACGGCAAGAATAACGACCCGGCGCAGTCGTTAGGCGATGTCAGCGATATTCAGGCGGGGCAGGCGCTGCATGCCAACTTCGCTACGGACTATGCCGTCACTGACCACTTTCGATTAGGCATCAACGGTTACTGGCTCAAGCAGATCACTGACACCCGGATCGATGGTCACGATGTCTCGGGGCGCAGGGAGAAAGTCTGGGCCATCGGACCGGGCGGGATGTACAGCTTTTCGGCGAATGACCATTTATTTGTGAACGCCTATCTCGAGCAGGACGTGGAAAACCGCCCTGACGGCAGTCGGGTACAGGTCCGCTACGTGCACCACTTCTGATCTTCGAAAAAGGAACCCGATGATGAGCACTGCAAGAACCTCAAGCCAATGGCAACACTTCATTGAAGGCTGTCTGGATTTCCGTCCCGTCGAAGGTGTGTATCGCATCGCTCGGGAAATGTTCACCGAACCTGAACTGTTTGATCTGGAGATGGAGCTGATCTTCGAGAAGAACTGGATCTACGCCTGTCACGAAAGCGAGATTGCCAACAAGCATGACTTCATGACCCTGCGCGCCGGGCGCCAGCCGATGATAATCACCCGTGACGGCGAGGGCAGGCTCAATGCCCTGATCAATGCCTGCCAGCACCGCGGTACTACCCTGACCCGCGTCGGTAAGGGCAACCAGTCGACCTTCACCTGTCCTTTCCATGCCTGGTGCTACAAAAGTGACGGCCGGCTGGTGAAGGTCAAGGCGCCTGGCGAATACTCGGAGGGTTTCGACAAGGCCGCCCGCGGCCTGAAAAAAGCCCGTATCGAGAGCTACAAGGGTTTTGTCTTCATCAGCCTCAATGTGCAGGCCACCGATAGCCTCGCGGATTACCTGGGTGACGCCAGATTGTTCTTCGACATGATGGTGGCGCAGTCACCCACCGGCGAGCTTGAAGTGCTGCCGGGCAAGTCCGCCTATACCTACGACGGCAATTGGAAGCTGCAGAACGAGAACGGCCTGGACGGATATCACGTCAGTACCGTGCACTACAACTACGTGGCAACCGTGCAACACCGCCAGCAAGTCAATGCCGAGAAGGGCGCAGCCGCCAGCATCACTCTGGACTACAGCAAGCTCGGTGCCGGTGATGCCGAAACCGATGACGGCTGGTTTTCATTCCACAACGGCCACAGTCTGCTATTCAGCGAAATGCCCAACCCGGCCGTGCGCCCCGGTTACGCCAGTATCATGCCGCGGTTGATCGAGGAGTACGGGCAAAGCCAGGCCGAATGGATGATGCATCGCCTGCGCAACCTGAACATCTACCCGAGCATGTTCTTCCTCGATCAGATCAGCTCGCAGTTGCGGATTATCCGGCCGTTGGCCTGGAACAAGACCGAGATCAACAGTTTCTGTCTGGGGGTTAAAGGTGAATCGGACGCCGACCGGGAGAACCGGATTCGTCAGTTCGAGGATTTCTTCAACGTCTCAGGGTTGGGAACGCCGGATGATCTGGTGGAGTTTCGCGAGGCCCAGCGCGGTTTTCAGGCACGTCTGGAACGCTGGAGCGACATTTCGCGAGGCCATGACAAATGGATCGAAGGCCCCACGTCAAACAGCGAAGCCATAGGTATCTCCCCTGTGCTTACGGGCACCGAGTTCACCCATGAGGGGCTTTACGTCAATCAGCACGGCAACTGGCAACGCTTTCTGCTTGAGGGGCTGGCGCGCAAGACGGCCGAAGAAAATGCCCTGAAGCTGCGTGAGGTTTGATTATGGATGCCCAACTGCAATACCGCGTCGAGCAGTTCCTGTACGCCATTGCACAAGCGTGCGATGCCCAGGACTGGGATCGATATCTGGATTTTTTCAGCGAAGACAGCGAGTTTCACTTGCCACAGTGGGATTCGGAGCACATCTACACCCTCGATCCGAAAAAGGCCATGTCGCTTATCTATTACGCCAACCGGGGCGGTCTGGAGGATCGTGTCTATCGCCTGCGCACCGGCAAGGCCGCCTCAACCATCCCCATGCCGCGCACGCTGCACCTGATCAGCAACGTGCGCATCGCGCCTGCGGGAGAGGGCGATGAACTGGAGGTGCAGGTCAACTGGCATACGTTGTACTACCGCCTGCAGGTCGCCGAGCAGTTCTTCGGGCGCGCCAGTTATCGCCTGTGCCCGCAAGGGGATAGCTGGAAAGTCAGGCGCAAACACGTGGTCCTTCTCAACGACACCATCAATTCGGTGCTCGACTTCTATCACCTCTGATGTTGCGGGTAGCGTATGACTTACAAGGTCGCTTTCAGTTTTGCTGACGGCAAGACACTGTTCTGCAACGTGCAGAACAACGAGCTGTTGCTGGATGCCGCGTTGCGCAGCGGTATCACGCTGCCGATGGATTGCCGCGAGGGCGTGTGCGCTACCTGTCAGGGTCGATGCGACTCGGGGCAATACACACAAGACTATGTGGACGATGAGGCGTTGTCGGCAAACGATCTGGCCCAGCGCAAAATGCTCAGTTGTCAGACTCGCGTGAAATCCGACGCGGCGTTCTACTTCGATTTTGATTCCAGCCTGTGTAACAGCACCGGCCCGACCCAGCATCAAGGCAAAGTCAGCCGGCTCGATCGGGTCTCTGACAGTACCGCCATCCTTCACCTGATGCTCGAGGGTCTGGAGGGCGGGCTGGATTACTTGCCGGGTCAATACGCGCGGTTGCGGGTTCCCGGTACGGATCTGAGCCGTTCGTATTCATTCGCCAATGCACCGGGAGGAAATACCCTCGAATTTCTGGTTCGACTGCTACCTGACGGGGTGATGAGCAATTATCTGCGCGAGCGGTGCCAGGTCGGTGATGTCATCCCTTTCGAGGCTCCCCTGGGGACATTTTACCTGCGCCATGTCGACCGGCCATTGACCCTGGTGGCAGGCGGGACGGGGTTGTCGGCGTTTCTCGGCATGCTGGAGCAGATGGCTGCCAGGGGCGGCTGTGGACAGCCCGTGCACCTCTATTACGGCGTGCGCAACGCGCAGGACTTGTGCGAACTGAAACGCCTTGATGCCCTCAGTCAGCAGATACCGGAGTTCAGATTCATCCCGGTGGTCAGTGATGAACAGGCAGCCTGGGCCGGAAAGCGCGGGTATATCGTCGACCACATGGATGCGCGAGCATTGGCCCAGGCCCCGGCGGACATCTACGTCTGCGGGCCGCCGCCGATGGTGGAGTCGATCAAGGACTGGCTGCAGGGGCAGGCACTGAGCTCGGTACGGCTGCACTTCGAAAAATTTGCCGACAGCAGTGTTAGCCTTATTTGAGCTTGATCAGGCGATTTTCGCCGGGGGGTAGTTTGATTCTTGTATCCCAAAGTTCGGTATTTCTCTCAGGACACAAGTGGGGAGACAGGGATACGACGCATAGGGCAGGCAGGGGTAGATCGTCAGGCACAAAAAAACCGGCTCAGTGGCCGGTTTTCCTGTGCTGCGAGTCCTGTAAGAGACTTGCAGATACTGCTAGATGGTGCCCCGAGGGAGACTCGAACTCCCACTTCTTGCGAAAACGGATTTTGAATCCGCCGCGTCTACCAATTCCGCCATCAGGGCTCAATGGCGGCGAAGTATAGAGATGAGGTTTAGGTCGGTCAACAACTTATTGGTCTATTTTTACTAAGTCCGTTAAACTTCCCGGCCCTGCTAGACGAAACCTATCATGCGCGTTGCTGACTTCACTTTCGAGCTCCCCGATTCACTCATCGCACGCCATCCTTTGGCGGAGCGCCGTAACAGTCGCCTGCTGACCCTGGATGGGGAGAGCGGGGCACTGGCACATCGTCAATTCACTGATTTGCTTGAGCATTTACGCCCGGGCGATCTGATGGTGTTTAACAATACCCGGGTGATTCCGGCTCGCTTGTTCGGCCAAAAGGCGTCGGGCGGCAAGCTGGAAATTCTGGTTGAGCGGGTGCTCGACAGTCATCGGGTGCTGGCGCATGTGCGCTCCAGCAAGTCACCTAAACCCGGGTCGAAAATCCTGATTGATGGCGGTGGCGAAGCCCAGATGCTGGCGCGCCACGATGCGTTGTTCGAGCTGGGCTTTGCCGAGGAGGTTTTGCCTCTGCTGGACCGCGTCGGGCATATGCCGTTGCCGCCTTATATCGACCGTCCGGATGAAGGTTCGGACCGTGAGCGCTATCAGACGGTGTACGCCGAGCGCCTCGGCGCTGTTGCTGCGCCGACGGCAGGGCTGCACTTTGATGAGCCGCTGATGCAGGCCATTGCCGCCAAGGGTGTCGAGACGACATTTGTGACCCTGCATGTCGGCGCCGGTACATTCCAGCCGGTGCGGGTCGAGCGTCTTGAAGATCACCATATGCACACTGAATGGCTGGAAGTCGGCCAGGATGTGGTCGATGCCGTGGCGGCGTGCCGTGCACGGGGCGGGCGGGTGATTGCGGTGGGTACTACCAGCGTCCGTTCGCTGGAGAGTGCAGCCCGCGATGGCGTGCTCAAGCCGTTCAGTGGCGATACCGACATCTTTATCTTCCCGGGCCGGCCGTTCCATGTGGTCGATGCCCTGGTGACTAATTTCCATTTGCCTGAATCCACGCTGCTGATGCTGGTTTCGGCGTTCGCCGGTTATCCCGAAACCATGGCGGCCTATAAGGCTGCGGTTGAGCATGGGTACCGCTTCTTTAGTTACGGTGATGCAATGTTCATCACCCGCAATCCTGCGCCGACGGCTCCTGCCCCGGCCCCTGAGGATCAAGCATGAGCAACTGTCGTATGTCTTTCGAGCTGCTTGCCACTGATGGCAAGGCTCGTCGCGGTCGTCTGACCTTTCCCCGCGGTGTGGTCGAGACCCCGGCCTTCATGCCGGTCGGTACCTACGGCACGGTCAAGGGGATGCTGCCGCGCGATATCGTCGATACCGGCGCGCAGATGATTCTGGGTAACACCTTTCACCTGTGGTTGCGTCCTGGCACTGAAGTGATCAAGAAGCACGGCGACCTGCACGACTTCATGAAGTGGCAAGGTCCGATCCTGACTGACTCGGGTGGTTTCCAGGTGTTCAGCCTGGGGGCCATGCGCAAGATCAAGGAAGAGGGCGTGACCTTTGCTTCGCCGGTTGATGGCGCCAAGGTGTTCATGGGCCCTGAAGAGTCGATGCAGGTCCAGCGCGATCTGGGCTCCGATGTGGTGATGATTTTTGACGAGTGCACGCCGTACCCGGCAGACGAAGACGTGGCGCGTGTCTCCATGGAGCTGTCGTTGCGCTGGGCCCAGCGTTCCAAGAATGCCCATGGTGACAACACGGCGGCCTTGTTCGGTATCGTTCAGGGCGGCATGCACCAGAACCTGCGCGAGCGTTCGCTCGAAGGTCTGAACAAGATTGGTTTTGATGGTCTGGCCATCGGCGGCTTGTCGGTAGGCGAGCCCAAGCACGAAATGATCAAGGTGCTGGATTACCTGCCAGCGATGATGCCTGCTGACAAACCTCGTTACCTTATGGGAGTTGGCAAGCCGGAAGATCTGGTTGAGGGTGTGCGCCGCGGTGTGGACATGTTCGATTGCGTGATGCCAACCCGCAATGCCCGCAACGGGCATCTGTTTATTGATACCGGTGTAATCAAGATCCGCAACGCGTTCCATCGCCATGATGATTCGCCGCTGGATCCGACCTGTGACTGCTATACCTGCCAGAACTTCTCCCGCGCTTATCTGCATCATCTGGACAAGTGCGGCGAAATGCTGGGAAGCATGCTCAATACCATCCACAATTTACGGCACTATCAGGTGCTCATGGCTGGTTTGCGCGAGTCTATTCAACAGGGTACATTGGCCACCTTTGTCGACGCCTTCTATGCCAAGCGCGGGCTGCCTGTGCCGCCTTTGGACTGAGTTTCGGACCTTTAAGAAACAACATTGCAACTGGAGTGCTTAATGAGCTTTTTCATCTCTTCCGCTTTCGCGGACGCTGCTGCACCTGCCGCTGCTGGCCCTATGGGTGGCGGTTTTGAATGGATTTTCCTGGTCGGCTTCCTGGTCATCTTCTATCTGATGATCTGGCGTCCACAGGCCAAGCGCGCCAAAGAGCAGAAAGCCCTGTTGGGTAACCTGCAAAAAGGTGACGAGATCGTAACTACCGGTGGCATCGCCGGCAAAATCGTCAAAGTTTCCGATGCGTTTGTTGTGATTGAAGTGTCGGACACTGTTGAACTGAAAATTCAGAAAGGCTCTGTTGCAGCCACGTTGCCTAAAGGCACGCTGAAAGCGATCTAAAGTTTCAACTTTTAACAATCGACGGGGCGCGCAAGGCGCCCCGCGTTTTAAGCGGGCGGCGTGATTGATGCTGAACAAATACCCTCTGTGGAAATACATACTGATCCTGGCTGTGCTGGCGATCGGTTTTATTTATTCCGCTCCCAATCTGTACCCTGATGACCCGGCAATCCAGATTTCGGGTGCAAGCACGGCTTTGCAGGTCACTCAAGCTGATCTGGATCGTGCAAGCAAGGCACTGACGGATGCAGGCATTGAAGTGAAGGGCGCTACTTTGGCCCAAAACGGCAAAGGTGGTTTGCTGCGTCTGGTCAAGAAAGACGACCAGTTGCCAGCCAAGGATGTCGTACGCAAGGCTTTGGGTGACGACTATGTCGTAGCTCTGAACCTGGCACAGACCACGCCGCAATGGTTGCGTAGTCTGGGTGCTCACCCCATGAAGCTGGGTCTGGACTTGTCCGGTGGTGTGCATTTCCTGTTGGAAGTGGACATGGATAAAGCCGTCGACGCACGTATGAAAGTGTACGAAGGCGATGTCAAAAGCCTGCTGCGTAAAGAGAAAGTGCGTTATCGCAGCCTGCCGCAACTCAATGGCGCCATTCAGTTGGGTTTCACTGATGAAGCTGTCCGTGAGCAAGCGCGTAGCCTGATCCGCAAGAACTTCAATGACTTTGACGTAACCACAGCCGATCTCAATGGTCAGCCGGTTCTGCGTCTGGCGATGACCCCGGCCAAGCTGGCGGAAATCCGTGAATATTCCATCAAGCAAAACCTGACAACGGTCCGTAACCGGGTCAACGAGTTGGGTGTTGCCGAGCCTTTGGTTCAGCGTCAGGGTGCCAATCGCATCGTGGTTGAACTGCCGGGCGTGCAAGACACCGCCGAAGCCAAGCGTATCCTGGGCAAGACGGCCAACCTTGAGTTCCGTCTGGCAGCAGAGCCGGGCGCTTCCAAAGCCACTTCTGAGACGTTTGAATTCCGCGAGGGCAATCGTCCTGCCGCGCAAATCGAGCGCGGTCTGATCATCACCGGTGACCAGGTGACAGACGCTCAGGCAGGCTTTGACGAGCACGGTCGTCCACAGGTGAACATCAAGCTTGATGGTCACGGTGGCGAGTTGATGAGCCGTTCGACTCGCAGCAACGTGGGCCGCAGCATGGCGGTAATCTTCATCGAGCAGCGCCCGGTGACGACTTACACCAAGCAAGTGGTCGACGGTGTCGAGAAGGACGTGCCGACCCAGACGTTCAAGGAAGACAAGAAGATCATCAGTTTGGCGACCATTCAGTCGCCGCTGGGCAGCCAGTTCCGGATTACCGGTCTGAATGGCCAGGGTGAGGCTTCCGAGCTTGCCTTGCTGTTGCGTGCCGGTGGTCTGGCAGCGCCAATGTACTTCGCTGAAGAGCGCACTATTGGCCCGAGCCTGGGTGCTGACAACATCACCAAGGGTATTGATGCTTCGCTGTGGGGCATGCTGTTCGTGTCGATCTTCATCATCGCCATCTACCGTTTCTTCGGTGTGATTGCGACGGTGGCGCTGGCGGGCAACATGGTCTTGCTGCTGGCCTTGATGTCGGTACTGGGTGCAACGCTGACCCTGCCGGGCATTGCCGGTATCGTCTTGACGATGGGTATGGCGGTCGATGCCAACGTGCTGATCTTCTCGCGGATCCGTGAAGAAATTGCCAATGGCATGACGGTGCAGCGAGCGATCAATGAAGGCTTCAGTCGCGCATTCACGGCGATTGTCGACTCCAACCTGACAACTCTGCTGGTCGGCGGGATTCTTTTTGCCATGGGCACCGGGCCGGTTAAAGGCTTTGCGGTAACCATGTCCCTCGGGATCTTTACCTCGATGTTCACGGCCATTATGGTGACCCGCGCTATGGTCAACCTTGTGTATGGCGGTCGGGACTTCAAGAAGTTGTGGATTTAAGGGGCTGCCATGTTACGTACAATCAACTTCATGGGCGTTCGCAACGTTGCGTTCGGCGTCACTGTAGTACTCACCGTGCTGGCTTTGTTCAGCATGTTCCACAAGGGCATGAACTACGGCCTGGACTTCACTGGCGGTACGCTCATCGAGCTGACCTACGAGAAGCCGGCAGACCTGACCAAGGTGCGTACCGAGCTTGCTTCGGCAGGTTTCCATGATGCTGTGGTACAGAGCTTTGGTGCTACCACCGACCTGCTGGTGCGTATGCCCGGTGATGATCCGCTGCTGGGCAACAAGGTAGCGGCGGCATTGGGGCAGGCCGATACGGCTAACCCTGCGGTCATCAAGCGCGTTGAATTCGTGGGCCCGCAAGTAGGTGAAGAGCTGCGCGATCAGGGCGGCCTCGGCATGCTGATGGCGCTGGGCGGCATCATGCTTTACCTGGCTTTCCGCTTTCAGTGGAAGTTCGCGGTGGGCGCGATCGTGTCCCTGGTTCACGACGTGATCGTGACCATGGGTGTGCTGTCGTTCTTCCAGATCACCTTCGACCTGACGGTGCTCGCGGCGGTGCTGGCCATCATTGGTTATTCGCTCAACGACACCATCGTGGTATTCGACCGGGTGCGGGAGAACTTCCGGGTGCTGCGCAAGGCCAGCCTGATCGAGAACATCAACATCTCGACCACGCAAACCCTGTTGCGCACCATGGCAACTTCGATCTCCACCCTATTGGCGATCGCGGCACTGCTGATCTTCGGTGGCGATAACCTGTGGGGCTTCTCGATCGCACTGTTCGTGGGTGTATTGGCGGGTACTTACTCGTCGATCTACATCGCGAACGTGGTGTTGATCTGGCTGAACCTGAGTGCGGAGGATTTGATTCCTCCTGTTGTGACTGACAAGGAGATCGATGACCGTCCATAACGGTTAATCATCTTCGGGTTGCAATCTAAAAAGGCGCGAGTATTGAACTCGCGCCTTTTTTTGTGCTCCAAGGCTGGGATTAGCGTGGGATTTTTCCCATCTGTGATGGTTTGGAGGTTCAAGTGAACAAGTCTTTGCTGGTAGGTGCTGTTTTAGGTGCGGTGGCTGTGACCGCCGGGGGCGCTTTTGCCACCTACACCCTGGTTAAAGGCCCTGAGTCTGCGCAGGTACTGGCTGTTCAGCCGGTCACGCAACAGATCAAGACACCGCGTGAAGTGTGCAAGGATGTGACTGTGACGCGTCAGGCGCCGGTCAAGGATCAACATCAGATTGTCGGTAGCGTGCTTGGCGCGGTAGCCGGCGGTTTGCTGGGTAATCAGGTGGGTGGTGGTAACGGCAAGAAGATCGCCACGGTGGCCGGTGCGGTCGGTGGTGGCTATGCCGGTAACAAGGTTCAGGAAGGCATGCAGAACCGCGATACCTACACCACGACTCAAACGCGCTGCAACACGGTCAACGACATCAGTGACAAGGTTGTCGGTTACGACGTGCGTTACTCGCTGGATGGCAAGGAAGGCAAGGTGCGGATGGATCACGAGCCTGGCAGCGAAATTGCCGTCGACAAGCAGGGTAAGTTGATCCTGAATTAATGCCGCTGCAGGAGCGAGCCTTTACATCGGGATATTCCAGATATCGAGTCTGCTGGTGAACAGCTCGCTCCTACAGGTATTCGCAAGGTTCGTGTTTGGAGTTTGGTCAAAGGTTTGTTAGGTCTTTGTCCTAATTGCAGTCAAAAAAAAAGCACCCCGAGGGGTGCTTTTTTTTTTGTGCGCGGGTTTCGCTTAGCGTTTCAGCGAGGCCGGCAGGTGTGGCTGGATAGCAGTCAGTACAGCTTTGAAGCACTTGGTGTTACCGGCAACGATGTGGCCTTTTTCAAGGAAATCGTGGCCGCCGGTGAAGTCGCTGACGAGACCGCCGGCTTCTTGAATCAGCAGGGCGCCTGCTGCCATGTCCCATTCGGACAGGCCCGACTCCCAGAATGCGTCATAACGGCCGGCTGCAACGTAAGCCAGATCCAGGCTGGCAGCACCGGCGCGGCGGATGCCGGCGGTCTGGCCAACCAGGCTGCGGAACATGCCCAGATAGTTATCCAGGTTGTCCATCTGGTTGTCGCGGAACGGGAAGCCGGTGCCCAGCAGGGCGCCTTCAAGGCTGGTGCGACCGCTGACACGCAGGCGGCGACCGTTGAGTTGGGCGCCACGGCCACGGCTGGCGGTGAATTCTTCCTGGCGAACCGGGTCGAGAACCACTGCGTGCTCGAGGCGACCGCGATATTTACAGGCGATGCTTACTGCGAAGTGTGGAACGCCGCGCAGGAAGTTGGTGGTGCCATCCAGCGGATCGATGATCCACAGGTAGTCTTCACCTTCACCGCTGCCTGGGTGCATGCCGGTTTCTTCACCGCGGATGCCGTGTGTCGGGTAGGCCTTGCGCAAGGCGTCGATGATTTTCTGTTCAGCAGCACGATCGACTTCAGAGACGTAATCCTTGGCGTCTTTTTCGTCGACCTTGATGGTATCCAGGCGCTCGATGGAGCGGAAAATCAATTCACTGGCGCTGCGGGCGGCGCGCAGCGCGATATTCAGCATGGGCTGCATGGACGTTTCACCTAGGTCGTTAAAGAAAGCCGAATATTCTATCAGAAAAGTTCGGTAGATGAAGGTTTGCATTAGCTTTCGTAGCTTATGGCGTTTCGCTTAGGTAAGATTTGCTCCCTTTTGTTGGCCTGTGAGCACTTCCTTTGCTGCCTAATATTCGTGTCGTTCTGGTTAATACCAGTCATCCCGGGAACATCGGTGGTGCTGCGCGTGCCATGAAAAACATGGGGTTGTCGCGGCTGGTTCTGGTGGAGCCCAGGTTGTTTCCGCACCATGAAGCTGATGCCCGGGCGTCGGGGGCGGGTGACATTCTTGAAAATGCGCAAGTCGTCGCCACCCTGGAAGATGCTCTGGTGGGCTGTAATCTGGTGCTTGGCACCAGTGCTCGAGATCGTCGTATTCCCTGGCCGCTACTGGATCCGCGCGAGTGCGGGCAAAAAGTGGTCGAAGAGGCCGCTCAGGGGGCTGAAATCGCTTTGGTGTTCGGTCGTGAAGATTCGGGCCTGACCAATGAAGAGCTGCAACGCTGCCATTTCCATGTGCATATTCCTTCGGATCCCGAATTCAGCTCTCTGAATCTCGGTGCGGCCGTGCAGGTGTTGAGCTACGAGATCCGCATGTCGTGGCTTGCTGCTCAGGGTCAACCGAGCAAAATCGAAAAAGAGGAAGTGGCTTCCACTAAGAGTGGTGAGCTGGCGACCATGGATGAGCTGGAGCGCTTCTACGAGCATCTGGAGCAGACGCTCGTAGCCATCGAATTTATGGATCCGGAAAAGCCGCGCCATCTTATGGCGCGCTTGCGTCGGCTGTATGGGCGTAGCTCGGTCAGTCGCGCAGAAATGAACATTTTGCGTGGCATTCTCACCGAAACTCAAAAAGCAGCTCGTGGCGAGTTGCTCAAGCGCAAGGATTAATGATGTTCGAGCGTCTGCGTGAAGATATCCAAAGTGTTTTTCATCGTGACCCTGCTGCGCGTAATGCTTTTGAAGTGTTGACCTGCTATCCGGGCATGCATGCCATCTGGATTCATCGCTTGTCCGCTTTGCTGTGGGGGGCTGGCTGGAAATGGCTGGCGCGCCTGGTATCGAACTTCGGGCGCTGGCTGACCGGGATCGAGATTCATCCAGGGGCAAAGGTCGGGCGTCGGTTTTTCATCGATCACGGTATGGGTATCGTCATTGGTGAGACGGCTGAAATCGGCGACGACGTGACCCTTTATCAGGGTGTGACGCTGGGCGGCACCAGCTGGAACAAGGGCAAGCGCCATCCGACTCTGGAGAACGGTGTGGTGGTGGGTGCGGGCGCCAAGGTTCTTGGGCCATTTACTGTCGGTGCCGGTGCCAAAGTCGGTTCCAATGCCGTAGTGACCAAGGCGGTGCCTGCCGGCGCGACGGTTGTCGGTATTCCGGGTCGTATCATCATCAAGGGTGGTGATGAGGCGGAAGCCAAGCGCAAGGCAATGGCCGAGAAGATTGGCTTTGATGCTTACGGTGTCGGTGAGGATATGCCTGATCCGGTGGCGCGGGCGATTGGGCAGCTGCTGGATCACCTGCAGGCGGTCGATGGCAAGCTTGATGGCATGTGCGGAGCGCTCAAGGATCTGGGTAGCACGTATTGCGCCAAGGACTTGCCGGAACTGCGCGAAGAAGACTTCGCCTGCGTCAAGGGCAAGGATGAAAGCAAAGCGGTCTAGGCCTTGCTTTAACCTTGTGGGAGCCGGCTTGCCGGCGATGCGTTTTAGCGCTGCGCTGAGCAATCGCTGGCAAGCCGGATGCTGAAGGCTTGTGCGTCAGGTCTTGATGCCTCGTGTGCCATTACGCCGCATACCCTGCTACAATGCGCGCGCTCTTTTGCGGGTAATCCCGACTAAAGTACTAGGTCTAATACTTGACTTAAATAGTCGGGAATAGCATACTCGCCTCCATTCCGAATTCCGTGGTACCTGTCCATGAGACTGACTACAAAAGGCCGTTACGCCGTTACTGCAATGCTTGATTTGGCGTTGCATGCACAGCACGGGCCGGTGTCCCTGGCTGATATTTCCGAGCGCCAGGGCATCTCCCTATCCTACCTTGAGCAACTGTTTGCAAAGTTGCGCCGCAGCAGCCTGGTTTCCAGTGTGCGTGGCCCGGGTGGCGGCTATCAGCTGTCGCGTGACATGCAGGGTATTCAGGTAGCCCAGGTTATCGATGCAGTGAACGAGTCTGTCGATGCCACGCGTTGCCAGGGGCTTGGCGACTGCCATGCCGGCGACACGTGCCTCACCCATCACCTGTGGTGCGACCTGAGCCTGCAAATCCACGATTTTCTCAGCGGTATCAGCTTGGCTGATCTTGTCACTCGCCGTGAGGTACAAGAAGTAGCCCAGCGTCAGGATCAGCGCCGCTGTAATGGCAAGGCGCCGCACCTGGATAAGATCGAAGCGTCCGCCGTCGAGTGATTGCATAAAAACGACGGTGCGCCAGCCAGCCTGATTTAGGAGATAGTCCATGAAATTGCCAATTTACCTCGATTATTCAGCCACTACCCCGGTTGATCCGCGTGTTGCTCAAAAAATGAGCGACTGCCTGCTGGTTGACGGCAACTTCGGTAACCCGGCGTCGCGTTCTCACGTATTTGGCTGGAAGGCTGAAGAAGCGGTTGAGAATGGCCGTCGTCAGGTTGCTGATCTGGTTAACGCCGACCCGCGTGAAATTGTCTGGACCTCCGGCGCGACCGAGGCCAACAACCTGGCGATCAAGGGTGCTGCGCATTTCTATGCCACCAAAGGCAAGCACCTGATCACCGACAAGATTGAACACAAGGCCGTCCTCGACACCATGCGTCAGCTGGAGCGTGAAGGCTTTGAAGTGACGTATATCGAGCCGGGTACCGACGGTCTGGTGACGCCAGCCATGGTTGAAGCGGCCATGCGTGATGACACCATTCTGGTTTCGATCATGCACGTGAACAACGAAATCGGCACCATCAACGACATCGCTGCCATTGGTGAGCTGACTCGCTCGCGCGGCGTGTTGTTCCATGTCGATGCGGCCCAGTCCACTGGCAAGGTTGAAATCGACCTGGCCAAACTGAAAGTCGACCTGATGTCCTTCTCGGCTCACAAGACTTACGGCCCTAAAGGTATCGGCGCACTGTATGTAAGCCGCAAGCCACGCGTACGCATCGAAGCCACCATGCACGGCGGCGGTCACGAGCGCGGCATGCGTTCGGGCACCCTGGCTACCCACCAGATCGTGGGCATGGGCGAAGCGTTCCAGATCGCCAAAGAAGAAATGGCAGCCGAGAACATCCGCATCAAAGCCCTGAGCGACCGTTTCTTCAAGCAGGTTGAACACCTTGAAGAGCTGTACGTCAACGGCAGCATGACCGCCCGCGTTCCGCACAACCTGAACCTGAGCTTCAACTATGTTGAAGGCGAGTCGCTGATCATGGCGCTCAAGGATCTGGCAGTGTCGTCCGGTTCGGCCTGTACTTCTGCTTCCCTTGAGCCGTCCTACGTATTGCGCGCCCTGGGCCGCAATGACGAACTGGCACACAGCTCGATCCGCTTTACCTTCGGTCGTTTTACCACTGAAGAAGAAATCGATTATGCCGCGCAGAAGGTCTGCGAGGCTGTTACCAAGCTGCGCGCCTTGTCGCCGCTGTGGGACATGTACAAAGACGGCATCGACATTTCGAAAATCGAATGGGCGGCGCACTAACAATTTAAGTCGCCACAGGCAGGCGCCGTAAACGCAGCGAACAGCAGCTTTTACAGCGCCTCAAGAGTGACTCTCTGATGAGTGAGGATTAGTACCATGGCTTACAGCGAAAAGGTCATTGACCACTACGAGAACCCGCGCAACGTCGGCAAGATGGACGCGGAAGACCCGGATGTCGGCACCGGCATGGTTGGCGCACCGGCGTGCGGCGACGTGATGCGTTTGCAGATCAAGGTCAACGAGCAGGGCATCATTGAAGATGCCAAGTTCAAGACCTATGGTTGCGGTTCGGCAATCGCTTCCAGCTCCCTGGCTACCGAGTGGATGAAGGGCAAGACTCTGGATGAAGCAGAGACCATCAAAAACACTCAGCTGGCTGAAGAGTTGGCCTTGCCACCGGTAAAAATTCACTGCTCGGTACTCGCAGAAGACGCCATCAAGGCGGCTGTTCGCGATTACAAGCAGAAGAAAGGTTTGATCTGATCCGTTTGCTCGCTGCGAGCAGTGGCGTGAGCAGGGTGATGATACTGGCGATTCGTAAGGAGTCCTGATGGCTATCAGCATGACAGAAGCGGCGGCCCGGCATATTCGTCGTTCCCTTGACGGGCGCGGCAAAGGTGAGGGGATTCGTCTGGGTGTTCGCACCACGGGCTGTTCCGGTCTCGCCTATGTGATGGAGTTCGTTGATGAGGTCGGCAGTGAGGACCAGGTCTTTGAGAGTCATGGCGAAAAAGTGATCATTGATCCTAAAAGCCTGACCTATCTCGACGGTACCGAACTCGATTTCACCAAGGAAGGGTTGAACGAAGGCTTCAAGTTCAACAATCCCAACGTGCGCGGTGAATGTGGCTGCGGCGAAAGCTTCAACATCTGAGGCTACTCGTGGGCACTCCTTGTCATTTCGCATTATTTGAACTGCAGCCCGGCTTCACGCTGGATCTAGAGCAGTTGGCCACGCGCTACCGTGAGTTGGCGCGTGGTGTGCACCCGGATCGATTTGCTGATGCTTCCGAGCGTGAGCAACGACTGGCGCTGGAGCAATCCGCCAGCCTCAATGAGGCCTACCAGACGCTCAAAAGCCCACCCAAGCGCGCGCGTTACCTGCTTGCGATGAATGGGCGTGAGATGCCGCTGGAAGTGACGGTGCATGATCCCGAGTTTCTGATGCAGCAGATGCAATGGCGCGAAGAGCTTGAAGACTTGCAAGACAGCGCCGATATGGCAGGTATTGCTGCATTCAAGCGTCGGCTCAAAGTCGCTCAGGATCAGTTGAACGACAGCTTCGCTGCTTGCTGGAATGATGCAGCGCAGCGCGAACAGGCCGAGCGCCTGATGCGCCGCATGCAGTTCCTCGACAAGCTCACTTACGAAGTGCGCCAGTTAGAAGAGCGCCTCGACGATTAACCCAGTGCCGCCACGGTTGCACGCCTGATATACAGATAAGTCCTGATTACGATGGCCCTACTGCAGATCGCCGAACCCGGCCAAAGTCCTCAACCGCACCAGCGACGTCTGGCTGTGGGGATCGACTTGGGCACTACCAATTCGCTGGTCGCTGCATTGCGCAGCGGTCTTTCCGAGCCGCTGGCCGATGCTGACGGCAAGGTCATCCTGCCGTCTGCGGTGCGTTATCACGCAGATCGCATCGAGGTGGGCGAATCTGCCCGTCTGGCGGCCTCAAGCGATCCTTTCAATACCGTACTGTCGGTCAAGCGCTTGATGGGTCGTGGTCTGTCCGACGTCAAGCAATTGGGCGAGCAGCTGCCTTACCGCTTTGTTGGCGGTGAGTCGCATATGCCGTTCATTGACACCGTTCAGGGCCCCAAAAGCCCGGTAGAAGTGTCAGCCGACATTTTGAAAGTGTTGCGCGAGCGTGCTGAAAAAACCTTGGGCGGCGAACTGGTGGGGGCGGTGATTACCGTGCCGGCTTATTTCGATGACGCTCAGCGCCAGGCGACCAAGGATGCGGCGCGGCTTGCCGGGCTCAATGTATTGCGCCTGCTCAACGAGCCGACTGCCGCCGCTGTGGCTTACGGTCTTGATCAGCACGCTGAAGGCGTGGTTGCCATCTATGACCTGGGTGGCGGTACCTTCGATATCTCGATCCTGCGTTTGACCGGCGGCGTGTTTGAAGTCCTGGCGACCGGCGGCGACAGCGCGCTGGGTGGCGATGACTTTGACCATGCCATTGCCAGCTGGATTGTCGAGCAGGCAGGTTTGTCCGCAGATCTTGATCCGGGCACTCAGCGCCAATTGTTGCAAATTGCCTGTGCTGCCAAAGAGGGGCTGACCGATGCCTCATCCGTGTCTGTTGCTTATGGCGACTGGCAGGCAGAGCTGACCCGTGAAGCTTTCGATGCTCTTATCGAACCGATGATTGCCCGCAGTCTGAAGGCTTGTCGTCGGGCGGTACGTGACTCCAACATTGAGCTTGATGAAGTTCAGGCGGTGGTGATGGTCGGTGGTTCGACTCGCGTGCCGCGTGTGCGTGAAGCCGTTGCCGAGATGTTTGGCCGTCAGCCATTGACCGATATCGACCCCGATCAGGTGGTTGCCATTGGCGCTGCGATTCAGGCCGATACCCTGGCCGGTAATAAGCGTGATGGTGGCGAGTTGTTGTTGCTGGACGTGATTCCGTTGTCGCTCGGTCTTGAGACCATGGGCGGCCTGATGGAGAAAGTCATTCCGCGCAACACCACGATTCCTGTGGCTCGCGCGCAAGACTTCACCACTTACAAAGACGGCCAGACGGCCATGATGATTCATGTGCTGCAGGGTGAGCGCGAGCTGATCAGCGATTGCCGCTCCCTGGCGCGTTTTGAATTGCGCGGTATTCCGCCGATGGTGGCCGGTGCTGCCAAAATCCGCGTCACCTTCCAGGTCGATGCCGATGGCTTGCTCAATGTCACGGCCCGCGAGTTGGGGTCGGGCGTGGAGGCAACGATTCAGGTCAAGCCGTCTTACGGTCTGACCGATGGCGAAATCGCCAAAATGCTCAAGGATTCATTCCAGTACGCCAGTGACGACAAGGTCGCACGGGTGTTGCGTGAGCAGCAGGTCGATGCTCAGCGTCTGATCGAGGCGGTACAGGCGGCGCTGGATGTTGATGGCGATCGTTTGCTGGACGCCGAAGAGCGGATGGTCATCGAGCTGCAAATGCAGGAACTGGCCCAATTGTTGAAAGGCACCGATGGTTATGCCATCGAGCAGCAGACCAAGCGTCTGTCGCAAGTGACCGATGCCTTCGCAGCCCGACGCATGGACTTGACGGTTAAAGCCGCCCTGTCGGGACGCAACCTGAATGAAATCGAGGAATAACTGATGCCGCAGATCATTTTTCTGCCACACGCCGAGCATTGCCCGGACGGTATGGTTGTTGAGGCTGAGACCGGCAAAACCATTCTCGAAGTGGCCCACGACAATCACATCGAAATCGAAAGCGCGTGCGGCGGTGTTTGTGCCTGTACCACTTGTCATTGTGTGATTCGTGAGGGCTTCAACTCCCTCAATGAGGCTGACGAGCTGGAAGAAGACTACCTCGACAGGGCCTGGGGGCTGGAGCCTACCTCGCGTCTGAGCTGTCAGGCCCGGGTCGGCACTGAAGACATCACAGTCGAAATTCCGAAGTACTCGCTCAACCACGCCGCTGAAGCGCCGCACTGATAAGGAATTGTCATGAGCCTTAAATGGGTTGATGTGCAGGAAATCGCTATCCAGCTGGCCGAAGCTCACCCGGATGTCGATCCGTTGACGGTGAATTTCGTCAAGCTGCGCAACTTGGTCATGGCGTTGCCTGACTTCGACGACATCCCTGATCGTGGTGGAGAGAAGGTCCTAGAAGCCATTCAGGGCTTGTGGATCGAAGAAGCTGACTAAAATTGCAACGCACGTAATTATGAAATACCCAAGAACCCGCGTATAATTCGCGGGTTTAATTTTTCGCTTAAATCACTGTTTCTGGAGTTACACCATGGCTGTTCAACGCACTTTCTCCATCATCAAGCCTGACGCTGTTGCAAAAAACGTTATCGGCGAGATCACCACCCGTTTTGAAAAAGCCGGCCTGAAGGTTGTAGCTTCCAAACTGAAGCAACTGTCCAAAGCTGAAGCTGAAGGCTTCTACGCTGAGCACAGCGCTCGTGGCTTCTTCGGCGATCTGGTTGCTTTCATGATCTCCGGCCCGGTTGTTGTTCAGGTTCTGGAAGGCGAAAACGCTATCGCTCTGAACCGCGAGCTGATGGGCGCTACCAACCCTAAAGAAGCAGCTGCCGGCACTATCCGTGCTGACTTCGCTGAATCCATCGACGCCAACGCTGTTCACGGTTCGGATTCTGAAGCAGCAGCTGCTCGCGAAATCTCCTACTTTTTCGCAGCTACTGAAGTAACCACTCGATAAGCATCGGCTTGTGAGTGAGGGTGAAGACATGATTGCAACGACTGGCAAAACAAACCTGCTGGGCCTGACTCAGCCCCAAATGGAGAAATTCTTCGACTCAATCGGGGAGAAGCGTTTCCGTGCCGGTCAGGTCATGAAGTGGATTCACCACTTTGGCGTCGATGATTTCGACGCCATGACTAACGTCAGCAAGGCCTTGCGCGACAAGCTCAAGGCTATTGCTGAGGTTCGTGGACCTGAAGTCGTCAGCGAGGACATCTCCACCGATGGCACCCGTAAATGGGTGGTTCGTGTCGAGTCCGGCAGCTGCGTCGAAACAGTTTATATACCCCAGGGCAAGCGCGGCACATTGTGCGTTTCGTCCCAGGCTGGCTGTGCCCTGGACTGCAGTTTCTGCTCCACCGGCAAGCAAGGTTTCAATAGCAATCTCACCGCCGCTGAAGTAATCGGCCAGGTGTGGATTGCCAATAAATCCTTTGGTAGCGTCCCGGCAACTGCCGACCGTGCCATCACCAACGTGGTGATGATGGGCATGGGTGAGCCGCTGCTGAACTTTGACAACGTGATTGCCGCCATGCATCTGATGATGGATGACCTGGGCTACGGTATTTCCAAGCGCCGGGTGACACTGTCCACCTCAGGCGTAGTGCCGATGATCGATGAGCTGGCCAAGCACATCGACGTATCCCTGGCGTTGTCGCTGCATGCACCCAACGATGCATTGCGCAGCCAGTTGGTGCCGATCAACAAAAAGTACCCGCTCAAAATGCTGCTCGAGTCCTGCCGTCGCTACATGGCGACCTTGGGCGAAAAGCGTGTCTTGACCGTTGAGTACACCATGCTCAAAGACATCAATGACCACGTCGAGCATGCCGTGGAAATGATCGAATTGCTCAAGGACACGCCTTGTAAGATCAACCTGATCCCGTTTAACCCGTTCCCGCATTCGGGCTATGAGCGTCCAAGCAATAACGCCATTCGCCGTTTCCAGGATCTGCTGCATCAAGCCGGTTATAACGTGACAGTGCGTACCACTCGCGGTGAAGACATCGACGCGGCGTGCGGGCAACTGGTCGGTCAGGTCAATGACCGCACCCGCCGTAGCGAACGCTGGGTTGCCGGGCATGAGCAGAGCGCTGAAGGCGATGTAGCGCCAAACGCTTCGCCGGCTCCCTGAGAGAGGACATCCATGATCCTGCGCGCCGCGCTTTCTTTCGGGCTGGTCAGCTGTTTGGCTGGCTGCGTGTCATCGGGTGGCTCAAACCCGATGGCTACCGACAAGGGGCGTGACGAGGCGCGGGATGCCTATGTTCAATTGGGCCTTGGTTATCTTCAGCAGGGGATGACCGAGCAGGCCCGGATTCCCCTGAGTAAAGCCCTCGAACTCGACAGAAACGACCCGGACACCAATGCCGCACTGGCATTGGTGTTTCAGTCTGAAATGGAGTTTGAGCTGGCCGAACAGGCCTTTCGCACAGCACTGCGGGCGCGGCCGAACGATGCCCGCATCCTGAACAACTATGGCAGTCTGCTTTTCGGCCAGCAGCGCTATCAGGAAGCCTCTGACCAGTTCAGCAAAGCACTGGCCGACAACCTTTACCCTGAGCGTTCGCGGATCTACGAGAACCTGGGTGTCGCCTCGCTCAAGCTGGGCCTGCGGGATGCAGGTCGCCAGCAGCTCGAAAAAGCCTTGCGCCTGAACCGTCAGCAGCCTCGCGCACTGCTCGAAATGGCTGAGTTGTCTTACGAAGACAGGCATTATGTGCCCGCACGTGACTTTTACGATCGTTTTAGCCTGCTTAGCGGGCAAAATGCACGTAGTCTATTGCTCGGTGCGCGACTGGCGAATGTATTCGACGACCGCACCCCAACAGCCAATTATGGCCAGCAACTAAAACGACTCTATCCCGGCACGCCGGAATATCAGCAATACCTGTCGGAGCAATGATGAAAGCGGCGCAACCCGAAGTTCTAGCAGCGACTCGTGTCAATCCCGGTGAGACCCTGCGTCAGGCCCGTGAAAACAATGGATGGACGTTGGCTGAAGTCGCCTTGAAACTCAATCTCACGGCCAGTTCCTTGAGCAACCTTGAGACCGGGGCGTTCGACAAGCTGCCAGGCCATACGTTTGCGCGTGGTTACATCCGTGCCTATGCCAAATTGCTTGGCATGGACCAGACCAGTCTGGTCCATGAGTTTGACCTGTACACCGGGACTGATGCCAACGGCAGTAATGTGCACAGCCTTGGCCGTATAGAAGAACCCGTGCGGGTTTCGCATACCATCTTGCGTATTGTCAGCTTGCTGTTGCTGATCGCCGTAATCGGCGGCGGTTTCATCTGGTGGCAGGACCAGACGTCCATGCGCGCCAAGGACCTGATCGGTCTGAACCCGGAACACGTCGAAGTTGAAGGCGCAGACGGTACCACCCGCATCCACCCGCTCGACGAGCCGGAAGATCAGGCTGTAGCAGAGGCCAAGGTTGAAGGCGAGGCACCTGTGGCCGCTGAGGCAGCTCCAGAGCAAGACACAACGGCTGCGCCGGTGTTGCCGGTTGCACCCTTGACGTCCGGCGCTGCGCCGGCGCCGGTTGCCCAGGCAGCTGTTGCCCCGACAGCAACCCCGGCAACGCCGGCTGCTGCGCCTGCAGCACCCGCGGCCACAGCACCTGTTGCGGGTGCTGGCAAGGTCGCTCTGCAATTTACCGCTGACTGCTGGACTCAAGTCACCGACGGCACGGGTAAAGTGCTGTTTGGTGGCCTGAAGCGCAAGGGCGAGAATCTTGAACTGAGCGGCAAGCCTCCACTGACCCTGCGTCTGGGTTATGCCCGTGGCGCGCAGGTGACCTACAACGGTCAGCCTGTGGATGTGGCTCCTTTCACCAGTGGCGAGACTGCTCGCCTGAAGTTAGGTCAATAAGTCATGCACGGCGAATCACCAATCAAACGTCGCGAATCGCGAAAAATCTGGGTTGGCTCGGTGCCAGTAGGTGGCGATGCCCCTATTGCCGTACAGAGCATGACCAACAGCGACACCAATGATGTGGCTGCCACTGTTGCCCAAATTAACCGACTGGAAGCCGCTGGCGTCGATATCGTGCGCATTTCCGTGCCGGACATGGACGCAGCCGAAGCCTTTGGCCGCATCAAGCAACTGGTCAAGGTGCCCCTGGTTGCCGACATCCACTTCGATTACCGGATCGCCTTGCGCGTAGCGGAACTGGGTGTGGATTGCCTGCGGATCAACCCGGGCAATATCGGTCGCGAAGACCGTGTGCGTGCAGTGGTTGATGCTGCGCGTGACCGTGGTATTCCGATCCGTATCGGCGTCAACGCCGGTTCTCTGGAAAAAGACCTGCAAAAGAAATACGGCGAGCCTACGCCTGCCGCTCTGGTTGAGTCGGCACTGCGTCACGTTGAACACCTTGAGCGCCTGAATTTCAGGGACTTCAAGGTCAGCGTAAAGGCCTCGGACGTGTTCATGGCGGTTGAAGCGTATCGCTTGCTGGCCAAGGAAATCGTCCAGCCACTGCATTTGGGTATCACTGAAGCCGGCGGTTTGCGTTCAGGCACAGTGAAATCTGCGGTGGGCCTAGGTATGCTGCTCGCCGAAGGGATTGGCGATACTATTCGCATCTCTCTGGCGGCAGACCCGGTAGAAGAGGTAAAAGTCGGTTACGACATCCTCAAATCCCTGCACCTGCGCTCGCGTGGTATCAACTTTATTGCGTGTCCTAGCTGCTCACGGCAGAACTTCGACGTGGTGAAAACCATGAACGAACTCGAAGTGCGGCTTGAAGACTTGCTGGTACCGCTGGATGTGGCGGTGATCGGTTGCGTGGTCAACGGTCCCGGCGAGGCGAAGGAAGCTCATGTGGGCTTGACCGGCGGCACCCCGAACCTGATTTACATCGACGGCAAGCCGTCGCAGAAGTTAACGAATGAAAACCTGGTGGACGAGCTCGAAAGGCTGATCCGGCAGAAGGCGGCCGAAAAGGTCGAAGCTGACGCAGCAGTTATCGCGCGCGGCTAATCAAACGAATAAAGGATTTTCTGTGAGCAAGTCTTTGCAAGCCATTCGTGGCATGAATGACATCCTGCCGGAGCAGACGCCTCTGTGGCGCTACTTTGAGAGCACGGTGTCGCGTTTGCTGGATAACTACGGTTACAAGCAAATCCGCATGCCTGTCGTTGAGTTCACCGAGCTGTTCAAGCGCTCGATCGGTGAAGTGACCGATATTGTCGAAAAAGAGATGTACACCTTCGAAGACCGCAACGGCGATTCGCTGACCTTGCGTCCAGAAGGCACTGCTGCCTGCGTACGTGCGGTGCTTGAGCACGGCATAACCGGCGGCGGCCAGGTTCAGAAACTGTGGTATATCGGCCCGATGTTCCGCCACGAGCGACCGCAAAAAGGCCGCTACCGGCAGTTTCATCAGATCGGGGTTGAAGTGTTCAACCTCGATGGTCCGGATATCGACGCCGAACTGATCGTGCTCACCTGGCGCCTGTGGGGCGAGCTGGGTATCCGCGACGCGGTCAAGCTTGAGCTCAACAGCCTGGGTACCAGCGAAGCCCGCGCGCGCTACCGTGCCGCGCTGGTCGAATACCTGTCCTCGCGTCTGAGCGAGCTTGACGAAGACAGCCAGCGTCGCTTGAAATCCAACCCGCTGCGCGTGCTCGATACCAAAAACGCTGATACCCAGGCGGTTCTGGTCGATGCACCGAAGCTGGTGGATTACCTGGATGAAGAATCCCGTGTGCACTTCGAGGGCCTCAAGGCTCGTCTGGATGCTGCCGGGATTCCATACGTCATCAACCCCAAGCTGGTTCGCGGGCTCGATTACTACAGCAAAACCGTATTTGAGTGGGTCACTGACAAACTGGGCGCCCAGGGCACCGTATGTGCCGGTGGTCGTTATGACGGTCTGGTTGAACAAATGGGTGGCAAACCCACTTCGGGTGTCGGCTTTGCAATGGGCATCGAGCGCCTGATCCTGCTGCTCGAAACCCTTGAGCAAGTACCGGAAGAAATCGCGCGTCAGGTTGATGTTTACCTGTGTGCTTTCGGCGAGGCTGCTGAACTGGCTGCCCTGACATTGAGCGAACGTGTTCGTGATCAACTGCCAAACCTGCGCTTGCAGATCAATGCCGGCGCTGGCAGCTTCAAAAGTCAGTTCAAGAAGGCCGACAAGAGCGGTGCGCTGTTTGCGCTGATCCTGGGTGACGACGAATTGGCCCAGCAAGTAGTAGGCGTCAAACCCCTGCGTGGCCAGGGCGAACAACAAACGATTGCCTGGGATGCTCTTTCCGAGCACTTGGCCACCTGCATCGTGCAGGGTTGAAGCTGTAAATCAGCCGAATTAGCGAATAAGGAGTGTTGGGGTGTCGAGTAACGATGATGATCAGCTGGGCGAGTTGAAAGACTGGTGGCAGCGTAACGGCAAACCCCTGGTCACTGGCGGCTTGCTGGCGCTGGTGGTGGTGTTCGGCTGGCAGGCCTGGCACAAATATCAGAGCGGCCAGTCGCAAGGGGCGTCGGCTCTGTATCAGCAATTGCTGGAAACCACCCTCACGCCTGACGGTCAGCCCGATGTGGCCCGTGTGGCGGATCTGGCTAACAAGTTGAAAGGCGAGTACGCAGGTACGGCCTACGCACAATTTGGCGGTCTTTTTGTGGCCAAGGTTGCTGTGGACAACGGTAAGCTTGATGACGCCGCCACCGAGTTGAAAGCCATTGCCGACAAGCCGGCAAACCCGACCCTGGGTGAAGTGGCGCGTCAGCGTCTGGCTCAGGTTCTGGCAGCACAGGGCAAGGTTGATGATGCCCTGAAGTTGCTCGAAGGCGATTCGGACAAGGCATTCCTGGCCAGCCGTGAAGAGTTGAAGGGCGACTTGCTGGTACAGCAGGGTCGTGCTGACGACGCACGTGCCGCCTACGAAAAAGCCAAGGCAGCGCTCTCTGACGAAGCCGCTGTCGGTGGCCTGCAAATCAAGCTGGACGACCTGGCCAAAGGAGATGCGTGAAGTGATGCGTTGGAAACATGCGGCATTGCTGGCTCTGGTCATTTTGGCCGCGGGTTGCAGCAGCAACAGCAAAAAAGAACTTCCGCCAGCCGAGCTGACTGACTTCAAAGAAGAAGTCGTTTTGCAAAAGCAGTGGGATCGCTCGATCGGTGACGGTCAGGGCAAAACCTACAACATGCTGGTTCCGGCTGTTGAAGGTAATAACATCTACGCGGCTGACGTGACCGGTGTAGTGATGTCCTTGGACCGCATGAACGGCGACGTTCAGTGGAAAAAAGATCTCGAACTGCCTGTTTCTGGCGCCGTTGGTGTTGGCTATGGCCTGGTGATGCTCGGCACCCTGCAAGGTGACGTCGTAGCCCTGGACGCCAGCACGGGTGAAGAAAAATGGCGCTCTCGTGTTAACAGCGAAGTGCTTGCTCCACCACAGACCAATGGTGACATCGTCGTGGTTCAAACCCAGGACGACCATCTGGTAGGTCTGGATGCTTCAACCGGTGACCAGCGCTGGATTTACGACAGCACGCCAGGTGTTCTGACCTTGCGTGGTACCGGTGCACCGCTGGTGACCAACCACCTGGCAATTGCTGGTCTTTCGACCGGTAAAGTCGTTGCCCTCGATACTCGAAACGGCGTGCCGGTGTGGGAGCAACGTGTTGCCATTCCGCAAGGCCGCTCGGAGCTTGAGCGTATCGTCGATATTGACGGTGGCCTGCTGCTCTCCGGTGGCACGCTGTATGTCGCCAGCTACCAGGGCCGCATGGCCGCGCTGGAGATGGATACCGGTCGCGTGCTCTGGCAGCGTGATGCTTCCAGCTACGCAGGTGTCGCCCAAGGTTTTGGCAACGTCTACGTCAGTCTGGCGTCCGGTACTGTTGAAGGCATCGATGAACGTTCGACCACCTCACTATGGAGCAACGATGCTCTGGCACGCCGTCAATTGTCGGCTCCGGAAGTCTTCTCCAGCTATGTGGCAGTCGGTGACATGGAAGGCTATCTGCATCTGCTAAGCCAGGTCGATGGTCGTTTCGTGGGCCGTACTCGCATAGACAGTGATGGTCTTCGGGCGCGTCCGCTGGTGGTCGGTGACATGATTTACGTGTTTGGTAACAGCGGCAAACTGGAAGCCCTGACCATTCGCTAAGGCGTCTATGCTTGAGGCTCTAGGGTCTCAGGCAGCCTTGCCCTGGCAAGGCTTGCGGCACATTTGTGCTGTTCCGAACTCTGGCCGCTGCCTTGCAGCGGCTTTTGTATTTTCTGAAATAACGAAGTGGAGAGCCGCATGGTTCCCGTAATCGCCCTGGTGGGCCGACCTAACGTCGGCAAGTCCACCTTGTTCAACCGCCTGACCAGGACTCGCGACGCCATCGTCGGCGACTTGTCCGGTCTGACCCGTGATCGCCAATACGGTGAGGCCAAGTGGCAAGGGCGTTCCTACATTCTGGTCGACACCGGCGGTATCTCCGGTGACGAGCATGGTATGGACGAAAAGATGGCCGAGCAGTCGCTGCTGGCTATCGAAGAAGCTGACGTCGTTCTGTTCCTGGTAGATGCAAAAGCGGGTTTCACAGCCGCTGACCAGATGATTGGCGAACACCTTCGCAAACGTAACAAGCGCTCGTACGTTGTCGCCAACAAGGTCGACAACATCGATCCTGAATTGGCACGTGCAGAATTTGCCCCCTTGGGTATGGGTCATGCGATTCCGATCGCCGGTGCCCATGGCCGTGGTATCACCCAGATGCTGGAAATCGCCCTGAGCGATTTCCCGAAAGATCCGGAAGAGGAAGAAGAAGGCGAAGCCGAAGTCGTTCTTGAAGGTCAGGAAGCCAAGCGCATCCCGGGCCCGAGTGAAAAAGACGGCATCAAGATCGCCATCATCGGTCGTCCTAACGTTGGTAAGTCAACGCTGGTCAACCGCATGCTGGGCGAAGACCGGGTCATCGTTTATGACGAGCCGGGCACCACGCGCGACAGTATCTACATCCCGTTTGAGCGTAACGACGAGAAGTACACGCTGATCGACACCGCGGGTGTGCGCAAGCGCGGCAAGATCCACGAAGAAGTAGAAAAATTCTCCGTGGTCAAAACCTTGCAGGCCATCAAGGACGCCAACGTGGTGATCTTTGTCATGGATGCCCGCGAAGGCGTGGTAGACCATGACCTCAACCTGCTGGGCTTTGCGCTGGAGGCCGGTCGGGCTCTGGTCATCGCGATCAACAAGTGGGACGGCATGACCCCGAGCGAGCGCGAGTTCGTCAAGGTCGAGTTGACCCGTCGGTTGTTCTTTGTCGACTTCGCCGACATCCACTTCATCTCGGCTCTGCACGGCACGGGCGTAGGGAACTTGTACCAGTCGGTGCAAAACTCCTTCAAGTCAGCGGTTACCCGCTGGCCGACCAACCGTCTGACCCAGATCCTGGAAGACGCGGTAGGCGAGCACGCACCACCGATGGTCAACAACCGCCGGATCAAGTTGCGCTATGCCCACCTGGGTGGTGCCAACCCGCCGATCATCGTGATCCACGGTAACCAGGTCGAGAAGGTTCCAAAGTCTTACGTCCGTTATCTCGAAAACACCTACCGTCGTGTCTTGAAGCTGGTCGGTACACCGATCCGCATCGAGTTCAAAGGTGGCGAGAACCCGTACGAAGCCAACAAGAACTCGCTGACCGACCGTCAGGTCAACAAGAAGCGCCGCATGATGTCGCACCACAAGAAAGCCGAGAAGAAGCGCAAAGACAAGCGTTGATACGCAACCTCTCGCAGCAACGAAAAAGGGCCTTGATCGGCCCTTTTTCGTGTCTGGCGTTTGGGCTATCCTCGGTAGGTCCTGTGCCGTAGTCAGAGCCGGGGACATCACAGGGAACGGCCATGATTACCAGCAAGTTGCCGAATGTCGGCACCACTATTTTCACGCGCATGTCGCAGCTCGCCACTGAAACCGGCGCGCTCAACTTGTCTCAGGGTTTCCCTGACTTCGATGGCCCGCAAGCCTTGCGCGATGCCGTCGGACATCACATCGCCAGTGGCCACAATCAATACTCGCCCATGACCGGCTTGCCAGCCCTGCGGGTGCAGGTAGCGGCGAAAATTGCCCGTAGTTATGGGGTGAACGTCGATGCCGATACCGAGGTCACCATCACCCCCGGCGCCACCCAGGCCATTTTTTGCGCGATTCAGGCAGTGATTCACGCCGGTGATGAAGTCATTGTGTTCGACCCGTGCTACGACAGCTACGAGCCATCGGTCGAGCTGGCCGGTGGGCGTTGTGTTCACGTGCAGCTGGGGCTGGATGATTTTTCGATCGATTGGCAAAAGCTCGAAGAGGCACTGACGCCCCGCACCCGAATGATCATCCTCAACAGCCCGCACAACCCGAGCGGCGCCCTGATCAGCCGCGCCGAGCTGGACACGCTGGCTGGGCTGATTGCGGACCGCGACATCTACATCATCAGCGATGAGGTTTATGAACACCTGGTGTTCGATGGCATGCCCCATGTCAGTGTTTTGTCCCATCCCGAGTTGTACCATCGTGCCTTTGTTGTCAGCTCTTTCGGCAAGACGTATCACGTCACGGGCTGGAAAACCGGCTATGTGGTGGCCCCTGCGGCCCTGACGGCAGAGCTGCGCAAGGTTCACCAGTACGTCAGCTTTTGTGGTGTTACGCCTTTGCAGTATGCATTGGCCGACTTCATGGAGACCCATCCTGAGCATGTTGAAGAACTGCCGGCGTTTTATCAGGCCAAGCGCGACCTGTTTTGTGATTTGCTGAGCCCGTCGCGCTTTACCTTCAAGCCGGTGGCCGGCACTTATTTCCAGTTGGTGGACTATTCCCATATTCGTCCGGACCTCAATGACGTCGACATGGCCGTATGGCTGACCCGCGAACACGGCGTGGCGACGATTCCGGTTTCGGTGTTCTACCAGTCCCCGCCCGAAGGGCAGCGGCTGGTCCGCCTGTGTTTCGCCAAACGCGAGGAGACGCTGCGTGATGCAGCAGAAAAACTATGCGTGATCTAACTGGTTTACCCGATTTAACCGTTGCCCTGGTGCAGACCACACTGGTCTGGCACGACCGCGAAGCCAATTTTGCACACTTTGACGAGCTGCTCGAACAGGCCAGGGGGGCAGACCTGGTGGTCTTGCCCGAGATGTTCACCACCGGATTCAGCATGCAGTCCGAAGCCCTGGCGGAACCCGAGCACGGTCCCACCAGCAAGTGGTTGCAGGCTCAGGCCAAAAAACTCAATGCCGTGGTGACTGGCAGCGTGATTGTCCAGGCCGCCGACGGCAGCCATCGCAATCGACTGCTGTGGGCGCGTCCGGATGGCGAGGTGCTGCACTACGACAAACGCCACCTGTTCCGTATGGCCGGCGAGCATGAGCATTTCACGCCGGGCGAGCGTCAGGTTCAGTTCGAAGTGAAGGGCTGGCGCGTTCGCCCGCTGATTTGCTATGACCTGCGTTTCCCGGCGTGGAGTTACGACCCGCACGATACCGACCTGCTGCTGTACACCGCCAATTGGCCGGGCGCGCGTCGTTTGCACTGGAACCGCTTGCTGCCGGCGCGTGCCATCGAGAACCTCTGCTACGTGGCTGCGGTTAACCGGGTGGGTACGGACGATAAAGGCATGGTTTATACCGGCGACAGCCATGTCTTCGACTTCCAGGGCGAACCGCTGCTCAGTGCTGGCGAAGCAGACGGTGTGTTCCAGGTATGCCTGACTGCGGGTGAACTGGCGGCGTACCGCGAACGCTTCCCGGCCAACCTGGATGCGGACACGTTCGACCTGCACTAAACGGTATCTGCAGGAGCGAGCTCTGCGCATTGAAAAGCTCGCTCCTGCAGAGGGCTGAGTATCCGGCACAAAAAAGCCCCCAAGGCCTTCACCTTGGGGGCTTTTGCGTTTCAGGCCGGCGCTTACGCGGCCTTGGCTTGTGCTTCACTCAGCGAACGGTTCAGGGCGCTGAACAGGGCCTTGAAGCTGGCGGTGGTGATGTTTTCATCGATGCCCACACCGTGCACTGCGCGCTCACCATTGACCCGCAGCTCGATATAGGCCGCAGCCTTGGCGTTGGTGCCTGCACCGATGGCGTGCTCGTTATAGTCCATGATTTCGGCTTGCACGGGCAGACCCGCCACCAGCGCTTCCAGTGCGCCGTTGCCTTTTCCGCTCCAGCGCAGATTGGTCTCGCCAGCGCCTTTGGCAGACACTTCAACTTCTACTGCGCTATGGCCGTTCTCTTCCTGCAGGCGATGGCTGACCAGTGCGTAAGGCGTGTTGGCCTGCAGATACTCGCTGTGCAACAAGCTGTGGATCTGCTGGGCGGTCATCTCAAGGCCAAGACGGTCGGTTTCACGCTGAACCACCTGGCTGAACTCGATTTGCATCCGGCGCGGCAGGCTGATGCCGTACTCCTGCTCCAGCAAGTAGGCAATGCCGCCTTTGCCGGACTGGCTGTTGACCCGGATCACCGCTTCATAGCTGCGGCCAATGTCGGCCGGGTCGATCGGCAAGTACGGCACTTCCCACAAGGCATCCGGCTTTTGCTGAGCGAAGCCTTTGCGAATTGCGTCCTGGTGCGAGCCGGAGAACGCGGTGTGAACCAGGTCGCCCACATACGGATGACGCGGGTGAACCGGGATCTGGTTGCACTCTTCGACGACCTTGCGCACGCCATCGATGTCCGAGAAGTCCAGTTCCGGGTTCAGACCCTGGGTGTACATGTTCAGGGCCACGGTTACCAGATCGACGTTACCGGTGCGCTCGCCGTTACCGAACAGGCAGCCTTCGACGCGATCGGCCCCGGCCATCAGGCCCAGCTCGGTGGCGGCAACGCCAGTGCCACGGTCGTTATGGGTGTGCAAGCTGATCAGCACGCTGTCACGGCGATTGATATGACGACCGAACCATTCGATCTGGTCGGCATAAATGTTTGGCGTTGCGCACTCAACGGTGGCTGGCAAGTTGAGGATCATCTTGTGCTCGGGCGTCGGGTTCCAGACCTCGATCACGGCGTCACAGACTTCCTTGGCGAACTCCAGTTCGGTGGCACTGAAGGTCTCGGGCGAGTACTCGAACGTCCAGTGGGTTTCAGGCTGCTGAGCGGCATATTTGACGAACAGTTTGGCAGCGCTGACGGCGATTTCTTTGATCCCCTCCTTGTCCTGGTTGAACACGATGCGGCGGAAAGCCGGGCAGGTCGCGTTGTACAGGTGAACGATGGCCTTTTTCGCCCCGCGCAGGGATTCAAACGTGCGGGCAATCAAATCTTCACGGCCCTGGGTCAACACCTGAATGGTGGTGTCGTCCGGGATATGACCGTCTTCGATCAAGGTGCGCACGAAGTCGAAGTCAGTCTGGGATGCCGCCGGGAACGAAGCCTCAATCTCTTTAACGCCAACGCTGACCAGGGTCTTCCAGAAGCGCAGCTTCTTTACCGCATCCATCGGCTCGATCAGCGACTGGTTGCCGTCGCGAAGGTCCGAGCTGCACCAGATCGGCGCGCTGGTGATGGTTTTCGATGGCCAGGTACGGTCAGGTAAATCAATGACCGGGAAGGCGCGGTATTTGGAAGACGGGTCTTTGAGCATGGTCATCAGGCAATCCTTATTTTGCTTGCCGACTATCAGGAGGCGGCCAGCCGAAGAAATACAAAGCACAAGGGCGAGGCACTGCGATTAGCTTTGCAGTCGTGCGCTGACGAGGCAAAGGCTGCGGTGCTGGCGGAGCAGAATGAGGGTGTGAGAGGTTTTCATGGCTTCAACCCTAACCATTGGGTTGAAGGATGGCAAGCGGCGAAAAAACATTGAGAGAAATGCTCGAATATCATGGATATTCGAGCGTTAATTGCGGGCTTTAGTGGTAGTGGTGATTATTATTGCGCTGCATGACGGCTGTTAAGCGTCTGGTGCTGCTGCCAATCATCCCGGTAAGGACTCGCTCAAGGTTGGAAGGCGCCAATAAAAATCGCCGGGTCAACCCGTGCATCGTTAAGGCTGACATTCCAGTGCATATGCGGGCCCGTAGCGCGACCGGTCGAGCCGACTTTACCGACCACATCACCCCGGGCCAATTGCTGACCAACCTTGGTATCGATCTTCGACATGTGGCAAAACATGCTAATAAACCCCTGGCCATGATCGACAAACACCGTGTTGCCGTTGAAGAAATAATTGCCGATCAGAATGACCTTGCCAGCTGCCGGCGTCTTGATCGGTGTCCCGGCGGGTACCGCGAAATCCAGCCCGGCATGGGGGTTACGCTCTTCGCCGTTGAAGAAGCGACGTACGCCAAACTTGCTCGACAGCGGCCCGTTCACCGGTTTATCCAGCAACAGGTTGCTCGGTGTAGTGGGGCTGAACGTGCGATACGCCTTGATCTGCACCGCCAGTTCGTTGTCGATACGCTTGATGTCAGCCGGGTTCGGATTGACCTGGCGCTTGTTCTTCAGGGTGATGCGCTGCTCAGGGTATTTCTTGCTGCCGACCGTAAAGTTCAGGTCGCGTCCTCCGGAGCTGATCTGCTGGCGCCCGGGCTTTACGGTCAGCGGAATACCGACAATCGCCCGCCATGTGTCTTGCTCCTTGACCACCAGCACCGGCTTGCCCTGATAGCTGGCCTTGGGGGCCTGGGCACCGGTACCCAGCTCAATCACGGCGACACCGCCAGGGACCGGCTTGTTCAGCAAACGGGTGATGTAGCTGTCAGCTGCATGTGCGTTGAGGGTCAGACACAGCAGTAACAGGGCAGAGAGAAAACGCGGCATTGATCAATCCAGTAATGAAAGGGTGACAGGCGTGAGGTGGTTGTCTTCTACGCGTACATGCAGTTCGCCTTCGCCCAGCCTGGCCTTCAGGCGCTGGCCGGTACGGGTTTGTCCGGCGCTGCGAATGGCGTTGCCACGCTCATCCAGCAAGATGCTGTAACCCCGGCCCAGGGTGGCCAGCGGGCTGACCACATGCAGGGTCTGCATTTGGCTTTGCAGTTGCAGTCGACGGCTTTTCAGGCCTTCACGCATGGCCCGTGGCAAGCGCTCGGCCAGGCTGTCCAGACGCTGGCGCAACATGGCCAGTTGCCGTCCTGGATGTTGTGCAGCCAGACGTGTTTCGAGCCGGATCAGGCGTTCGCGGCGGGTATTGAGGCTGCGCTCAAAGGCGCGCCGCATGCGCATGTCCAGGTCGTCCAGACGCTGAGCCTGCTGGCGCAGCCGCTCACCCGGGTGGCGCAGGCGGCGGGCCAGACCGTCCAGGCGCAGGCGGTCACGCATCAATCGGTCGCGGATGCGCATTACCAGGCGTCGATGCAGGCTTTCGACACGCCGTTGCAGGTCGCTGGAGTCCGGGGCCAGCAACTCCGCAGCCGCCGAGGGGGTTGGTGCGCGTACATCGGCCACAAAGTCACTGATCGAAACATCGGTTTCATGACCGACCGCACTGACAATAGGCGTCACGCAGGCATCCACGGCGCGGGCTACGGCTTCTTCGTTGAAGCACCACAGGTCTTCCAGCGAACCGCCGCCACGGGCCAGGATCAGTGCGTCGAAACCCCGCGCATCGGCAAGCTTGAGTGCCCGCACAATTTGCGCTGTGGCTTCGCGCCCTTGCACGGCAGTGGGGATCAGCGTCAGCTCAACTTGCGGTGCACGGCGGCGGAATACACTGATGATGTCGCGAATCACCGCCCCGGTAGGCGAACTGATGATCCCGATCCGCTGCGGATGAGCCGGTAAGGGTACCTTGCGCTCGGCACTGAACAGGCCTTCGGCGCTGAGTTTCTCTTTCAAGGCATCGAAGGCCAGCCGCAGCGCGCCATCGCCGGCCGGTTCAACGGTATCCAGGATCAGCTGGTAGTCGCCGCGGCCTTCAAACAGCGAGACCTTGCCGCGTACTTTTACCGCCAGGCCATCCTTGAGTGCCTGGCGCACCCGTGCCGCGTTATTGCGGAACAGTGCGCAGCGCACCTGGGCGCCGCTGTCCTTGAGGGTGAAGTAAATGTGGCCGGAGGCGGGGCGGGCGAGGTTGGAGATTTCGCCCTCTACCCAGATATTGCTGAACACGTCTTCGAGCAAGACCCGCGCCCGGCCATTGAGCTGGCTGACAGTCAGGACTTCTCGATCGAGGTTGAGTCGTGCAAAAGGATCTTTAATCATGCGCGCCATCATAAGGGCGGAATGTGATCGCTGCACCTGTCTGGTTAAGCTCGCGCCCCTAAAAAAAGAACAACGCCATCTCTACACGCTGTACCTGAAGATGCAGCTCGGTGGTGCGCCGCTGTTGCTTGCCGCTTGTCTGTTACCGGCCATGGCGCTGGGGTTATGGATCGGTCGCCAATTGCCCCGCGTGCCCTTTGTCCGGCTGGCGACATAGTGGGTGCTGCGCCGATAGCGCGTTATCTGAGTGCTTGACCTCGCACAGTGAGGCTTTAAGCTGCGCCCTCACCTCTGTAGGAGCGAGCGTGCTCGCGAGCCTTTCAACATAACGCAGAGCTCGCGAGCAAGCTCGCTCCTACACGAGGAGGCGGGTTATCCTCCCTCACACACATGTGCCGTACCCATGAATTCGCAAAGCATCATCGTTCCTAAAATCTCCACCTTGCCGGTTCACGAACCCCGGGCCCGGGCCATCGTGCGCTGGCTGGTGCGCAAGAACATCATTGAGCAAGAGCTGACCACCTGCGGGCGTGGCGGCAGCCGCATGGCCTACGCCATCGCTCCGGGCGCAGCCAGCGTGGTGCTGCATCCTGAAGCGCTGCCATTCGGTCAGCCGGTCAATGGTCTGGAGATCATCACCAAGCGCTGCATATACACCCCGGCCAAGGGTTTTCTTGAAGAGGCCGGCTGTGCCGAGTGTCGCAAGGAAGTGGGTGAGGCCCTGTTCGACAGCCTGGAAGAGTGGATGCCGGGCCGTACCGACAACTTCATTTGCCCCCTGTGCGCCCATGAAGATGACATCAACGGTTTTCTGTTTTTGCAGCCGTGTGCATTCTCCAACCTGGGTTTCATTTTCAACAACTGGGCCGAGGCGGGCTTCAAACAGAGCTTCCTTGACGAGTTTGCCGACTGGCTCGACCAGCCGGTGGCGTGGGTCAAAGTCGAGCTCTGAACCTGTGGGAGCTGGCTCGCCAGCGATGCCATCATTGCGCTGGCCCAGGCACGCGGGGTCGCCGGAATCGCTGGCAAGCCAGCCCCCACAGGAATCAAGGCCGCAATATCAGCGAGAATCTGCCCTCAGAGTCAATAAATCATGGCCTTTAGCGCAAAACTCTCTAAAGGTTTCCGTTGAGAGATGCAGGTGTTTTGAGTACAATGGCGCGCTTCCATTTTCCCGCTCGGGAGCCCCAGCGATGCTGCGTATCAGCCAAGAAGCACTCACATTCGATGACATCCTTCTCGTCCCCGGTTATTCCGAGGTTCTCCCGAACGAAGTCAGCCTTAAGACTCGTTTGACCCGTGGCATTGAACTGAATATTCCTCTGGTTTCCGCTGCAATGGACACCGTGACTGAAGCCCGTCTGGCAATCGCCATGGCTCAGGAAGGCGGTATCGGCATCATCCACAAGAACATGACCATCGAGCAACAAGCTCACGAAGTGCGCAAGGTAAAGCGCTACGAAGCCGGTGTGGTTAAAGAGCCCATCACTATCGAAGCTGACGCCACTGTTCGTGAATTGTTCGAACTGACCCGCCTGCACAACATCTCCGGCGTTCCTGTACTGCACCGTGGCGACCTGGTTGGCATCGTGACGTCCCGTGACGTGCGTTTCGAAAACCGTCTGGAAGCCACCGTTCGTGAAGTGATGACGCCTAAAGAGCGTCTGGTCACGGTTAAGGAAGGCGCCGACAAGAACGAAGCCCGCGAACTGTTGCACAAGCACCGCATCGAACGCGTACTGATCGTCGACGACAAATTTGCCCTCAAAGGCATGATGACCGTCAACGACATCGAGAAAGCCAAGGCTTACCCGCTGGCCAGCAAGGACGACCAGGGTCGTCTGCGCGTAGGCGCTGCAGTGGGTACCGGCAAAGACACCGCCGACCGTGTTGCCGCCCTCGTGGCTGCAGGCGTTGACGTAGTGGTTGTCGACACCGCACACGGTCACTCCAAAGGCGTGATCGATCGCGTTCGCTGGGTCAAGCAGAACTTCCCTGAAGTTCAGGTGATTGGCGGCAACATCGCCACCGGCGCTGCTGCGCTGGCCCTGGCCGAAGCCGGTGCCGACGCGGTCAAGGTCGGTATCGGCCCAGGCTCGATCTGCACCACCCGCATCGTTGCCGGTGTCGGTGTTCCGCAAATCAGTGCCATTGCCAATGTTGCCGCTGCCCTTGAAGGCACCGGTGTACCGTTGATCGCCGATGGCGGCATCCGTTTCTCGGGTGACCTGTCCAAAGCCATCGTGGCCGGTGCATCGTGCGTGATGATGGGTTCGATGTTTGCCGGTACCGAAGAAGCACCGGGCGAAATCGAGCTGTACCAGGGCCGTTCGTACAAGGCTTACCGCGGCATGGGTTCGCTGGGTGCGATGTCGCAATCCCAGGGTTCCTCCGACCGCTACTTCCAGGACTCCTCTGCGGGTGCCGAGAAGCTGGTGCCGGAAGGTATTGAAGGTCGCGTTGCGTACAAAGGTTCTTTGACCGCAATCGTGCACCAACTGATGGGCGGTCTGCGTTCTTCGATGGGTTACACCGGCTGTGCCGACATCGAACAAATGCGCACCAAACCCGAGTTTGTACGTATCACCGGCGCCGGTATGGCTGAATCCCACGTCCACGACGTGCAGATCACCAAGGAAGCGCCAAACTATCGCGTAAGTTGATAGTGGTCGCGCCCGGGGCCAAAACCCGGGTGCGATACGAATTAAGTCACCGGGGCTGTTTGATTCAGCCCCGAGTTGTTTCTGAAATTAATCGAGATTTTGTCATGGCCCTCGACATTCACGCTCACCGCATCCTGATTCTGGACTTCGGTTCCCAGTACACCCAGCTGATCGCCCGTCGCGTTCGCGAAATCGGCGTTTACTGCGAACTGCACCCGTTCGACATGGATGACGCAGCGATCCGCGAATTCGCACCTAAAGGCATCATCCTTGCCGGTGGCCCGGAATCCGTGCACGAAGCCGATAGCCCGCGCGCGCCACAAGCCGTGTTTGACCTGGGCGTACCGGTTTTCGGTATCTGCTACGGCATGCAGACCATGGCCGAGCAACTGGGCGGCAAGGTTGAAGGTTCCGAACTGCGCGAATTCGGTTATGCCCGCGTAGACGTAGTCGGCAAAAGCCGCCTGCTTGACGGTATCGAAGACCACATCGACGCAGACGGCCTGTTCGGTCTGGATGTATGGATGAGCCACGGTGACAAGGTCACCAGAATGCCGTCCGACTTCAGCATTCTGGCCAGCACCCCGAGCTGCCCGATTGCCGGCATGTTCAACGATGCCCGCGGTTACTACGGCGTCCAGTTCCACCCGGAAGTGACCCACACCAAGCAAGGCGGCCGCATCCTGTCGCGTTTTATCCTCGACATCTGCGGCTGCGAAGCCTTGTGGACGCCGTCGAAAATCGCTGAAGACGCAATCGCCAACATCCGCGCCCAGGTCGGCACCGACAACGTTTTGCTCGGCTTGTCCGGCGGCGTTGACTCCTCGGTGGTTGCAGCATTGCTGCATAAAGCGATCGGCGACCAGCTGACGTGCGTGTTCGTGGACAACGGCTTGTTGCGCCTGCACGAAGGCGAGCAGGTCATGGCCATGTTCGCCGAGAACATGGGCGTTAAAGTGATCCGCGCCAACGCGGCGGACCAGTTCCTGAACAACCTGGCCGGCGAAAGCGATCCAGAGAAAAAGCGCAAGATCATCGGCCGTACCTTCATCGACGTATTCGATGCCGAATCCTGCAAGCTGGACAACATCAAGTACCTGGCCCAGGGCACCATCTACCCGGACGTGATCGAGTCGGCTGGCGCCAAAAGCGGCAAGGCTCACGTCATCAAGTCGCACCACAACGTGGGCGGCCTGCCGGACGAGATGAACCTCAAACTGGTCGAGCCTCTGCGCGAACTGTTCAAGGACGAAGTCCGCCGTCTGGGTCTGGAACTCGGCCTGCCGTACGACATGGTCTACCGTCACCCGTTCCCGGGCCCGGGCCTGGGCGTGCGCATCCTGGGTGAAGTGAAGAAGGAATACGCCGACATCCTGCGTCGTGCTGACCACATCTTCATCGAAGAGCTGCGCAAGGCCGACTGGTATCACAAGGTCAGCCAGGCATTCGTGGTGTTCCAGCCGGTGAAATCGGTTGGCGTGGTAGGTGATGGTCGTCGTTACGCCTGGGTTGTGGCCCTGCGTGCCGTTGAAACCATCGACTTCATGACCGCGCGTTGGGCACACCTGCCTTACGAGCTGCTTGAAACCGTCAGCGGTCGCATCATCAATGAGATCGAAGGCATCTCCCGCGTTACTTACGACGTGTCGAGCAAGCCGCCAGCAACGATTGAGTGGGAATAAGTCTGGCCGGGCAACCGGTCTGATTTAAAAAAGGCGGTCAACACCTGGTGTTGGCCGCCTTTTTTTATTTGTGCATCACGCCCCCCAACCTGTAGGCGCGAGCTTTTCAACAGCTCGCTCCTGCAGAAGCAGGATGCGGCCCTTACTGTTTCGCATTTGCAGGTGTATCGTATTCGCCTTTTGCGGGCTGCACGCCTGCGCCGGATATGAGAGGTAGTTGAGTCAATGTCCTTTACCCGTCGACAAATACTCGGAGGTCTGGCCGGCCTGGTAGTGGTGGGTGTTGGCGCAGGAGGCGCTTCGCGTTACTGGTTGGGCAAAATGGCCGACGCCGAGGCTGGCCACGACTATGAGCTGATTGCTGCGCCACTGGACGTTGAGTTGGTGCCCGGTCATCAAACCGAGGCCTGGGCATTCGGCCCTTCGGCACCGGGCACCGAGCTGCGGGTTCGTCAGGGAGAATGGCTGCGGGTGCGTTTTATCAATCACCTGCCGGTCGCCACCACCATTCACTGGCACGGTATCCGTCTGCCGCTGGAAATGGACGGCGTACCCTATGTCTCGCAATTGCCGGTTTTGCCCGGTGAATACTTCGACTACAAGTTCCGCGTGCCGGATGCCGGCAGTTACTGGTACCACCCCCACGTCAACAGCAGCGAAGAGCTGGGCCGCGGGCTGGTCGGGCCGCTGATTGTCGAGGAGCGCGAGCCCACCGGTTTCAGGCACGAACGGACCCTGAGCATTAAAAACTGGCACGTGGACGAAGAGGGCGGTTTCCTGCCGTTCAGCATCACCCGTGAAGCCGCACGTGGCGGTACACCGGGACGCCTGTCGACGATTAACGGCAGCCACGTGCCGACCATTGATTTGCCTGCCGGGCAGATCACCCGGGTGCGCATCCTCAACCTCGACAACACCTTGACCTATCGCCTGAACATCCCCGGCATCGACGCCAAAATCTATGCACTGGACGGCAACCCCATCGAGCCAAGGCCTTTGGGCAAGGAATACTGGCTGGGCCCCGGCATGCGTATTTGTCTGGCGATCAAGGCTCCGGCGCCAGGGCAAGAGTTGTCGTTGCGCGACGGGCCCGTGCGTCTGGGCACGCTGCGTTCGGTTGCCAGCACCGATGCACCGGGCCAGTGGCCCCCGGCGTTGCCCGCCAACCCGATTGCCGAGCCTGATGTGGCGAACGCAGAAAAGCTCAACTTCAATTTTGAATGGGTCGGCTCGGTCTCCGAAGACCTGGGCCCCGACCAGCCGCCGAGCCTGTGGCAGATCAATGGCGTGGCCTGGGACATCAAGGACAAAACCTGCGCCGATCGGCCGATAGCCAAACTCAAACTGGGCCAGAGCTACATCTTCGAATTGAAGAACATGACCCAGTACCAGCACCCGATCCACCTGCACGGCATGAGCTTCAAGGTGCTGGCGTCCAATCGCAGAAAAATCATCCCGTATTTCACCGACACCTACCTGCTGGGGAAAAACGAACGTGCCCGCGTGGCCCTGGTGGCGGATAATCCCGGCGTGTGGATGTTCCACTGCCATGTGATTGACCACATGGAAACCGGCCTGATGGCCGCAATTGAGGTTTCCTGATGCGACAAGGGCGTCAACCGCAAATCATCGACCGCAGCCGCGATCAAGACTTCATGCGCGAAGCACTGGCGCTGGCGGCCCGGGGCGCGGCGCTGGGCGAAGTGCCGGTGGGCGCGGTGCTGGTGCAAGACGGTGAAATTATCGGTCGCGGGTTTAATTGCCCGATCAGCGCCAGCGACCCCAGCGCCCATGCCGAGATGGTTGCCATCCGTGCGGCCGCGGCGGCGGCCAGCAACTATCGTCTGCCCGGCAGCACGCTGTACGTCACCCTTGAGCCGTGCAGCATGTGCGCGGGCCTGATCGTGCACTCGCGCGTGGCCCGGGTGGTCTACGGGGCGCTGGAGCCCAAAGCGGGGATTGTGCAAAGTCAGGGGCAGTTCTTCACCCAGGGTTTTCTGAATCACCGGGTGCTGTTCGAAGGCGGGGTATTGGCCGAAGAGTGCGGCGCGATCCTCAGCGAATTCTTCAGGGCCCGTCGGGCCAAATAACTCCCCCTCTATCCCTGTGGGAGCGAGCTTGCCTCGCGATAGGCTCAACGCAGATTCATAGAAGAACCGCGTAGCCTGCATCGCGAGGCAAGCTCGCTCCTACAGCGTTTGGTTTTTTTATTTTCTGGCGATGATCACTGCGCGCATCGGCGCCGGCAGGCCTTCGACGGTTTTGCCGGGGTCGTTCGGGTCCAGGTAGTCGCTCAGGGACTGGAACTTCATCCACTCCGTGGCGCGCTGTTCTTCTACCGTGGTGGTGCTCACGTCCACGCAGCGTACGTCGCTGAAACCGGCACGGCGCAGCCAGCGCTCCAGCGCCGGGATCGATGGCAGGAACCACACGTTGCGCATCTGCGCGTAACGGTCTTCAGGCACCAGCACCTGATTGACGTCGCCTTCAATGACCAGGGTTTCCAGAACCAGCTCGCCCCCCTTGACCAGGCAATCCTTGAGTGCCAGCAAGTGTTCGATCGGCGAGCGGCGGTGGTAAAACACGCCCATGGAAAACACGGTGTCGAAGCCTTCCAGGTTTGGCGGCAAGTCTTCGAACGGGAAGGGCAGGTGCCACACGGCTTCTTGTTGCAGGAAGCGCTGCACGGCCTGGAACTGGCAGAAGAACAACCAGTTCGGATCGACCCCGATCACGCTGTGGGCACCGGCGCCCAGCATGCGCCACATGTAGTAACCGTTGCCGCAGCCGACATCGAGGATGCGTTTGTGCTTGAGGTTGATATGCGGTGCGACCCGAGACCATTTCCAGTCCGAGTGCCATTCGGTGTCGACATGCACCCCGAACAGGTCGAACGGGCCCTTGCGCCACGGCGACAGGCCCATCAGTGCCTGACGCATTTGCGCACGGGTTTCGTCGTCGCAGTCGGTGTCCAGGGTCAGGCCGTTGAGCAGGTCGATCTCGGTCGGCTTTACGTCGGGCAAGGCATCCAGCGCGCTTTGCCAGCGTTCCAGGTCGCCGTGGCCTTTCTCCATTTTGACGTCGAGTTGTGCTTGCAGGGTGTTGGCCCATGCAGCCAGTGGAGTGCCGGCCAGACGCCGGGCGAGGGGGGACAGATCAATCATGGCAAGGCAATCAACGAGGCAAAGTTAAGACACTGGAACCACGGCACGACTTTCGAGAACCCGGCCGCCAGCAGGCGCTCGCGGTGTTCTTCGAGGCTGTCGGGCTTCATGACGTTTTCGATGGCGCTGCGCTTTTGCGAGATTTCCAGATCGCTGTAGCCATTGGCACGCTTGAACGCGACGTGCAAATCAGTGAGCAGGGCGTGTTCCTCTGCATCATTGAAGCGCAGCTTCTCCGAGAGGATCAGTGCGCCGCCGGGCAGCAATGACTGGCGAATCCGGGCGAGCAGGGCCAGGCGCTGGTCAGGGGCGATAAATTGCAGGGTGAAGTTCAATGCCACCACCGAGGCGGGCTTGAACTCCAGCGCGAGGATGTCGCCTTCGATCACCTCAACCGCCAACAGCTCCTGGAACATCGAGTTCTGGGCGTTGAGGTATTCGCGGCAGCGCTCGACCATGGCTGGCGAGTTATCTACCGCAATCACCTGGCAACCTTCGCTGCGAACATGGCGGCGCAGTGCCTGGGTGACCGCACCCAACGAGCAGCCGAGGTCGTACAAGACGCTGTCGGGCTGGGCAAACTGGGCTGCGAGCACGCCGAGGTTTTCGACAATGGTCGGGTAGCCGGGCACCGAGCGCTTGATCATGTCCGGGAACACCCGCACCACGTCCTCGTTAAAGGCGAAGTCCGGCACCTGGGCCAGGGGCTGGGCGAAAATACGGTCAGGTTCTTTGCTCACGACGGTTCCGGCACTGGAATATTTGAAAGGGCGCGCATTTTAGCCAAGTTGGCGCCGGGATGCGCGGTCTGTCTGATAAACCGCGCATCTTCAAAGAGCAGGGGCGCGTCAGTAATCGCGTTTGTTCTGGCCAAACACCGAAGCTGCAATACCCCATTGCCCGAGCCAGTAAGTGAGGATGATCAGGTACGGCGCGGCATCGAATGGCAGGACAAAGCGGTTGATGCCAATCATGCTGTCGGATGCGACGAACGCCAGCGCCCCGGCCGCTGCCAGCCAGGCCGAGCACGTGGGCACGTGGCTGCCCACTCGGGCAAGGGCACGCCAGAGCATGGCGCTGATGGCCAGGGCGTAGATGCACACCGGGATCAATAAATCCCCCAGCCCCTTGCCGGCCATCACGCTCAGCAGGCTGATGCCGGCCAGCAGTGCCAGGGCCAATGCAGGCAAGGCCGGGCGGCGGCAGTCCACCAGATAGGCCTTGAGGTATGCCAGGTGGGCGAACAAAAACGCTCCCAGGCCAAATACAAAAAGGTCTACGGGCCAGGCCAGCAGAATGTCGCCGAGCAGGGAAAACATCAGGCCAATGCTGATCCAGCGCCGATAAGGGCCGGGTGGAGCATCTTGCAGCCAGCCGAGCAGCGCCAGTACCGGCACTGCTTTGCTGATCAGGCACAGGAGCGTGGCGTGCATGCTTAGGCCGTACAGGTACGCGCCGGCACCCATGGCCGCGAGAATCAGCCATGGCATGTCAGTTCACCGTGATCTGGCAATCGAATGCTTGCGCGGGTTCGGCTTCTGGTTCCCAGGGTTGCTGAGAGGTCAGGCGCAGGCGCCCGTTGCCGGTGGCAAACGCCTGAAAGCGCCAGGTGGACTGGCCGCCGCTACCCAGCAACTGGCCATCGTCGGTACTGCTGTAAACCTCAGGGCCGAGGCTGTGCAGAACGCCCCCGGCGGAGTCCTGAATTGCCCAGCGATAACCTGTTGTGGGATTGCTCGGAAGCGAGAGGGTCAAATTTTGCCCGGTGTGCAGTTGTATCGGACAGTCGCTTTGCTCTTCAACGGTCACGTTGTTCGCAGGCTGGTGCGCACAGGCCGTCAGCAGGCTGAGGCTGAGCAGGGAGAGAAGACGTGCGTGGGGCATTGATGGCTCCGGTCGGACAAATACAAGGGCGCAGCATACCCCATGATTCCTGTAGCTTCCCGTAATCGCTGACGAGGGATGGGCCTGCTGCGCCGTCCATCGCAGCCTCGTGCCTCGTCAGCGACTACAGAGGATTCGGGCGTTATAGCGACCCGATTCCCGTAGCAGCTGGCGAGTGAAACGAGACTGCGTCCGGCGGCGCAGCCGTCGTAGGGACCTAGCCTTCGGCAACTGCTACGAAAGCGCAAATCCAGTAGTCGGGCGTTATAACGACCGGATTCCTGTAGCAGCTGGCGAGTGAAACGAGACTGCGTCCGGCGGCGCAGCCGTCGTAGGGACGTAGCCTTCGGCAACTGCTACGAAAACGGAAATCCTGTAGCGATGAGGGCCGCCAAATTTCCCCTAGTTTCAGAACAGCACTTTGGCCACGTCGGTAAAGCGTTTGGCAAAGTGCACGGTGATGCCTTCTTTCAAGTAGTCCGGCAGTTCCTCAAAGTTGCCCCGGTTAGGTTCGGGCAGGATCAGTTCGTGAATCTTCTGCCTGCGTGCCGCAATCACTTTTTCACGCACCCCGCCAATCGGTAATACATACCCGGTCAGCGTCAGCTCGCCGGTCATGGCGATGCCCTTTTTCGGCGCCTGATTACGGGCCAGCGATAACAGGGCACTGGCCATGGTTACGCCTGCGCTCGGACCGTCTTTGGGGGTCGCACCTTCCGGTACGTGCAAGTGCACAAAGGCTTCATCGAAGAAGCGCGGGTCGCCACCAAATTGCTGGAGGTTGGCGCTGATGTAGCTGTAGGCAATTTCGGCCGACTCTTTCATCACATCGCCCAGTTGCCCGGTCAGTTTGAAGCCGCGATTGAGGGTGTGGATACGTGTCGCCTCAATTGGCAGTGTCGCACCGCCCATGCTGGTCCAGGCCAGGCCAGTGATGACTCCGGTACCGCTGATGACCTGCTCGTTGCGAAACGGCGGCATGCCCAGCGATGCTTCGAGATCCTTGGGGCCGATCTTGATGACGGTCTTGGGGTCGTCCAGCAACTTGACCACAGCTTTGCGTACCAGTTTGCCCAGTTGTTTTTCAAGCTGGCGCACACCGGCTTCACGGGCGTAGCCATCGATCACGGCGCGCAGGGCGCTGTCGCTGATACTCAGGCTGTTTTTTGATACGCCGGCTTTCTCCAGTTGCTTGGGCCACAGGTGACGCTTTGCAATCGCGATCTTTTCTTCGGTGATGTAGCCGGACAGGCGAATCACTTCCATGCGGTCGAGCAAGGGTCCGGGGATCGAGTCCAGGGTGTTGGCGGTACACACGAACAGCACTTTGGACAGATCCAGGCGCAGGTCCAGATAGTGGTCGAGGAAGTCGACGTTTTGTTCCGGGTCCAGGGTTTCGAGCAGCGCCGAGGCCGGGTCGCCCTGGAAGCTCTGGCCCATTTTGTCGATCTCGTCGAGCATGATGACCGGGTTCATCACTTCAACATCTTTGAGCGCCTGCACCAGCTTGCCCGGTTGGGCACCGATATAGGTGCGGCGGTGGCCTTTGATCTCGGCTTCATCGCGCATGCCGCCAACGCTGAAGCGATAGAAAGGGCGCCCCAGTGATTCGGCAATGGACTTGCCGACACTGGTTTTACCCACCCCCGGCGGACCGACCAGCAACACGATCGAGCCGCTGACCGAGCCTTTGTAGGCGCCTACGGCAAGGAACTCCAGGATGCGGCTTTTAATGTCATCGAGCCCGGCATGGTGGGCATCCAGCACTTTTCGCGCGTGCTTGAGGTCGAGTTTGTCCTGACCGAACACGCCCCACGGCACTGATGTCGCCCAGTCCAGATAGTTGCGGGTTACCGCGTACTCGGGCGATCCGGTTTCGAGGATCGACAGCTTGTTCAATTCTTCGTCGATGCGTTTGTGTGCCTGAGGGGGCAGGGTCTTGCCTTCAAGGCGTTGTTTGAACTGCTCGATATCGGCGCTGCGATCATCTTTGGTCAGCCCCAGCTCTTGCTGGATCACCTTGAGCTGTTCCTTGAGGAAGAATTCGCGCTGATGCTCGCCGATCTTGAGATTGACCTCGGCCGAAATCTCTTTCTGCAACCGTGCGACTTCGACTTCCTTGCGCAGCATCGGCAGGACTTTTTCCATGCGCTTGAGCATCGGTACGCAATCGAGCACTTCTTGCAGCTCGTTGCCGGTGGCCGAGGTCAGGGCCGCTGCAAAGTCGGTGAGCGGCGACGGGTCGTTCGGGCTGAAGCGGTTGAGATAGTTCTTCAGCTCTTCGCTGTACAGCGGGTTGAGCGGCAGCAGCTCCTTGATCGCGTTGATCAGCGCCATGCCATATGCCTTCACCTCATCGGTGGGGGCGGTATTTTCTTTCGGGTATTCCACCTCCACCAGATACGGCGGACGGTGATGTTTGAGCCACATGCTGATGCGTACGCGGGTCAGGCCCTGGGCCACAAACTGCAATTTGCCGTTTTCGCGGCTGGCGTGATGCACCTTCACCAGCGTGCCGTATTCCGGGAGGCTGTCGGTGTTGAAGTGGCGAGGGTCATCGGGAGGGGTGTCGACAAAAAACAGCGCCAGCGAATGATGCGGCGACTTGCTGACCAGCTCCAGGGTTTCGGCCCACGGCTCTTCGTTGACGATGACCGGCAGCACTTGCGCCGGGAAGAACGGCCGATTGTGAATCGGGATGATGTACACCTTGTCCGGCAGATTCTGCCCTGGCAAAGCCAGTTCAGTACCCGCTGCGTGTTCGGTTGATTCGGTCTCAGTGTGCTCTACATCGGTGTACTCAGCTGTGTTGTCCGGGAATTCTTGCTGGTCGCTCATGGGGCACCTGCGCAATGGGGTATGTGTCTTAGATGGGGCGCGCAGCCAGTGGTTTCAAGGTGAAGTGATTTTCATCGTCAAAGGCTCGTGCCTGCGACAGTCTCTGGAGCGGGTTTTGCCATCAGACCGGGCTTGATTGCGCCCACAAAAAAAGGCGGCCATCGCAAGATGGCCGCCTTTTTCGGAACCGGCTGTAAAGTTACTCAGCCAGTTTAAACGCTACCACGTAGTCACCTTGTTTGGTGCCCAGCGAGCCGTGGCCGCCAGCGACAACGAGCACGTACTGGGTGCCGTCCTTGCCGGTGTAGGTCATCGGTGTGGCTTGACCGCCAGCAGGCAGGCGACCTTCCCACAGCAGCTTGCCGTTGCTTACATCGTAAGCGCGCAAGTACTGGTCAAGGGTGCCGCTGAGGAAGGCTACACCACCGGCAGTGGTGAAGGTCCCGCCCAGGCTTGGAACACCCATTGGCAGTGGCAGTGGAACCGGCGAGCTGTCACGCACGGTGCCGTTTTTGTGTTTCCAGATCAGCTGGTTGTTGGTCAGGTCGACTGCAGCCACATAACCCCAGGCCGGTGCCTGGCAAGGCAAGCCCAGTGGCGACAGCAGTGGTTCAAGTACCACGCCGTAAGGAGCGCCTGCGTTAGGTTGAACGCCTTCGGTTTCACTGACACGCGGACCCAGTGCAGCAATTTCTTCACGCGGGATCAGCTTGGAAGTGAACGCCATGTAGCTTGGGTTCAGGAAGGCGATCTGGCGAACCGGATCGACCGAGATACCGCCCCAGTCAAACACGCCGAAGTTACCTGGATAAACGATCGAACCTTGCAGCGATGGCGGGGTGTACATGCCGTCATAACGCAGGGATTTGAAGTTGATCCGGCACAACATCTGGTCGAACGGGGTTACACCCCACATGTCGCGTTCAGTCAGGGTCGGCGGGCTCAGGTTCAATTCCGAGCGAGGCTGGGTTGGCGAGGTATGGTCGCCTTTTACCGCGCCGCCAGGTGCTGGCACTTCATGGATCGGAACGATGTCTTCGCCAGTGCGACGGTCCAGCACGTAGATGCTGCCTTGCTTGGTCGAAGCCAGCAGTGCCGGTTTCACGCCATCGGCTGTTTTCATGTCCATCAGGGTCGGTTGACCACCAACGTCCATGTCCCACAGGTCATGGTGAGTGAACTGACGGGTCCAGCGAACTTTACCGGTATTGATGTCCAGTGCAGTTACGCCTGCGCTGTACTTCTCGGAGTCCTCTGTACGGTCGCCGCCATATTGGTCCGGCATCTGGTTGCCCATCGGCAGGTAAAGCATGCCGAGGTTTTCGTCCACTGCGAACATCGACCACATGTTAGGCGAGTTGCGAGTGTAGGTTTTGCCTTCAGCAATCGGCGTAGTGTCGTCCGGATTGCCGCTGTCCCAGTTCCATACCAGTTTGCCGGTACGTACGTCGTACGCGCGGATCACGCCGGATGGCTCGTTGGTGGACAGGTTGTCGGTTACGTGACCACCAATCACAACCAGGTCTTTGGTCACGGCAGGTGGCGAGGTGGAGTAGTAGCCACCCGGAGTGAACTCACCGATGTTGTGGCGCAGGTCAACCTGGCCATGGTCACCGAAGTCTTCACACATTTTACCGGTGTCGGCATTGATGGCGATCAGACGGGTGTCGGCAGTCGGCACGAACAGGCGGCGCGGGCACGAGTTGCTGGCAGTAGCGGCCGCAGGCTCGGCAGGGCTTTGTTCAGTGCTGACTTTGGTGTAGGCCGCTTCGTCGTGATAGCTCACGCCACGGCAAGTCATGTGCGCCCAACCCTTGAAGTTGGCTTCGTTCATGGTGCTGATCTTCGGATCGAAGCGCCAGATTTCCTTGCCGGTATCCGGGTCAAGGGCAATCACCTGGCTGTGTGGGGTACACACGTACACCATGCCGTTGACTTTCAGCGGGGTGTTCTCGGCAGTCGTTTCGCCCGGATCGCCAGCGCCAGGAATGTCACCGGTGCGGTATGTCCAGGCTGGAACCAGCTTGTGGACATTTTGCGGGGTGATTTCTTTAAGCGGCGAGTAGCGGTCGCCATGGGCAGTACGCCCGTAGGACTGCCAGTCACCATCAGGCATGGCCGGAGCAGTGTTGGTCATGCCAGGTACGGCATCACGGTCCAGTTGGCCTTTGATTTCGCCCGGGTTGGTGAACTGGCTAGCCAGTGCGGCCGCACCGGCCAGCACCACGGCAACGCCCAGCGCGCCGGTAGCAACCGGAGCTGGCTGACCGCGCAGCAGTGGACGACGGAACCATGGCAGCAGCAGCACGATGCCGATAGCAAACCACAAGGCCAGACGTGGCACTAACTGCCACCAGTCCAGACCTACTTCCATCAGCGCCCAAACGGTGCTTGCAAACAGCACCAGCGCGTACAGACCCAGCGCCGCGCGGCGCGCGGCTATCAGCAAGGCGCCCGATAAGCCAAAGCCGATACCGGCCAGCAGGTAATAACTCGACCCGCCGAGCGTCAGCAGCTTGATACCCCCGACCAACATGGCCAGGCCCATTAGCAGCAGCAAGATACCGAGTAGGCTCGGTAGCAGGCGGCCTCGACTGAAAGCACCATCAGTGCTCATAGTGTGGTTCTCCGTTACGTTTGAGGTGTTCCCGCCCAGGCTGCCTTTTAAGGACGATTCAAGGCGGGATGATTCATGGAAATAAGTTCTTTGTTTCAACTTTCAATTACGGGCGTTGCAACTCGTCATTTAGAACGAGCTTTGAATCTTCAAACCGCCGATCAGGGCGTCATCTAACTTGCTGACACCACCGGGGTGGCGGATGTACTGCAGATTCGGTCGAACGGTCAGCCAATTGGTGACATGCACGCCGTAATAAAGCTCGGCGCTGTACTCGGTATCCTGAGGTGGCAGGTAGTCCGGGTTATCGAAATCGTAGACGGCGCGGGCCTGGTTGGTGGCCTGGGCATTTTTGCGGTAGGCCGGGTTGACATGTACCCGGGCCATGGCGAAACCGATGTCGTCCTTGGGACGGGCATCGAACACGCCTTTGTAGATGAGACCGGCCTGAACATAGTTGTCCACGGCGTTGGTTTTCTTGTCGTGAGCGGTGGCATTGGCAAAAACACTCAACCCCCTTGACTGGTCGCTGGCGCGGGAAGTGAGCTGTTGTTGCACGCCCAGCCACATCCCGTTTTTGCTTGAACTGCTGCGATATGCTTCGCCGGTTAAAGCGGCCGGTTGACCATTTGTATCTTTGTAAACATTTGTTGCCTTGGCATTACTGTAGTAGTAACCCGCTCGATATTCCCCTGGCAGGCCATTAATTTTTGGCGTCCACACCAGTTCGATCGGCAACACTGCGCCTTGTGTACCACTGCCGCTGAGCTTGAAGCCGTTGCCGCGATCCAGGTTGGAGGGGTTTTGCTCATAGGCGCCGACCTGGGCGTACAACTCGGGCGTCAGGTGGTATTTGACCCGCAGCGCCCACTGGCTGACGGGCCAGTTGTACCAAATGCTGCCTGCCCAGTTACCGACCTGCGAGCCGCAGAACGCAAGGTTCTGGAAGTCGCAAGGGAAGGTGTTGAAGTCTTCGCCCTGACCGAAACGACCGACCTTGATGTCCAGCTTCTGATCGAAAAATTTCTGCTGGTACCACATCTGTGTCAGGCGTGTGGTCTGGCCACGGCCCCAGACTTCCTGGGCCGAGGTGAAGCCGCCTACGCGCGGATCGTTGATCCGGTCATTGCTGATGTTGTTGCCGCTGCGCTGGGTAATGGTCAGCTGAAACTCAGCATCTTCCCAACCCAGAATTTTCTGCAAGTCCAGGTGCGTGCCCAGGCCGAATTGATCGCTGTAGCGCGCAGTGCGGTCATGGTCATAACCGCCATGCAGGTTTGAACCCACTTCGCCCACGTAATCGAGGGAGAATGCGTAGCCTTGTTTTTCAAGCTCGCTTCGTTTGCCGTCCCAATCGCCAAGCATCCATTTGGAATCACTGTCAAAAGCCGGGGCCGCCTGAACGCAGGAGGCCAGGCCCAAAACAGTCAGGCCACCGAGCAGGCTAAAGGCCTTTTGCCCGGCAATAGGGCGTCGCGCGCCGGGTTTGCGCAAAATCTGGAATGTAGACATGGTCGAGATGTGAGTCTTTATTAATAGGGCTATGGCAGTGGGTAGCGCTGTCTTTGGCGACAGGATTAGCACTTGGGGATTCGAAGTCGTAATGAATCGATTCAGCCTCGATCGGGAAATGATAAAGCTATGAAACGTTTAGAAACAGCACTTTAAATGACATGGATCATTTCGGATTCTGTAACAGTGCGCTGCGACCGTTCGACACAGAGGCTTTTTGCCTCATGTTCGAGGCTGATAGCGGTATATGCGTACCAGATATTTTTTTGAAATACGTCTAAATAATGAGCCCCCGGCCGTGCTGAGCCGGGGCAGAAATGGATATTTAACTGTGGGAGCTGGCATGCCAGCGATGCAGGCGACCCTGTTTCCCTGCGCAGGCGCAGTTCAGGGAAGCAGGGTCGGGCACAGAGGCCAGAGCGTTAGAAGGTGGTACGCAGACCGAACTCGACTCCTCGGCCCGGGGCGGGGGCAATGTCTCGCAAAATCGAGCTGGCATAACGCACGGTCTGGTTGGTCAGGTTGTCGCCTTTGACGAACGCCAGCCATTGGCTGCGGCCCACATCAAAGTGATAGCCGGCACTGGCGCCCAGAGTGGTGTAGCCGTCGGTACCGGATTCATTGGCCGGAACCCGGCCCTGGTCGCTGGCATGCTCGATGTCTACCCGGGCCTGCCAGCGATCCAGCTCCCACAGCAGGCCGCTGCTCAGGCGCAGCGGTGCGATTCGCGGCAGGGCTTCACCTGTGTCGAGGTTGGTGGCGCGGGTGTAGTCGCCCGACAGTTCCAGAGCAAACTTACCGTAGGCACTTTCCCCTAGCGTCCAGTGATCCTTGGCCTCAAAGCCAGTGAAACGTGCCCGTACCCCGGAGTAGGTGTACTCCGGAATGCCGTGCGCATCGGGCTGACCTTCGTCGTTCAGGGTACGACCTGTGCCCAACAAGCCGATGTAGTTGGAGAAGTGGCTGTAAAACACCCCGAAGCTGCCTTTGTGGGTGCCATTGTCAAAGCGCAGGGCCAGGTCGCTGGACACGGCTTTCTCTTTCGACAGGTTGGCGTTGCCCACCTCATAAGTGCCGGTAGCGACGTGAGCGCCATTGGCGTAAAGCTCATAGAAGGTTGGGGCCCGCTCGGTGTAGCCGAGGGTGGCGGCCAGCGACCAGATGGGCGTGAGGGTAAACACGGCGCCTGACGACAGGCTGGTGGCGGTGAAGCTTTTGGAGGTGTCGGCGGCAGAAAAACGCTCGTTACCCTTGGCATCCGGATCGACCACGGTATGTTCCAGGCGCCCGCCGAGGCTGAGTTTCAGCCTGTCAGTGGCCTGCAGCTCTTCGAGAATAAACAGCGCGCCGCTGTGGGTGTCGGTCTGGGGCACGAAAGCTTCCTCGCCCAGCGCCGAGAACTCGTTGCGGTTGACCTGAGCGCCGACTACCCCGTTCAACGGCCCGAGCGGCAGGTGACGTGCTTCGACCCGGGCTTCGTAACCCTTGTTCTTGAAGGTGGTACCCACTTCGCCACCCTCGATCTCGCGGTGCTCGTAGTCGGTGTACCCGGCGTTCAATTTCACGGAGCTGAACGGACCTTGCAGGTTGCGTATTTCCGAGGCGAAGGCGTAATGATCCTGCTTCATGCGGATGCGTACGTCCTGCTCGGCAGGCGAGCCGTAATTGGCGTCGTAAGTGCTGTAGGACAGCCCCGCGTAACCGTCATCCCAGGTGTACGAGCCGCCCACGGCGCCGCCATCCTGACGCCCGTTACTGTTACCCAGGCGGCCCTTTTTATTATCGTCATCGTCACTTTGCGGTGCGTGACGGCTGCGGGCCTCGCCCGGGATTTTCAGGTCGTTGAACTCGCGGGCGTTGGCATCCAGGTGCAAGGCGAAAGTGCCGTCGCCCGCTTCCAGTTTGCCGGCACTGCTGCGGGTGGTCGCGGCGCCGCCATAACGCAGTTCACCGGCGCCATGAATCCCGTCGATGGCTTCGGTCGGGATGCGATTGTCGAAGGTATTGACCACGCCGCCGATGGCATTGCCGCCATATAACAGGGCCGCCGGACCGCGGACGATTTCGATACGCTCAACGTTGACCGGGTCCAGTGGCACAGCGTGATCGTATGACAACGACGAGGCATCCAGCGCCCCGACTCCGTTGCGCAGGATGCGGATGCGGTCGCCATCCAGTCCGCGAATGATCGGTCGGCTGGCGCCCGGGCCGAAGTAGGACGAAGACACACCGGGTTGCTTGTTCAGGGTTTCTCCCAGACTTCCTTGTTGTTGCAGGGTCAAGTCGTCGCCCTCCAGCACCGTGGTCGGCGAGGCCAGTTGGCTGCTGCCCAGAGGATTGCCGGTGATCACTTGCGGTTGCAGTTCGAGGGCATAGGCCGGGGAGGCGATGAGCAGGGCGGTAGCCAGCGGCGTCAGGCGCAGACGTCGCAGGCGACGTGGGAAAGCAGGGGAGGACATTGCAGGTTCCTTGGCAACGAGAGGGGAGAAAGGCGCGTTGAGCGCTCTTTGATTCGAAAGTTATAGTTACAATATAACATCTCCTTTAGGGTCTCCAAGCGGAACTTTCATTTCGGTGTCAGGTCAGCGCTAAAGTGGTGCCCCGCCGAATGCACTTCCCCCTGAGCAGGTGCTCGGATAAGGTGCGCGACTTTCCTCTATTGCTTAAAGGCTCGGCATGACTGAACCCAACAACAACCCACTGCACGGCGTGACGCTGGAACAGATCCTTACTGCGCTGGTGGCGCACTACGAATGGGAAGGGCTGGCCGAGCGCATCGATATTCGCTGTTTCAAGAGCGACCCGAGCATCAAGTCGAGCCTGACGTTCCTGCGTAAAACACCTTGGGCGCGGGAAAAGGTCGAGAAGCTGTATGTGAAATACGCCCGTACCAAGCGCGAACTTTGATTGGCGCATGAAAGAAGCCACGTTGAGATTGAGTGCTGCCCGGCAGCGCACGCTGTGCACGGTAGTCGCGACACTGGGATGGGCAGGGCTGGCCATTCAGCTCGAACTGCTGCTGATTGCGCGCTGGACGTCGGGGGCGAGTGTGGTGGGCGGTCTGGTGACCTACTTCAGTTTTTTTACCATCCTTAGCAACACGCTGGCCGCGTCAGTTCTGACCTTTGCAGCTGGCACGCGCAATTCCACAGGCAAGGCGTATTTCCTGCAGCCATGGGTCAGCAGCGGCATTGCCGTGAGCATTATTGTGGTGGGCGTGGCGTATAGCCTGTTACTGCGCCAGCTGTGGCAACCGCAGGGACTGCAGTGGCTGGCCAATGAACTGCTGCACGATGTGATGCCTGTGCTGTTCGCGTTGTACTGGTGGTTTTACGTGCCCAAAGGCACGCTGCGCCTGCGCCACATCGGGTTATGGGTTTTGTACCCGGTGCTGTATTTCGCTTACATCCTGCTGCGCGGGCACTTGCTGGGTGCGTATCCGTATCCGTTTATTGACGTTGAGAAACTCGGTTATGCACAGGTGTTTGTAAATGCGTGCGGGATTTTGGCGGGGTTTGTGCTGGTAGCGCTGGTTGTGGTCGGGCTGGATCGCTGGAGGGGTCGAACAAACCTGTTGCTGTAGGAGCGAGCTCTTTGAAACGCTAACAGCTCGCGAGCAAGCCCGCTCCTGCAGGTCAGGTGTGTGCGGGTTTAGTCTTCGGTGCTGCTGTCCAGCCGCCAGTAACCTGCAGCTTTGACGAATTCTTCATTCAGACCGTGGGTATCCAGCAACACTCTGCGCACTTTGCGCGATAACGCCGTTTCGGTGGCGACCCAGGCATAGAGCTTGCCCTGGGGAATGCTCAGCCCTTGGACGATCTCCAGCAAATTGTTTGAGCCGTCGCGATGAACCCAAATCACGTCGACTGAGGCTGCACTGTTCAAGGTTTGCTCTTCAGCGGCATTTTCCACTTCGACCACTACCAGAGCGCGGCGATTGGCGGGCAGTTCTTCCAGGCGCCTGGCAATCGCAGGCAGTGCCGTTTCGTCGCCGATCAGCAGGTAGCTGTCGAACATGTCAGGCACCACCATCGAACCTCGCGGGCCGCCGATATACAACCATTGCCCCGGCCTGGCCTGATCCGCCCATGTGGCTGCCGGGCCGTCGCCGTGCAAGACAAAATCGATGTCCAGCTCAAGTGTGTCCAGGTCATAGCGACGCGGGGTGTAGTCGCGCATCGGGGGCATGGTCTTGCTCTTCATGCCTGCACTCAGCTCCAGGTTTTCCAGAGTCGCCAGTTCTTCGGCTGTCTGCGGGAAAAACAGTTTGACGTGGTCATCGCTGCCCAGACTGATAAAGCCTGCCAGTTGCGCACCGCCAACAGTGATGCGGCGCATGCGCGGAGTCAGATCGACCACGCGTAGCACTTCCAGTTTGCGGCGTTTGATTTCATGCGTGACCCGGTGAATGGTCTGGGTATCAGTGGCATTCATTCAGCGTGCTCCTGCGAAGTGACAGGGCCATCGACGATGGCTTTGGCGGTGTTATTGAGCAAATCGCGGACCCGCACTATTTCCGCCGGGCTCCAGCGGCCGTGGTGCATTTGCAAGGCGTGGCGCAAGTTGTGCACCGCTTCGTGAATTTCTGCCGGGCGATCATGGCCGCGCAGTGAGCGCTTGCTGACATCGATGCGCATACGCACGCCATCCAGGGCGATGGATTGATCGCTCAGGGACTGGCGGCCCAGGTCGGTCACGCAATAGCGTTTTTTCCCGCCTTCAGCGTCGCCCTGAATCATTTCACTTTCTTCAAGGAAGGTCAGCGTGGGGTAGATCACGCCGGGGCTGGGGCTGTAGGCGCCGTCGAACATGGTCTCGATCTGGCGGATCAGGTCGTAGCCGTGGCAAGGCTGTTCAGCGATCAGGGCCAGCAGCAGCAATTTCAGATCGCCGGGTGCAAATACCCGTGGTCCGCGCCCGCCGCGCTCGCGGCCGGAGCGTTTCTCGAAACCGTCCTGGCCCGCGCCATGGTCGCGGTGATGGGGATGATGTTCTCTCATTTCTCTTAGTCCTCTCTGCAAGTTAGATACAACTTAAGATATATCTTAAGAAGTGCGCAAGTGCAGTAGACGAACGGTAATGATTCTCAGCTGGCAGGCTATCAACACCCTACCGATGAACTGCCGACAAACCCGCCGACAACTCGCCGATGAACTGCCGACAAACTGTAGGGTAAGCAGGGTAAGCAGGGTAAGCAGGGTAGCCAGGGTACGCAGGGTAGCCAGGGTAGCCATGGGAAGCAGGGGAGCTGGTTCAGAGGGTTTGTATGGGTTTGGGGATCTGGCACAGGGTTTGGGTGCCGGGTTGCAGGTAGGGCGTGAGAATGGGGGCCATGCCCTTGAGCACTTGCACCGGTAACGCCGAGGTGAACTTGAAGGCTTCGGCCGAGCGCCCGGGTACGAAGGCGGTCAACGTGCCGAAGTGGTGATCGCCGATGTAGAACACGAAAGTGGCGGTGCGGTTGATCGATTTTGAACTGAGGATTCGTCCGCCGGCGCCCATGCTTTCGATCCGGTTGTCGCCGGTACCGGTTTTGCCTCCCATGGCCAGCGGGGTGCCATCGTCCACTTTGAAACTGCCCGATACTCGCCGCGCTGTTCCCGCGTCGACCACTTGCGACAGGGCATCGCGCATTGCGGTCGCGACTTCGCTGGGCATCACCCGCACCCCTTTGTCGGGGTCGTTTATCAAGCGTGTCTCGTACGGCGTATCTGCAGCGAAATGCAGGGTATCAATGCGTAACACCGGCAAACGGACGCCATCGTTAAGGATGATGCCCATCAGTTCCGAGAGTGCAGCCGGGCGGTCCCCGGAGCTGCCAAGCGCCGTGGCGAGGGACGGCACCAGGTGGTCGAACGGATAGCCCACCTGTTGCCAGCGCTGATGAATATCAAGGAAGGCTTCGATCTCTAGCATGGTGCGAATCCGGCTGTCACGGGCGCTTCGGTGCTTGCTTTTAAACAGCCAGCTGTAAACTTCCTGGCGCTCGAACTCACTGGCGGTAACCGCTTGCTGGAAGGTGGCTTGCGGGTTATTCAGCAGATAGCCCAGCAGCCACAGGTCCAGCGGATGGACTTTGGCAATGTAGCCCTGGTCCGGCAGGTCGTAGGTGCCCGGGCCGTAGCTTTGGTAAAGCTTGGCCAGACGTTCGTCAGTGATTTTGTCGCTGCTCAGGTGCGAGCGTACGAACCTGTTGAAGGTGGTTTGATCGGCGCGCGGGAACAGATACCGGTGTACCGCGGACATGCGAATGGCGGTCGGGTGCATGCTGTCGAGAAAGGTCTCCAGCCGCGCCTTGGAATCCTTGCCTTTGTATTTTTTCCAGAACTTGAGCATGTAGGTCGTCCCTTCGCGGTCGGCGAAGCGGCTCAGGTATTCCTGACGGCGCGGGTTCTGGTCGTCGCGCAGCAATTCAGCATTATTGCTGGGTGCCTGATAAGAGGTGTAGCGCACCACGTCGCGCATAAGACGCACGAACGGCAGGTTGATCGATTCCCGTATTGCGTCGCGCAGGGAGGGGCTGCGGTTGTTGTCCTGATTGCGGAAGTTGTGGAAGTGATGCATGCCGCCGCCAGTGAAGAAGCCTTCTCCCGGATTGGCTGAGTATTGGCGATCCAGAGCCGCATCGAGCATTTTGGCGAGGCTGGCGCCGGGGTTCTGGATCATGTAAGTCAGGGCCCAGCGAGTCAGCGGATCCTGGTCGGTAATCTGGATTTTTTTCAGATTGGCGCTTGGCTGGCTGCCATAGCGGTCATGCAATTCGGAAATGATCTGCAGGTAGGTGGTCATGACCCGCAGTTTTGCCGTTGAGCCCAGTTCCAGCTTGCTGCCTTCATTGATATCAAACGGTTGGTCGGTGCTGTCGGTCTGAACTCGCGCGCGCGCGCCGTCGGGAGTCAGTTCAAACAGGGTGAAGCTGTAGCGCACCTGAGCCGTGCTGGCAGGCGTCAGCAAGCTTGGGCCCAACAGGCCGAGCTTGCCGGCAACGACAGGGTCAGCCAGTTTGCGCAGATAGTCGCTGGCTTGCTGCTGCAAGTCGCCCTGCAGGGTGCTGGTGGCTGACAGATCAAGACGGTCGAGGTCATACAGCGGGCGTTTGAGCAGAACCGAAAGCCGGCTGCGGGCAAGGCTGATGCCTTTGTTGGTTTCGATGGGTTGAATCGTCGGAGCCTGTTGCCAGTCGCGATAAGTGACACGGCTGGCTAGGGCGGCGGCGGTCAGTGCGGGATCGATCACATTATTCTGTGCGAGTAAGCGTATGTGGCTGTCGGTCAGTTGCGCCAGTTCGTCGTGGCCCTTGGTCAAATAATGTGAAGGGCGACGCTGGGCAATCATCAGTGACAACACCTCGCGCAGGGCCAGGCCTTTGCCGGCCAGGCTTTTCGGGTCAGTGGCGGTGCTGGCCAACTGCTGATTGACCTGATTGAAATCGGCGCCGTACCACACGCGCAAACCCTCAGCCATTCCATGCACTTCGCCATGGCCGGGTACGGCTGACAGCGGCACGCTGTTGAGGTAGTCGCGTACTACTTTTTGCCGTGCTTCCAGGGTTTGCGGACCGCTCTGGTACGCCCGCACACTCGCTGAAATCATTTGCCTGAGTTTTTCGCCACCGGAGACGGTCAGGCCATCCGGAGAGTGGCGGTACTTCTCGAGTTGGGTGGCCAGGGTGCTGCCCCCTGCGGACTGGCCGGGCAAGTGCAGCAGCTTGGCCACCTGGGAGTAGGCGGCCATGCCAAAGCGGGGCCAGTCGACCGCGGGGTTGGTAAGCGGCTCTTTGGGGTCCAGCAGGTCGCGGTTTTCAATGAACAGCAAGCTGTGAACCACCAGCGGCGGAATACTGGCAAAGCTGGAGTACAGCTGCTGCGGGTAGTTGAATTGATACAGCGGGCTGCCCGCACAGTCGGTGATGGAAAGGCCTGCCTGGATTTTTTCCGAATAGGGTACGAAAAAGCCTTTTTGGCTGTAGCTCATTAGCTCAGGGGAGAAGCGGGTTTGCTGAGCGATGATGTAGTCACGCTTTAAGAGGCGCGGCAGGAAATCACCCAGGGAGCTGTAGCCCAGTCGCTGATCGAAAGGGCCGGCGCCGGGATAGCGCATTGCGTCGCTGGGGCCATCATGCATGGAGTAGCTCAGGGCGGCAGCAAAACGGCTGAACTCCCTGGACTGGAGTTTGGAGGTGCGCACTTCGTTGGCAATGGCAAACCCGAGTACGACCAGTGCAATGAACACCAGCAGCCAGAACAACCCCCAACCATAACGCCCCGATTTACCCTTTTTTGGCGGGGGCACAGGATCCGCCATTGTTACTGATGGCTCTGCAGTTTTATTTGAATTGGAATTCCACAGTACGCCCATAGTTAACAGATCCACCTACGCATATTGGCTGCGCTTGAGTGAAGCGTAGTCGCTGGCGCAAGCAGGCGAAAAAATTTGTGCAGAACCACACGAACAGATTTTCCCGACGGGTGCGGCCACCCGATTGCTAAGTGGTATTAGTCCCAAAGCGTAGGAATAGAGCGTTCCGGCAGGTAAATACGTCTTTGGGCGGGGCATGACTGTGTACCAACCCTGTGCAATACTCGCCGCCGATCTCAATAGGGCATTTCCCTTTTGGTCTATCGACCTACAAGGTCAGGGCCGATCAAGAGGCAAGTCTGGTTAAGTACCCGGCTTGATCGAGCGCTCAATTGATGCACATCCAATAACAAGACGAGGTTGTACATTTATGCCAGTCGGCAACCACCAGCCCCACGGTGAAACCGTACAGGGCGGTCCGCTCAAACGCGAACTGGGCGAACGCCACATTCGCTTGATGGCACTCGGTGCATGCATCGGTGTCGGCCTGTTTCTGGGCTCGGCCAAAGCAATCGAAATGGCCGGTCCGGCCATCATGCTGTCCTACATCATCGGTGGCCTGGCCATTCTGGTGATCATGCGCGCACTGGGCGAAATGGCCGTGCACAACCCGGTAGCCGGCTCGTTCAGCCGCTACGCCCAGGATTACCTGGGCCCATTGGCCGGATTTCTGACTGGCTGGAACTACTGGTTCCTGTGGCTGGTGACCTGCGTTGCAGAAATCACTGCGGTTGCGGTGTACATGGGGGTCTGGTTTCCCGATGTGCCGCGCTGGATCTGGGCGCTGGCGGCACTGATCAGCATGGGCTCGATCAACCTGATCGCGGTCAAGGCTTTCGGTGAGTTTGAGTTCTGGTTCGCCCTGATCAAGATTGTCACCATCATTGCGATGGTTATCGGCGGGATCGGCATTATCGCGTTCGGCTTCGGCAATGATGGCGTCGCGTTGGGTATTTCCAACCTCTGGACCCATGGCGGCTTCTTGCCCAATGGTATTCAGGGCGTGCTGATGTCCCTGCAAATGGTGATGTTCGCCTACCTCGGCGTCGAAATGATCGGCCTTACTGCCGGCGAAGCCAAGAACCCGCAAAAGACCATCCCCAGCGCGATTGGCTCGGTGTTCTGGCGCATCCTGCTGTTCTATGTCGGCGCGTTGTTTGTAATTCTGTCGATCTACCCGTGGAACGAAATCGGAACCTCGGGCAGCCCGTTTGTCATGACTTTCGAGCGCCTGGGCATCAAGACAGCTGCCGGCATCATCAACTTTGTGGTGATTACCGCAGCACTGTCATCCTGCAACGGCGGGATTTTCAGCACGGGTCGCATGCTCTACAGCCTCGCGCAAAACGGTCAGGCCCCGGCCAACTTTGGCACTACCTCGAAAAATGGTGTTCCGCGTCAAGCTTTGCTGCTGTCGATTGCCGTATTGCTGTTAGGTGTACTGCTTAACTACCTGGCACCGGGCCAAGTGTTCGTATGGGTGACTGCGATTGCGACCTTCGGTGCGATCTGGACCTGGCTGATGATCCTGCTGGCTCAACTGCGCTTTCGCAAAAGCCTGAGCCCGGAGGAGGCTGCTGGCCTGAAGTACCGCATGTGGCTGTATCCATACAGTTCATACGCCGCTTTGGGCTTCTTGCTGATGGTTGTAGGGCTGATGGCCTACTTCGAGGAAACCCGGATCGCCCTGTTCGTAGGCCCGGCGTTCCTGATTCTGCTGACGGTGCTGTTTTACGTGTTCAAGCTGAAGCCGACTCAAGCAACATCGGCAGCGGTCCGTAGCTAACTCTCCCCCTGCACCGCTCATCCTGTAGGAGCGAGCTTGCTCGCGATGCAATCACCTCGGTCAATTCGTTAAACCGAAGCGTCTGTATCGCTGGCAACCCAGCTCCCACAGCTCTGTAGGAGCGAGCTTGCCTCGCGATGGCAGCACCTCGCTCAAGCAGTTAAACCGAGGTTTCTGCCAGCTCCCGCAGTGCTGCTTACCTGGCCGGTTGGGCCAGGCGCTTGTTCCAGTCCAGCCATGCGGCCAGCACGGCCATGATTCCTGCGCCCATCAGTGCGCTGAAAACCTGCATGACGACCCGGTCACCACCCAGTGCATTCAGCATGTCGGCCAATGGCGCCAGAATCACACCCAGACAAAACACTTCAAGAGAATACCGTCCCATGCGGCAAGTTTGACGGGCGAACCAGTTGTTCAGCCAGCCACTGTGCGGCACACATTTGGCAACCACATACGCTAACGCCAGAAAGTGCAGCAAGCGCACCGGCGAGAGATTGGTTTTGCTGATCGGGTACAGGTATTCCCCCAGCCATAGCGGCATGACGGCGTCGTGCAACTGAGGCCACTTCCATGACAACGCCAGCAGACCTGTGAGCAACAGGTACACCACAGCCGATATAAACAGCGGTTGATGCCACAGCGGCCGGGTTTCAGGCGCTTTGGTTTGCTGGCCGTGAAGTGCAGCGGCGCCCCCCAGAACAAACAGGAACTGCCAGGCCATCGGGTTGAAGAACCACACCCCGCCTTCTTGAGCGGCGAAGTTCCACACCGGTGCCATCAGGTACAGCGCGAAAGACAGGGCAACGACGTAGTGGGCTTTGCGCAGCAACAACGGCAGCACCAGCGGCAAACCGAGCAACAGCACGATATACAGTGGCAGCGGGTCCATCAGGTTGGGTTTGAAGCGCAGGAGCAGCTCATCGGTCAGCGCCTGTTGCGGGTTGCTCAAGAAGTACTGCAAGCCCATCTCTTGCACCAGATCCCGGGTCTCTACATGACTGTTGGCAAAGAACACGATCCCCATCAGCACTGCGAGCAAGAAGATGTGCACTACATACAGTACCCAGGCGCGGCGCAGGATTTTTACCCCGGCGATCAGCAGACCATCACGCTGTGCGATTTTTCCGTAGGCCAGTACCGCGGCATAACCGGCCAGGAATACAAAGATTTCCGCGGCATCACTGAAGCCGAAATTACGCACGGTCAGTTCAGCCAGCGGGTTATGCGGGATGTGATCCCAGAAGATAAAGATCAGCGCCAGCCCGCGAAAGAAATCGATGCGGTGGTCGCGTCCGTTAATCGTCACGGTGAGTACTCAAACGAAAGGTTTAATTAAGACCGGCGCGCGTAACAGATGATGCGCGCCGTACATCGGCGGCGCGCAGGGTGCGGGTATTGGAGGCTAATTGCAAAGGTTGGATATTGCAGAATGTCACAAGGGCTGCAGGTTCCTGGCGGCAAGGTGTGTCGTCAAAAAGCACTCATAAACATAAACGTACATTCCCGCGCCTGACAGGCGTTGATCTGCGGTACCAACCGCCTGAAATGCTCACTTTGACAGTGAGCATCCAGAGCGGCCTGATCGGGCCATTGCTCGACAAAAATGAAATGCCCCGGGTCCTGATGATCCACATACAGGTCGTAAGCGATGCAGTCTGGCTCCAGGCGGGTTTTTTCCACCAGTTCGGCGTACCACGGGCGCACCGTTTCAAGGTGTTCGGGTTTGATGAAGTCTTCGGCAATCACTTTCAACATGTTGATCAGTCCTTGTCAGGCCACGGTAATTTCATTGGGCTCAAAGCTGTCGGCCCGGGCCATTTGCCACATGCGCGAGTAGAACTCGCCATTGATTTCGCCGGTCAGCAACTCGCCGGGTTTGAGGAATACGTGCAGTTGCGAGAAGAGTTTGATTTCGGTGGCCGTCACGCGCCGAACCAGGTGTTTGGCCGAGAGTTGCGCCGGATGTTCCAGGCCTGCTGCCGCAAGCATTTCGGCAAGTGCCTTGAGTGTGTTGGTGTGGAACTGCAACACCCGCTGGGCCTTGTCGGGAACCACCAGTGCCCGCTGGCGCAAAGGGTCCTGGGTGGCGACACCGGTCGGGCACTTGTTGGTGTGGCAGGACTGGGACTGAATGCAGCCGACGGCAAACATGAAGCCCCGGGCCGAGTTGGCCCAGTCGGCGCCAATGGCCAGCACGCTGGCAATATCGAATGCGCTGACAATCTTGCCGCTGGCCCCCAGCTTGATTTTGTCTCGCAGATTCAAGCCCACCAGGGTGTTGTGGACGAACAGCAAGCCTTCGCGCATCGGTGCGCCGATGTGGTCGGTGAACTCCACGGGGGCTGCGCCGGTGCCGCCTTCCTTGCCATCGATCACGATAAAGTCGGGGAGGATCCCCGTTTCGAGCATGGCCTTGGCAATCCCCATGAACTCCCACGGGTGGCCCAGGCAAAACTTGAAACCGACAGGCTTGCCGCCGGACAACTCGCGCAGTTGGGCGATGAATTGCATCAGTTCCAGTGGCGTTGAAAATGCACTGTGGCGCGACGGCGAGACGCAGTCTTCGCCCATGGGGACACCGCGTGTTTCTGCAATTTCCGGGGTGACCTTGTGCTTGGGCAAAATACCGCCATGGCCCGGTTTGGCACCCTGGCTCATCTTGATTTCGATCATTCGAACTTGCGGTGTGCGTGCTTGCTCGGCAAAGCGCTCGGGGTCGAAACGACCGTCAGAGGTCCGGCAGCCGAAATAGCCGCTACCCAGTTCCCAGGTCAGGTCGCCGCCGTTTTCACGGTGATAGGAACTGATGCTGCCTTCGCCGGTATCGTGGGCAAAGTTACCGAGCTTGGCGCCCTGGTTCAGGGCGCGAATCGCATTGGCACTCAATGAGCCAAAACTCATCGCCGAAATATTGAAGATGGAGGCCGAGTACGGCTGGGTGCATTGCGGGCCACCGACAATGATGCGGAAGCTGGCGGGGTCAGTGAGCGGGGCCGGACGCATGGAGTGGCCGATAAACTCGAAGCCGGGCTGGTACACGTCAATCAGGGTGCCGAAAGGTTTGTCGGCGCTTTCATTCTTGGCGCGTGAATAGACCAGGGAGCGTTGGGCGCGTGAGAAGGGCAGCGCATCGCTGTCGGACTCCAGCAGGTATTGGCGGATCTCCGGGCGGATGGCCTCCACCAGATAGCGGATATTGCCCAGGATCGGGTAGTTGCGGCGCACCGCATGGGGGCTTTGCAGCAGGTCGAAAATGCCCAGCACACTCAAGATCAGGGTCACAGTGGTGAAGGGCCATAACCACTCGTAGTGCATAAACGGCAGGCTGGCGAGAGTGAAGATTACGCAGAAGGCAAAAAACGCATAGCGGCTTAACAGTGACAGGCTCATACGGTTTCCTGTTTCAGGCTTGTCTGTTCAGGCGGGCGTCGAACAGAAGAAACGGGGCGGTAAACCCCCGGCGATATAGCGGCTGCAGTCGGCTCGCTGTCTTGGGTGTCGTCAGGTCTCTCTCTGAACTGGAGGTTTGCTGATCAGGCATCTTACCCATTGCACGGCATTTAGTGTCTTATACCCGGCGAAAGTCCATACAGATGGCTCGATTATGCCTGTCATCTGTGTCTGTGCATTGGCGTGAAGCCATGTGATCCTTCTGGCCCTGTCTACTCTGCTGGCCAACTCTTGTGACGTCTTCTGAACATTTCTGCGCAAACCCCAAAATCATCCGGATTGCCGCTGCCGTACTGATAGGCCCTGATGGCCGAACCTTGCTGGTGCGCAAGCGTGGCACCCGGGCTTTCATGCAGCCAGGTGGCAAGATCGAAGCCCATGAGCAGCCGGTCAATGCCCTGGCCCGAGAGCTGGAAGAGGAGCTAGCGTTGAACATTGATCCGGCCAGCGCCACTTATCTGGGGCATTTTTCGGCACCTGCGGTCAATGAGCCGGGTTTTGAAGTGCAGGCCGAGTTGTTTCTGTTGCACATCCAGCAATCAGTCAGCCCGGCTGCCGAGATTGAAGAAGTGCAGTGGATTGATCCGTGCGGTGACGGCGGTCTGGAATTGGCGCCCTTGACCCGTGATCTGATCCTGCCTTTTTATCGCGACAGCGTGCTGACTTCTGCCTGAGCCCCTGGCTGACAAGGACTGACCATGATTCCTGCTCAAGATCTGCTGATTTTCGCTGCGGCATGTTTGCTGATGGTTTTGACACCGGGGCCAAACATGATTTACCTGATTTCGCGTTCGATCTGTCAGGGGCGAAAAGCCGGGGTTACGTCACTGCTCGGTGTGGTCGCAGGTTTTTTTGTGCACATGTTTGCCGCAGCTGCCGGGCTGACGGCGGTATTTCTGGCCGTGCCGATGGCCTATGAACTATTGAAATGGGCGGGTGCCCTGTACCTGCTGTGGATGGCCTGGCAGGCGCTAAAACCGGGCGCCCGTTCGCCTTTTGAAGCGCAGGAACTGACGCCGGATTCATCCCCCAAACTGGTGCTGATGGGGTTTATGACCAGCGTGCTGAACCCCAAGGTAGCGGTGTTTTACCTGTCGGTGTTTCCGCAATTCATCAGCCCTGAGCATGGCTCGATGTTTTCCCAGAGCGTACTGTTGGGCCTGACCCAGATCAGCGTCAGTTTCACCGTGAACCTGTTGATTGCGCTGTTTGCTTCAGGCATCGCCTTCTGGTTTGTGCGTAACCCGTTGTGGCTGGCCGTACAGCGTTACGTGATGGGCTTTGTATTGGCCGGGCTGGCGGTTAAATTGATGCTGGAACAACGTAAAACCCTATGACCTGGACCCTCAATGGCTATAGAACTGCTTGACCCCTCACACGCCAGCGCTTATCGCCAGTTGATGCTGGAAGCCTACGCGCTGCACCCGCAGGCTTTTGTTTCCAGCCTGTCAAACCGTGAAAAGTTGCCGCTGAGTTGGTGGCAAGGGCAGCTGGATGATGAGCTGAGTACGCTGTTCGGCGCCTTTGTCGATGCCCGGCTGGCCGGGATAGTCGGTCTGGCTTTTGAGCCATGGGAAGACGCCCGGCACAAAGCCACGTTGTTTGGCTTGTACGTTACTCCGGCCTTTCGCGGACAAGGGCTGGGCGAGCACCTGGTGCAGGCGGTGCTGTCACTGGCCGAAGAGGAGCCTGAAATCAAAGTGCTGGAACTGACTGTGAGTGCCAACAGCCTCGGGGCGCTGGCGCTGTATCGCCGCTGCGGGTTTGAACAGTCGGGGCTTGAAGACTGTGCGATCCGGGTAGGGGAGGAGTATTACGACCGGGTGCATATGCGCCGGCTGGTACAACCGGCCAACACCCCGGACCTGTAGGCGCGAGCTTGCTCGCGAGCCGTTATCAAGAGCTCGTGAGCAAGCTCGCTCCTACAGGTTTTACAGGTTTAGCGAACGGCACTTACCCCGTCCAGGGTCGAGAACGATGTGTCTTTGGCCGTCAGCAAAAAGTCGCGCATATAAGGTGCATCGAGCATGTCGGCACGTACCGCCGCATATAGCGTGGCAAACAACCCTTTCTCACCCAGACGCTTGGCTTTTACATAGCCGCGTGAGCTGTATTCATGCAAGGCCCAGTGCGGCATCCCGCACACACCGCGGCCACTGGCCACGAGCTGCATCATCATGACCGTCAGCTCGGAGGTGCGTACTTGCGCCGGTTCAACGTCAGCCGGTTCCAGGAAGCGGGTGAAGATGTCGAGGCGGTCGCGCTCCACCGGGTAGGTGATGAGAATTTCGCTGCTCAAGTCCTCAGGCACGATAAATGGCTTGCTCGCCAGAGCATGCTGATTGGCAACTGCCAGCATGGCTTCGTAGGTAAACAGCGGTACGTACGTCAGCCCTGCAATCTCTTGCGGGTCAGAAGTAACCACCAGGTCCAGATCGCCACGGGCCAGTGCAGGCAAGGGCGCGAATGCAAAGCCCGAAGCCAGGTCCAGTTCAACCTCGGGCCAGGCGTCGCGGAACTGATCGATAGTGGGCATCAGCCACTGGAAGCAACTGTGGCACTCAATGGCCATGTGCAAACGTCCGGCCGTACCTCCGACCAAGCGGGCGATATCGCGCTCGGCGCCCCGTAGCAGCGGCAGCATGGCGTCGGCCAGTTGCAACAGACGCAAACCGCCGCTGGTGAAACGAACCGGCTTGGTTTTGCGTACGAACAGCGGCATGCCCATGCGCTCTTCCAGCTCTTTGAACTGGTGGGATAAAGCAGATTGTGTCAGGTGCAGACGTTCAGCCGCTTCGACCAGGCTGTCGGACTCGCGTAAAGCGTGCAGGGTTTTGAGGTGACGAATTTCCAGCACGGTGGCTCCATGAGTAAATTTGATGATCAACACGAAAACGTTGAGTTTGTCTCATGTTGTGGTGCGTGTCGATAATTGTGCCATTACTTACACGAAGGAATGTCGTTATGGCCCTGGCACACAATCTTGGTTTCCCGCGTATCGGTGCGGATCGTGAACTGAAAAAAGCACTCGAAGCGTACTGGAAAGGCGATATTGACCAGGCCGCCCTGCAAGCCGTGGGTCGTGAATTACGCGCCACCCACTGGCAACTGCAAAAAGACGCCGGCATTGACTTGCTGCCGGTTGGTGACTTTGCCTGGTATGACCAGGTGCTGACCCACTCGCTGACTTTCGGTGTCATTCCCGAACGTTTCGCCAGCACCCTCGACGCTGAAGGCCATCCAACCCTGGACACCCTGTTCGGCATGGCCCGGGGTGCGAGCCAGAGCTGCTGCGGGGGGGAGCACAGTAAAGGTCAGTATGCGCAAGAACTGACCAAGTGGTTTGATACCAACTACCACTACCTGGTGCCCGAGTTCAGCCAGGATCAGCGCTTTGAACTGAGCTGGAACCAGTTGTTCGAAGAAACCGCCGAGGCGCTGGCGCTCGGCCACAAGGTCAAGCCGGTGATCATTGGCCCGCTGACTTATCTGTGGCTGGGTAAAGCCAAAGGTCAGGAGTTCAACAAACTCGAGCTGCTGGAAAACCTGTTGCCGGTGTACGCCGGGATTCTTTCCCGTCTGGCCGAGCAAGGCGTGGAATGGGTACAGATTGACGAACCGATTCTGTCGCTGGACCTGCCTCAGGAATGGAAAAACGCCTTTGAGCGCGCTTACCACATTCTTCAGTACTCACCGCTGAAGAAGTTGGTCGCCACCTATTTCAGCGGCCTGGAAGACAACCTGGGTCTGGCTGTCAGCCTGCCCGTGGAAGGTTTGCACGTGGACCTGGTGCGTGCCCCTGATCAGTTGCATGCCATTCTGGATCGTCTGCCAACTTATAAAGTGTTGTCGTTGGGGCTGGTGAACGGTCGAAACGTATGGCGCTGCGATCTGGAAAACGCACTGGCCCAGTTGCAGGCAGCCGAAGAGCGTTTTGGTGACAACCTTTGGGTAGCCGGCTCTTGCTCGCTGCTGCATAGCCCGGTTGATCTGGACCGCGAAACCCAACTGGATGCCGAACTTAAAAGCTGGCTGGCGTTTGCCAAGCAAAAGTGCGGCGAGATTGCCGTGCTGCGTGATGCGCTGAATATTCCCCAGGATGCCAAAGTACAACAGGCACTGGCCCAAAGCCGCGCCGTGCAGGCCAGCCGCGCCAACTCGCCGCGGATTCACAAGCCCGCCGTGCAAGCGCGTATCGACGCGATTACTGCAGCTGACAGCCAGCGTCAGTCGCCGTTTGCTACCCGTATTGAAGTGCAGCGCGCCCGCCTGAATCTGCCGGCGTTCCCGACCACCACCATTGGTTCGTTTCCGCAGACCGCATCGATTCGTCTGGCGCGTCAGTCCTACAAGCAGGGCAAGTTATCGGTCAGTGAATACACCGACGCCATGCACAGCGAGATTCGCAATGCCGTACAAACCCAGGAGCGTTTGGGCCTGGATGTGCTGGTCCACGGTGAGGCGGAGCGTAACGACATGGTCGAATACTTCGCCGAGCAGTTGGATGGTTACGTGTTCACCCAATACGGCTGGGTTCAGAGCTACGGTTCCCGATGCGTGAAACCGGCGATCATTTTTGGCGACCTGAGCCGTCCCCGGGCCATGACCGTAGAGTGGATCAAATACGCTCAAGGGCTGACCGACAAGGTGATGAAGGGCATGCTGACAGGCCCGGTGACCATGCTGATGTGGTCATTCCCCCGCGAAGACGTATCGCGCAAGGTACAGGCGCAACAACTTGCGCTGGCGATTCGTGACGAAGTAGTGGACCTGGAAAAAGCCGGGATCAAGATTGTGCAGATTGACGAAGCGGCCTTTCGTGAAGGCTTGCCGTTACGTCGTGCGCAGTGGCAGGAATATCTGGACTGGGCCGTCGAGGCTTTCCGTCTTTGTGCTTCGGGAGTCGGGGATGAAACGCAGATTCATACCCACATGTGCTACAGCGAGTTCAACGACGTGATCAAGTCGATTGCCGAAATGGACGCTGATGTCATCACCATCGAAACCTCGCGTTCGGACATGGAACTGCTGGATGCGTTTGAAGCGTTCGATTACCCGAACGATATCGGCCCGGGTGTGTATGACATCCACTCGCCACGGGTTCCGGACACGGCCGAGATGGTCAAGTTGCTGAGCAAGGCGGCCCGACGTATTCCCGCTGAGCGACTGTGGGTCAACCCTGATTGCGGCCTCAAAACCCGTGCCTGGGTCGAGACCGAAGCGGCCTTGATTAACATGGTGGCGGCGGCGCGGCAGTTGCGTGCGCAGGTAGCCTGAACCCTCGGCACAACCTTGTAGGAGCGAGCTTGCTCGCGAGCATTGGATCTTGAAAGCTCGCGAGCAAGCTCGCTCCTACAGGGCTTTGGGTTACCGGATGATTTTATCTTCATGGCGGCGGCGTGGCAGTTGCGTGCGTAAGTAGCCTGAACCCTCGGCACAACTTTGTAGGAGCGAGCTTGCTCGCGAGCATTGGATGTTGAAACAGGGGTTTGGCTTTATCGGATAATTTTATCCACGTGGATATCGAGCTTTTTCAGTCGATACCAAAAGCTGCGCTCTGAAATACCAATCAACTGTGCAGCAGCAGCCTGTACGCCCTGGGCTTGTTGCAAGGCCGCAAGGATGTAGGCTTTTTCCACCTCTGCCAGCGCCGCTTCCAGATCGGGCGGTACGGCTGGCCCCGGGCTCAGCAGGGCGCTGGCCTGGCTCGGTTGGGCGCTGAACAGGTAGGGCGGCAAGTCACTGTCCTGGATCGTGTTGCTGGTGGCCACAATGGTGGCGCGTTCGACACAGTTTTGCAGTTCGCGAATGTTGCCCGGCCAGTTGTATTCGGCCATGGCCTGCAAGGCACTTGGGCTGAAGCCGGTAATCCGTTTGCCCGCAGTTGCCCCCAGATTGTGGGCGAAGTGTCGCGCCAGCGGGGCGATGTCCTCAACGCGCTCGCGCAGGGCGGGCAGCGGGATCGGAAATACATTCAGCCGGTAATACAAATCCTCGCGAAACTCTTTGTTGGCCACTGCTTCCAGCAGGTTTTTATTGGTGGCCGCAATTACCCGTACATCGACCTTGCGCTCTCGCGGATCACCCACGGGCTCAATCACCCGTTCTTGCAGTGCACGCAAAATCTTGGCTTGCAGTGCCAGGGGCATATCGCCGACTTCATCGAGAAACAACGTGCCTTTGTCTGCCTGCATGAAGCGCCCGACACGATCGGCGACCGCGCCGGTAAATGCGCCTTTGCGATGACCGAACATCTCGCTTTCCAGCAGCCCCTCGGGAATGGCCGCACAGTTGACCGCGACAAAGGGTTTGTCGGCCCGGCTACCGTGTTTGTGGATGGCCCGGGCAACCATCTCTTTGCCGGTACCGCTTTCACCGGTCAGCAGGATAGTAGCGTTGCTGTCACGTACCGAGTCGATGGCGTGCAGCACCCGACGAAAACTCGGGCTGTCACCTATCAGGTTCTCGATATGTCGGTGTTCGTCGAGTTCGGCGCGCATGCGCGCGTTGTCGCGCAGGATGTCGCGAAACTGCAGGGCTTTGCTGACCGAGACATCCAGTTCATCGATATCGAAGGGCTTGGCTATGTAGTCGTAAGCACCATTGCGCATCGACTGTACGGCGTTTTTCACCGTGCTGTAGGCAGTCATCACAATGACGGGCAGTTGCGGATAACGCAGTTTGACCTCAGCCAGCAGTTGCGGGCCGTCCATACCGGGCATGCGCCAGTCGCTGATGATCAGGTCGATGTCTTCCTGCTCCAGAATGGCCAGTGCTTGCAGGCCATTGCCTGCGGTAAATACCTGCACTTCGTTCTGGCTCAGCGCCGAACTGAGCAGGTCGCACAGTTTCGGCTCGTCATCGACCACCAGGATGTTGTGACTCATGACTCATCCCCTCCATGGGCCGGAATATACAAGTTGAAGGTGGTTCCTGCGTCTTTCTCGCTGATGCATTCAACACGACCGTCGTGGTTATCCATGATTGAGAAAACCTTGGGCAAACCCAAACCTGTGCCTGAGGCCTTGGTGGTGACAAAGGGCGTGAAAATTCGCTCGATCATGTCAGGTTCAACACCTTGGCCGGTATCGATAATGCTGATCACAGTGTCATCGTTGTCATCACGGGCGATGCGTAATGTCAGGTGCCCGCCGTCGGGCATGGCGTCGATGGCATTGATGATCAGGTTCAGGCAGGCCTGTTTCAGTTGCCGGGTGTCCGCGTAAATCGTCGCCCCGGGGGCTTTGTCGTCTATATCGGTTTTGATGTTGTGGCTGTCCAGCTCGGGCTTGCAGAAGCCCAGAATATCTTCGACCAGAGGTCGTGCCGGCTGGACTGAACGCACCGGTGCACTGGGTTTGGCAAAGTCGAGGAAGTCAGTGATCAGTTCGTTGATTCGTGATACCTCGCTGACCACGTACTCCAGATGGCGCTTGTCAGTTTCGTCCAGATTGGCCCGCCGGTGCAGCAGCTGGGTGGCGGTTTTGATAATACCCAAGGGATTGCGAATTTCATGGGCCAGGCCCATCGCGACTTCGCCCAGTGCATGCAGGCGATCACGGCGCCGTAACTGGGCCTCAAGGTGATGCAGTTGCGCCAGGCGCACGGTCATGTGGTTGAAGGTGCTGCTTAACTCTGCCAGTTCATCGCGCCCTGACACTGTCACCAGTCGTGTGTAATCCCCGGCGGTCACAGCTCGCACACCTTCAGACAGCCCCCGCAACGGCCGGGTCAGGCGCGCGGAAACCAGCCAGCCAACGCTCAGCGAAAGCATTGAGCCGACCAGGAAAATCAGTGCAAACAGGTTGCTCTGATTGACCAGGCCGACAAGGCTGGTATGGCGTAGAAGACCACTGTAGATCACGCCTTGCAGTTCACCGGTATTGTTGAGGATTGGCCAGTACAGCCCGCTGTAGCGGCTGGTGAATTGCTCGCTGGGCTGCTTGGTTTCACGCAATATTTGTTCGATCGCATGCGGCACCTGGGGCTGGCGGTCATCAAAGTGCTGACTGGAGAAAATCTCGGAAAAGCCATCGGGATTGGACAGATAAAGGCGCAAGTCCAGGGAGTGCACGTCAGCGACGCTGGTCAGAAAACTGTTGTCCATATAAGTGGCAACCAGCAGTTGATAGGCCTCGCCATCCTGAGTGGTAGGGAAAGTCGAAACCACAGTACCTGTAGGCACGCCGCCCACGTCGATGGTTTGCAGCACTGCGTTGGGCGCAAGGCTGATCTGGTCAACGATGTCTTCGCTGGCCGTGCTGAAAACTACTTTGTGATCACTGCTGCGAATCAGCGCTACGACGTCAATGTCCATCGCGCCTGCAATATCAGCGGTCAGCTTGTCGTGGCGCAGCGCGGCATGGGAAGAGGGCGGGTGGGTATAGCGCAGGAACAACTGTGCGGCGCGGGCATTGTCGTGAACGATTTCACCAATTTCGTCTTTGACGATCTTGGTCGACTCCTGCAGCCAGACCCGCACGTTGCTGTCGAAAATATGCGACAGTGTGGTGGCGGCCAGTTCGGCAGCGATCATGGTGGGGATGACGCTGACCAGCCAAAAAGCCAGGACCAGTTTGCGCTGAACCGTCCAGCGCGAGACCTTGAACGGTTGGGCATTGCGCGTTGATTCAGGCGTGATTGGCATTAATGCTCGCTTATTGCTGCCGCAAGGGCGGGGTCATGACGGTCGGGGCGGATGAACAGTTTGACCAGTTTGAGCACGTTATTGATCAGTCGGTTGCGATGGCGGAAAAACAGTGTATTGCTCTGGAAGCTGCACCCCAGTCGAACTTTGCTGGCGTATCCGGCCTGGCCGCACTCGTATAGCTCGATCCCGTTACGGATGCAGTAGTCGACGTTTACCATCCAGCTTCTGAAATACAAACTGTACTCGCGCGTCAGTTCAAGGTCGTGACCGAAAAACTTGTCGATCAGCCGATGTTCGTTAATCAATACCAGATTGAATGCTACCAGTTGGTCGTCGAGCCAATACAGCACGCAGAGTGCCCGGTCCCCAAGTTGCCGGAGGATACCTGTGAAATAAGCGGGTGGTAAGCGTTCGAATTGCAGGTCGCTGCGCGCCAGGCTCGCTTCATACAACCGCATGATTTCGGGCAAGACATCGTCAATGGCGCTGCGCCATTCCACCCGGGGGCCGGGCGAGCGCAATTTGCGGCGCAAGTCTTTGCGGGTGGATTTACCCAGGGAGCCGAGGTAACAGTCAACCGAGCCAAAAGGCACCGGCAACATGGCACTGGGAAGGCTGGGCATGGACTGAAACCCCGCCGCCTTGCAGCTTTGCGACCAGTCATCGTCGTTGCTGGAGACATCCTTGACCGCTATCAGGCCGATACCCAGTCGGCTGGCATCTTGCTGGGCCAGACTAAGCAGTTGTGCCAGCAGGGCCGGCCGCTGGGCAGGTTGAATATGGCTGGCGGTGCCAGCGGTGCATTGTTCGGTCACCGGCGAGCCGATGGCGTATAGATGCAATTGCATCAGCCCCGGCACTGCACGGTTCAGTTTTTCGGTGAATCGTTTACCAATACCCTGAACCGTGGTGTCGAGGCGATAGCTGGTGGTGAATGCGGTGGCGGCGGCAATCAGGTCAGAACCTTTGAACAGCGCCAGGTAGCGCCATTCGAAACCCTCAATGCCAGCGTTTTCGACGGCCATGATGTAGTCCCAATCCTCCAGAGAACCTGGGAAACAGTCATTCCAGGCCTCGCGTTTAATGGCCTGGATTGATGAAAAGGCTTGGGCTGTAATCATGGATCTTCCTTGGGTCAGGCCTGCTGCAGGTACTCGACAGGTTCCTGTGAGACGGTGCTGTTTTTCTTGATGAAGGCGGCACTCAGTTCAATCACGCGACGGTATTGCAGATCGACGGTGATCATGTGGTAACAGTTGTCGAGCAGAACCTTGGTCACCGGACCGCCCAGATGGCGCTCCACGTAATCGGCGTTCCAGCGGCTGGTGATGTCGTCTTCGATGGAGTGCAGCACCAGTGCGGGCGTGGTGATCGACGGCATGCGTTTTTTTACCACGGCGTTCATCCGGTGCAGTTCGCGCACGGTGATGCCTTCCATCGTCAGTAGCCCGGCATTACTGCTTTCACCCGCTTTCATCTGCCGTTCAACGATTGCCCGCAAGCGCTCGTTCTTGATCCCGTAAGGCGGTTTCTCCTCAAAATTGCACAGGTGGACGCCGAACGGAATTGCCATCAGCAACGGAGTCAGGAATGCCAGTTTGTTAATGCTCCAGCCGTCGTACCGCAAGGTGGTGGAATACATCAACAAGCCCGCCACTTGCCCCGGATGCTCGGAGGCTACGTACATCGACATCACGGCCCCCATCGACAAGCCGCCGACGAAAACCTGGCTATGGCGCTGGCGCACATCGGCGAAGGTTTTACGCACCCCTTCGTACCAGTCTTGCCAGCCGGTGGCCTGCAGGTCGCTGTTGTCTCCGCAATGGCCAGCCAGGGTCGGTACGTACACCGTGCACGTCCCGTCCTTGGCCAGCCCCTGGGCCACCCGACGCAACTCCGTCGGGGTGCCGGTGAGGCCGTGGATCAACAGGATCCCGACCTCGCCCGTGCCGAGAACGAAACCGGCGTCGCCTTCGCCCAGATCGATCCCTGCACTGTTCACCGTTTCATGGCCCGATGCAGCAGGCGGTCGAGCAGGGCGATGCCCAGATCGATTTCGGCGTAGCTGATTTCCAGCGACGGAGCCAGGGTGATGACGTTTTTGTAGTAGCCGCCAACGTCCAGAATCAGACCCAGGCGCTTGCCGTCGATTTCGATGTCGCCTTTCATGCCTTCTTCAACCATGTAGTCCAGGGTTGCTTTGTCTGGCGTGAAGCCATCCGGGCCGCAGATTTCGCAGCGCAGTGCCAGGCCCAGGCCGTCGACGTCGCCGATGATCGGGTAGCGTTTCTGCAAGTCCTGCAGACCTGCCAGGAAGTATTTGCCTTTTTCCATGACCATCGCGCCGTAGTCGATTTCGCTGGTCATTTTGAACATTTCCAGACCGACCGCAGTGCCCAGCGGGTTGGAGGCGAAGGTCGAGTGGGTCGAGCCAGGCGGGAAAATTTTCGGGTTGATCAACTCCTCACGGGCCCAGATACCGCCCAGCGGGTTGAGACCGTTGGTCAGTGCTTTACCAAACACGATCACGTCGGGTTTGACGTCGAAGTGCTCAATGGACCACAGCTTGCCGGTGCGCCAGAAGCCCATCTGGATTTCATCGACCACCATCAAAATGCCGTGTTGATCCAGCACATGCTTGAGTTCGCTGTAGAAGTTCATCGGTGGAATCACATAGCCGCCGGTGCCCTGGATCGGTTCCACGTAAAACGCTGCATATTCGCTCTGACCGACTTTCGGATCCCATACGCCGTTGTATTCGGTTTCAAACAAGCGGGCGAATTGCTGCACGCAGTGGCTGCCATATTCTTCTTTGGTCATGCCTTTCGGGCCGCGGAAGTGATACGGGAAGGGGATGAAGTTGGCACGTTCGCCGAAGTGGCCGTAGCGACGGCGGTAGCGGTAGCTGGAAGTAATCGATGAGGCGCCGAGTGTTCGGCCGTGGTAGCCGCCTTCGAAGGCAAACATCAGGCTTTTACCGTTGGTGGCGTTACGTACCACTTTCAACGAATCCTCGATGGACTGTGAGCCGCCGACGTTGAAGTGCACGCGACCGTCGAGGCCGAACTTGTTTTTGGCATCGACCGCGATGCGCTCCGACAGCTCGATCTTGCCTTTGTGCAGGTATTGGCTGGCGATCTGCGGCAGGGTATCTATCTGTTGTTTCAGTGCGTTGTTCAAGCGCGGATTGGAGTAACCGAAGTTAACTGCCGAGTACCACATTTGCAGATCCAGATAAGCCTGGTCGCTGGTGTCCCACACGTAGGAGCCTTCGCAGCGGCTGAAAATACGTGGCGGTTCGATGTAATGAACGGTGTCGCCGTACGAGCAGTACTTGGCTTCTTTTTCCAGAAGAATCTGGTCTTCAGGTGTAGCGATTCGGATATCAGACATGATTGAAGAGTTCCTGCTGTTCACGAGAATAGTGGGGTGCGTTGGCGGCATTGCTAGGCAATTCGGCGAACAGGGCCGCCAGTTCGGAGAATGTGTCGAAGCGGGCATAGGGAATGCCGTTGCGCTCGCAATGGTCGGCGAGGCTGTCTTTGGCAAACACGAAATCGGCGCTTGCAGCCACACACATGTCGGAGCGGCCGTCACCAATCACCAGCACGCGTTTGCCGCCGGGAGTGGTTTTGCATTTGCAGTTGCCTGAGGCCGCACGGCAGGCATCGCTTGCATGCGGGAAGTCGATGCGCCAACTGTTGTGGTCGACCTGGCGCAGGCGGTTGGCGAGGATCGGCAGCAGGCTCACGTAGTTACGGGCCAGAATGCGCGCGATGCCCTGTTCGATACCGTCACTGACCACTTCGATAGAGGCTCCGAGGCCAATGACGTGGTCAACGAAGTCCGGAAAGTCCGGGTCAATCTCAACCGTATCGAAATAAGCCAGCAGTTCGGCTGGGGAAGCTTTAACCAGCGACAGCTGGCGGCTGAGGCATTCCCGCGAACCAATTTCACCTTTGACCCATTGATCTTCGATCGCTTCCCAGCTGGGGTCGGCGAAGCGTTGAAGAATGTTGTCGATGACATCGGTACGGGTGATGGTCCCGTCGAAATCACACACGATATGCCATTGCATCATCTGCATTGTCCTGTTGAGGAGACGCGCACTTTGCGCATATACAGGACAGAGCATGGACTGTGCCAACTTGCCAAAGCCCCATGGGCCGGGGCTTTGGCAATGGGGTGCGGTAAAAAGGCAGCAGCAAGCTACAATTTTTGTAGCTTGCTACAAACAACATCAGTGCTTGCGCCGAATGTTCAAAAAATGGATTTATGCGCGCATGAATTTTTATGGAAGTTTCGTAATGAAAACCTCAGCGCCTGTTTTTTTGTTTCTCACATTGTTGAGTGTTGGTGCTGGGGCACATGCTGCGGATGGTCCCAGTGGAGAAGTCGGGGTCGGGATTGGCTATCAGCCGTCCGATCCAAGTGGCAGTCGCTATCAGACGGTGCCGTTGCCGTATTTCGATGTGGACTGGGGCGATGTCAGCCTTGATACCGACGATGGCCTGACCTGGAGCGCCTTAAAGACGGATGGCTGGAGTGCGGGGCCCTTTATCAATTACTTGTCGGGGCGTAACGCCAACGGTTCGCTGCGAGGATTGCGCGATGTATCGGATATGGCCCTGCTGGGCGGATTTGTGCAATACAGCCCTGCCGAGTTCTGGCGTGTGTATGCGCAACTGGGCCAGGCCGTAGGCGGTAGCGGCGGGCAGGGCGGGTTACTGGGCCAAGTGGGCGGTGAGCTGGGTTATCCCCTGGGGCTGGGGATTATTGGCAGCAGCCAGTTGGCGGCGCACTTTGCAGATGGTCGGCAAATGTCGACTTTCTTTGGCGTCAGCGCCAGTGAAGCCCAGGCTTCAGGGATCTCTGCCTATCACGCCAGCGGTGGCTTCCAGAATGTGACGCTGACCCAGAACGTGGAATTCCCGCTGGCGCAGCATTGGTCGCTGGTGGCCAGCGTCAGCTGGGTTCGCCTGGTGGGCTCGGCGGCCGACAGCAGCATCGTCAGAGAGCAAGGCGATGTGAATCAGGGCTCGGTGCAGACCGCGGTCAGTTATAAATTCTAAAGCACAGGCACCCTTGTTTTTGAGGGGGCCGGCACGCCGGCTCCCTCAGCTGTGCGGTCGATCTCTCAGTGCTCCGGCTCGCCGTCAGCCAGCAAGGCAATTCCGCCAATGATCACCGCCACGCCCACCCAGTGCAGTGTGCTGATGTGCTCGCCCAGGCACAGCCATGACCCCAGCAACACTCCTACGAATACCAACGAACTCAGTGGAAATGCCAGCGACAGACTGCTGCGGCGCAATATCAGCATCCATACGAAAAATGCCCCGATATAGCAGGCAATGGCTGCCCATACCCCGGGGTTCAGCATGACGTCTTGCAGCCATTGCAGGGTGAAATCCATATTGCCCAACTGATCGCCGCCGACTTTGGTCGCGATCTGCCCAGCGCTTTCGAGGAAGATCAGCAGAGCCCACAGTACAACGGTACCCAGACGGCCATGCAGCCATCCATTATGTGGCTGATTCATCGGTTCAGTGTTTTGCATGATTTATCTCCTAAGCTCCGGCGATGCAGACCAGCAACACGCCGAGGGTAATCACCAGAGTGCCCATCCAGCGGCGACGGCTGACGTGCTCGCCAAGAAACACCTTGCCGGCGTAGACCACTCCGCAATACGCCAGCGCCGCGGCCGGAAACAACAAACTCAGCGGTGCCCGCGACAACGCTTCGAGCCAGATGAAAAACTCGATCACGTAGGCGCCGATGCCCGCCCACAGCATGGGCGCCTGGAAGACTTGGCCCCAGAAGGCATTCAGGCGAAAGCCGCCTTCGAGTTCGGGTAATCGGTCGAGGCCGATTTTGAAACACAGTTGGCCGATTACATCGAGCACGATAGAAAACGCTACTAGCGCAATAACAATCAAAGTCACGGGAACAGTTCCTCAAACAGTGAAATAAGGGCTTTGTTGGTGGTGGAGTTGCGCAGCAAGTCGGCCTCACTCCAGCGCTCTGGTGCAGGCTGATCGGACCTGGCCTCCCAGCGTTTGAGCAGGTTGCGGTGGGGCGCCCTGGCGAACTCGCCGCATACGTCGATTCCCAGTACGCGCTTGCTGGCGGCCAGGGCACGGATGGCATGCAGCAAGTGGGTAAGGCGCATGCCGCCCTGATCCCAATTGGTGGCAGCGTCTTCGCTGGCCAGCACGTCTTTGTCGATGGTGATCCACACGGCGGGGGTTGGCAGGCTCTGGATCAGGCCGTCGATAAAGGTTGGCCAGTCCAGATCGGCCAGGTTGCGCCAGTGCAGATGATTTTCGTGTTGCTCATGGCCCGCGCCATCGCCGATTCGGCCCCAGACTTTGGTGGGCGCGTGTTGCCAGGGGAACAATTGCAGAGCCCCGCTGCGCAAGGCCCCCAGGTTGGCGCCCTTGAACTGCGGACTTTGCAGGTCATCGCTGCAGGGGCCAAGGGTGACGATACGCTGGATGTTTGGCAGCTTCAGGGCCCGGTTGATCCATGAACCGCAATGCCGGCGGGGGGCAAAGCGTACCCAGTCAGGGTGATTGTCGAAGTGGATCAGCGTGACCGGCTCTGCAAGGTCTGCCAGCAAAGCCGGTGTCAGATGGTGGTAATCACCGGAGCCGACGAAGAATATCTCTGGCTTGTGTGCCGGTCGTTCGGGGAGGTTTTGCAAGGCTTTGATGAAGCGTTGATAGTTGCGTTCGCTGGACCATAGCCGCAATTTCGGGCCCAGCTCCAGTAAATCAAGGCGAGTGGCACGACCATCGGCCAACCGCAGCGCAATAGGCGCTTGAGCAGTCAGGCTGTGATCAAGATCTAGAATATTCAATGTGTTATCTACCCCCGTGTATTCGCCGCCAGGTCAGGCCGGGCGGGCTTTAGGGGGTAAATGCAAGGGACGGGCCAGAATATTTGCGGGAGTGGGTTTCTGCGGGAGGGAGCTTGTTCGGCTTTGCTATCGCGAACACCCACTCCTGGTCAGTGCAACCGCACCCAGACACTGACCAGTATGGTCGCGGCAATCAGCCAGGCTACGGCGGCGAGTGCCAGTGACGCTTCTAGGCGCATGCGGTCCACCAGTACGTAGAGCGCCGCGAGGTAGACGAAGTAGGGAATGATCGACCACATGCCGAAGACGATGGTGGTTTTCAGGTCGTCCAGCGATCGCCCTTTGCCGACGATGTAATGGGCAATCAGGGCGAAGGTCGGGAACAGTGGGACCAGCCCTGCGATGTAGTAGTTTCTGGTTTTTGCCAGCATCGCCAGGATGATGACCACGGCGGCGCCCAGTGCAGCTTTTAGAATCAGATCCATCAGTGAGCCAGCCCGTATTTTTTTACTTTGTCGAATAGCGTGGTTTTAGCCATGCCCAATTCCTGGCTGGCCTGGGTCAGGTTACCGCCGCTGCGTTGTAGCGCATCATTGAGCAGGTTGCGCTCGAACGCTTCCACCGCTTCTGAAAAACCCAACCCCTGGGCTGCGTTGCTGCCCGATTTTTTGAAGGCCGGCAGGCCTAGGGCAAAGCGCTCTGCCACGTTGCGCAGTTCGCGCACGTTGCCCGGCCAGTCATGGCTCATCAGGTTGGACAGGGTCTGGTTGTCCAGTTCGGGGGCCTCCCGGTCGAAGCGCAGGGATGATTGCTGCAGGAAGTATTCGAACAGTTGCAGGATGTCTTCGCGCCGTTCGCGCAGAGGCGGTAGCTCGAGCGTCACTACATTCAAGCGGTAATAGAGGTCGCTGCGAAACTGGCTGGCTTTGCTCAGTTGATCCAGGTCGGACTTGGTGGCGGCGATCACCCGGCAGTCGACATCGATGCTTTGGTTGGAGCCCAGGCGTTCCAGCGAGCGCTCCTGCAATACCCGCAGCAGTTTGATCTGCAGGTTGAGCGGCATGCTTTCAACTTCGTCGAGAAACAGGGTGCCGCCGTCGGCATGTTCGATCTTGCCGATCCGGCGTTTCCCGGCCCCGGTGAAGGCATTGGCTTCGTGGCCGAATATCTCGCTTTCAAACAGGTTTTCCGGTAGCCCGCCGCAGTTAAGCGCAACAAACTGCCGGGGCTGGCGGCGGCTGAAGTCATGCAGACAGCGGGCGACCAGCTCCTTGCCAGTACCGGTTTCGCCTTCAATCAGCACGTTGGCAGAGGTGTCGGCGACGTTGGCGATCAATTCGCGTAATTGCTGCATGGCAGGCGAGCGGCCGATGATCCGGCCTTCAAGGGAGTCACGCTCGGCCAGTTGCCGGCGTAGTGACCACACTTCACGGGCCAAGCCGCGTTGCTCCAGTGCCCGGCGGGCGATATCGACCAGCCGTTCCGGAGAAAACGGTTTTTCCATAAAGTCATAGGCGCCATCGCGCATGGCTCCCACGGCCATCGAAATATCGCCGTGGCCTGTAATCAGGACCACCGGCAGACTGCGATCACGCGCCTTGAGCCGTTTAAGCAGCTCCAGGCCATCAATTCCCGGCAGTCGGATGTCACTGATGACAATGCCGGGGAAATTGTCCCCGACCATTGCCAGTGCCTGTTCGGCACTGCTCACGCCTTCGCTGCGAATATCTTCCAGTGCCAGCGCCTGCTGGCATCCGAGCAGGACATGGGGGTCGTCTTCGACAATCAGGACGGTCAGCTCGTTATTCATATCGGCTCGGCCTTAGCGGGTTGCAACAGCGGTAATAAGAGGACAAACGCGGCACCACCGGTGGCCGGGAATTCGACACTGAGGTTACCTCCGGCGGCGGCGGCCAGACTGGCCGACAGGGTCAAGCCCAGGCCCAGGCCCTGCTCGCCTGGTTTGGTGGTGAAGAAAGGTTCAAACAGGTGTTTTCGGCTTTCGGGGTCAATACCGGGACCGTTATCGCGAACACGCAGGCGATATTTACCGTCGCCGGATTCGCCTTCCAGCCACAGCCGGGGGGGATCTGCCTGGTCTTGCATGGCGTCCAGCGCATTGCCGATCAGGTTGACGAGGATTTGCTCCAGTCGAGTCTGATCGATCTTGAGCTGGACATCACTGAAGTCGCGATGCAGCTCGACAGCTGACGCTTCAAGGCGAACGGCCAGCAGTTGCAAGGTCGCGTCGACCGCCTTTTCCAGGCTTGCCTGGCCCTGATCATCGCCGCGCCGGGCAAAAGAGCGCAGGTTGGCAGTGATGCGGCCCATGCGGTCGACCAGATTGTTGATGGTGTTGAGATTGTCCGCCGCTACCTTCAGGTCGCCGCGCTGGAGAAACCGTATGGTGTTGCCCGACAGCGTGCGCAAGGCGGCCAATGGCTGATTCAGTTCATGGGCAATGCTGGTAGACATTTGCCCGATGGCGGCCAGCTTGCCGGCCTGGACCAGTTCGTCCTGTGCGTGGCGCAGTGTGTCTTCGGCCTGGCGGCGTTCACGAATCTGGCCTTTGAGCCGTTCGTTGCTGGCGCGCAGGTGGGCGGTGCGCTCAGTGATTTTGCGTTCCAGCTGATTGTTGGCCTCTTGCAGGGCTTCGCGGGCTGCAAGCCTGGTGGCAATCACTTTGCGCCGCTCATTCCAGGCAATCAGCAAGAAGGCCAGCAGGGCAAAGGCGACGGCGACCAACATGCCCTGATTGGCGGCTGCTCGACGCAAATCCTGCAACGGGGTCAGCAGGGTTATTTCCCAGGGTGTGTCGTTCAGTTTTCGGGTCTGGGCCAGATAACTGACTTCTTTATCATCCTTGACCAGTTCGCTATTGGCGGCAAAGGTGACGGTTTCTACGCCTTCGGCCAGTTGCTCGCGCTCAAGTGGCTGCAGTTCGTTAAGCGGCCACCAGTAATACTGCAGGCTGCGCGCCAGCCGCTCTTTGGTGTCGGCAGTCAGGGGACGGACCGATTTCAGGCGACGGGTCGGGTCACTCGACAGAATGATGATGCCGTTTTCATCACTGACATAAGCTTCGAGGCGAGCGCGTTGCCAGCGTTCTTCAAGGGCTTCGAGGCGGACTTTGATGACCGCCACGCCAATGATCTTGCCGTGTTCTTCCAGGCCATGTGCCAGATAGTAGCCCGGCTCGCCGGAGGTACTGCCGATCCCGTAGAAACGTCCCGGCTGACCGCGTACTGCGTCTTGAAAGTAGGCGCGGAAGGACAGGTCTTCACCCAGATAGCTGTCGGTATCGCGCCAGTTGCTGGTGGCCATTACACGGCCCGTAGTGTCGAGCACATAGATTGCCCGGCTGCGGCTGCGTCGGTTCAGGCCTTCAAGGTATTGATTAACGGTAACCCGGTTCTGCGCGGTCGGATCAGCCAGCAGTTGCGAAACGCTGGACTCCAGCTCCAGCAGGCTGGGCAGGTAGGTGTATTTGCCGAGTTCGCTCTCGACAGTGCGTGCGTGGAGTTCTAGCTGGCGCTCGCCGTTCTCGCTGAGGCTGCGGATGCCAAAGTGTTCGCTGATGCGATAGCCGGCATAACCGAGCCCGACGGTTAGCAGCAGGATCAATGGCGGTAGCAGCAAATGACGGAGCAGACGAGGTTTCACGGCAAGTGATGGCGGGGCACCGCGATAAAGAGTGGGGTCGCATTTCATCACAGATGCCTTGGGTCAACCACTGCGCAAGGGCAGCCGATTAACAGAAATCTCCTTCAGGAGCGGGCTTGCCTTGCGATGATCGCCACACGGTTAACCAATTGACCGCGTCGCATCTTCGCGAGACAAGCCCGCTCCTGCGGGGAATGGTGCTGCTTAGTGCTGCAGGATCTTGGCGAGGAAGTGCTGGGCCCGCTCGGAACGGGCCGATACATCACCGAAGAACTCTTCTTTCTCACAGTCTTCGACGATCTTGCCCTGGTCCATGAAGATCACCCGGTTGGCGACCTTGCGTGCAAAACCCATTTCATGGGTGACGCACATCATGGTCATGCCTTCGTGGGCCAGTTGCACCATCACGTCGAGTACTTCGTTAACCATTTCCGGGTCGAGGGCAGAGGTCGGCTCGTCAAACAGCATCACGATCGGGTCCATGGCCAACGCGCGGGCAATGGCGACACGCTGTTGCTGGCCACCGGAGAGTTGCCCCGGGTGCTTGTGGGCATGCGCCGACAGGCCAACGCGTTCCAGCAGTTCGAGGCCTTTTTTGGTGGCTTCTTCCTTGCTGCGCCCCAATACCTTGATCTGCGCGATCGTCAGGTTTTCGGTGATGGTCATGTGCGGGAACAGTTCGAAATGCTGGAACACCATGCCAACCCGCGAGCGCAGTTTTGGCAGGTTGGTCTTCGGATCGGCAATCGAAGTGCCATCGACCACGATGTCGCCTTTCTGGAACGGTTCAAGGGCATTGACGCACTTGATCAGGGTCGATTTACCGGAGCCGGACGGGCCGCAGACTACAACCACTTCGCCTTTTTTGACTTCAGTACTGCAATCGGTCAGTACCTGGAAGTCCCCGTACCACTTGTTGATGTTCTTGATCGAGATCATACGGCAAACCTTTTTTGCAGACGCTTGACCAGCAGCGAGGCGGAAAAGCTGATGATGAAATACACCAGACCGGCGAAGATCAGGAACTCATTGGAGCGGCCGATAATATCGCCATTGGAGCGAGCAGCATTGAGGAAGTCCACAAGGCCAACGGTGTAAACCAGCGAGGTGTCCTGAAACAAAATGATGCTCTGTTGCAGCAGCAGCGGAGTCATTTTGCGAAAGGCCTGAGGCAGGATGATCAGGCGCATGGCCTGGCCGTAACTCATGCCCAGCGCTTTGGCGGCGCCCATCTGGCCTTTTGGTATGGCCTGTACGCCGGCCCGCACGATTTCGCAGAAGTAAGCGGCTTCGAACATGACGAACGCCACCATGCACGACTCGAACGCACCGATCGGGGTGTCTTTGCCGGTGATCCAGCGCAGTACGAACGGCACTGCCAGGTAGAACCAGGTAATGACCAGCAGCAACGGGATGGAGCGGAAGTAGTTCACATAAGCGCCGGCCAGGTTGGCCAGCCACTTGCTCGACGACAACCGCATCAGTGCCAGCACGGTACCCAGAGCAATACCACCGATAACCCCCAGAACCATGAGCTTCAAGGTCATGATCATGCCGTTCCACAGGCCGGGCAGGGCAGGAACAATCCCGCTGAAATCGAAGAAGTCCATTATTTGCCCCCCAATGACATCAGGCCGGGCACCGCGACTTTCTTCTCGATTAGGCGCATCAGCAGCATCAGGCTCATGTTCAGGGTGAAGTAAATCAGCGTAGCCAGGGTGAACGCCTCAAACAGGTTGGCGGAGAATTCAGCTGTCTGTTTGGTTTGCGCCAGCAGTTCCATCAAGCCGATCAATGAAGCCACTGACGAGTTCTTGAACACGTTGAGGAATTCAGAGGTGAGCGGTGGAATGATGATTCGGTAGGCTTGTGGCAGCAGCACGTTCCAGTAGATCTGCGACAGGCTAAAGCCCATGGCGCGTGCGGCGGCTTCTTGCCCGTGGGGTAGCGCCTGAATACCGGTACGTACTTGCTCGCAAACCCGTGCCGCAGTGAACAGCCCCAGACACACAACAACGCTCAAGTAAGCCGAGGTGGTCGGGTTGAGGTCTTGTTTGTACCACTCCTGCAGATTGGCAGGCAGCAGATCGGGTACCAGGAAGTACCAGATAAACAGCTGCACCAGAAGCGGTACGTTACGGAAAATTTCCACGTAAACCGTGGCGATGCCCGATACCAGACGGTTCGGCATGGTGCGCATCACGCCCAGCAGTGAACCCAGTATCAGGGCAACAATCCAGGCGACAACAGCGATCGCGATGGTCCAGCCCAGGCCGGAGATAAACCAGTCGAGATACGTCTCGCTGCCTATGCCGGTGGACTTGAAAAATACGCTCCAGTCCCAGTTGTAATTCATGCAGGGTCTCCCCTCAGATGGGTCTATAAAAAAGCACTTGCTTCAGGGAATCCGTTCTCACCCGACAGGGTCGCCGGGCACACTCAACCCGCTCGATAACCAGGGGTTCGAGTGCTCTCTAATGCAGTAAGAAGCCAGTACAACAGGTGGTCAGCAAGTCCCGGGCGCGATGACTCACGCCCGGGAGACTCAGCGGTCAGTAATCAGGCCGCCGGTTTTTCTTCAGGTGCTGGTTTGTCGTTCGGGTTGGCGATCAGCTCTTTGAGCTCTTTGCTCATCGGGAAGTCGAGATTCAGGCCTTTAGGCGGGATCGGCGACTGGAACCATTTGGCATAGGATTTATTGACGTCGCCCGACTTGTAATACCCAACAATGGCGTCATCCACCGCTTTCTTGAAGTCTGGATCGCCTTTGCGCAGCATGCAGCCATAAATTTCGTACGACTGTGGCGTACCGGTCACGGCCCAGTCAGTTGGCTTCTTGGCCTTGGCCATTTCACCGGCCAGCAGGGCGTCGTCCATCATGAAGGCTACAGCGCGGCCCGACTCAAGCATGTTGAAGGCTTCGCCGTGGTCTTTTGCCGAGATCACGTTCATGCCCATCTGCTTGTCGGCGTTCATCGCCTTGAGGATGCGCTCGGAAGTAGTGCCTGCGGTGGTGACTACGTTTTTACCTTTCAGGTCAGCGAAGTCCTTGTAAGGCGAGTCTTTTTTGGACAGCAGGCGAGTACCGATTTCGAAGATGCCGACCGAAAAATCCACTTGCTGGGCGCGTTCAGCATTGTTGGTGGTGGAACCACACTCAACGTCAACGGTGCCGTTCTGTACCAGCGGGATACGGGTCTGGGAGGTGACCAGGTTGTACTTGACCTTGAGGTCGGGCATGTCGAGTTGCTTTTTCAGCCCTTCGACGATTGCCAGTTGCACATCGTGGGAGTAGCCAACCGGCTTGCCGGAGCCGTCTGCGATGTAAGAGAACGGGATGGAGGAGTCACGATGCCCGAGGGTGATGGTGCCGGATTCTTTGATTTTCTTCAGTGTGCCGGTCAATTCGGCTGCAAAAACTGGAGTGCTAATCAGAGCTGCAGCAATTGCTGCGCTCAAAAGTTGCGGAACGATGCGCATCGGTGTTTCCTCGACATTGTTTTTTTTATTGAGCCCGTTTACGGACCCTTTTTGTACTAGGAATGACCCAACAGGCTTTAGCGCTGTTTAAGCATTCGGCCCTGAGTGTAGAGCATGAGTCATGCCAATCGTGCGAGTTATAGTTAACTAGCTGATTTATAAGGGTTTTTAAATATATAAGGGAGAGGCTTTAGGAGAGAATGCCCGGAAAGCCGAATCAATGCGCGTCGGGCTGTTCGGAAAACCGAATGGGGCAGGGTGCCTGCAGGAGCAAACCTGCTCGCGATGAAGGTACCCGGTTGACAGTTGAAACGGTGCACTACGTCCCCCTGCAGGCTTGCTCCTGCAGGGGGCGTCAAGTTTTAAGCGGCTTCGACCTTGCGATGCTTCAAGTCCAGCGTGGCCATGTATTGCACCAGGTGTTCCTGCTCCTGGGCAGTGGTGAACAACCCCAGTTTGGTCCGGCGCCATAGGATGTCTTGCGCATCCAGTGCCCATTCCTGGCTGCACAGGTAATCGACTTCACGGCTGTAGAGACCGCTGCCGATGTGCTCACCCATGTCGCTCAAGCCCTGCATGCCCTCCAGCAGGTTCCATGAGCGGCTGCCATAGGTGATAGCCCAGCGCTTGGCAATGGCAGCATCCAGCCAGCTGTATTTGCTGGTCAGAGCAGCGCTCAGGGCTTGCGGGGTCGTCATGTTCTCTGCGCCCGGCAGTGTTGCTTTGGCGGTCCAGCTTGGCTTGATCTGGCTGAAGAACGGGGCCAGTTGCGCCATGGCCGACTCGGCCAGTTTGCGGTAGGTGGTCAGCTTGCCGCCAAACACAGACAGCAATGGTGCTTCGCCCGGTACGCCGGACAGTGCCAGGGTGTAATCACGAGTGACCGCCGACGGGTTGTCCGACTCGTCATTGCACAGCGGGCGAACGCCGGAGTAGGTGCGCAGAATATCGGCACGGCTTACCTGTTGTTTGAAGTGAGCATTGACCACATTGAGCAGATAGTCGGTTTCTTCTTCGGTGATGCTGACTTTGGCCGGGTCGCCGGTGTATTCGCGGTCAGTGGTACCAATGATGGTGAACTGGTCCATGTACGGAATGGTGAAGACGATCCGCTGGTCTTCGTTCTGCAGGATGAATGCGTTTGGTGCGTCATACAGTTTCGGAACGATCAGGTGGCTGCCCTGAATCAGGCGAATGCCGTAGGGCGAGTCGAGCTTGAGATCGTCTTTGATGAATTTGGCGACCCAGGGCCCTGCGGCGTTTACCAACGCCTTGGCGCGAATCGAGAACAGGCTGCCGTCGGCCCGCTCCAGGTTCAGCTCCCACAAGCCTTTGCTGCGACGAGCACCGACGCAGCGGGTTTGGGTGTGAACATGCGCACCTTTTTCCCGCGCTGCCATGGCGTTCAGTACTACAAGGCGAGCGTCATCCACCCAGCAGTCCGAGTATTCAAAGCCCTTGGTGATTTCTGCTTTTAACGGGCTGTCGGCACCGAACTTGAGACTGGTAGAACCGGCGAGCTTTTCACGCTTGCCCAAATGGTCATACAGAAACAGGCCGGCACGAATCATCCAGGCCGGGCGCAGGTGCGGGCGGTGAGGCAAGACAAAGCGCATGGGTTTAACGATGTGCGGGGCTTTGGCCAGCAACACTTCGCGTTCGGCCAGTGCTTCGCGCACCAGGCGGAATTCGTAATGCTCCAGGTAGCGCAGGCCACCGTGAATCAACTTGCTGCTGGCAGACGAGGTGTGGCTGGCCAGATCGTCTTTTTCGCAAAGGAACACAGACAAGCCGCGACCGGCAGCGTCTGCCGCGATTCCTACGCCGTTGATTCCACCGCCAATCACGGCAACATCATAAACCTCGGAGAGGGGAGTGGCAGGCAAGGTGGTCAGGGACATATGTAGGCCTCGCGTTCTTTACGCTTATTTGAATTCGAACATTAATGTTCATTTTCGAAAATGGTAGCGGATAAATGCGCCCACGGCCAGCCTGCTTCGATTGAAAAAACTCATCGAAGGATGATGAAAAGAAGAATTTCGAACATTTACTGTAGGCGCGAGCTTGCCCCGCGATTCAGGCAACGCAGGGTTTGACCTGACCGCGTTGCTGCTATCGCGAGGCAAGCTCGCTTCTGAAGGGAAGATGGAGCGCTGGTGTTACACCACTTCCAGCCGGATCTTGTGCTGGGCGAGCAGTTGCGCCAGCTCCGGTACCGGCGGCTGGTCGGTGACCAGGCAATCAATCAGGCTGATCGGGCCAAGGCGAACCATCGCGTTGCGGCCAAATTTACTGGAGTCAGCGGCGAGGATGGTCTGTCGGGCATTGGCGATAATGGCCTGGGAAACGCGCACTTCCTGGTAGTCGAAATCCAGCAGGCTACCGTCTGAATCGATACCGCTGATACCTACCAGAGCAAAGTCAAACTTGAACTGGTTGATAAAGTCGACGCTGGCCTGGCCCACGATGCCGCCATCACGACGCACGTTGCCGCCGGCTATCAGGACTTCGAAATCATCCTTGGCGCTCAGGATCGAAGCGACATGCAGGTTGTTGGTGATGATTTTCAGGTGGTTATGGTTGAGCAGCGCCCGGGCTATCGACTCGGTGGTGGTGCCGATATTGATGAAAATCGAGGCGTGATCAGGAATCTGGGCAGCGATGGCTTCGCCAATGCGGCGCTTTTCATCGCGCATCTGGTCGGCGCGCATGGCGTAGGCGGTGTTTTCAACGCTGGAGTCATAGGCTGCGCCACCGTGATAACGACGTAACAGATCGGCTTCTGCCAATTGATTGATGTCGCGACGGATGGTCTGCGGTGTAACGACGAACAACTGAGCCATTTCCTCGATGCTGACGTAGCCGCGCTCGCGAACGAGTTCGAGGATCTGCTGTTGGCGTGGAGGCAGATTCATGGAGTTTCCTTTGGGCGGCGAAGCAAAATTCGCCCATGATGCCGCAGGAAAGCGTCGCCTGCTACTCGCAGGTGCCATGAAACACAGGCGCAAGCAGTGAACACCTGAAGTGTTCGCTGCTTGCGTACTGCAAAGTGCTTAGTTGCTTTCTTCGTGGGGTTCCCAGTCGCGTGTACGGCTCACGGCCTTTTTCCAGCCAGCGTAGAGCTTCTCTTTACAGGCTTCCTCAAGCGTAGGTTCGAACTCGCGTTCAATCACGGCTTTACCTCGCAACTCTTCCAGGCTGCCCCAGAAACCGCAGGCCAGACCCGCCAGATAGGCTGCGCCCAAGGCAGTGGTTTCACGCATTTTCGGACGCTCGACCATGGTGCCGAGAATGTCGGCCTGGAACTGCATCAGGAAGTTGTTGGCTACAGCGCCGCCATCTACGCGCAAGGCTTTGAGACGCTCGCCCGAGTCTTGCTGCATGGCATCCAGCACGTCGCGTGTCTGGTAGGCAATTGATTCGAGCGCTGCACGAATGATGTGATCCACGCGTACTCCGCGGGTCAGACCGAACAATGCGCCGCGTGCATACGGGTCCCAGTAGGGAGCGCCCAGGCCGGTGAAAGCCGGTACCAGGTACACGCCATTGCTGTCTTTGACCTTGTTGGCGAAATACTCGGTGTCATGCGCGTCGTTGATTATTTTCAACTCGTCGCGCAGCCACTGCACGGTGGAGCCACCGTTGAATACTGCGCCTTCCAGCGCGTAAGCCACTTCGCCTCGTGGGCCGCAGGCAATGGTGGTCAGCATGCCGTGTGAAGATTTGACGGCCTTGGAACCGGTGTTCATCAGGAGGAAGCAGCCAGTTCCGTAGGTGTTTTTGGCCTGGCCCGGCTCAACGCACATCTGGCCAAACAGCGCGGCCTGTTGGTCACCGGCAATACCGCCGATGGCGATACCGCTTTTAGTGCGGCCGTAGATTTCCGAAGACGATTTGACTTCAGGCAACATTTCGCGCGGGACGTCCAGCACCTCCAGCATCTTGGCATCCCACTCCAGCGTGTGGATGTTGAAGAGCATGGTGCGCGAAGCGTTGGTGTAGTCGGTGACGTGGGTTTTGCCGCCGGTAAATTTCCAGATCAGCCAGCTGTCGATGGTGCCGAACAGCAGTTCGCCATTACGTGCACGTTCGCGGCTGCCTTCGACGTTGTCCAGGATCCACTTCAGCTTGGTGCCCGAAAAGTACGGGTCGGTTACCAGGCCGGTGGTGTCGCTGATGTATTGCTCGTGGCCGTCGCGCTTGAGCTGCTCGCAGATCTCTGTACTGCGTCGGCACTGCCAGACGATAGCGTTGTAGATCGGACGCCCGCTGATTTTGTCCCAGACAACGGTGGTTTCCCGCTGGTTAGTGATGCCGATAGCAGCCACTTGATCATGATGCAGGCCGGCCTGGGCCAGAGCTTCGACCATCACCGCGCTTTGGGTGGCGAAGATTTCCATCGGGTCATGTTCAACCCAGCCTGGTTGCGGATAGTGCTGCTGGAACTCGCGTTGCGCGGTGCAGACCACGTTTGCGTCACGATCGAAGATGATCGCTCGCGAACTGGTGGTGCCTTGGTCCAGCGCAATGATGTAGTTCTTATTCTGAATGTCGGTCATTTGAGTGCCTTGCAGAATTAAGTAATAGGTTCAGGGCTCGAGAAGGGTACGGGCAGTAGTCTCGTGAGCCCCGTTTCAACGGTTCTATCAGGAAGCCTGGGTTTTCACCTCTGGGATGGCTTGGGTCTGCGTTGCCAGAGGTTCGACAGCAGGCAAATGGCGGGCAATCATTCCGCGATAAATGGCTGCGCCGAGGCAGGCACCCACGATCGGTGCAAAAATCGGAATCAGGAAATAAGGGATATCGCGCCCGCCGGTAAGCGAAATCTCACCCCAGCCAGCAAAGAACGTCATCAGCTTGGGCCCGAAATCACGTGCGGGGTTCATTGCAAATCCTGTCAGCGGGCCCATCGAGCTGCCAATTACGGCAATCAGCAAGCCTATCAGCAGCGGCGCCATCGGGCCGCGAGGCAAACCATTCTTGTCATCGGTGAGGGCCATGATCACGCCCATGAGAATAGCGGTAATGACCATTTCGACGAGGAAGGCTTGCAGGGTGGAGAGTGCCGGGTGCGGATAGGTCGAGAAAACCGAGGCCGTGTCCAGGCTGGCCTGGCTGCCGCGAACCAATTGATGAGTTTGTTCGTAATCGAAAAATAAATTGCTGTAGAGCGTGTACACCAATGCAGCTGCGCAGAAGGCACCCGCGACCTGGGCGATGATGTAGAAAGGAAGTTTGCGCTTTTCAAAATCGGTGAACAGGCAGAGTGCAATGCTGACGGCCGGGTTCAGGTGTGCACCCGATACGCCCGCTGTCAGGTAAATCGCCATGCTCACCCCTATACCCCAGATGATGCTGATTTCCCATAAGCCTAAGCTGGCGCCCCCTACCTTGAGAGCCGCAACACAGCCTGTACCAAAAAATATCAAAAGTGCGGTGCCGAGAAACTCGGCCATGCACTGGCCGGAAAGCGTGGGATGCTGGGTTGCGGTCGTCATTTGAAACCTCGTTTTTTTTGTTTTTTGACGTTGTCGGTCTGGGGGGCTGTAGAAGCTGCACTAAAACCGGAAAGCATTGATCCGGCTTTTCATGGGTTAGTAATGGATTATGTGTAAAAGCCGAGCATATTCATATTCGAAAAAATATAGACAAGAAACACTGCTGTCAAAGGTCGAAAGTGAACGGTGATTCATATTCTGACTTTTTACTGCCGGTTTGGTACTTGTTTTTATGTAAGCAAAGAGCACAAATTGGTAGGCAAGAGCGTACCGTTTCAGCTTCAGAGGGGGCCAAGAGGCCCGTTCCAGCGCCTTTTTGTCGCTCAATAGCCTAAAATTCGGCCCTGATTCACTTTGTCCGATTCCCGACTGGAGCTCTTATGACGCCTGCACTGGACCTGCTGAAAAAAGTTCGCGCCGAACATCGGGTGCACAGCTATGAACACGACCCCAAGGCTGCTTCCTACGGGTTGGAGGCCGCAGAAAAGCTCGGTCTTGCCCCGGCACAGGTGTTCAAGACATTGTTGGTCAGCAGTGAAAAAGGTGAGTTGTTAGTCGCAGTTGTACCGGTCGTCGGAAGTCTTGATTTAAAAGCCCTGGCGCAGGCGGCCGGCGTCAAGAAAGTCGAAATGGCTGACCCGGTGGCAGCACAGCGTTCGACGGGGTATCTGCTGGGTGGGATTAGCCCGCTGGGCCAGAAAAAGCGTCTGCGTACCTTTATTGATCAAAGTGCACAGGGTTTTGCGACGATATTTGTCAGCGCCGGTCGACGCGGGCTGGAAGTCGAGCTGGCGCCTGCAGTGCTGGCAGAGCATACGCAGGCGATTTTTGCGCCTGTGGGGCGGGTTTGAGGTGTTTCGTTCAAAAAAACCGACCCTGTAGGAGCGAGCTCGCTCCTACAGGTTTTTGCCGTCCAGAAATTAGCAGCCGCAGCTCAGTCAGTTGTGCTGAAGCGTCTTACCCCAGATTCAGTGTGTTGAATTTGCGCTGCCGTGCTGCCGCTGGTTTGGAACATCACCAGATGTTCAGCAGCAACGCGAATGCCGACTTCAGCCCCTGGCAAGTGGTCGGCGTGGCTCGGGAAAATCGATTCCAGCTGGCTGCCAGTGGGCAGTTGCAGGCGATACAGGGTCGAGGCACCGAGGAAGGTTTTGCCAATAATTTTCGCTTTCAATTCGCTGTCCGGGGCGTAAACGATATCGTCCGGGCGCAACAACACATCCACAGCACCACCGGTAGGCCAGGTGTAGGCTCGATTGCCGCGCAGTACACCTAACTCGGTTTGCACTGACTCAGGGCTCAATAGCTGGCCGCGAATGAAGTACCCCTGGCCAATAAAACTCGCCACAAACGGCGTCAGAGGCTCGTGGTACAGGTTGTAGGGTGTGTCCCACTGCTCCAGGCGACCTTCCTTGAAAACCCCGACATGGTCGCTGACAGCGAAGGCTTCTTCCTGGTCATGTGTTACCAGAATTGCGCTGGTGCCTCGGGCTTTCAAGATATCGCGCACTTCATGGCTGAGTTTGCGCCGTAGTTCGCCATCCAGGTTGGAGAAAGGCTCGTCCAGTAGCAGCAGCTGCGGTTCGGGTGCCAGTGCACGGGCCAGAGCAACTCGTTGCTGCTGGCCGCCGGAAAGCTCGTGGGGGAAGCGTTTGCCAAGGTTCCTGAGGTTGACCAGTTCAAGCAGCTCTTGGGTTACGCGGTCTTTGTCAGGGTGTTTGCGGATGCCGAACGCGATGTTATCGGCCACGCTCAGGTGCGGAAAAAGTGCGTAGTCCTGAAACACCATACCGATGCGACGCTTCTCGGGTGCAAGTGTGAACCCTGCGCTGGAGATGACTTCGCCGGCCAGCTGGATTTCGCCCTGATGTACGGGCTCAAAACCGGCAATGGCGCGCAGCGTGGTGGTTTTTCCGCACCCGGAGGAGCCAAGCAGGCAGCCAATATCGCCTGCATTGAGGTGCAGATTGAGGTTTTGCACGACGCTCTGGCCTTGGTATCCACAGGCCAGATCACGCAGGTTTAGCAATAGCGGCTGGCTCATACGGGTTGGTACGCCGGTTGAACGAGGAATTCGAGCAATGCTTTCTGCGCGTGCAGGCGGTTCTCGGCCTGGTCCCAAGCGACCGAGCGCTTGTCGTCCAGCAAGTCGAGGCTGATTTCTTCTCCGCGGTGTGCGGGCAGGCAATGCATGAACAGCACGTCTTCGGCGGCCAGGTCGAGCAGGGCACGGTTTACCTGGAATGGCGCAAAGAGTTTTAAGCGCTTGGCGGTTTCTTCTTCCTGGCCCATTGAGGTCCAGACATCAGTGCTCACCAGATGGGCGCCGGTTACGGCTTCACGAGGGTCGCGAACGATGGTTACGCGGTCACCGGCCAGGGCTACGAATTCGGGGTTGGGTTCATACCCTTCAGGGCAGGCAACACGTAGCTGGAAGTCGAACTGGATTGCCGCTTCTATATAGCTGTTGCACATGTTGTTGCCATCGCCGATCCAGGCCACGGTTTTGCCTTTGATCGAGCCGCGATGCTCAAGGTAGGTCTGCATGTCGGCCAGCAGTTGGCACGGGTGCAGATCGTCCGAGAGGCCATTGATGACAGGTACCCGGGAGTTGGCTGCGAACTCGGTCAGGGTGCTGTGGGCGAAGGTGCGGATCATGACCGCGTCGAGCATGCGCGACATGACAATGGCACAGTCGCCAATCGGCTCGCCACGGCCCAGCTGGGTGTCGCGTGGCGACAGGAAGATGGCCTGGCCACCGAGCTGAATCATGCCGGCTTCAAAAGACAGTCGGGTGCGGGTCGATGATTTTTCGAAAATCATGCCCAGTACGCGGTTTTTCAGGGGTTCGAAGAGTACGCCGCGCTCGCGCAGGTCCTTGAGCTCGATACCGCGACGAATCACGCTGAGTAGTTCTTCGGGCGTGCAATCCATCAGGGAGAGAAAGTGCCTTGCGCTCATCATTAACTACCTTTTTTGCAACGATCGCAGATGCTCAAAGCCAGGTTTTTCGGAAAAACGGGCGAGACCTGCGGCGTAAGCCGCACGGGGCGACGGAAATAGGGGAAGGCGCGATCTTATAAGGAAATGTCGCGTCTTGCCAATAAGGGGCATATTTTTAGAGGTTCGAGCGAGACTTGCGCTGTATGAGCACCAGGCTGGAACCACCATTGAGTGGTTTGCCTCACCTCAGCTGACCATTTGTACACTGCCCTCACGCTGCTTGGCAATTGTGGGCCTTGTAGCCGCTGCTCTGCAGGCAGGAATTGAGACCATTGTCTGTCGGGGAGACCGAGCGTCGTGCTCGGCTTTCCGCTACAATGCGCCACCGTGCCGACAACTGAGTCGGAAAGTTCAGCCGAGGTGCTCCATGGATATCATCGAAACTATTAAAGAACAGATTGCCAACAACACCATTCTGCTCTACATGAAAGGCTCCCCGAATGCCCCGCAGTGCGGCTTTTCGGCTAAAGCTGCGCAAGCTGTGATGGCCTGTGGTGAGAAGTTCGCTTACGTGGACATCCTTCAGAATCCTGAAATCCGCGCCAACCTGCCGAAATACGCTAACTGGCCAACCTTTCCCCAGCTGTGGGTAGGTGGTGAGTTGATCGGTGGTAGCGACATCATGACCGAGATGGCAGCAGATGGTTCTTTGCAGTCGACGATCAAAGCGGCTGTAGAAAAAGCTGCCGCGACCAAGACTGAAGCGTAATGACAGTCGCCGTGTTCACTGTTTAATTAAGTGACCACGCATAAAAGGCCCCGCTCCTGATTAAACAGGGCGGGGCTTTTTTATGGCGCTTCAGGGTGTTAGTTACTCACCCATTTGCGACTGCAGGTAATTCTCAATACCGACTTTATCGATCAGGCCTAACTGTGTTTCCAGCCAGTCGATATGTTCTTCTTCAGATTCAAGAATATCTTCCAGAAGTTCACGGCTACCAAAGTCACCTACAACTTCGCAGTGCGCGATTGCTGCCTTGAGGTCGGCGTGGCCGGTCTTCTCAATGCGCAGGTCGCACTCCAGCATTTCTTTGGTGTGTTCGCCGATGTGCAGCTTGCCCAGGTCCTGCACGTTTGGCAGGCCTTCAAGGAACAGGATGCGCTTGATCAGCTTGTCCGCGTGTTTCATCTCGTCGATGGACTCGTGGTACTCGTGTGCCCCCAACTTTTCCAAGCCCCAGTCCTGATACATGCGTGCATGCAGGAAGTATTGGTTGATAGCGACCAGCTCGTTGCCGAGAATTTTGTTGAGGTGCTGGATGACTGAAATATCGCCTTTCATGGCTAGGGCCTGCCTTAAGTAACCGTATATAAGGCAGAGTTTGATCCGCGTACTAAAGACTGTCAAACCTAAGTGTTTGAATAATAAATGAAAATTAATCGGAATAAGAATGTTTGAGTTCCGCGTCTTGGTGCTAAGCGCTTGAATTTTGGGCATAAAAAAACCGGACATTAAGTCCGGCTCTTTAAAATTCGGTCATCAGGCGACGGAAAATTCCGCCGGGTAACTCATTACTGCCTGGCTGGCTTGCAGCGAGGAGAGGGTTTCACGAACCACTTGCTTGGCTAAACAAGCACATTTGCCGCATTGGCTTGCGACGCCGGTCGCTTCACGCACTTCACGGTAGCTGCAGCAACCGTCATAGATTGCGTCGCGGATTTTCCCATCGGTAACGCCAGTGCAAAGGCAAACGTACATAAATAAGAACCATCGCTGGTTGGGATTCAATGCGAGGGATCTTAATGTTAACGAGAATGATTGTCAAAGTACCTTGAGTCTCAATCAGGCCTCGATGCCACTCCAGTGACGAACGGTATGAGTCGACAGTTTCCCGGTCATTAAAAAGGGTTAAGGCCGGTCCGGACGAGCGGTGTATGATGGCCGGTCTTTTTACGCGGGAGCTGGTCCAAGGCTGATTTTTGCAATAGCAGCCAGACCGGAGCCCGTTCTTCACGTTGCACACCAGGAGATATCCAATGAGCGTACTCGTAGGCAAACAAGCCCCTGACTTCACCGTCGCAGCCGTACTCGGCAATGGCGAAATCGTTGACAGCTTCTCGCTGTCCACTGCCATCAAAGGCAAATATGGCCTGGTGTTCTTCTACCCGCTGGACTTCACTTTCGTTTGCCCGTCCGAGCTGATTGCTCTGGACCACCGCATTCCTGAGTTCCAGGCTCGTAACGTTGAAGTGGTTGCAGTGTCTATCGACTCTCATTTCACTCACAACGCATGGCGCAACACTCCAGTGAACAATGGCGGCATCGGTCAGGTGAAATACACCATGGCTGCCGACATCAATCACGCAATCTGCAAGGCTTATGACGTTGAAACCGAAGGCGGCGTTGCTCTGCGTGGCGCATTCCTGATCGATGACAAAGGCGTTGTTCGCTCCCAGATCGTGAACGACCTGCCACTGGGTCGTAACATGGACGAACTGCTGCGTCTGGTTGACGCCCTGCAATTCCACGAAGAGCACGGCGAAGTTTGCCCGGCCAACTGGAAGAAAGGCGATAAAGGCATGACGGCTTCGACTGCCGGCGTTGCTGCTTACCTGACTGAGAACGCTGACCAGCTGTAACGGTTAGTTCAGGCATAAAAAAACCGGACTCAATGTCCGGTTTTTTTATGGCGTGATGCAAGCCATAACGACAGTATCAGTCGTTGAAGTCTTTCCAACCGCCCATTTGTTTCCAGCGGTTAACGATGCCGCAAAACAGTTCAGCGGTCTTTTCGGTGTCATAGCGTGCTGAGTGTGCTTCACGGCCGTCAAAATCGATATCGGCTGTTTGACAGGCTTTGGCCAATACAGTCTGGCCGTATGCCAAGCCGGCCAAGGTTGCGGTGTCAAAGCTGGAGAACGGGTGAAACGGGTTACGTTTCATGTCCAGGCGCGCGACAGCTGCGTTAAGGAAGCCCAGGTCGAAGCTGCTGTTGTGACCTACCAGAATGGCGCGTTTGCAGCCATTGGCTTTCAGGGCTTTACGCACGCCACGGAAAATGTCGGTCAGGGCTGTTTCTTCGCTTACCGCCATGCGCAGCGGGTGATCAAGCTTGATGCCGGTAAATTCCAGGGCTGCGGCTTCGATGTTGGCGCCTTCGAACGGCTCGACACGGTGGAAATAGGTGTGCTCCGGGTACACAAAACCTCTTTCATCCATGCCGATGGTGACTGCTGCAATTTCCAGCAAGGCATCAGTGGCGCTGTTGAAGCCGCCAGTCTCAACATCGATTACGACCGGCAGATAGCCGCGAAAACGCTCAGCCATCGGGTGGCGTGAGCCGCCGCCATGACCGCCTTCGTGTTCGTCATCATAATGGTCGTCGCTCACAGCTGTTCCTCCAGCAGGCGCCAGCGCAGTTTTTCACCGGCGCGCAGCGGAATTACGGTCAACTCGCCGAATGGCAGGCTGGTTGGGGCAGTCCACTCCTGGCGAACCAGGGTGATTTTTTCGGTACTGGGGGCCAGGCCGTAAAAGCGCGGGCCATTCAAGCTGGCAAAAGCTTCCAGTTTGTCTAGGGCATTGCGTTGTTCAAATGCTTCGGCATACATCTCGATGGCCGCATAGGCCGTATAGCAACCGGCACATCCACACGCTGCTTCTTTGGCATGCTGGGCATGCGGCGCCGAGTCGGTGCCCAGGAAGAACTTCTCGCTGCCGCTCGTGGCCGCATCCAGCAGGGCTTCCTGATGAGTGTTGCGCTTGAGGATCGGCAGGCAATAGAAGTGCGGGCGAATACCGCCAACCAGCATGTGGTTACGGTTGTACAGCAGGTGGTGAGCCGTAATGGTTGCACCTACGTTTGCCGAAGCTTCATTGACGAACTGCACTGCATCAGCGGTTGTGATGTGCTCGAACACGACTTTCAAAGTCGGGAAGCGATCAACAACACGGCGCATGTGCTCGTCGATAAAGATTTTTTCGCGGTCAAACACATCCACATTGGCGCGGGTGACTTCGCCGTGTATCAGCAATGGCATGCCGACCTCGGCCATGACTTCAAGGACGGGGAAGATCGCGTCGATGCTGGTTACGCCAGAATCGGAGTTGGTCGTGGCGCCAGCCGGGTACAGCTTGGCGGCGTGCACAAAACCACAGGCCTTGGCAGTGCGAATGTCTTGCGGCTGTGTTCGGTCAGTGAGGTAAAGCACCATCAACGGCTCAAAACGGCTACCAGCCGGGCGAGCAGCCAAGATGCGCTGTCGGTAGGCATCGGCTTCGGCAGCATTACGCACCGGAGGTACCAGGTTTGGCATGATGATGGCGCGGCCAAAAGTGCGCGCAACATCTGCGACAGTGTGGGGTAACACAGCACCATCGCGAAGATGTATATGCCAGTCGTCGGGACGCAGCAGGGTCAGGCGGTCAGACATTGGGGATTCCAGGCGGGTCAAACTGATGCGAATGCTACCGGAAAAGACTCTCTCAGGCACTCGCTATCAAGTTTTGTGGTGGCTAACCGATATACGTAAGGTCTGCGGTAAACCGACGGACTGTTTTTTTGCGGTACAAGCCTGTGGAGGCTGCGGTGCGCCAGTGTTATCTCATCCTGTTTGGCATGTTTGCCAGCCTGCCTGCCATGGCCATGACTTTTCAGACTCGACTGGAGAACATTGAGTGGAAAGTCGAAGGCGATAAATTCGAATGCCGCCTGATTCAACCGATTACCGATTTCGGTTCTGGAGCTTTCGTACGTCGTGCGGGAGAACAAGCTGTTTTTCGCCTCAATGCCTACAACTCAGTGCTGGGCGAGGGGGCTGCTACTTTGCTGGCCGCAGCTGCGCCATGGCAGCCGGGGCGGGGTGACATTGATCTGGGCACGGTACGCATAGGGCGTGGGCAAGTACTCTTTAATAGTTCGCAGGCTCAGGCAGGGCGCTTGTTTCGTGGGTTGCTGGAGGGACGCAGCCCGCTGGTGAGGCATTACTCACCTACGGGCGGTTTGTCGGAGGTACGTTTATTGCCGGTCAAATTTCGCCAGGCCTACAGCGATTACGAAGCCTGTACTACAAAGCTATTGGCCAAAAACTTTGAACAGGTACGTCAAAGTCAGATCGGGTTTCCTGGTGGTGGGATCGAGCTGGACATCAAGGCCCGGTTCACCTTGCAAGTCATGCTCGACTATCTAAAAGCAGACCCTACAGTCAATCACCTCATCCTTGAGGGGTATTCTGACAATAGCGGCAATCGTTTGACCAATCGCGAGCTGTCACGGCGCCGCGCCATGGCTGTGATGAGTTACTTCAAGGAGAACGGCCTGCAGGAGTCGCAGATGACACTGCGCTTCCATGGTGAGCAATACCCCCTGGCACCTAACAACAGTGCTGCCAACCGCGCTAAAAACCGTCGCGTCAGCGTACGTCTGGAGCGCGTGCCCGAGCCTGAAAGAACGGCTCCTCCTGCGCCTGCGAAGAGCTCGGGGACAGTGTCCTGAGTTGCAACCATTGGTCGCCTTGTTGAAACTTACTGTCGCCTTGTCGTCATAACGTGTCGCGCCTCTGTAAATTTATGCACTTGGGCGGTAGACTGTTCGGCTTTTCGAACAACCCGTGGAGTGATGGCATGGCGGACGTAAACAAGGTCGTTCTGGCTTATTCGGGCGGCCTGGACACTTCGGTGATCCTCAAGTGGCTGCAGGATACTTATAACTGTGAAGTCGTAACCTTTACCGCCGATCTGGGGCAGGGTGAAGAGGTCGAGCCTGCACGCGCCAAGGCGCAAGCCATGGGCGTCAAGGAAATCTATATCGATGACCTGCGCGAAGAATTTGTTCGAGACTTCGTGTTCCCGATGTTCCGTGCCAACACCGTTTATGAAGGCGAGTACCTGCTGGGTACTTCCATCGCACGTCCGTTGATTGCCAAGCGTCTGATCGAAATCGCCAACGAAACCGGTGCCGATGCCATCTCCCATGGCGCGACGGGCAAAGGTAACGACCAGGTTCGTTTTGAACTGGGTGCCTACGCACTGAAACCAGGCGTCAAGGTGATTGCCCCATGGCGTGAGTGGGATTTGCTCTCGCGTGAAAAGCTGATGGATTATGCAGAGAAGCATTCCATTCCGATCGAGCGTCACGGCAAGAAAAAATCCCCGTACTCGATGGACGCCAACTTGCTGCACATCTCTTACGAGGGCGGCGTGCTGGAAGACACCTGGACCGAGCACGAAGAAGACATGTGGCGTTGGACCGTCTCTCCGGAGAACGCGCCTGACACTGCGCAGTATCTGGAACTGACCTACCGCAACGGCGATATCGTTGCGCTGGACGGCGTTGAAATGACGCCGGCGACTGTACTGGCGACCTTGAACCGCATTGGTGGCCAGCATGGTATTGGCCGTCTCGACATCGTTGAGAACCGTTATGTCGGCATGAAGTCCCGTGGCTGCTACGAAACACCAGGCGGCACCATTATGCTGCGGGCTCACCGTGCCATTGAGTCGATTACCCTGGATCGTGAAGTTGCTCACCTGAAAGACGAGTTGATGCCCAAGTACGCCAGCCTGATCTACACCGGCTACTGGTGGAGCCCAGAGCGCATCATGCTGCAACAAATGATTGATGCTTCCCAGGCTCATGTGAACGGTGTCGTTCGCCTCAAGCTATACAAAGGCAACGTGATTGTTACTGGTCGCAAATCTGACGAATCGTTGTTTGATGCAAATATTGCGACATTCGAAGAAGATGGCGGTGCTTACAATCAGGCTGATGCTGCCGGATTCATCAAGCTGAACGCCTTGCGCATGCGTATTGCCGCGAACAAGGGTCGTAAGCTGTTCTGATATACCTGCAGATAGAAAAGCCCGACCCGCAGGTCGGGCTTTTTTTTGTCCGTCTGCCACGTCATGGCGGATGTATCGGATCTCATTAACCCCATCCTCAAGTGTCTGAATTAACCGTGGAGGTTTTATCCACTAGAGATCCAGGCATATGCCTTCGAGAGTTGCCGTTGTTGAAGTGGCGCATAATCTTGTCGCCATTTTAAATGCCGGTTATGAGCATAAGTATTATTGGATGGGCGTTCACTACGGATTGGGCTGTATACCTGGTAAAAGCAGTCATGTAGCGAAAGGATGTAACAAGTGTTTAATGTTTAGAAACGTTTTTAGGATAACTCTTTATTTTTTGTAGGATATTTCTTTAATTGTTGTTGGAGGGTTAGATGCTATCCCCAGGGCTGGACAACTAGGCTATTGTGCGGCCTCTAAAAATTAGAACAGTGGAAAATGGAATTACCCATGAATAAAGTGCTGATCGTGGATGATCACCCTGTGGTTCGTCTTGCTGTACGTATGCTTATGGAACGACATGGCTACGAGGTCATAGCAGAGACGGATAATGGAGTAGATGCATTGCAACTTGCTCGGGAACATACGCCTGACATTGTAATTTTGGATATCGGGATTCCCAAGCTTGACGGGCTTGAAGTCATCACCCGTTTGTCAACACCTGATGCGCCGATGAAAATACTGGTATTGACCTCGCAAACCCCGGGCCATTTCTCCATGCGCTGCATGCAGGCGGGAGCAGCAGGTTATGTCTGCAAACAGCAGGATTTGACCGAACTGCTGAGCGCTATCAGGGCCGTGCTTTCAGGGTACAGCTATTTCCCCAATCAAGCTTTGCACGCTGTGCGTTCCAACTTGGGAAATGCCAGCGAAGCCGAGATGGTCAATCGCCTTTCGGGGCGAGAAATGATGGTGCTGCAGCAACTGGCGCGTGGTAAGAGCAACAAGGAAATAGCGGATGGCATATTTCTCAGTAACAAGACGGTGAGTACATACAAAACACGTCTTTTATTGAAGCTCAATGCCCGATCACTGGTTGATCTCATTGAGCTGGCCCAGCGTAATGGTCTGGAGTGAAATACACGTGATTCGCTGATCTTCGACAGCCCCTGAAAACAAAAAGCCTCCGCTAATGGAGGCTTTTGATGTCGCAAGCTTAAAATTTAAAGATCGTATGGATAATCTTCCAGCTCCTTTTGCAGCCTTTTATCTGCCAGAAGCGCATCAATCGTCCTGCGCTTGGCCAAATTGGTTTTAGCGACCTCGACTACAGGCTCAGCGATCTCGTCCTTATCTGAGACAGGAAAATCTTCTTCTACTTCCACATCCAGTTGTTCTTTGCCAGTGCTCATTCAGTTCACTCCAGGCTAAGACGTTCAATGGCGCCCCTTATAGCGATAATCGCTGCGCGGGTAAAAAAGATTTTCTCAATCGATCAGTACATAAACGCTCTATCACTCAATCGTCAGAGGTCTTTTCCTTGAATTCGCACAGGTCTTCTATGCGGCAGCTCCCGCAGCGCGGCTTGCGCGCCTGGCAAACGTAACGACCATGCAGGATGAGCCAGTGATGGGCATCCAGCAGGTAAGGCTTGGGCACGAATTTCATTAATTGCTTTTCGACCTCAACCACATTTTTGCCTGGTGCAATGCCGGTTCGGTTACTGACCCTGAATATATGGGTATCTACGGCCATGGTCAGCTGTCTGAAGGCGGTGTTGAGCACAACGTTTGCGGTTTTACGACCTACCCCGGGAAGGGCTTCAAGCTCTTCTCGGGTTTGTGGCACCTGACCGGCATGCCGTTCAATCAGCAAGCGACAGGTTTCGATCACGTTCTTGGCCTTGCTGTTATACAGGCCAATGGTCTTGATGTACTGCGAAAGCCCTTCCACTCCCAGAGCGTAGATGGCTTCTGGCGTATTCGCGACCGGGAACAACTTGGCCATTGCCTTGTTCACGCTCACATCAGTGGCTTGCGCGGACAAAATCACGGCAATCAATAATTCGAAGGGTGATGTGTAGGCCAGTTCGGTTTTAGGCTCGGGATTGTCTTCGTGAAACCGACGAAATATTTCAAGGCGCTTTGCGGCGTTCATGGGTAAAAACAATTCCTGGAGGGCGATCCGTTATCTCATGGCTAAAATTTATCAGGCTTTGGGTTCTTCCAAGGTACTGACTGCCAATTCTGCCTGTGAAACCGCGTCATTTAAAAGCGCCAGTTGTGCACCGTGTTGTTCTTCGGTGATAGCTTTTTTAAGTTCAGCCCGGCGCATGGCGAGCTGAATTTTTGCACGTTTAAGCTCTGCGTTATTTATAACAGGCGCGCTGGCGGAGGATTCAGGGCCCGGCTCCATTTGGGCGAGTGCCTGTTCAGCTGCTTCAAACTGTTGTTGAAGAATGACCAACTGCGATTGCTGCTGTGCCGTTGGAGGATGACCAAAGGCTTTAAGCGATTTGTTTAACTGGGCGCGTGCCATTGCCAGTGTGACTTTGGCTTTTTTCAGCGCCATCTCGTCGAAACTGGATGGGGCGTTTGTTTGCCCTTTGAGTTGACGGAGGGGGGCGACTGCAGGTGGGCGTTGGGCGCGTGCCAGGCGTTCTGCCTGTTTGTGTTGCTCCTCACGGCGCAGGCGTTCGGCACGTCGTTCATAGCGGCTACGTGCATGCTCGCGCTTCAGATGGCGAGCCTTGTATTGCTCAGCTTCGCGGGCAAGTCCGCCAACAATCGGGATTATATTGGTGGGCAGTGGACGCATCTCGATGCAGTCGACGGGGCAGGGTGCCACACAGAGGTCGCAACCGGTGCATTCATCAATGATTACAGTGTGCATCAGCTTGGCTGCGCCGAGGATCGCGTCGACGGGGCAGGCCTGGATGCACTTTGTGCAGCCGATGCACTCAGCTTCGCGAATGTAGGCTACTTGGGCCGGGGCTGTACCACGCCCAGTGTCGAGCGCCACTACAGCAATACCAAGCAAGTCGGCCAGTGCGGCTATGGTTTCGGTCCCGCCGGGCGGACATTTATTGATGGCCTCGCCCTGGGCAATGCCTTGCGCATAGGGTTTACAGCCGGGATGGCCGCATTTTCCGCATTGGGTTTGTGGCAATAATGCATCAATACGTTGAGTCAGGCTCATGGTGTTATCAGTCCAGCGACGGCGGGCCGCACCCGGGCGACACTCATCATGCGCAGTGAATAATAGGTGTGAGGCGGTTTTACGAGCGGCGCTGATTATCCGAGAAGACAAGGAGGGCGGCTACAGATCAATATCCACTAACGGCTAGTTGGCCGTTAGTGGATGGGGGAGGTGTGTTACTTGATGCGCTGACCTGGCTTGGCGCCGCTGTCCGGGCTCAGCAGGTAAATTTCTTCACCGCCAGGGCCCGCAGCCATCACCATGCCTTCAGAGATTCCGAAGCGCATTTTTCGTGGCTTCAGGTTGGCAATCATCATGGTCAGGCGACCTTCAAGTTCAGCCGGGTTCGGATAAGCGCTTTTGATTCCGGAGAACACATTGCGTTGCTCATCACCGATGTCCAGTGTCAGGCGCAGCAGTTTATCTGCTCCTTCAACGGCTTCGGCCTTGAGAATCAGAGCAACTCGCAGATCCACGGCAGCAAAGGCATCGAATTCAATTTCGGCTGCCAACGGTTCTTTTACCAGCTCACCGTTGCCTTGAAGGGCTGCGTCACCGGTATCCGTCTGGCTGGCCACCAGGTCTTCTTTTGAGGCATCGCTCATGGCTTGTACTTTTACCGGGTCGATGCGCGTCATCAGCGGTTTGAATGCATTCAACTGATGATTGGCAAGCAAGGTGCTGTGATCTGCCCAAGTCAGAGGTGCAACGTTCAAGAAGGCTTCGGCGTCAGCTGCAAGCACTGGCAGAACCGGCTTGAGGAAGATCACCAATTGACGGAACAGGTTGATGCCCAATGCGCAAACAGATTGAACTTCGTCCTGCTTGCCTTCCTGTTTGGCCATTGCCCACGGCGCTTTTTCTGCAATCCAGGCATTGGCCCTATCGGCCAGGCCCATGATTTCACGCATGGCGCGAGCGAAGTCGCGGGCTTCATAAGCCTCGGCAATGCTCGGTGCAGCAGCCAGGAACGCATCGGTCAGCTCGGGGGCAGCATTGCCCTCGACCATTACCCCGGCGTTACCTTTGTGAATGAAGCCGGCGCAACGGCTGGCAATGTTCACGACTTTGCCGACCAGATCCGAGTTGACCTTCTGTACGAAGTCTTCCAGGTTCAGATCAAGGTCGTCGACGCCACGGCCAAGCTTGGATGCATAGTAGTAGCGCAGGTATTCAGGTGACAGGTGATCAAGGTAGGTGCGAGCCTTGATGAAGGTGCCGCGGGACTTGGACATCTTTTGACCGTTGACGGTCAAGTAGCCGTGAACGTTGATCGCTGTCGGTTTGCGATAGCCTGCGCCTTCGAGCATGGCTGGCCAGAACAGGGCGTGAAAGTTGACGATGTCCTTGCCGATGAAGTGATACAGCTCGGTGGTGGAGTCCTTGGCCCAGTACGCGTCGAAGTCCAGTTCCGGACGGCGTGCGCAAAGGTTCTTGAAGCTGGCCATGTAGCCGATTGGCGCATCCAGCCACACATAGAAATACTTGCCAGGTTCGTCCGGAATTTCGAATCCGAAGTACGGTGCGTCGCGGGAAATATCCCACTGCTGCAATCCGGCATCCAGCCATTCGGCGATTTTGTTAGCAACTGCATCTTGCAGTGCGCCGCTTCGGGTCCAGCTTTTAAGCATGGCGTCGAAGTCTGGCAGTTTGAAGAAGAAGTGCTGCGAATCCTTGAGTACCGGGGTAGCCCCCGAAATTGCGGACTTGGGATTCTTCAGGTCGGTTGGCGCATAAGTCGCACCACATTTTTCGCAGTTATCGCCGTACTGATCATCCGTGCCGCATTTAGGGCAAGTGCCCTTGATGAAGCGGTCGGCCAGGAACATTTTCTTTTCCGGGTCGAAATACTGGGTGATAGAACGGGTGGCGATATGGCCTGCTTCGCGCAACTTGATGTAAATCGCACTCGACAGCTCGCGGTTCTCTTCGGAGTGGGTCGAATGGAAATTATCGAAATCGACGAGGAACTCGGCAAAGTCGGCGCTGTGTTCAGCCTGGACGTTGGCGATAAGTTGTTCTGGCGTGATGCCTTCTTTCTCGGCACGCAACATGATTGCCGAGCCGTGGGCGTCATCTGCGCAGACGTAAGTGCATTGGTTGCCGCGATGCTTCTGGAAGCGCACCCACATATCGGTCTGGATGTACTCAAGCATATGGCCAAGGTGAATTGAACCATTGGCATAGGGCAGGGCGCTGGTGACGAGGATCTTGCGTGGCTCGGACATGGGGCTCGGCTACTTGATGAGACGGTGGTCGGCCACTATAAAGCGCCGGGCAATTTATTTCACCCCGTCGGCGTGTATCTGATCGTTTACAGTGTTTTTGTAGGTACGATAGCGGGCTGTTTTATTCAGTCTTTTCGGGAGTTGCCCATGAGCGCAGTCAATCGCGCAGCGGTGGAGGCTGTCCTTCGCCAATACACCGACCCTTATTTGAATCAGGATCCGGTCACTGCCGGGTGCGTACGAAGCATTGAAGTTCAGGGTGAGCACGTGAGTGTTCAGCTAGAGCTGGGTTATGCCGCCGGTCTGTTCAAGAGCGGCTGGGCGCAAATGCTGCAAATGGCTATCAGCAATATGGACGGGGTGTCTTCGGCCAAGGTGGATGTCAGTTGTGTGATTGCTGCGCACAAGGCCCAGGCGCAAATCCCTGGCCTGGCCAATGTGAAAAACATTGTCGCGGTTGCTTCCGGGAAGGGTGGTGTCGGCAAGTCGACTACAGCCGCCAACCTGGCGCTGGCGCTGGCGCGTGAAGGTGCGCGGGTCGGTATTCTTGATGCGGATATCTATGGCCCGAGTCAGGGCGTGATGTTTGGCATTGCTGAAGGTACCCGTCCGAAAATTCGCGATCAAAAGTGGTTTGTGCCGATTGAGGCCCACGGTGTTGAAGTCATGTCGATGGCGTTTCTGACCGACGACAACACGCCAATGGTATGGCGCGGTCCAATGGTATCGGGCGCATTGCTGCAACTGGTTACGCAGACTGCATGGAATGACCTGGATTACCTGGTCATCGATATGCCGCCTGGTACGGGCGATATTCAGCTGACTCTGGCACAAAAAGTCCCGGTGACCGGTTCGGTGATTGTGACCACTCCGCAGGATCTGGCATTGCTGGATGCGCGTAAAGGTGTCGAGATGTTCCGTAAGGTGAACATTCCGGTATTGGGCGTTGTGGAAAACATGGCGGTGCACATTTGCTCGAACTGCGGCCATGCGGAGCATTTGTTCGGCGAAGGTGGTGGTGAGAAGCTGGCCACTGAATACGGCGTAGAAGTACTGGCGTCACTGCCACTGTCGATGGCCATTCGTGAGCAAGCCGACAATGGCAAACCAACCGCGATTGCAGATCCGGATAGCCCCGTTGCGTTGATCTATCAGGAGTTGGCCCGGCATGTGGGTGCGCGGATAGTCTTGTCTGAGGCTGCTTCGCAGGCCATGCCTACGATCACCAGCAGCGACGACTGACGGTTAGCCGCAGCAGGGGATGCAGTTTGGCTGAAGCACTGAGTAACTGTGGGAGCTGGCTCGCCAGCGATTACATCTACATGGTCTGAATTTGAACCGCATCGCCTGTATCGCTGGCAAGCCAGGCGGTACAAGGGGTTGCTGGGGGCTTTTATTACGGGCATAAAAAAACCCCGCTTTTAAGGGCGGGGTTTTTACTGGATCAGTACAAGTTAGATAACTTGAACTTCCTCAGCTTGCATGCCTTTCTGACCGCGGGTAGCGATGAAAGAAACCTGTTGGCCTTCTTTCAGGCTTTTGAAGCCGTCGGATTGGATTGCTTTGAAGTGAACAAACAGGTCGTCACCGGATTGTGGAGTGATGAAGCCGAAGCCTTTTTCATCGTTGAACCACTTAACGGTACCAGTTTGGCGATTAGACATGGTGTAACTCCTTGAACAAAGAAAACTGCGACGCAGGAAAAGCCCTGGCCGAGACTGAGTGCAAAGAGCAGGAAAAATTCTTGGAGATGGTTGGATCGAAATTCAACATATCGTGTAGAGATTCTCAGTGACACAAGCAGCACAGTGGCGCCACCTTAACCCTTTTTGCCGAACGTGCAAAGGGTCTTTGCGAAGGTTTCTTTAAAAACGTGACTGGCGGTTGTCCTGACAGCCCGTATTCAGGGGTTGTGCAGCTATTTTCGTTATTTTTGCCCCAGCCTTTTGAACCGGACCTTGGGGGGCGGTAAGATGCCCGACAGAATTTTTCTACCTCGCTATTCAGGACACCCGCCATGAGCATCAAACCAGACAAGTGGATTCGCCGCATGGCGCAAGAACACGGCATGATCGAACCTTTCGTCGAGCGTCAGGTGCGTGGTGAGGGCGAAAACCGCCTGATTTCCTACGGTGTGTCGAGCTATGGCTACGACGTTCGTTGCGCGAATGAATTCAAGGTGTTCACCAACATCAACTCGGCCACCGTTGATCCCAAGAACTTCGATGAAGGCAGCTTTGTCGATGTCACCAGCGATGTGTGCATCATCCCGCCCAACTCCTTTGCTCTTGCCCGTACGGTTGAATATTTCCGTATTCCGCGCAACGTGCTGACCATCTGCCTGGGTAAAAGCACCTACGCACGTTGCGGGATCATCGTTAACGTGACGCCGCTAGAGCCCGAGTGGGAAGGTCACGTCACGCTGGAGTTCTCCAACACCACAACATTGCCTGCCAAAATCTACGCCAATGAAGGTGTGGCGCAGATGCTGTTCTTCGAGTCAGATGAAGAGTGTGAAGTGTCTTACAAGGACCGTGGCGGCAAGTATCAAGGGCAGCGCGGCGTAACCTTGCCTCGCACCTGACGAACTGAGGGAATTCCTGAGCGAATTGACACTCTATTGAGTGTATTTCCGGTTACGCACCCAGCGAGCCGGATCATCGCTCAGGAGTTGCCCTATGAAGATCGATCCGAGTATCCGCGCCCAACTGGCCAGTCTTGAGCCTAATCAGGTGGGCGTGCTGGCCTGGTCGCTGCTCGCTCAGCCCCAGGTGCATGCAGGTGGCATTCCCGGCCAGCCTGACCAAGATACCCCGCTCCCTAACGAGCCTGGTGTACCCACCATTCCGGATGAGCCACCACCCGCTCCTGTGGCCTGATCTCAGGCCGTATCGGGCCTGTATTCAGACATACAGGCGTACGGAGCGGTCCCATATTGACCTCTCTTGCGGTATCCCTTTGTCATGCAATGGCCAGGTGAGCGTACGCACTCGCCAGGGACGGCACTCAAAGTGCGTGGCTGTGAGGACACAGGTGTCACAAAGGGATGGTCTATTTCAGATTGCCGCTAAGGAATTGGCGCAAGCGCTCGCTTTTTGGATTATCCAGTACCTCCAGTGGCGTGCCCTGTTCCTCTACCAGGCCTTGATGCAAGAACATCACCTGGCTCGCCACGTTGCGGGCGAAGTTCATCTCGTGGGTCACCATGATCATGGTGCGGCCTTCTTCGGCCAGGCCTTGAATTACCCGTAAAACTTCGCCAACCAGTTCGGGGTCCAGCGCCGATGTGGGTTCGTCGAACAGCATGACTTCCGGTTCCATTGCCAGTGCCCGGGCAATAGCCACCCGCTGTTGCTGGCCGCCGGACAGAAATGCCGGGTATTGACTGGCAACCCGGGCAGGCAGGCCGACCTTGTCCAGGTAGCGCCGAGCACTCTCTTCAGCCTCTTTTTTACTGACCCCCAGTACACGACGCGGTGCCAGGGTGATGTTGTCCAGCACCGTCAGGTGACTCCACAGGTTGAAGTGCTGAAACACCATGGCCAAACGGGTGCGCAAGCGCTGCAACTCGTCCTCGCTGGCCACCCGCATGCCGTGTTTGTCACTGACCATGCGAATCAGCTGGCCATCAAGGGTCATGGCGCCATCGTTGGGTGTCTCTAGAAAATTGATGCAGCGCAAGAAGGTGCTCTTCCCTGAGCCACTGGCACCGATCAGGCAGATAACATCCCCGGTTTTAGCCTTGAGTGACACGCCTCTGAGGACTTTGTTGTCGCCATAGCTTTTATGCAGGCCTTCGACGGTAAGTTTGTACATGCTGACCTCAAGGGGAAAGAAGATAGCCGCTACGATAGGCATGCTGCCCGGCTACATGGGCGATCACCATGCCGGCAGTTGCCATTCGCCGCAGTGAGCGGGCGTAGAGCAAGCCTGCTGCGGTGCAGTAAACCGGGGTCACACGGTCGCTGACAGGGTCAATGACCTCGGCAATCAGCTGGCCTGCCTGCAGGTAATCTCCGGGGCTTGCACAAAACACCAGGACTCCTCCCGCAGACGTCGCAACGGGTTCCACGCCGGCCAGCGGAGTTGCGGGGTAGGGCAGAGGGGGAAGAGGCCCGGGCTCGCCCTCAATCGCGCCAAACCCGATCAGATAATCAATCAGTGCCTGGCAGTCCTGCTCGGCGAGCGCATGGCTGACATCACCCTGGCCGCGCAATTCTACAGTGACGGAAAAACTGCCCTGTGGAATGGCGAAGTCATGTGCAAAGCGTTGTTGTAATTGCCACCACAGCAGCGTGAAGCACTCATCAAATGACAACCCGCCTGAATCTGTCGCCAGCAGGCTGGCTTGTGCCCCGAGATAGCGCGCCAGCGGTTCTACCTGCGGCCAGGCCTCTGGTGTGGTGTACAGGTGCGCCACGGCCTCAAAGTCACAATGCAGGTCCAGCACCATATCCGCGTCGCAGGCCAGAGACTGGAGGGTCAGGCGTTGCGACTGCAGTTGCGTTGTCGGCACTTGTGCCGCCAGCGCTTCGCGCAAGTGGCCACGGATCAGTTGCCGGTTATGCAAGGGATCGTGGTTTAACAAACCCTCGAGCTCATCACCGATTTGTGCACTGAGATCGAGGAAGTGGCGATTGAAATTTTGTCCGCTTTCCAGTTCATACCGGCCCAGCGGGATGTCCATTAATACTTGCTCCAGCCCCGCGGGATTGGCCACTGGCACCAGCACAATTTCGCTGCGCAACCGGCCTTCGCTTTCCAGGGCCGCCAGGCGCTGCTTGAGGTGCCAGGCAACCAGCATGCCGGGCAGCTCGTCGGCATGCAGCGAGGCTTGGATGTAGACCTTGCCCTGTGGCTTCGAGGGGCCGTAGTGAAAGCTGTGAATATGCCGCTCGGTGCCCGGCACGGGTGCCAGCAAGGGATGGATTTGATGTCGTTGCATGTGAAAATCCTAGTGTGCAGGGCCCAGAAAGGCTAACCAGCGGCGTTCCGCCAGCCGAAACAGGCCGACCAGAATGAAGGTGACGCACAAGTAGATGATTGCCGCGATCCCGAAAGACTGAAATGTCAGAAAAGTCGCCGAGTTTGCGTCCCGTGCGACTTTCAATACATCCGGGATAGTTGCGGTGAAGGCAACAGTGGTCGAGTGCAGCATCAGAATCACCTCATTGCTGTAATACGGCAATGAGCGACGCAAGGCTGAAGGCATGATGATGTAAGCGTAGAGTTTCCAGCCGCTTAGCCCATAGGCCTTGGCCGCTTCCACCTCACCATGGGCCATGCTGCGAATGGCCCCGGCAAAAATTTCCGTGGTGTAGGCACAGGTATTGAGCGCAAACGCCAGAATCGTGCAATTCATGGCGTCGCGAAAGAACGCATTGAGCTCGGGCTGTGCGCGGACTGCCGCGATGCTGTAGATCCCGGTGTAGCAGATCAATAACTGGATATACAGGGGCGTACCGCGAAACAGCCAGGTGTAGAACTGCACCGGCCAGCGTACCCAGCCTCGGGATGAAACCCGTGCAATGGACAGCGGGATCGAGACCACAAAGCCAATCACCAGCGATGCACTCAATAGCCACAATGTCATTGCCAGGCCAGTGATGTGGTAGCCGTCGCTGTACAGAAACGGTCGCCAGTACTCTTGCAATAACTCAATCATCGCACTGCCTCCCGGGCGCCTGCGCCATAGTGGCGTTCAAGCCGGCGTAAAACGAAGTTCGAGGCGCTGGTTATCGCCAGATAAATGAGCGCTGCGACGACCAGAAAGAAAAACAGCTGGTAAGTGCTTTTGCCCGCATCCTGAGCCGCCTTGACCAGATCGGCCAGACCAATGATCGACACCAGCGCTGTGGCCTTGAGCATCACCATCCAGTTGTTGCCTATACCCGGCAGGGCGAAGCGCATCATCTGCGGGAAGACCACATAACGGAACCGCTGGCCGCGCTTGAGGCCATATGCGGTGGCTGCCTCGACCTGGCCGCGGGGGACGGACAGGATGGCTCCACGAAAGGTTTCTGTGAAATAGGCCCCATAGATAAAGCCCAAGGTAATGACGCCTGCACTGAACGGGTTGATTTCGACGTATTCCCAGTCCATTGCATCGGTAAGGTTGGTGAGCCAGGTTTGCAGGCTGTAAAAAATCAGCAGCATCAGCACCAGGTCGGGTACGCCGCGAATCAGGGTGGTGTAGAGCTGGGCAGGTATGCGCAGCAGTTTGTGACTGGAGAGTTTGGCGCTGGCGCCGAGCAAGCCGAGCAACACGCTCACTGCCAGCGACAGCACCGATAATTTGAGGGTCATCCATGTGCCTTGCAGCAACAGCGGGCCAAAGCCCTGCAAGCTGAAAGCCGGAAGCCCAAGGTTCTGTAAAAGGTTTTCAAGCATCGGATCGAACCTATGGCAGTCAAAAAAGCGCCCACCCGAGGGTGGGCGCCAGAGCATTATTTGCCGCTGTACAGATTCAAATCGCCAAAGTGTTTTTTCTGGATCGTGGCGTAGGTGCCATCGTCGTGTAACGCTTTGATACCTTTATTCAACAGAGCTTGTAGCTCTTTGTTACCTTTCTTGATGCCGATTGCGGTTTTGGCAGGTAACAGTTCGCTGTCTACGGGTTTGCTGACTTCATATTCCGCGCCTTGCGGGGTTTTCAAAAAGCCCAGTTCGGCTTGCAGCATGTCCTGGATCGAGGCGTCGAGGCGGCCTGAAATCAGGTCGGCATACACCTGGTCCTGGTTGGCATAGGCCTGGGTGGTCACCCCGGCCTTGTCCAGTACTGCCTTGGCGTATGCCTCCTGGATAGTGCCTTGCTCATAGCCGACCTTTTTGCCTTTGAGCGATTCCGGCGTCGTGTCCAGGCCTGTGCCCTTTTTGAACACGAGCGCGGTGGGGCCGGAGAACAGCTCGTCAGAGAAGTCGATGACCTTTTCGCGAGCCGGGGTTACGGTCATGGAAGAGATCACACCGTCGAATTTGTTGGCTTTAAGCCCCGGAATGGTGCCGTCGAAATCGCTCTCGACCCATGTGCATTTTGCTTTCAGCTCGGCGCAGATGGCATTGCCCAAATCGATATCGAAGCCCACCAGGCTGCCATCGGCGGCCTTGGATTCAAACGGTGCATAGGACGGATCAACCCCGAAACGCAGCTCTTTATAGTCTTTGGCCAAAGCGGTACCTGCTGCCATGCATAAAGTCAGTGCAGAGAGGGCCAGAAATGCTTTTTTCATTATTCAATCCCTAAAACCGATGAGCGCTTGTGGCGCGTGATGACTACTACTGGAGTGCTACGTCGGGAGAGAAGTAGCAAGTTCCGAACCACAGTGGGACAGGGAATGGATTAAAGGGAGAAAGAGGTCTGGGCAACGAGTGTTTATGCCCGAAAAAAGAGCGCCATAAAACAGCTGCACCCAAAGAGTGCATGGCTGGTCTGTGGGCTTTTGCTGGCTTGCTCCCACAGACCGGAGTGTGCGGTTGGCACTCAGTCTGTGGGAGCCGGTTCGCCGGCGATGGCGTTAACCCGGGTACCGATGGCAGCGTTTTATTTGCCGGGGACCAGGGTCAGGCGCGTATTGCCATACACCTTGTCGAAGTTCTGCGGTTGCATCGGGAAGCTGATGTACTGGCCCTTGAGCCACGGATCGATGCCGTCGGTGTAGTGCGGGCTGGACGGGTTGCTGGATTGGCCTGTGCTGTTTTGGCCCATCATCGGTTCGATCTGACCGAAGTCGACGATCATGCGCATGGCCGGGATCAGCGTTGTCTCGAAGTTGTTGCCGCCAACGTTGTAAGCCGCAATGTTCAGCGTGCTCTGGTCGCCGCCTGCTGCCACCGGGCCGCGCACTGTCTGGCCATCGGCATTACGCCACAGGTAATAATGCAGTTTGCCCCATTGCCAGGCCTTGTGATCGCTGCCCATCAAGCTGTCGCCTGCACTGATGGCTGCCGCCAGGCTGCGGGCCAGAATCGTAGGTTTGTCTTCTTTGTGCGGAGTGCGAATATCGTCCCAGAACGGGCTGTCCTCGCGCCCAAGCAGGTGATCGGCCTGGGCCGAATACGACAATCCGCCGTTGGCAATAAAAGCCTTCCAGCTGGCACTGCTTTCTGGTCCCAGTTCATCAAGGAAGATTTGCTTGGTGCTTTCTTGCAAAAACAACTCGTACAACGCCGCATCCGCTGAGGCCGGGGCTAGTTTGCCGTCAAACGTCATAAGCCGGCCAAGGGCCTCGCGGGCCTTGGCCTGGTCAGCCGCGGGCAAGGCTGCGATCGCCTGCTTTAACGGCTGCGCCATGCCGGGGGCGGCAAACATGGCTTTTAATTTGGCGGCGAACAAGGTGGTTTGGTCGTACTGCATCGCGATCATGCTGCGAGCATCCTGTTTGCCAGTGCCGGCCAATTGCGCAAGGCGTTCGCTGCGCTCAGGGGATAACCACGAATTGGACAGCTGCATGCCATAGCCATAGGCAGCCGTACGCTGGTTGGCCGTGCCCAGCCAGCCTTGTGCCGGGTCCTGGTCATAGGGGTGCAGCATTGGATCGGCGTAACCGTCCCAGTCGTAGCGGCCTTCCCAGCCCGGGGAGGGGAACAGACCAAGACCTTCACGGCGGTTGGGGTACAGCCCGGTCACTTGCCAGCCGATGTGCTTGGCGTCCGCGTACAACAGATTCAGCGCTACGGCCCGGATCTCGCGGCTGGCGTCAGAGGCTTTCTCGCTATCCTGGGCGCGGGACAGATCGAAAAATGCATCTAGGGTTTTATCGCCCTTCAAGTCCGGGGTTTGCAGGGCAAGGCCAAGGCTGGCGTTTAAATCAGTCTGAGTGCTCCAGGAACTGTTGAGCAGCGGCCCGTGGCGTGTTTCGTAAATGGTTTGACGAATCGGGCGCTGACCTTTGACGAAAAAGGTTTCGTTGCGCACCGTTGCGGGTAGCCATTTTCCGTCAGCCAGGTAGTACAGGCTGTTGCCCTGACGTTTGAGTTTCTCCAGAAACACATCCTGGTTATCCCCCATGGCCATGCTCATGCCCCATGCCACCTTGCCGTTGAACCCGGCGAACAGGGTTGGCAAGCCGGCAATGGATGCACCGGCGGCCTGATATTTAGGGGCGCGAATTTGCACATAACTCCACGCCGATGGCACGCCTATGGGTTGATGCATGTCGTTGGCCAGCAGGCTTTTGCCGCTTCGGCTGCGCTGTGGACCAATCGCCCAGTCGCTCGAGGCCGTGACCCCGGGCAAGCTCAAGCGGGTGACTTGCTCAAGGGCAAGGCTCACATCGCTTAACCCTGGCAGCGTGCTCCCCGGGATCAGCCCCTTGAGTTTGTCTGCCTCGGCTGTGGCCAGGGCTTCATTGGGGTAGGTTGGCGTCAACCACGGGAGCTTGTCGGTGCCGACCTTTTGCGCCAGTACCAGCGAGTTGAGCTCTTCTTGCAAATTGACCGACATGGAGAAGTTCAACAGGCTGAAAATCAGCGCTGAATCTTCAGGTTTCCAGTACTCGACTTTATAGCTGGCTTGCGCCAGGTCGGCCGGGAGCTTGTCGCGGTAACGGAACAGATAGGCGTTGACCCCGCGGGCATAGACTTCAAAGAATTTTTTAAGGCGCGGGGATGCGCTTTTATAAAGTTCGTCAGCATTTTTTTTCAGATTGACGCTGCGCATCAACCTGTCGCTTTCCAGCGCATCGGCACCGTTCAACTCCGCCAGCCGGCCTTGGGCCAGCAAGCGTAAACGGACCATCTGGCTGATACGGTCGCTGGCCTGCACGTAACCGAGGGTAAACAGGGCGTCATGAAAGCTGCTGCTTTCGATCAGTGGCATGCCCTGGCTGTTGCGACGTACAGATACATTCTGCGCCAGGCCTTTAAGTGGCTGTACACCGGAGGTCGGTACCAGGCTTTCTGAGGCGTGGTTGTTTATCTGGCAACCCGTCAGGCCCAACAGGCTGACCACTGCCGCGGCAACGCCGAACCGGGGTAGAAAATGTGTAAGGGCTGGCGAGGCCATGGCAAAGCTCCTGCGGGGGGTAGTGTCATCGAAAGGCGCTACGTTAGTGAGGCCGATGACGCCGCGCAAGCGCTATCTCACGGCGCTGTCGAGAACGCTGGAGCGGCGGGTGAAGGCTGCGATACGGGCCGCGCGACCTGCAAATTCTCAGGGCCGTTTCGTGCTCCGTCGCAGCCTGTGGCAACGGCTACAAAACCCTGGCGGCTGCTTACTTCGGTGGATTGATTTTATCCACCAGTGCATAAGCGCGTCCGGTGGCCGGGCGCGCCTTGATACGCTGGAACCAGGCCTTCAATGCCGGGAAGTCATCCAGGTTCTGGCCCTGGAATTCATGGGGCACGATCCACGGATAGATGGCCATGTCGGCGATGCCGTAGTCGTCCCCCGCAACAAACTGACGACCCTCCAGCTGTTTGTTCAACACGCCATACAGGCGGGCTGTTTCATCGGTGTAGCGCTTGATCGCATAGGGGACTTTTTCGGGCGCAAAACGATTGAAGTGATGGTTTTGCCCGGCCATTGGCCCCAGCCCGCCCATTTGCCAGAACAGCCATTGCAGAGCCATTTGCCGGCCGCGCAAATCTTTGGGCAGGAACCGGCCGGTTTTTTCTGCGAGATACAGCAGGATCGCGCCGGACTCAAACAGCGACAGGGGATCGCCGCCGTCCGCGGGAGCCTGATCGACGATGGCCGGAATCCGATTGTTGGGGGAGATCTTCAGAAAGGCAGGTTCGAATTGTTCGTTCTTGCCGATATTCACCGGATGCACGGTGTAGGGCAGGCCCGCCTCTTCAAGAAACAACGATATTTTGTGGCCGTTGGGGGTGGTCCAGTAATACAGATCGATCATGAAGGGCTCCAGAAGGGGATGTTCACGCAGTCGCAGCAGTTCACTGCGAACTGTCAGTTTTACCCTCAATGGCGCTCCGGATGAAAGTGTTTGCCGGGGCAGGTGGATTTTGCAGGGCCACAAACACACACGCCGCACATGCCCAGGGCAGGTGCGGCGTGTGCAGGGCGCTTTTAAGTATCAGGCGCCGTGGCACTTCTTGAATTTTTTGCTGCTGCCACATGGGCAAGGGTCGTTGCGGCCAACGTCTTTGAGTTCGTTACGCACCGGCTCCTGGGGGGCGTGGCCGCAATGCGGGCCATGCACGTGACCGTGGTCGTCATGGGCGTGATCATGATGATCGTGATCGTGATCGTGGTTGCAGTCGGGGCCATGAACGTGGGGTTGCTGGGTCATTACTTAATCACTCTGGAATAAAATCGGCAGGGATTATCTCGCCTTTGCGTATCAGGTGCACGTCGTTACCGTAGAACAGGCCGGTTTCGAGGGTGCCATCCAGCTGATAAGGGATGGGGACGTCAGGAGATTCAAGCAATTTGACCAGTGGGCGCACTTGTGGCCACAGGTTAGTCCGCACCGGCACCACGAACACGGTCTGGCTGTTTGGCTGGACGCTGAACCACTGGTCGTACTGACCTTCAGTCAGCTGGATCGTACCCAAATGAATTTTGTAGCTCAAAGCGCGCACAGTCAGGGTCGAGTCATTCGGATTGTCGACCCGGAAGTACAACTTGAAACGTTGCTCGAGCATTTTGGCCTTGATCAGCTCTACACGCACCAAGTGCACGTCCGGGTCTTTTTCGCCTGAATCAAACCAGGATGCGCAACCTGTAAGCGCCAGAATCATCATCAGGGCAATAGTTGTTATTCGGGCCCGAGAATCCATTCCTTATTCCCCTTTGTCGCTTTAGCTACCCAGGTAACTGGCGCAGCACTTTTTGAACTTGAGCCCGCTGGCGCATGGGCAGGCATCGTTGCGCCCGACCTTCAGTGGCACTGTGGGATCAATGAAGTACCAGCGTCCAGCACTTTGTACAAAAGATGACCGCTCGCGATGGCTGTGTTCGCCATTGGCATCGTGCCAGCGTGCGGTAAAGGTGACAAAGGCATGTTCGGGCTGGCCGCCGAATACTTCGCTGCTTTCAACCTCAAGTCCGAGCCAGGTGCTTTGTGCGCTCCAGTCGCCGATGGACTGACGATCAAGGCCGGCCTGCTGCACTGGCAGCGTGGTAGTGACCAGATAATCAATCAACCCCAGGACATAGGCGCTGTAACGCGAACGCATCAGGGTTTCGGCGCTTGGGGCCGGATGCCCGGCGTGATAGTGCCCGCAGCAGGCGTCGAGCAAATTGCCGCTGCCACATGGGCAAATGGATGTACTCATCGGCTTACCACCAATACTTGCCAAAATTTTCCGGATTGGCCCAGAACCTGGCATTCAGCCAGTCGGGTACTTGTTTGTACTCGCGCAAGTCGTAAGTGAACAGGGTCAACACCTGTTCATCGCGCTGAAAACGCTCACTGCTTTGCAAGGCCAGCGCAAAGAAATCGGTGTCTTTCCAGTTACAGGCGCTCAGATCCGCCAATACCGCAATGCGGCTGGCGTTGAGATTGCGAATCCCGCCCAGTAGCTCCAGCCCGTCGCGCTTGGGCATATGCTCCAGGCAGTCGATCACCAGTGCCAGGTCAAAACGCTGTGCGGCCAGCTCTGCCGGTAAAGCGCCGGGGGCTGCGTGGGCGACAACAACTTCGGGATGCGTCTCCTGAAACGCTGCCAGCGCCGGAAACTGGCTGGCGCCGACCACGAGCAGGCGTTGTGGCGCATAACGCTCAAGCAGCGCCGCCAGTGCTTGCTGGGGTGTACGTGTAGAAATACCAGACGTCATCGAAAGTCCTCAATCAGAGCCCCCAAGACTAGCGCGCTGAAGCCCCGGGGCCTAGTGGGCACTTGCCCGTGCAGTGGCTTTACTGGCGTATAACCCCGGCGGGGTCTTTACTTTCGGGGCATCGGCCCAACGCCGACCCTCAGGAGAGACCCCGTATGGGCATCATCAGGACAGCAGTACCTTTGATTGTTCTCACCAGTGTATTGACGGGCTGCGCCGGCTTGCAAAAAACCGACTGGCCTACCTGTGCAGCTGTCGGGGGCGTGGGCGGAGCGGCGCTTGGTGCAATAAACAGCACGGCCTGGGCGGGTGGTGGCGCGGTATTCGGTGCCGGTATGGCCGCGGCCTATTGCTGGGTGCATGGTGATGGCGACGCCGACGGCGATGGCGTTCCTGATAGCCGCGACAAGTGCCCGGACACGCCAAAAGGGGTGAAGGTCGATGCCGTGGGCTGCCCGATAGTCGCGGTAGTGGTGGTTGAAGAGGTGGTAGTGGTCAAGGAAGAAACCATCGTGGTGCGCGATGTGCACTTCGAGTTCAACTCGGCCAGGCTGACCGCCGCTGACAAGGAAAAACTCAATGTGATTGCGGCGCGCCTGAAAAAGGACGCCGCCAATGCTCAGCTTAAAGTTACAGGCTACACCGACAGCGTCGGTAACGATGCCTACAACCTCAAGCTGTCCAAAGAACGGGCGAAATCGGTAGTCGAATACCTGATCAGCAGTGGTGTGCCGCGCAATCAGTTTGTATCCGTAGCCGGTGGTGGCGAATCGAATCCGGTGGCCAGTAATCAAACCCCGGAAGGACGAGCCTTGAACCGCCGTACCGAGATTCAGATCATTCGTTAAAGTCGCTCGCGCGCTTTGGCGAAAACCTCGGGCCAGAGCGCAATTTCATGCGTTCGCAGGAGTCGCAGGTTTAATCAGACAGATCAAACCTGCGACGTATTTTTTTTGCAAAGTTCACTGGCGTCTGCCTCCTGCGAGCCGTTAATGTGCGCTCAAAGAAAAACACAAAAGGTCAGTGGTATGAAGGTGCTTTGGGGGCTGGGGAAAGTTCTGACGTTGTTGTTTTGGGCCGTTGCGTTGATCAACATTTTTAAACCGCTGATCAACCCGTTCGATTTGTTGATTAATCTGGCTGGCAGTCTGTTGCTGCTGACCCATGTTCTTGAGTTGCTGTTGTTCAACAGCAGCCTGCGCGATCGCCCGCATGCCTGGCGAGATCGCCTTTACATCCTTGTGGTTGGAATACTTCACGTGCAAACCCTTCGCAATTCTTCCAAACGAGACGACAGCCATGCGTAAGATTTGCCTGCTGGCCACTATGTGCAGCCCTTTTGCCCATGCTGACGTGGTGATGGTTGAAGCCAATTCCATGATGCGCCTGCCGGCTAACGCCAGTGTCCTGCAACTGGAAAGACTTGAAGTGGCTGACTACGGCACGCTGCTGATTCCGGCCGGCGTTACCCGGGTCAACATCGACCAGTTGCATTTGGGCCGCGAGGCACGCATCACCCTGGTACCGGCCGAGGGCGGCATTGAACTGCGGGTGGCCCAGGCTGAACTCGACGAAGGCAGTCAAATCAATGCGCGGGGAGCCCCGGGCACTTTCGAGAAGCCTGCGCGGCCGGCACGTGATTTGAATGTACGTATCGAATCGCTGCAAGCGCCGCAATTAGTCATTGATGCCCGTGGCGGCACGGGTGCACCGGGTTTTGCCGGGCTCGACGGTGGTAATGGCGAGGCGCCGGGTTGTACCTGGGGGGCTGCGGGTGCCGGAGCCAATGGCGACAACGGCGGTAATGGCCAGGCCGGTGCAGCCGGTGCGAATGTGCGTCTTGAGTTGCCCGCCAGTTATCCTGGCGAACTGATCAGCGTGCGGGTTGATGGCGGAGCCGGGGGCAAGCCAGGTGAAGCCGGACGTGCGGGGGCAGGCGGTAAATCCAAAGGCTGCTTTGTGTACCGCACTGATGGCGGTAAATCCGGTCGTGCCGGAATTGCCGGGCAACCGGGAGAGGCCGGGAGCGCCGGCCAGGTGACGATTCAGCGTTTGTAACCTTATTGCCGTGCCCCGGGATCCGCTGAACCGGGCACGGCTGGCCACCCGTCAAAACATGGGGCGCGCTGCTGCAATCCCCACCACGACCAGCCCCACAATCAAATTACATCCCACCAGGCGCCGGATCCGGCCCATCACTGCCGCGCCTGCCGCCCACTGTTCATCCAGCACCGCCTTGCGCAACTCTGGCAGTTGCAACGACTGGACCCGGATAAACAAGGCCACCATCACAATGTACAAGCCCATCATGATCTGTACATAACGCGGGGCCGTTTCGAAACCGCTAAAGCGCAACTGCAACAGGCCTACACCGCTTATCGGCAAAATCACCACGGCCACCCACACCCAGACAAAAAACCGTTGAAACACTTCTACCCACAGTTTTAACCGGGCCGGGTCTTCAAGGGCCGTCACAGCTGCCGGGCGCAGGATCATCCAGGCAAAAAACATACCTCCTACCCAGGTCAGGGCGGCCAGTAAATGCAGGCTGTAGGCGAGGCTAAAGGCGGTCATTGGGGTACTCCGTTCGGCGCAGGATGAATTAGCGGGGTATGATAGCGGCCATTCGAACCACTGAAAATTTATCCAGCGTTTCTCGCGCCCGAAGAACCATGATTAGTAACGAACTAAAATCCCAGATCCAGGGCGCTTACTCGCGTTTTCTCGAAGCCAAGAGCCTCAAGCCGCGCTACGGCCAACGTTTGATGATCGCCGAAGTGGCCAAAGTGCTGGGCGATATCGACACCGATGAAGAAGGCCACCGCAGTGGCGATCCGGCTGTGGTCGCTGTTGAGGCCGGTACCGGTACCGGCAAGACTGTCGCCTATAGCCTGGCGGCCATTCCTACGGCCAAGGCCGCCGGCAAACGCCTGGTCATCGCCACGGCCACCGTCGCGCTGCAAGAGCAGATCGTCTACAAGGACCTCCCCGACCTCATGCGTAACAGCGGGCTGAACTTCAGCTTTGCGCTGGCCAAGGGGCGCGGGCGCTACATGTGTCTGTCCAAACTCGACATGCTGCTGCAAGAAGGCCACGCGCAAACCGCGACGGCGCAGCTGTTCGAGGAAGAAGGCTTCAAGATTGAAGTCGATGAGGCCAGTCAGAAACTGTTCACCAGCATGATCGAGAAGCTTGCCGGTAATAAATGGGACGGTGATCGCGACAGCTGGCCCCAGGCTCTGGAAGATCAGGACTGGGCGCGCCTGACCACCGACCACAGCCAGTGCACCAATCGTCATTGCCCGAACTTCGGCCAGTGCGCCTTTTACAAGGCCCGCGAAGGCATGAGTAAGGTGGATGTGATTGTCACCAACCATGACATGGTGCTTGCAGATCTGGCGCTGGGGGGCGGTGCAGTGCTGCCTGACCCGCGTGACACGCTGTACGTGTTCGACGAAGGGCACCACTTGCCGGACAAGGCCATTGGCCATTTCGCCCACTACACCCGCTTGCGCTCAACTGCCGACTGGCTTGAGCAAACAGCCAAAAACCTCACCAAGCTGCTGGCCCAGCATCCGCTGCCGGGTGACCTGGGGCGTTTGCTGGAACAGGTGCCGGAGCTGGCGAAAGAGATCAAGGCCCAGCAGCAGTTCATGTTCACCGCCTGTGAACAAATCGCCGACTTCAAGGTAGGCGAAGAGCCAGAGGGGCGTGAGCGCCCTCGCCATCGCTTTATCGGCGGCTTGATCCCCGATCACATGCGTGAAATGGGGATCGAGCTGAAAAAAGGTTTTTCGCGTCTGACCGACCTGTTCACCCGCCTGACGGAAATCCTCAAGGACGGTATGGACGGCGAGGTCAATATTGGCATCACCAGCAACCAGGCCGAAGAATGGTATCCGCTGTTCGGCAGCCTGCTGTCCCGTGCCCAGGGCAACTGGGAGCTTTGGACGGCCTTTACCACCGAAGACCCCCAGGACAGCCCGCCCATGGCGCGCTGGATGACCCTGGCTGAAAGTGGTTCGCTGTTTGATATTGAGGTCAATGCCAGCCCCATCCTTGCGGCCGAAATGCTCCGTCGCAACTTGTGGAACGTGGCTTACGGCGCTCTGGTGACGTCGGCCACCCTGACTGCGTTGGGTACCTTCGACCGCTTCCGCATGCGCGCCGGATTGCCCAAGGCCGCTGTTACGGCGGTGGTCCCGAGTCCGTTCCATCACGCCGATGCCGGTGTCTTGCGAGTGCCGGACCTTAAAGCCGATCCGCGGGATGCGGTGGCCCATACCGCCGCGATCATTCGTGATCTGCCCGGTCTGGTAGAAGGTTCGCGGGGTACGCTGGTGCTGTTTTCCTCGCGCAAGCAAATGCAGGACGTGTTTGACGGCCTGGAGCGCGACTGGCGCAAGCAAGTGTTTATCCAGGGCAACCTGTCCAAACAGGAAACCCTCAACAAGCACAAGGCGCGGGTAGATGGTGGGGACTCGAGCGTACTGTTCGGCCTGGCCAGCTTCGCCGAGGGGGTGGATTTGCCCGGCGCCTATTGCGAGCACGTGGTGATCGCCAAAATCCCGTTCTCGGTACCTGATGACCCCGTCGAAGCAGCCCTGGCCGAGTGGATCGAAGCACGGGGTGGCAATCCATTCATGGAGATCTCGGTGCCGGACGCTTCACTCAAGCTGGTTCAGGCCTGCGGGCGTCTGCTACGCACCGAACAGGATCGCGGCACTATTACATTGCTCGACCGGCGGCTGGTCACCCAGCGCTATGGCAAGGCGATCCTCAATGCCTTGCCACCTTTCCGTCGCGAGATTTCTTAAGCACAAGTCGGCGTCTTCGCCGGCTTTGCTGTCTATGCTGTTTCTTCAACACCTCACAGGCTTGTTTTCGGCCGTTTGGGAGAACCTGATCCATATGATTCGCCGTTCGTTGTCTGCTGTTTTTGCGTTGCTGGTCACCACCCCGCTATTGGCGGCACCTGCCGGTCAACAAACCTTGTTCAACTTCGTTCGCCCTGCCGATGTGGTGCAAGTGGTGACCGTGGATGCGAGCTTGCCGCAATACAATGCGGAGCAAACGGCGGAAGGCGAAGTATTGCGGCGCGTGACCTTTAACCCCGCTGCGGCACCAAGCCTGCGTTTAACCCCGCAAGCCGGCGCGTGGGACTGGTCACAGTCGGGGATGATGACCCTGCGTATCCAGAACGCGATGAACTGGGCGCTTACCCTTGATGTGACCGTGCAAAGCAATAACGGCAAGACCCTCACCAGCCGGGTCGACTTGCCTGCCGGGCCGGCGCAGACCCTGTTGCTGCCGTTGCAGGCGAACTCGCCGCACACTCAGGGGATGCGTGCGGGGCCGCCGATGCCAATGACGGTCGACGGGCAACGTATCTTGCTGGCTACCACCCAGGGTGAAATTGATCGCAGCCAGGTGGTATCGGTCACCTTGTCGATCCCGCAACCGAACGCCGCGCAAAGCATTTTGCTCGAGCGCTTTGGTGTGCAGGACGGCGCCGGGGTGATCAAAACGGTGTACGGCTCGATCGTGGATGGTTACGGCCAGTCGACCCGGGCCAAATGGCCGGAGCGGGTAGCCAATGACGAACAGCTCAAGGCCGCCGCTGCCAAAGAACAGCAGCTTCTCAAGGGCTGGCTGGCCAAGCGGGCGGATCAGGACAAATTTGGTGGTTCGCTGAAAGGTCCAGCGTTCAAGGCAACCGGCTTTTTTTATACCGAAAAACGCAATGGTCGCTGGAACCTGGTGACGCCTGAAGGTCATCCGTTCTATTCGTTGGGGCTCAATGCCGTGACGGCCAACGACAGCCAGACCTACGTTGCCGGGCGTGAATGGATGTTCACCGATCTGCCTGAACAAGGCGCTCCTCTGGCTGGTTATTACGGTTCATCGAACAGTAACAACGGTAATGGCTCCGCGCAGGGGCGAGGTTACAACGTAGGGCGCTGGTACAACTTCTATGGCGCCAACCTGCAACGGATTTATGCTGAGCCCTGCGTTGGCGGCAAAACAGTTCCCGGTGCTGATCCTGTTATGCCGTGTGCGCCAGAAGTCATTGATGCCAAGCGCTGGCAGGAGCACGCCCTGGATCGCCTGCAAGCCTGGGGCTTTAACACCATTGGCAACTGGAGCGACCCGCAACTGGGGCTCAACGATCGCGTGCCTTATACCTTGCCGCTGTCGATTGTCGGTGACTATGCCAGCATCAGCACCGGTGCCGACTGGTGGGGCGGCATGCCTGATCCGTTTGATCCACGCTTTGCCATGGCCACCGAGCGTGCCGTGGCCATTGCTGCCCGTGATCACCGGGATGACCCATGGCTGATCGGCTATTTTGCTGACAACGAACTGGCCTGGGCCGGCCCCGGTAATGATCCTGCATCGCGCTATGCACTGGCCCTGGGCACCTTGCGCCTGACCACTGACGTGCCGGCCAAGCGCGCATTTCTCAAGCAGTTGCGCGACAAGTACCGTAACCAGCAAGGCCTGTCCAAAGCCTGGGGTGTCGAGATCCCGGCGTGGGAGTTAATGGAAGACCCGGGTTTCGAGGCGCCGCTGCCCAACGCCGAACATCCGGAAATTGAAGCGGACTATCAGTACTTCCAGAAAGTCTTCGCCGATACCTATTTCAAGACCATTTCCGACTCGCTGAAGTGGCATGCACCCAACCACTTGTTGTTGGGCGGACGCTTTGCCGTGAGCACGCCCGAAGCAGTCGCTTCGTGCGCCAAGTACTGCGACGTGCTGAGTTTCAACTTCTACACCCTGCAGCCGCAGGACGGCTATGACTTCGCCAAACTGCGCGAACTGGACAAGCCGGTGATGATCACTGAGTTCAACTTTGGCTCCCGCGACCGTGGTCCGTTCTGGGGGGGCATGACCGAGGTGGCCAACGAAGAAGCTCGCGGGCCGGCCTACGCCAGGTTTCTCAAGCAGGCAGTAGTTGAACCTTCGATTGTCGGCGTGCACTGGTTTCAGTACCTGGATCAGCCTGTGACCGGCCGCCTGCTTGATGGCGAGAATGGCCACTTCGGCATGATCGGTATCACCGACCTGCCGTTTACCGGCTTTGTCGACAGCGTTCGCAAGACCAACTTGCAGGCCCTCGATCAGCTCGCCCAAGAAGCCGCCAAGGCGCAGGTTGATGCAGATCAAGCCACCAGGGCTCCGGTGCATACTCCTCAGGAAGGGAGTGCCGGAGGCTCTGGCCCGGGTCATGCAGGCGGTCATTCGGGTAAAGGCCACTAATTATGTGAACTCCGCCCGGGCGCAGCCTGTTATCGCGAGCAAACGTGCTGCCGTAGATCTCGAGGAATTTCACAAAAAATCCACTCTCGGGCTGATACCTTCTGCGCCGACTGCGTAATGCACAAAAATTGTGCGTTCGTAGCGGTTTGCTCTGTTTCAAAATCTCACAGGGACTGGAACAATGCATGCCTTGTAGAGCCATGCTTGATCCAGGAGGTAGGGGTGCAGATTCAGGGTTTTCACGACCTTAAGTTCGAAGCAGTGCGTGAGGCTTTTGCCGATCTGTTCAGTGATCCGCAAGAGCGCGGTGCGGCACTGTGTATCCAGATCGGTGGTGAAACCGTGCTCGACCTGTGGGCCGGAACGGCTGACAAGGATGGCGAGCAGCCCTGGCACACCGATACCATCGCCAATCTGTTTTCCTGTACCAAAACCTTCACTGCCGTGACTGCATTGCAATTGGTGGAGGAAGGCAAGCTGGAGCTTGATGTGCCGGTAGCCCGGTACTGGCCGGAGTTCGCTGCTGCGGGCAAAGACGCGATCACATTACGTCAGTTGCTGAGCCATCGTGCCGGCTTGCCAGCCTTGCGTGAGTCAATGCCGGCGGCTGCCTTGTATGAATGGCAGACCATGGCGGATGCACTTGCTGCTGAAGCCCCGTGGTGGACGCCTGGCGAAGGGCACGGTTACGCCGCAATCACTTATGGCTGGTTGGTGGGCGAGTTGATTCGCCGGGCCGACGGGCGCAGTGCGGGCCAATCGATAATGGCGCGTACCGCCAGGCCTTTGGGGCTGGATTTTCATGTCGGGCTGGCGGATGAAGAGTTTTATCGGGTGGCCCATATCGCTCGCAGCAAGGGCACGATGGGCGATGCGGCAGCGCAGCGTCTGTTGAAAGCGATGATGAATGAACCCGCTTCAATCAGCACTCGGGCATTCACCAACCCACCGTCTATCATGACCAGTACCAATAAACCGGAGTGGCGCCGGATGGAGCAGCCAGCAGCCAATGGCCACGGCAATGCCAGGAGTCTGGCGGGTTTCTACAGCGGTTTGCTGGATGGCAGTTTGCTCGAAGCCGAAATGCTCGAGCAACTGACCCGCGAGCACAGTGTTGGGCCGGATAAAACCTTGTTGACCCAGACCCGCTTTGGGCTGGGCTGCATGCTGGATCAGCCGGATGTGGCCAACGCGACCTATGGCCTGGGGCCAAAGGCGTTTGGTCATCCAGGAGCGGGCGGGTCGATAGGTTTTGCCGACCCGGATAGGGATGTGGCTTTTGGATTTGTTACCAATACACTGGGACCTTATGTATTGATGGATCCTCGGGCGCAAAAGCTGGTGAAAGTCTTGGCACAGTGTCTATGACCGGGTTTTAGTAGGCCGTAGGTCGGAACCCTGTAGCTTTTATGCGTTCAATACGTTTTTTTATATGGGCATAGCGCCTTTTTATTCTTAATTCATTGTGTGGATATTCAATGTCATCTAATAAGACCCTCGCTCTGGCTCTTTGCCTGGCTATTACCGGTTGCGCACAAACTCCACAGAATGACGCCGCAGGTGGCCACAAATGGTGGCAGCTGGGCTCTTCCGACCAAGCGTCGACGCCTTCCGATAAAAGCGTTAGCGCACCTTCCAAGCCTGCAGACACTAAAGTAACTGCGCCGGCTGCCAAAGTCGCCGCAGCGCCTGCTCCTGCTTCCCATGCTGGTGCTCCAGTCGTGACCGAAGCCAAAGACAGCGGTTCCAGCTGGTGGCCATTTGGTTCTGACTCGGCCAAAAAAGATGCGCCGGCGGATAAAGACAAAGTTGTGGCCGCCGCGGTTGTGGCTCCGGCTGCGGCCTCTACCAAGAACTGGTGGTGGCCGTTTGGTAGCGATGCCAAAGATACCAAGGCCGCAACGGTCGGCGTGATTCCAATGCCGGACCCGAAAATCACTCAGGCCTGGCTGGACGAGTACGAACCTCGCCTGCGTGCAGCAATCAAGGACACCAACCTGCAACTGGAACGTCGCGAAAGCTTGCTGGTAATCGTGGCTTCGGCAGACAGCTCTTTCAAGGCGACGCGCCCGGATTTGTTGATGCCATCCATGCTTGGCCCGTTCACCCGTGTCGCTAAAGTGGTTGAAGGTGATCCCAAGACTGCCGTACTGGTACTGGGTCATGCGGATGCCACTGGCGCCATGGCTGCCAATACACGCTTGAGCCTGGATCGTGCCAAATCAGTAGCGGCGATCTTCCGTATGAGCGGTTTGCAAAGTAATCGCCTGACCCTGCGTGGCATGGGTTCGGTAATGCCACGTGCGGCTAACGACAGCAATGAAGGTCGTGCACTGAACCGCCGGGTTGAAATCCTGATGACGCCTCAAGCCACCATGGTCGCGTTGGTCAGCAAGTACAGCCAGCCTGCCTTGTCCCCTGCAGATCTGGTTGCGGTGCAACCGGCTGTTGCGCCATCGGCTATCAAAAAATCCGCTGCTCCTGCCAAAAAATCGGTTGTCGCTAAAAAAGGCACACCGGCTAAAAAAGCAGCGAAGCCTGCTCCAGCCAAAAAACCGGTAGTGGCCAAAGCGAACACCGCTAAAAAAGTGGTTGCTAACGATCAGGCCAAGAACTGATTGATTCAGGAAAGGATTGGGGCATGACTCAAGCGCTGGCAGATATGCGCCGTGATTACACCCGCGACGGGCTGGCCGAGGCTCAGGCCCCGGGCGAGCCTTTCGCGCTGTTTCACCAGTGGTTCAACGATGCGGTGAGCACCGAACAGCCACCGGTCGAGGCCAATGCCATGACCCTGGCAACGGTTGATGAGCAAGGTCGCCCGCACTGCCGGGTGCTCTTGCTTAAAGGGCTGGATGAACAGGGTTTTACCTTTTTCACCAACTACACCAGCGCCAAGGGGCAGCAACTGGCAGCACGTCCTTTTGCTGCCATGACCTTTTTCTGGCCAACCCTGGAGCGTCAGGTGCGTATCGAGGGCCGGGTGGTCAAGGTTTCGGCTAAAGAGTCCGATGCCTACTATCAGGTTCGCCCCTTGGGTAGCCGGATTGGTGCCTGGGCTTCGCCGCAAAGTCAGGTGATTGCTGACCGTGAAGCGTTGGCCGAGCTGCTTGAAGCGACAGAGTTGCGCTTCAGTGATACCCAGCCACACTGCCCTGAACACTGGGGCGGCTACCGGCTGTTGCCCGAGCGTATCGAGTTCTGGCAAGGCCGCCCAAGCCGTTTGCATGACCGGCTTAACTATCGTTTTGATGGTACTCGCTGGACCCGTGAACGGTTGGCGCCCTAACTTCGACAGCGGCTGATGGCATGCAATGCAAAACAGCAATTACACGCTACCCTTTACAGAAGTTTTTAGATGGCTATCAGTTCTGTCCAGGCTGTACAGGTGCTGAAGAAAGGCTGTTTATCTGCGCCGTGCGGTGACAGGCCCCCGGCAGCGGAGTTTAATGTTTCCCTGATCTTTTGGAGTTGATTCTATGCGTAAGTCCGTACTGTTAGTTGCTGCTTTTTCGACCATGACAGTTCTGTTGGGCGGCTGCACCTCAAGCTTGACCGGCGACACCTACTCGCGCGATGAAGCGCGCCGTGTACAAACCGTTCGCATGGGCACCATCGTTGCCTTGCGCCCGGTACAGATTGAAGGCACCAAGACACCAATCGGTGCTGCAACAGGTGCAGTTATCGGCGGTGTTGGCGGCAGCGCAATCGGCGGCGGTCGTGGCAGCATCGTAACCGCGGTAATCGGTGCAGTAGCCGGTGGCTTGCTGGGCTCGGCAGCCGAATCTGGCCTGACCAAGACCCAAGGTGTAGAAATCACCGTACGTGAAGACGACGGCAGCACCCGTGCCTATGTACAGCAAGTCGAGCCGAACCAGGTGTTCCGTACCGGCGAGCGTGTACGCATCATGACCGTTGACGGTACTAGCCGCGTTACCCAGTAAGTTTGTGCAACAGCGCTAAAAACAAAACCCCGGCCAGTGCGAACTGGCCGGGGTTTTTATTTATCTATGACATCCCGGTGGGAACTGGTTTGCCAGCCTGACCTACGCGCCGGTTTCATCGTCGGCAAGGCGGACTCCACTCAATCAGGCAGCCTGTTGCTTACGGCTAAAGAATGCCGTTACTGCGTAGCCAATCAGCGCTGCCAGAATTGAACCGGTCAGAATGCCCATACGGTCCATCCCCACGTAATCACTACTGCCCGACACAAATGCCAGCGAGCCCACGAACAGGCTCATGGTGAAACCTATACCGCACAGAATTGCTACGCCAAATAACTGGCCCCAGTTAGCGCCTGTGGGTAATGCTGCAAGGCCGGTTTTGATGACGATCCAGGTCAAGCCAAACACACCCACTGTTTTCCCGATCAGCAAGCCTGCGGCGATCCCTATCGGTACATGGTGAGTAAAGCTGTGCAGGTTTACGCCCGTCAGTGACACGCCGGCATTGGCGAACGCAAATAACGGCAAAATCCCGTAAGCCACCCAAGGGTGCAGCGCATGCTCGATGCCCATCAACGGGGATGGTTCGGAGTTCCGTGTCCGCAGTGGGATACAGAAGGCCAGGGTCACACCCGCCAGAGTGGCATGCACGCCACTTTTTAGTACGCAGACCCAGAGGATCAATCCGACAATCATGTACGGCGCGATCTTGACCACGCCCATGCGGTTCATCGCGATCAAAACCACCAGACAGGCAGCCGCCAGCATCAGTGAAACGCCTGACAGCTCGCTGGAGTAGAACACCGCAATCACAATGATTGCGCCCAGATCATCAATGATCGCCAGGGTCATCAGGAACAGCTTGAGCGACACCGGGACGCGCTTGCCAAGCAGGGCCAGTACGCCCAGGGCGAAGGCTATGTCAGTGGCCATGGGGATTGCCCAGCCGCCATGGGCGTCCGGGAAGTCTTTATTGATGTACCAGTAGATCAGTGCGGGCACTACCATGCCGCCGATGGCGGCTGCGCCGGGCAGTATCACCTGGGAAGGCCTGGACAGTTGTCCATCGAGCAATTCGCGTTTGACCTCCAGGCCAATCAGCAGGAAGAACAAGGCCATCAGACCATCGTTGATCCACAGCAGCGAAGGTTTGGCGATCTGCAAGGCACCGATCTGCACGGCCACCGGCACGTCAAGGAAGGCTGTGTAGTAGTGGGACAGCGGTGAGTTGTTGATGATTAATGCCAGAGCCGCAGCCGCAATCAATAACAGACCGCTGGCAGCTTCCAACTGAAAGAAACGAGTGAAAGTGCTACGCAGAAGCAAGGGGGCTCTCCATCGGGTGGTTATAGGGGGCAATACCCTAAATTGTGAGCATGGTTATTACTACAAAAGCCATATTAGCTTTTGTAATAAACAACCTTTTGATCTCACATCGACAAGGAGCCTAGCAGTTGCGTGTCAAACAGAGCGTATCGAGTCAGAACAGACTGCAGGAGTGTCATGCGAATCAAAGTCTGTAGCCGCTGCCTGAAGGTACAAGACCAGCCAGCAGCGGCTAAAAGATCAGGCTTCGATACCGAGAATATCGCGGGCCACTGCTTCGGCAATGCGGATGCCATCCACACCAGCCGATAGAATTCCACCGGCATAACCTGCGCCTTCGCCAGCCGGGAACAGCCCTTTGACATTCAGGCTCTGCATCGACCCGTCGCGGGTCATGCGCAGTGGCGATGACGTGCGAGTTTCGATCCCGGTGAGGATCGCGTCATGCATCGAGAAACCTTTGATCTGTTTCTCGAAGGCCGGCAAGGCTTCGCGGATGGCTTCAATGGCGTAGTCCGGCAACGCCAGGGCCAAATCACCCAGGGACACGCCCGGCTTGTAGGAAGGTTCAACACTGCCCAGTGCCGTCGACGGCTTGCCGGCAATAAAGTCGCCAACCAATTGCGCCGGTGCTTCGTAGTTGCTGCCGCCTAACACATAGGCGTGAGCCTCCAGACGCTCTTGCAACTCGATACCGGCCAATGGTCCACCCGGATAGTCCTCGGGGGTAATGCCGACCACGATGCCTGAGTTGGCATTGCGTTCATTACGCGAGTACTGGCTCATGCCGTTGGTCACGACGCGGCCAGGTTCGCTGGTGGCTGCGACTACGGTGCCGCCCGGGCACATGCAGAAGCTGTAGACCGAGCGGCCGTTTTTGGCGTGATGGACCAGTTTGTAATCGGCGGCACCCAGTTTCGGGTGACCGGCGTATTTGCCCAGGCGTGCGCTATCGATCAACGATTGCGGGTGTTCGATACGGAAACCCACCGAGAAAGGTTTGGCCTCCATGTACACACCACGGTCGTGGAGCATGCGGAATGTGTCACGGGCGCTGTGGCCCAGGGCCATGATCACGTGGCGTGATTTCAGTTGCTCGCCATCGGCCAGCACCACACCGGTCAATTGTCCGTCATCGATCAAAACGTCGGTCACGCGCTGTTGAAAACGCACCTCACCGCCAAGCGCCTCAATTTGCTGGCGCATGTTTTCGACGACGCCGGTCAGACGGAACGTCCCGATGTGCGGTTTGCTGACATAGAGGATTTCTTCTGGCGCACCGGCTTTGACAAACTCGTGCAGCACCTTGCGACCATGGTGTTTCGGGTCTTTGATCTGGCTGTAGAGCTTGCCGTCCGAGAACGTACCGGCACCGCCTTCGCCAAACTGCACGTTTGACTCCGGGTTCAGGACGTTTTTGCGCCATAGGCCCCAAGTGTCTTTTGTGCGCTGGCGAACTTCAGTGCCGCGCTCAAGAATGATCGGCTTGAAGCCCATTTGTGCCAGCAGCAATCCAGCAAAAATACCGCAGGGTCCAAAGCCGACCACAATCGGGCGTTCGTTCAGGTCTTGGGGGGCCTGTCCGACCACTTTGTAGCTGATGTCCGGCGCAGGATTGACGTTGCGATCATCCGAGAACTTGATCAACAGTGGCGCTTCGTCGCGCACGCTCAGATCGATGGTGTAGATGAAGCACAATTCGGAGGTTTTTTTGCGCGCATCGTAGCTGCGCTTGAACAAGGTGAAATCGAGCAGGTCATCGCTGGCGATGCCCAGGCGCTGCAGGATGGCAGGGCGCAGGTCTTCTTCGGGATGGTCGATCGGCAACTTGAGTTCGGTAATTCGTAACATGACAGTGTCCAATATAGGGGCCAGGCAAACCCCGGCAGCCTTAACGCGAACCGGCGATTATAAGCTGCCTGGAGGTCAGACCGTCAGCAACATTCGTCGTTTAGTCGTTACGTGCGCCACCGAAGTAACCACAACCACGCTGTACCTGACCATTGACCCGAAGTTCTGCACCCAGGTGCTGGATGCTGCCGTTGGCGCTGTCAGTGCAACGTTGAGGGGCCACCCACAGTTCGATGTGTTGATTGTTGGCCTCTGTGGACAGGGAAAAGCGACCGTTACCGACTTGTTCTTCAACAAAAGGCAGGGCCAGTTCAGGCTGGCCATCGCGTTTGAGCATCATGCCCTTGGCACCTGCCTGAACTTCCCAAGCGGGACCGTTACCGTTGGCGTGTACCGTCATTTGTTTGAAGTTGGGGTCCTGGCAGGCTGAGCTGCTGCGCTCCAGGCGATACAGTTGTTGCAACTGAACTTCGCCATCAGTGCCGGGCACTTTGGCGCTGGTAAAGCTGCCGCGAATGTCGGCGAACAACTTGCCTGGCTTGTCAGGCATATCCGCAGCGTCTTGCACCAGCGTAGTGCTGGCGCTGTCACGCACCACATAGCGCTGTTGTCCGACGCACGGTTGAAAAACCAGCTGGCCATTGGCCGAGACCAGCTCTCCCTGCAAGCGTGTCAAGCCGGCGTTGCTGTCAGCGGGTTTACTGTTGAACATTTGGCAGCCCGCGAAAACGGGCAGCAGAGCGAACAAAACCAAGGAACGAGCAGCACGCATCATTGAGACTCCTGACTAGTGCCGCCACGTTACTTAGGCGCGAAGTGCCGCACAAGGGGCGATCTTTTTTTTGGCCGGGGACTTCCTGCCGTAGCGAGCTTGCCCGCAATCTTTTGATCGGCAAAGCTCGTTCCTGCCGGAGGGGACTCGTCGGTCAACCCACCTGATAGGTTTGTCCTGTGTGCAGGCCTTCGACACTTTTGGCGTAGGCCAATGCAACGTCCGCCGCGGCTACCGACTTGAATCCACGGAAGTACGGCGCATATTTCCCCATGGCTTCGGTCAGCACGGTAGGACTCACCGAGTTCACCCGCAGCCCGCGTGGCAGTTCGATGGCTGCGGCTTTTACGAATCCATCCAGCGCGGCGTTCACCAGAGCTGCCGAGCTGCCAGTGCGAATCGGCTCGCGGTTGATGACGCCGCTGGTAAAGGTGAACGAAGCGCCGTCGTTAGCAAATTCACGACCGATCAGCAGCAAATTGACCTGGCCCATCAGTTTGTCCTGCAAGCCCAGGGCGAAGTCCTTTTCGCTCATCTCGCCCAGTGCGACGAAGTTGACGTTGCCTGCCGCGCAGATCAGGGCGTCGAAACGCCCGGTTTGTTCAAACAGGTTTCGAATCGAGGCGCTGTCGCTGATATCCACCTGAAAATCGCCACTTTTGCGGCCAACACGCACGATTTCATGGCGGGGTGACAACTCGCGATCAATGGCTGAACCAATGGTGCCCGTTGCGCCGATCAACAGAATCTTCATTCCCAAGTTCCTACAGTGATGAGGTGTGGGTTGAGTCTAGTGCTGGTTTTTTAAAGCGATAAGCGCACTAATAGGCAACCTTTGGTTTTCATATGGAAACAATCGATGAGCGAAATGGATGACCTGGCGGCGTTCGCAGTGTTGATCGATGCCGGTAGTTTTACGTTGGCGGCGCAGCAGTTGGGCTGTAGCAAGGGGCAGTTGTCCAAACGTATCAGCCAGCTTGAAGCCCAGTTTTCGGTGGTGTTGCTGCACCGCACCACCAGGCGCCTGAGCTTGACCGCCGCCGGTTCTGCGTTATTGCCACAAGCCCGGGCGCTGGTGGTACAGGTGGAGCATGCACGTCAGGCGCTGGCCCGGCTCAAGGACGACATGGCGGGCCCGGTGCGTATGACCGTACCCGTGTCGCTGGGCGAAACGTTTTTTGATGCACTGCTGCTGGAGTTCTCCCGCGATTACCCGCAGGTGCAGATTGAACTTGAACTCAATAACAGCTATCGCGATATGGCCCGGGACGGCTTTGACCTGGCTATCCGCTCACAAGTGGGCAATCACGAGCGGCTGGTGGCCAAGCCCGTTCTGAACTGGCACGAGATCACTTGCGCCAGCCCTGCCTACCTTGAGCAACACGGCGAGCCGAGTACGCCGCAGCAATTGGTCGAGCATCAGTGTTTGCTCAACAGTCATTACAGTGGTCGCGAGGAGTGGCTGTACCACCGCCAGCATGAGCTGCATCGGGTGCGGGTATCGGGGCCGTTTGCCAGTAATCATTACAGTCTGCTGAAAAAGGCCGCCGTGATAGGTGCGGGTATCGCCCGCCTGCCTTCTTACATGCTCCAGGCCGAATTGGCGGATGGGCGTTTACGCGGGCTGCTGCGCGATTATCAAACCCGAAGCAATCCGATGTATTTGGTGCACCCTTATCAGGGCGGGCTGCCCAGACGCACGCAGGTTCTGGCCGATTATCTAGTGGGCTGGTTCCGGCGTAGCGGTGAGGCAATAGACCTGCTTTAGCAAAAGCGCCGGGCAATCAGATGGTCAATTGAGAGCGTGCCCGGACCTCTGGCCATCAGATACAAAAGAATTGCGATCCAGGTGCCGTGGGTCGGGTAAGCATCGGGGTAGACGAAAAACTGAATGGTCAGCGTCATCCCTAGCAGGGCCAGCGCCGAAAAGCGGGTAGCGAAACCCAGCAGGATCAGCACCGGGAACAGGTGTTCGCTGACAGTCGCTGCATATGCAGCCACCTCAGGAGACAGCAGTGGAAGCGGGTATTCGTTGTGGAACAGGTACACCGTGGATCCGGCCAAGTGCGGGATGCCGAACTGAAACGTGCCGCCAACCAAATCGATAGAAAAACCTTCGACTTTGGTCTGGCCTGATTTCCAGAATACGGCGGCAATGGAAAAGCGGGCGATAAAAGCTATCAAACTTTGGGGGATGCGTTTCATGAGTCCAACTGCATACTCGACCCCACGGCGTAGCAAGCATGAAGTTGCGGCGGTGGTGTTCATGGCGAAATCTCTGGGGGCAGGGATAAATCAGTGATGGCGCCATGTGCAATCAGCAGCGCCAGGGCCTTGCTCAAGTCAAAATAAGGATCGACGTGCAGGGCGTGTTCAGCAGCAGGCCCCAAGGCATAACCGCCCTGCAGATGGTTGATAAAGGCCGTGTAACCCGGTCTGACTGCAAACACCTCTACGGACAATCCGTAACGCAGCACCACCGTGCTTTGTGGGAGGTTCAGGTCAAATCCATGGCACTGCCCTTCGCTTTGATGTGTGGCCCATAAGTCGGCTACGGCGTAAGGGGAGTCCAGGGTTGCTACGCTGGGGTGCAGTTGCAGGTGCAATTGCTCGAGACTTTCTGGAACGTGGAGCATCTGCGCCAGTGCCTGCGGGTTCACTGCGCTGGCGTCTGCTGCGTGATAGGCGTCCACGCACAAACGTTCCAGACGTGCGATATCGGCCAGGTAGGGCAGGCTACTGGCGGGAGCAAAATTGCTAATGAAGTCGGCCAAGCGGATGCCGTAGGTACTCATGACCGGATTGTCGGGCGGGCTGTGTTTAATGAATAAGCGTGCCATTTCCTGGAAAAAATCTTTGCCCACCAGCATGGACACAACGGGGTAGCTGAATGCCAGCGCATTGATTAACCCTCTTTGAACATTGTTGCGATACACCGCGAAACGGCTCTCAACGTGCCCGTTACGGGATACCACCCCTCCGGGGCATGGCTGTTGCGAGTCAAGTACGGCTGAGCTGAATACTTCTTGTAGTTTCATGGCTGCACCTGAGCCGTCAGCAGGTAACTGTCAGCGAGCCGGGCTTGCGCAAGGAGCTCGCTGAACACGGGCAGTTGATTGTCGCGCTCGATCAAAGTAGCCACAGGGCCAATACATTCCAGCACCTGTTGATACAGCGCCCACACAGCTTGGTCGACGGGTGCTCCATGACTGTCGATCAACAAGCGCTGTCCGGATTTATCGACATCTTCTGCAAAACCAGCCAGATGAAGCTCGCTCACCGCGTGCAAGGGCAGTGCGTTGATGTAGGCCAAGGGATCGCGGCCATGGTTTACGCAGGTAACGTAGACATTGTTCACATCCAGTAACAGGCCACAGCCACTACGGGTAATGACTTCGTGAATAAAGCTGGCTTCGTCGAAATGAGCTTGGTCGAACTCGATATAGGTCGCGGGATTTTCGAGCAGTATTTGGCGCTGTAGTGTGTTTTGCACCTGGTCTATATGGTTGCAGACTCGCTCTAGCGTGCTCGCGTCATAGCGTAAAGGCAGTAAGTCGTTGAGAAAGTACGGCCCGTGGCTGGACCAGGCCAGGTGTTCTGAAAACATCTTGGGCTGGTAGCGCGCAAGCAATGTTTTCAAACGTTGCAGGTGCTCAATATTGAGTGGGGTTTCGCTGCCAATTGACAGGCCGACTCCATGGATGGACAACGGGTAGCGCTCACTGATCAGACCCAGATAATGATGAAAAGGGCCTCCTGCCACCATGTAGTTTTCGGCATGTACTTCAAAGAACCCGACGTCAGGCAGGGTCTGCAGTACTTCCTTAAAGTGTTCGGCCTTGAGCCCCAGCCCCGCACGCGGCGGGAGCAGGGGCGAATGAGGCGCGATGAGCGAAGCAGTTGAACTGTTCATCATCAGGACTCAAGGGAGGAGATCAGGATTTGGCCGTGAAGGCTGTCAGTTGGCCGAAGCCGGTAGGTGAGGTACTGCTGGCGGTTTTATTGCAGGTACCTTTGGGGACGAGTTTCCAGGCATTAGCCTGGTAGTCGGTTTTAGCGGTGCCCGCGCAGGTGGTGCCAGCACCTGCTGCACAATCGTTTTGGCCTTTCAAGGCAACCCCGAAACACTTATCCATATCACCCGCAGCCCGGGCGGGCAAAGCGGCAACAGTCAAGGCAGAACCAAGTGCGAGAGCCAGGGCAGCGGTGCAAAGAGTGCGGCTGGTGTTGTTGTTCATGGTGAATCTCCAGGGGGGATTTGGTAAGGCTGCAGCGGATTGCTGCCGGCTTATTCCACTAGAGAGGGGAGGCGGGGGTTTGTTACAGGCGACTAAATAAAATTTCGATTTATCAAGGGTTGTTGATCTTCGGTGGTGACACGCGAACCGAAGGGATGACAGCCCACGTGGAGCCATGCAGCCTTCGTTAACGCCAATTAAAAACGGCCCCGAAGGGCCGTTCCATGTCGCAGGCAGTATCAGCCGCCCAGATAGGCATCACGTACTTTTGGATCGTTGAGCAATTGCTCTCCGGTGCCTTGCATCACTACACGGCCGTTTTCCAGCACGTAGGCGCGGTCAGCAATTTTCAGCGCCTGATTGGCGTTTTGTTCCACCAGAAACACGGTCACGCCCTCATCGCGCAGTTGTTCAATAATATCGAAAATCTGCTGAATGATGATCGGGGCAAGCCCCAGTGATGGCTCGTCTAGCAACAACAACTTGGGCTTACTCATTAGCGCCCGGCCAATCGCAAGCATTTGCTGCTCGCCACCGGACATGGTGCCACCCCTTTGGTTGAAGCGTTCCTTCAGGCGCGGGAACAGGTGCAAGACCTTGTCCATTTGCTCCTGATATTCGTGCTTCTCAGTAAAGAACCCGCCCATGGCGAGGTTTTCTTCCACGGTCAGACGGGCAAATACCCGCCGACCTTCCGGCACCACGGCAATGCTTTTGCGCATGATTTGCGCAGAGCTCAACCCGACCAGCTCTTCGCCCAGGTAGCGGATGCTGCCGCTGTGTGCCTGGGGCGAGCCGCACAGAGTCATCATCAAGGTCGATTTACCCGCGCCGTTGGCACCGATCAGGGTCACGATCTCGCCCTGACGCACCTCGACATTCACGCCGTGCAGCGCCTGGATCTTGCCGTAGAAGGTAGAGACGTTTTCAAATTGCAGCATTTACGCTTCCCCCAGATAGGCTTTGATCACTTCAGGGTTATCGCGGATCTGCTCCGGGGTCCCGTCGGCCAAAGGTGTGCCCTGATTGATCACCACGATATGGTCAGAAATGCTCATGACCAGTTTCATGTCGTGTTCAATCAACAGCACCGTGGCGTTGTGCTCGTTGCGCAAAACGCTGATCAGCGCCTTGAGGTCTTCGGTTTCTTTGGGGTTAAGCCCGGCTGCAGGTTCGTCGAGCATGAGGATGCGCGGACGCGTCATCATGCAGCGGGCGATTTCCAGGCGTCGTTGCTGGCCGTAGGCAAGGGTCCCCGCCGGGCGGTTGGCAAACTCGGTCAGGTTGACCTTGTCCAGCCAATACGCTGCGTAGTCCATGGCATCGCGCTCGCTTTTACGGAACGCCGGGGTTTTGAACAGGCCTGCCAGGAAGTTGGTGTTGAGGTGGCGATGCTGGGCAATCAACAGGTTTTCAACCGCGGTCATGTCCTTGAACAGGCGCACGTTCTGGAAGGTGCGCACTACGCCCTTGCGGGCAATTTCATGACCTGCCAGCCCTTCAATGGGTTCGCCATCCAGCAGGATGCTGCCCGACGATGGCTTGTAGAAACCGGTCAGGCAGTTGAACACCGTGGTTTTGCCGGCGCCGTTAGGGCCGATCATTGACACTACCTGTTTTTCCTTGACGGTCAGCGCAACGCCGTTCACCGCCAACAAGCCGCCGAAGCGCATGCACAGGCCACTGACTTTCAGTATCTCGCGGCTCATTTTCGCAGCTCCAGATGAGGACGTTGCATTGGCAGCAGTCCTTGTGGACGCCAGATCATCATCAGCACCATCAGGGCGCCGAACAACAGCATCCGGTACTCACTGAAATCACGCATCATTTCCGGCAGCAGGATCATGACCACGGCAGCCAGAATCACGCCCAGTTGCGAGCCCATGCCCCCCAATACCACGATGGCCAGAATGATCGCCGACTCGAGGAAGGTGAACGACTCCGGGGTCACCAGGCCCTGGCGAGCGGCAAAGAAACTGCCGGCAAAGCCTGCAAAGGTGGCACCCAGGGTAAAGGCCGAAAGCTTGATGATGGTCGGATTCAAGCCCAGCGCACGGCAGGCAATTTCGTCTTCACGCAGGGCTTCCCACGCACGACCGATCGGCATGCGCAGCAGACGGTTGATCACGAACAGTACGATAAGCACCAGTACCAGCGCGATCAGGTAAAGGAAAATCACCTTGTTGATCGAGTTGTAAGCGATGCCAAAGTATTCGTGAAACGTCTGCACGCCTTCGGCTGCGGTTCTGTCGAAGCTCAGGCCGAAGAGCGTCGGCTTCGGAATGTTGCTGATGCCGTTTGGCCCGCCGGTGATGTCTGTCAGGTTACGCAGGAACAGACGGATGATTTCACCAAAGCCCAGGGTCACGATGGCCAGATAGTCACCGCGCAGGCGCAAGACCGGGAAGCCAAGCAGGAAGCCAAAAGTGGCAGCCATCAAGCCGGCCAGCGGCAAGCAGATCCAGAAGCTCAGGCCGAAGTAGTGCGCCAGCAATGCATAGGTGTAGGCACCCACGGCATAGAAGCCCACGTAACCCAGGTCGAGCAGGCCGGCCAGGCCAACCACGATGTTCAGGCCAAGGCCCAGCATCACGTAGATCAGGATCAGCGTGGCAATGTCTACTGCACCCCGTGAACCATAGAACGGCCAGATCAGGGCAACGACCACCAGACCGAGAATGATCCAGCGTTGTGTGCTGGGCAGGGTCAGGAACTCAGTGGCTTTGGACGGTACTTTTGGCATGTTGGGCGAAGCCTTCCACGCCTCGCTCAGTTGCTGGTTGAACAACACGCGCACAAACATCAGCAGCGAACAGATCGCGATCACGCTCAGCGTAAAGGTGCTGGTGTTGTGAACTTCGATGTTGATCCCGACGATAGTCAGTTTCAGACCGAGTACCGGGTAGGCGACGGCCCAGACCAACAGGGCGCTGAAGAACGCCGATTTAAGATTTCTAGTCATACTTTTTCAATCTCCGGACGTCCCAGAATGCCGGTCGGACGGAACAGCAGTACCAATACGAGAAGGCCGAAAGCCACCACGTCTTTGTACTGGTCGCCAAAAATATCGGCACCAAAGGCTTCAGCCACACCGAGCACCAGCCCACCGAGCATTGCGCCGGGGATACTGCCGATCCCGCCCAATACTGCAGCAGTGAAGGCTTTAAGCCCCACAAGGAAGCCTGAACCGGGGTTGATCACACCGTACTGCACACTGATCAGTACGGCTGCAACGGCTGCCAGTGCGGCGCCGATCACAAACGTCAGGGCAATCACGTTGTTGGTGTTGATGCCCAGCAGGTTGGCCATCTTCATGTCTTCGGCGCAGGCGCGGCAGGCGCGACCCAGGCGTGAACGGGAGATGAACAGGGTCAGGCCGAGCATTGCCAGGAGAGTGACGACGAAGACGACGATTTGCATGTAGGAGACAACGACTTCGCTAGCCCCCCCCGGACCGAATGTGAAACCGCCAGGGATCAGGTTAGGGATCGATTTGTCTTTCGAGTCTTGGGACAACAGCACCATGTTTTGCAGGAAGATCGACATGCCGATGGCAGAAATCAAGGGGATCAGGCGATTACTGCCACGCAGAGGACGGTAAGCCACCCGTTCAATGCTGTAGCCATATGCACTGGTGACCACGATGCTGGCGATAAACGCCCCGGTCAGCAGTAATGGCACGCTGTCCAGACCCATCATGGTCAGGCCGGCGATGGCGATAAACGCAATATAGGAACCAATCATGTACACCTCGCCGTGGGCGAAGTTGATCATTCCAATAATGCCGTAGACCATCGTATAGCCGATGGCGATCAGGGCATACGTGCTGCCAACGTTGAGGCCGTTAACCAGCATTTGGAAGAAGTGATAGATGTCAGGCATTACAAAGCTCCTAAAAACCTGAGACGCATTTCACTGGTGGAGTCATTTTCCGGCCTGGGCTGCAGGGGTTTTTACCCGCTTTGAGCGCAAGTCTTCTGCCAGCGAACCGCTGGTGACGGTTTTAAAGATTTTCAGGTGGGCAGACTTTCGGATCACGAAAGTGCGGCCCCTTTTCTGTGAACCTAAGGTTCGTAAAACAAAGCCCACTGCTTGCGCAGTGGGCTTTGTTATCAGATCAAGAACCGCTACTTACTGAGGGCTAACCTCTGTTTTAGGCTTGCCGAAGTGCCATTCATAGACCACGAACTTGAAGTTCTTCAGGTCGCCTTTGTCATCAAAGGTCAGGTCGCCCATCGGGGTCTTGAATGTCCCGTCATGGATGGCTTTGGCCACTTTTGCAGTGTCTTCGCTTTTGGCTTGTTCAATACCCTGGGCAATGACTTCAACTGCGGTGTAGGCAGGGAATACAAACGGACCAGTCGGGTCTTTTTTGTCTGCGACGAACTTCGCTACCAGTGCCTTGTTTTCAGGCTGTTGGTCGAATGCTTGTGGCAGGGTCACCAGCAAACCTTCGGAAGCGCCTTGGGCGATTTGCGAGATGGAGTCGTTACCCACACCTTCCGGGCCCATGAACTTGGCGTTCAGGCCTTTTTCCTTGGCCTGGCGCAGGATCAGGCCCAGCTCAGGGTGGTAGCCGCCGTAGTAAACGAAGTCGACATTGGCCTGCTTGAGTTTGGCAATGACGGCAGCGAAGTCTTTATCGCCAGCATTGACGCCTTCGAAGACAGCGACTTTGACGCCTTTCTTTTCCAGAGTCTGTTTTACAGCGGTGGCGATGCCTTCACCGTACTGCTGCTTGTCGTGCAGGACAGCGACAACTTTCGGTTTGACGTGATCGGCGATGTAGTTACCGGCTGCAGGGCCTTGAGCGCTATCCAGACCGATGGTGCGGAAGATGTTCTTGTAACCACGGGCGGTGATTTCCGGCGCGGTAGCGGCGGGGGTAATCATGATGATGCCTTCGTCTTCGTAGATGTCCGAAGGAGGCTGGGTGGAGCTGGAGCACAGGTGACCGACTACAAATTTGACGCCGTCGTTGACGATTTTGTTGGCTACGGCAACCGCTTGTTTTGGATCGCAGGCATCGTCGTATTCTTTGGCTTCAAGCAGGAGCTTTTTGCCGTCGACGTCTACTCCGCCTTTGGCGTTGATGTCTGCGATAGCTTGTTTGGCGCCGGTAAACTGCATGTCGCCATACTGAGTTACAGGGCCGGTTTTAGGGCCCGCAATACCGATCTTGATGGTGTCTGCTGCAAACGAATGGCTGGCAACCCCGGCCAAAACCATAGCGGCAAACAATTTGGTAATTTGCTTAGTAGCCATCTCTATTGGTGCTCCACTCTTCTGTTGTAATTTTTATAGTCCTGGAAGCCAAGGCAGCCGGACCGGGTGTTTTCTAGCGAAATTCCCGGCCAATCCCCCCTGCAACTGTACCGGTACAGTGTAGAGCGCCGGTTTAGCGCTTGAATAGCGTGTATCCGAGGGAAAAAGCAGGAAATGTCGCCTAAACGAAAGAAAGAGACAGAATGGCGGCGGAATATACTGATGTTTTTTATCAGAATGTTGCCAGCTCAGCCTTGCTGTCCTTGTCTCCTTCCGCTTTCTTGGCGCCTGTACCTTTATTCGGGTTTTTCTACCGGGTGAGCGGCGCTATCATTGCGCCGATTTTTTACCAGGTGAATCCCATGAACCAAGAACCTAGCACCCTCTATGCCAAGCTGCTTGGCGAGACCTCAACAATTGAATGGCAAGCGTTGCAGCCGTTCTTCGCCAAAGGCGATCTGTTGTGGGTTGATCCTGCACTGGACCTGATCGAAGCGGCGCAGGCGGTGACTCAGGATGATGCAGAGAAAGTGGCCGGCTGGATGGCATCCGGAGTGCTTGGCAAGATGACTGAGGCGCAGGCGCTAGACGTTCTTGAACGTGACCCGCAGTTGTGGGCAGTGGTTGTTTCGCCTTGGGTTATGGTCCAGGAAAGGGCAGGAAATTAATTTCGCGCACCAAATAAGAGCGTTTTAGCCCTGGCTGATTTCGGCCGTGAGTGTGTAGGGCAGTAACTCGCCCCGGCATAGTGGCCAGTTGCCGTAGAGAAAAGCCACAGTCTGCGCTGTGGCTTTTTTTTGTCTGCAGACAGCCCCTGACCTACTGGCCCGAAAGTTGAAGTGTCGCGTAACCGGGCTCAGACAGCGGGCGCCGGTTCAGCTCCTCTAGCAACTCGTGCAGGGCCTCAAAAGGCACCGGGCGGCTTAGCAGGAAACCCTGGATATAGTCGCAGCCGTACTGGCTCAGGAATTCGAATTGCTGATGGGTCTCAACCCCTTCGGTAACGACCTGTAAATGCAGTGTATGGGCCATGACGATAATGGCCTGGACGATTTCCATGTCCTGGCTGGAGGCCGGGACTTCCTGAATAAATGAACGATCGATTTTTAACGTGTTGAGAGGCAAGCGCTTTAAATAGGCGAGGGATGAATACCCGGTGCCGAAGTCATCAATTGACAGCGATACGCCAAGGGCGCGGATTTGACGAAGCAGTTGCGAGGTAGTGTTGATATTACCCATCAGTGCGTTTTCTGTGACTTCCAGTTCCAGTCGATACGGGGCAATGCCGGATGTTCGCAGGGCATTTTCAATTTCGTCGGCCAGCTCTACTCGTCCAAGATTCAGTGCCGAGCAATTTACCGCGACCCCTAGTTGCTGCCAGCCCAAGTGGGATAAGGCGGCCAGGTCCTGGCAGGCTTTGCGTAACACCCAGTGATCCAGTTCGGCGATAAGTCCGTTGGCTTCGGCGATACCGATAAAACGGTCCGGGGCGAGCAAGCCATGCTCGGGATGCTGCCAGCGGACCAAGGCTTCGAGCTTGGCGACGCGGCCCGTTTTAAGATCAAAGATGGGCTGGTAATGCACAAGTAATCCAGCACCATCCACTAGCGCATTACGCAGTTCTTCCTCTAACTGAAGTTCCAGTGACGCACGGGCTTTCAGGTTCGAGCTAAAAAAGGTCAGGCCGTTACGACCATTACCTTTGGATTGGTAGAGCGCCAGATCCGCGTGTTTGAGCAATTCGGTGCTGGTGGTGCCATCGTCCGGAAATACGCTGATACCGATGCTGGTGGTCATTACCATGCGTCTGCCGGCCAATTCGATAGGCTCCTTGAGTTTGTGCATGATGCGCTGGGCCATGGTCTGTGCTTCATCACGGTGTTTGAGGCCGACCAAAATGCAGAACTCATCGCCGCCGAATCGTGCGACCACATCATCATGGCTGCGGGTGGCGCTTTTGATTTGAGTTGCGATGGTCTTGAGCAGCTGGTCCCCGGCATCGTGGCCCAGGCTGTCGTTGATGCGCTTGAAGTGATCGATGTCGAGAAACATCACCGCCAGCTTGCCGTTCTGTGCGGTGTGTTCAATCAGCTTTTCGGCAAAGATCTGGTTAAAGCCGCGCCGGTTGATCAGGTTGGTCAATGGGTCGTAATGCGCTACTTGCTGCAAGGACATACGGGCCTGATCAAGCTGGGAGAGCAGGGCGTTGACCCGTTTCAGGTCATGCTCTTTGTGCTGCAGTTTCTTGTCCACCAGCGCTGCGCTGATGCTGCAGCCAATCAGTAACAGGCTGATCAGGGCCACCATCAAGGCCAATTGCCAGTGGTTGTTTTCAATCAGCACCTGGCTGGTTTCTCCAGTCGGCGAGTAGAGGTGCATCCCCCACATGCCGATGAAGTGCACGCCCATCAGAGCGGCGCCTGCAACAACGCTGATGGCGCCGATGCAAAGCTGGTGGGACACGCCACTGGCTGAACGCAGGCAAGAGGTCATCAACAGCGCGCCATAGCTTGCCGCGATTGCCGTCAGCAATGAAAGAGCGATCAATAGCGGTTGGTAATGCGTCAGATGGTTGGAATGCATGGCCGACATGCCGACATAGTGCATGCTGCAAATACCCACCCCAAAAACCAGCGCCGAGAGTTGCAGCCGAGTACGGGTGGACGCTGGGCGATTGAGGATTTGCATGGCAATCAGGGCGCCAATCCATGCAACGAGCAGCGAGACGATGGTGATGCCAAGGTCGTAGTGAGTCTCGGACCGGGATTCAAACGCCAGCATACTGATGAAGTGCATGGCCCAGATACCGCCCGCCAGGCAGCTGGCCCCAAGCCATCGCCATACGTTTTTGGCGACTGTTTTTTCGCCATTGGCGGCACGTTCAACCATGTGCAGTACAGCTAAAACAGCTGCACAGGCCACCAGCCAAGCGAGAAATACCAAATACGGGTTATGACTGCTGTTAAGCAGTTGTTGTCCGTTATCCAGGTGCGGAGCAAAAAACTGCAAGCCCAGCCATTCCATCGCGCGCCTCGGCACTGAGTCCAGATTTGCTAGTCGTCAGGCGCTAGCTCGGTCTCAAGTATAGAAGCTGGATTTTAGGGTGCAGCAGTGATGGCAAGATGATGCTTATCATTTTGTTATTAGGGGAACAGTCGTTATTCCCGTTAACGTTATATCCGCATAAGCCCCGTCTCGCAGTAACGATCACAAGGCTTAAGCACGTTGAGTGGCGATGCTATCGCTACACAGGGATTGAAGCGTTAATAAACCCGCTTGCGTTGCGCAAGCGGGTTTTTCAATCAGCCAGCGACCAATACACGAATTGCTTCAAGGCGCAGGGCCGCTTTCTCAAGCATGGCCAGGCTTTGTTCGCGTTGCTTGCGCAAGGCAACCAGTTCGCTGTCACGCACGCTCGGGTTAACCGCTTGCAGGGCGGTCAGGCGTGCCAGTTCTTCTTCTGTGTCGGCGGCCAGGCGGCGCTGTGCTTCGGCCACACGTTCTGCGTGGCGTGGCGCAATCTTGGCTTCACCGGCGTTGATCTTCGGCGTGAGGTTGTCACGCTGCGCCTGAATGAACTTGTTGGCGCTGGCGCGAGGCACGCTTTCCAGCTGTTCGTTCAGGGTTTCGAAAGCCACCCGTGATGACAGGTCGTTGCCGTTGGCATCGAGCAGGCAGCGCAGGGCGGCAGGCGGCAGGTAACGGCCCAATTGCAGCGCCCGCGGGGCAACCACTTCGCTGACGTAAATCAGCTCGAGCAGTACGGTCCCGGGCTTGAGTGCCTTGTTTTTAATCAGTGCGACCGCGGTGTTGCCCATCGACCCCGACAAAACCAGATCCATGCCGCCTTGCACCATGGGGTGTTCCCAGGTGATGAACTGCATGTCTTCGCGCGACAGCGCCTGGTTGCGGTCGTAGGTGATGGTCACGCCTTCGTCGTCGCCAAGCGGGAAGCTGGCGTCGAGCATTTTCTCGCTCGGTTTGAGGATCAGGGCGTTTTCCGAATGGTCTTCGCTGTCGATGCCAAAGGCGTTGAACAGGGTTTCCATGTAGATCGGCAAGGTGAATTGATCATCTTGTTCAAGGATCGCTTCGACCAGTGCTTCGCCTTCGCCCGAACCACCGGAGTTCAGCTCCAGCAAACGGTCGCGGCCAGTGTGCAGTTCCTGCTCGAGACGTTCACGCTCGGCACGGGCCTCGTCGATCAATGCTTGCCACTCTTCATCGTCCGCTGCTTCAAGCAACGGCAGCAGGCGTGGACCAAACTTGTGTTGCAGTGCGTTGCCGGTCGGGCAGGTATTGAGGAAGGCGTTCAGCGCTTCGTGGTACCACTGGAACAGGCGCTGTTGCGGGCTGGTCTCAAGGTACGGCACATGGACTTCGATAACGTGCTTCTGGCCGATCCGGTCCAGACGGCCGATCCGCTGTTCGAGCAAGTCCGGGTGGGACGGCAGATCGAACAGTACCAAATGATGAGCAAACTGGAAGTTGCGACCTTCACTGCCGATTTCCGAGCAGATCAGCACCTGGGCACCGAACTCTTCATCAGCGAAGTAGGCTGCTGCACGATCGCGCTCGAGAATATTCATGCCTTCGTGGAAGACCGTTGCAGGAATGCCGGAACGTACGCGCAGGGCGTCTTCCAGATCCATAGCGGTCTCAGCGTGGGCACAGATCACCAGCACTTTCGTGCGTTTGAGCATCTTCAGTGTGTCGGTAAGCCACTCGACCCGGGGGTCAAAGCGCCACCAGCGTTCTTCTTCGCTGGCGTCCGGCTGGGCCTGGAAGCTGACTTCGGGGTAGAGCTCGGCATGTTCGCCCAGTGGCAACTCAAGGTATTCGTCCGGGCACGGCAGCGGGTAGGCATGCAGCTTGCGCTCCGGGAAGCCCTGAATGGCTGCGCGGGTGTTACGGAACAGGACGCGGCCGGTGCCATGGCGGTCGAGCAGTTCGCGTACCAGACGTGCGCTGGCTTGAGCATCACCGTCGTTAACGGCGGCCAGCAAGGTATCACCCTCGGCGCCGAGGAAGCCGTGAATGGTTTTGTGTGCTTCAGGTGACAGGCGGCCTTTATCCAGCAGTTCCTGTACAGCCTGAGCAACCGGACGATAGTTCTCGCTCTCGGCACGGAAAGCGGCCAGATCGTGGAAGCGGTTGGGGTCGAGCAGGCGCAAACGGGCGAAGTGGCTGTCCTGGCCTAGTTGCTCCGGAGTTGCAGTCAGCAGCAGTACGCCCGGGATCACTTCTGCAAGCTGCTCAATCAAGGCGTACTCAGGGCTGACCTGATCTTCGTGCCACACCAGGTGATGCGCTTCGTCGACCACCAGCAAGTCCCAATCTGCTGCAAACAGCGCGTCTTGAGCCTTGGTGTCGTCTACCAGCCATTCCAGCGCAACCAGCGCCAGTTGGGTATCTTCAAACGGGTTGCTGGCATCGCTTTCGATGAAGCGCTCTTCGTCAAATAGTGCGACTTCAAGGTTGAAACGCCGGCGCATCTCTACCAGCCATTGGTGCTGCAGGTTCTCCGGCACCACGATCAGTACGCGACTGGCGCGGCCGCTGAGCAATTGGCGGTGAATCACCAGGCCGGCTTCGATGGTTTTACCCAAACCTACTTCGTCAGCCAGCAAGACCCGTGGCGCGATACGGTCGGCCACTTCGCGGGCAATGTGCAATTGGTGGGCAATGGGTTGCGCCCGAACGCCGCCCAAACCCCATAGTGGCGATTGCAGCTGGCGGCTGGTGTGTTCGAGGGTGTGATAACGCAACGAGAACCAGGACAGCGGGTCGATCTGACCTGCGAACAGACGGTCACTGGCCAGGCGGAACTGGATGAAGTTCGACAGCTGGGTTTCTGGCAGGGTTACAGGCTCGTTTTGCTCGTTAAGCCCGTGGTAAACCATCAGGCCGTCGGCATCGTCGACTTCGCGAACCGTCATCTTCCAGCCTTCGAAGTGGATGATGGTGTCACCCGGCGAGAACCGTACGCGCGTGAGCGGTGCGTTGCGCAGCGAATATTGGCGGGTTTCGCCAGTGGCCGGATAGAGCACGGTTAACAAGCGACCGTCCTGTGCCAGAACGGTGCCTAAACCTAGCTCTGCTTCGCTGTCACTAATCCAGCGTTGCCCCGGTTGATACTGCTGCGCCATGCTGCCTGACTCCCGCTTCGAAAAAGCCGAGTATATTAACGGAACACTGGCCTCAGTCCAAAGGACTCTCATAAAAAGCTGTCCGGCTTTACTTGGACCGGCAGTTGTTTTCGATGAGTGGCTCGCGTCGATCAAACATCAGGAACAGGAGAACAATCGCCATGTTGCCGCCCATCCTGCCTTTGAGTGTTGTGCCCGTGACCTCTCAACAAGATCCGCCGAGGCCACGCCCGGACATTCCGCCGGTAGCCCCTGCGCAGCCAAGCGCTGGTGACAGTACGATCAATCCTGGTCATCAAGACAGCGAGCAGGCCACGCTGTTGTTGCGCGAAGAGCAACAGCGACAGCACGACAAGCGTCGTAGAGAGGCTTTGGAGCGGGCGGGTGTCAATGAACAGGACCCTCAAAGCCCGGAACCGGACTTGCCCCCGGTCGATGGAACCCAGCGTCAGGGTGTGTGGATTGATATAAAGGTTTAAGTCGATTTTCTCTGGTAAAAGGGAGGCATCGCGTCGCACTATTGGCCTATTGCCTGAGACCTCTGCGGTCTGCAGCGCACCGAATTAAACACAGACAGTGACCTGATTGCGCTATGAGCCAAGACAACAAACTGGTGGACCTGGGTGCCGAGCGCGCCAAGCGGGCACACGACCTCAAAGAAAAGAAGCTGAACGAAGTACGACAGGCCTTCGAGCAAGCAATGCCATTGGCAAAAAGTAAAAAAAAGCCGAAGAACAAACCTAAAAAGCGCTGAACAGCGGCGTTTTAGATGATCTGAGTCAAATATCCCCTCCAAGTCGCTACGCCCGTGGATCACTATTGATCCCGGTCAAGTTATGCGCCTGCGCGTCTGGTTAACCTAGCTTCAACACACACAGACACGCAGGAGGCCGTCATGTTTCTCGATAATGTGGTTATCGCCGGAGTATTTACCGTCGGTCTCATGGTGCTGTTTTTCGCGGGTCTGGGCATTTTTATCTGGAAAGACTCCCAAAAGCGCAAATAGCGCGGGTCTTTCCGGGGTACGAGCACGCAAGGCATTTTGGGCGACTTCGGTCGCCTATTTTTTTGTCCGTGTTTTTTGCGCATGCCACAGGCACAAAAAAAGGTACGACCCGTGAGGGGCGTACCTTTTTTAATCGAGGCTAAATCAGGCGAGAGCTTTGGAAGCCAGCCAGAACAGCCCCGCAGACAGTGCGATGGTGGCCGGTAAGGTCAGCACCCACGCCATCAGGATCGTTTTGATCGTACTGCTTTGCAGGCCGCTCTTGTTGGCGACCATGGTGCCTGCAACACCCGACGACAGGATGTGTGTCGTCGATACGGGCAGGGCGAAGATGTTGGCCAGACCAATGGCAAAGGTCGTTGTGATCTGGGCTGCCATGCCTTGTGCATAGGTCATGCCTTGCTTGCCGATCTTCTCGCCGATGGTTTTTACCACGCGTTTCCAGCCAACCATGGTGCCCAGCCCCAGAGCCAGGGCAACCGCCAGAATCACCCAGAACGGCGCGTATTCAGTGGTGGCGGTCAGGTCTTTGCGCAGTTTTTCGAGGTCCGCTTTTTCTCGGGCATCAAGTGCTGGCAATTTGCTGACTTTCTTCGCCGTGTCGTCCAGGCAAAGCAGGTAGCGACGGATCTCGATGCGCTTTTCAGCCGGGATCGAGTGGTAGTCCGCTACACCTTTAAGCGAGCTGAGCAGTGCCGCGATGGTCGGCTCGGTTTGCTGCGGGTTGCAGCTGAACTGATCCGGCAAGTCATCTTTTACGCTTTTGCCCAGCGCCAGGAACTCGCTCAGGGAGGCGTTGTTACGCTGATAGAACTGGCTCAGGTGCAGGGTTGCATCACGAGTCCGTTCGATCTGGTAAGTGGTGCTGTTGAGGTCCAGAACGAACGCACTTGGCACGATGCCGATCAGAACCAGCATGATCAGGCCGATGCCTTTCTGGCCATCGTTGGAGCCGTGAACGAAACTCACGGTCATGGCCGAGATCACCAGAACCAGACGGTTCCAGAACGGCGGGTGTTTTTTGTCGTCCAGTTTGCGGCGTTGCTCCGGCGTCTTGTGCATCTTGGAGTCAGGACGCCACCACTTCAGGCCAACCAGCAACAGCCCCGCAATCACGAAGCCGGCAATAGGCGAGAATATCAGCGAGGCGCCAATATCAATGGCCTTCTGCCAGTTAACGCCGTCGCTCACCGGAATTCCGTTGATCAGGGCATTGGCCAGTCCGACACCGAGGATAGAGCCGATCAGGGTGTGGGAGCTCGACGCGGGAATCCCGAAATACCAAGTACCCAGGTTCCAGGTGATGGCAGCAGCAAGCAGCGAGAACACCATGGCCAGGCCATGTCCGGTGTTTACATTGACCAGAAGCTCTACCGGTAGCAGGTGGACGATGGCATATGCCACACCGACCCCGCCCAGCAGAACGCCGAGAAAATTGAACACACCGGAAAAGAACACCGCCAGATGAGGCGGCATGGCTTTGGTGTAGATGACTGTTGCTACCGCATTCGCGGTGTCATGAAAGCCGTTTATGAACTCAAACGCGAGAACAAAGGCTAGGGCGAAGAAGAGGCTGATAAGAACCCAGGCGTCCAATCCGCTTAATAGATCGATCATGAAGGTTTTCTGACACGGTCATAAAGGGGGCCGGATTATGCCAGAAAACCCCGGTAATCGATGCACTAGCTGTCCGCTGGTAACATCTAAAAACGAAAAAACCTGCAGGCCGTATTCATTGTGCAGAGTCTGTATGCCTTCCCAAGCCGCTGATATCAAAGGCTATGGGTCTTCTTGCAAGCTCATGCCCGGCCTCAGAAAGGTTCCCGCCCGAAGGATGAAATTTCTTGAATCAAGCTCGCCAACGAGGGCAGTTCCAGCTTTAGCGTCACAAACGACCGCTTCCGTTCGCGCAAATGGCGAATCAGCAGAGGGGGGCAGTGGAGCGCTGTTAGCCGATTTCAGCGCACAGGTTCACGGCTCCTCAGGCTTGAGTTCTTGTTCAATTTTCTGGATTTCTTGAGTGAACGCCTGATCAAGCAAGCTGGCACGTTTGCGCCAGGGTTTACGTTCAGGCTCTGGCTGAGCCGCGTAAGTAGTCACTTCGCCGCCGTAAACTTCCTTGTAACGTTGCTCCTGACGCTCAAGTTCTGCGCGCAGTTCATCTTTCGTCACAGTATTACCTAATTAGTAGAGATTAAGTCTGGTGAACCATCGTGCATGAGAGGGCGATTAATTTAACGTATGAGTTCGCCTGCGGTAATGCCTTGTAAGCAAGGCTCAGGCTAAACAAGCCGCTCTTTGCACGCCGCCACGTCATCAACTAAAAATGTACGTCGCACGGTTAAGTGTTCACCCCCTGATGAGGACAACACGCGGTGCACTTAAATGTTAGCCCGCAGGTACTTATTAAATTCAACCTGAAGGTTGGATCCAATACTCAAAGACGCTTGATCCTGTGCACTCAATTACTTACGGATCACATTGGTCCAAGTAAGGTCACTACTATCGCCCAATAACTTCTGGCACGTCAACTTCCAGATGACCGGCGTGTTACAGAGACTAAAGGATTAATTAGACGAGTTGCTGGCCCTGTCTATTAGTGTGGAGAACCGCGCAGTTGTCACATCAAGTTATTCAATTGCGGGGGCGGGTTAAATCAGCAGGCTTTTAAAACAGACAATTTCTATCAGTGTCGAGCGGTTAGCCCGCAGATCCTGGAAGGGGCGGTCTTTGAATGGGCGGCGGGCGGTTCGTGTGGATTAACTACGCTGATTGGGGATTATCATTTGTATGTAAATGAGCAGTTGCTTGCGACGCGGTCATGTCAGAGGCGTGGCGGAGCGATTGCGATTATCGGCCGGCAGTTCGATAATCGCCCCTTGTACGTGCGCCAGGCGTGTTCAACAGCCCGGGCCGGCCGTTTAATAACAATAAATAGTTGAAGCAGGGGATAGAGGATGAATGATCTATTGCGCAATGCCGCTACCTGTATCGCGCCGCCGATCGTGGCGTCGCCCGCCAAGCGCATTCAGGCGTTTACCGGTGATCCCGACTTTATGGCGTCATTGGCCCGGGGGCTGGCGGTGGTCCAGGCGTTTCAGGAGCGCAAGCGGCACCTGACCATTGCACAGATCAGCCATCGCACCGAGATTCCGCGAGCCGCAGTTCGCCGTTGCTTATACACGCTTATCAAGCTTGGCTATGCCACCACTGACGGCCGCACTTATTCGTTGTTGCCCAAAGTACTGACACTCGGTCATGCCTACCTCTCATCGACCCCGCTGGCGGTATCGGCCCAGCCATATCTGGACCGTATGAGCGAGCAGTTGCATGAGGCGTGCAACATGGCGACCCTGGAGGGCGACGACATCCTGTACATCGCCCGTTCGGCAACCACTCAGCGTTTGATCTCGGTTGATCTTTCCGTGGGCGGACGTTTGCCGGCGTACTGCACTTCCATGGGCCGCATCCTGCTGGCGGCACTGGATGATGTGACGCTGCACGAATACCTGGCCCATGGTGAGTTTCAGGCCAAGACCAGCCGCACCGTGCACACGCCCGAAGCGTTGCTTGAGTGTTTGCAGAAGGTGCGCGAACAAGGCTGGTGCGTGGTTGATCAAGAGCTGGAGCAAGGCCTGCGTTCAATAGCCGTGCCGGTCTATGACGCTTCCGGGCAGGTACTGGCAGCCTTAAACGTCAGTACCCATGCCGCAAGAGTGACACGCACCGAGCTGGAGCAGCGTTTTCTGCCGATTATGCTCAGCTCCAGCCGCGAATTGAGTGCTCAATTATTCAGCTGATGCGAGCGCGGTAGCACTAAGTGTTCGATAAACGCCCAGTTAAGCGTTTATCGAATTGCGTGTCAGCGGTGGCCTGATTACTGTCCCGTGAGCGTCCTGGCGTCTGCTCGCAAGCGCATGCAGGACCCCGCCCAATATAATAATGAAGAGACTCAACGCCATGCATATCCCTGCCTGTGTGCCCTGGAAGCGGCCAGCCCCAGTCTGCACAAGACCTGTTTGAGATTCCTTTTTACGTTTTTTTTGTGAGCCACCGGTCCTTGGCCGGCTTTCGTTCGCCTGCGTTTTACCCGGAATAAAAATAATGAATTCGCCGCAGTCTGCTGTAGGAAACTGCCTTGATGTGCAGTCCTTTATCAATGCCCAGCCGCTCTCCCGCTACCAATGGCGGGTAGTCATCCTGTGTTTTCTGATCGTCTTCCTCGATGGGCTGGACACTGCAGCCATGGGCTTTATTGCCCCGGCCTTGTCACAGGACTGGGGAATCGACCGCGCCAGTCTGGGCCCGGTCATGAGTGCCGCGCTGATAGGTATGGTGTTTGGAGCCCTGGGTTCAGGGCCGTTGGCTGACCGTTTCGGGCGCAAAGTGGTGCTGGTGTCCGCGGTGCTGGTTTTTGGCGGGTTCAGCCTGGCCTCGGCCTGGAGCACGAGCGTCGATCAACTGTTGGTCTTGCGCTTTTTAACCGGTCTGGGTTTGGGCGCCGGGATGCCGAACGCCACGACCTTGCTGTCCGAGTACACGCCGGAACGCCACAAGTCGTTGCTGGTGACCAGTATGTTCTGCGGTTTCAACCTGGGCATGGCCGGTGGCGGCTTTATCTCCGCCAAATTGATCCCTATGTATGGCTGGCACAGCCTGCTGTTGATCGGCGGGGTCTTGCCCTTGCTGCTGACACTGATCCTGGTGGTGTGGCTACCGGAATCTGCGCGCTTTCTGGTGGTCCGCAATCGAAGTGTCGAGCTGATCCGTAAAACCCTGGCACCCATTGCGCCGGGGCTGGTCGCCCGGGCCTCCAGCTTCAGCGTCCCCGAGCAGAAGACCGTCAAGGCGCGCAACGTGTTCGCCGTCATCTTTTCCGGGACTTACAGCACCGGCACCCTGTTGCTGTGGCTCACCTATTTTATGGGCCTGGTGATCGTTTATCTGCTGACCAGTTGGTTGCCGACCCTGATGCGTGACAGCGGGGCCAGCATGGAGCAAGCCGCTTTTATTGGCGCACTGTTCCAGTTCGGCGGGGTGTTGAGTGCTGTAGGTGTGGGCTGGACGATGGACCGATTCAATCCGCACAAGGTGATCGGTACTTTTTACCTGCTGGCCGGGGTGTTTGCCTACGCCGTAGGGCAGAGCCTGGGCAACATCACGATTCTGGCCACCCTGGTACTGGTAGCCGGCATGTGCGTAAACGGTGCGCAATCGGCGATGCCATCGCTGGCGGCCCGCTTCTACCCGACTCAAGGCCGGGCTACGGGGGTTTCGTGGATGCTGGGCATCGGTCGGTTTGGCGCCATTCTGGGGGCCTGGATGGGCGCAACCCTGCTGGGGCTGGGCTGGAACTTTGAACAAGTACTGACGGCGCTGGTGATTCCGGCAGCACTGGCAACCACCGCCGTGCTGATCAAAGGCATGGTCAGTCATGCCGACGCGACCTGATCTCCAACGGATTAGCCAGCAAGCTAACTATGTGTTCGATTAGCGAACACATAGTCGATTATCGGATTGTTTGGCCAGACCCGGCAGCTTAATCTGCGGGTATTCGGTGTTGTTCCAGTGCGCCTGTTCTTTATTCAAGTGGCCAACAAAAAACGGGAGCGACTCCTCATGGCAGACAGTATTGGCCAGGGCAAGAAAGACCTGGCCAATGCCGATGTGGCTGGGGCTTGCGGCCTTGCACCCGGGTATTACCCGTGAACAAGTGATTGCCGCCACCGGCTGGGCCATTCGCTTTGCCGATAACGTAGTACTTACACCTGCACCGACCGAGGTTGAACTTGGTGCGTTGCGTGATCTGGAAGCCCGTACAGCACGGGCCCATGGCCAAGTTCCGGGAGAAGCCTGATGCGTGAAGTTTTTATCTGCGATGCCATTCGTACCCCTATCGGCCGTTTTGGTGGAGGCCTGGCAACCGTTCGTGCCGATGACCTGGCGGCAGCCCCGATTCGGGCCCTGATCGAACGTAACCCCGGGGTGAACTGGAATGAAGTTGACGAGGTGTTTTTCGGTTGCGCCAACCAGGCCGGCGAAGACAACCGCAACGTGGCACGAATGGCCGCTCTGCTGGCCGGGCTGCCGGAAACCATTCCGGGCGTGACCCTCAACCGGCTATGTGCCTCGGGCATGGATGCCATCGGTACGGCTTTTCGGGCAATTGCCAGTGGCGAGATGGAGCTGGCGATCGCTGGCGGTGTTGAGTCGATGTCCCGTGCGCCATTTGTAATGGGCAAGGCCGACGCTGCCTTCTCGCGCACTATGAAACTTGAAGACACCACCATCGGCTGGCGCTTTATCAACCCGCTGATGAAAGCTCAGTACGGTGTCGACGCGATGCCGCAAACCGCTGATAACGTCGCTGATGACTACCAGATCTCGCGTGCCGATCAGGACGCTTTCGCCCTGCGTAGCCAGCAACGCACAGCTGCGGCCCAGGCTGCCGGCTACTTTGCTGAAGAGATCGTGCCGGTGCGTGTTGCGCATAAAAAGGGTGAAACCATCGTTGAGCACGATGAGCATCCACGCGCCGATACCACCCTTGAAACCTTGAGCAAGCTCAAGCCGGTCAATGGTCCGGACAAAACCGTGACTGCCGGTAATGCTTCAGGGGTGAACGATGGCGCCGCGGCACTGATTCTGGCCTCGGCTGATGCCGTCAAACGTCACGGGCTGACCGCCCGTGCCCGGGTGTTGGGCATGGCCAGCGCCGCAGTGGCACCGCGGGTGATGGGTATCGGTCCGGTGCCTGCAGTGCGCAAGCTGGTGGAACGTCTGGGCCTGGCGGTCAGCGATTTTGACGTGATTGAGCTCAATGAAGCCTTCGCCAGCCAAGGCCTGGCGGTACTGCGTGAGCTAGGGCTGGCGGACGATGCGCCCCAGGTCAATCCCAATGGCGGAGCGATTGCCCTGGGCCATCCGTTGGGCATGAGCGGTGCGCGGATTGTGCTGACCGCTTTGCATCAGCTGGAAAAAACCGGTGGCAAAAAAGGCCTCGCCACCATGTGTGTAGGGGTCGGACAAGGCCTCGCACTGGCCATCGAGCGGGTTTGATATCAGGCATAAAGCCATGAGCCGCACGACTGCCTTAGTCGTTCGGCTTATTGTGGTTGCGGCGCTAGGTGTTGCAAGGTATGTCTAACTGCAACTAAACCTGATGAGTATATAAAACATGACAACAGAAACTCACTACACGGGAGAAGAGCGTAGAAAAAGGATTTTTGCGATTGTCGGTGCCTCTTCCGGCAACCTGGTCGAATGGTTCGACTTCTACGTGTACGCTTTTTGTGCAATCTACTTTGCCCCGGCTTTTTTCCCTTCCGATGACCCGACCGTGCAGTTGCTCAACACTGCCGGTGTGTTTGCGGCAGGCTTTTTGATGCGTCCTATCGGTGGCTGGCTGTTTGGCCGGGTCGCCGACAAGCACGGGCGCAAGAACTCGATGATGATATCGGTGATGATGATGTGCGCCGGTTCATTGGTCATCGCCTTCCTGCCGACCTACGCCTCGATTGGTGCATGGGCTCCGGCGCTGCTATTGGTCGCGCGACTGTTCCAGGGGCTTTCGGTGGGGGGTGAATACGGCACCACCGCGACCTATATGAGTGAGGTAGCACTCAAGGGCCAGCGCGGTTTCTTTGCTTCGTTCCAGTACGTGACCTTGATCGGCGGGCAGCTGCTGGCAGTACTGGTGGTGGTGATTCTTCAGCAGTTCCTGTCAGAAGACGAACTGCGTGCCTGGGGCTGGCGCGTGCCTTTTGTTATCGGTGCGATTGCTGCGGTGATTTCGTTGTTGTTGCGTCGCACCCTCAAAGAAACCACCAGTGCCGAAACCCGTGAAGACAAGGATGCAGGCAGCATCACGGCGTTGTTCCGCAATCACACAGGGGCGTTTATAACCGTGCTGGGTTACACCGCCGGTGGCTCGCTGATTTTCTATACCTTTACCACTTATATGCAGAAGTACCTGGTGAACACGGCAGGTATGCATGCCAAAACCGCCAGTTACATCATGACCGGCGCACTCTTCCTCTATATGTGCATGCAGCCGGTATTCGGCATGCTGGCTGACAGGATTGGCCGCCGCCAGTCAATGCTCTGGTTCGGTGCCTTGGGTACGCTGTGCACTGTGCCGATTCTGTTGACCCTGAAAACAGTCACCAGCCCGTTTTTGGCCTTTGTGCTGATTACCCTGGCGCTGGCAATTGTCAGTTTTTACACCTCGATCAGCGGGCTGGTTAAAGCCGAGATGTTCCCGCCGCAGGTTCGGGCGCTGGGTGTCGGGCTGGCGTATGCCGTGGCCAATGCAATTTTTGGTGGATCGGCGGAGTACGTGGCATTGGGGCTCAAGTCCATGGGTATGGAAAACACCTTTTACTGGTATGTGACGGTCATGATGGCGATCGCCTTCCTGTTCAGTTTCCGCCTGCCCAAACAGCCCAAGTACCTGCACCACGATCTGTGATGTGCCGCGCGCGCCCATAACCGGCGCGCGCCTTCAAAGGAAGGCTTATGAGTGACCGAGGGAGCAATCAACTGTTCGATGCCTACTTCACGGCCAAGTCCATGGGTGAGGTGTTTTCTGATCATGGCCGGGTGCAGGCCATGCTCGACTTTGAAGCGGCGCTGGCCCGGGCGCAGGCGCGGGTCGGCCTGATCCCTCAGGCAGCCGTTGCGCCGATTGACGGGGCGTGTCGCGCTGAGCTGTATGACTTTGAGGCGTTGGGCCAGGCGATTGCCAGCGCCGGCAACTCGGCGATTCCATTGGTCAAGGCACTGGGCAAACAGATTGCACAGGCGGCTCCCGAGGCTGAGCGCTATGTGCATTTGGGGGCAACCAGCCAGGATGTGATGGACAGTGGCCTGGTGCTGCAATTGCGCTCAGCCCTGGACTTGATTGAGCAGGATCTGGCGCAATTGGGGTCAGTGCTCGCGCAACAGGCTTTGCGGTATGCGACTACGCCTCTGGCGGGACGAACCTGGTTGCAGCAGGCGACTCCGGTCACCCTCGGCATGAAAATCGCTGGCTGGCTGGGGGCGGTTACTCGCAGCCGTCAGCGCCTTAAGGAATTAAAGCCACGCTTGCTGTGCCTGCAATTTGGCGGCGCTTCTGGAACGTTGGCGGCCCTGGGCGATCAGGCCATGCCGGTGGCGCAAGCCTTGGCCCATGAGCTGGGGCTGAGCCTGCCCGATCAACCGTGGCACACCCAACGTGATCGTCTGGTGGAGTTTGCTGCGGTGCTGGGTTTGATCGCAGGCAGCCTCGGTAAGGTGGGGCGTGATCTCAGCTTGCTGATGCAGACCGAAGCCGGGGAGGTGTTTGAGCCCGCGGCACCGGGCAAGGGTGGCTCTTCGACCATGCCGCACAAGCGCAACCCGGTGGGGGCTGCAGTGTTGATCAGTGCTGCTACACGGGTTCCGGGCTTGCTGAGCACCCTGTTCAGCGCCATGCCCCAGGAGCACGAACGCAGCCTGGGCTTGTGGCACGCCGAGTGGGAAACCCTGCCCGAGATTTGCTGTTTGGTCTCGGGGGCACTGGTGCAGGCGTTGAATATTGCCCAGGGACTGGAAGTGGATGCCGAGCGCATGCTGCACAACCTTGACCTGACCCATGGGCTGGTGCTGGCCGAAGCGGTCAGTATCGTGCTGGCACAGAGGGTAGGGCGTGAAACCGCGCACCATCTGCTGGAGCAATGCTGCAAGCGTGCGGTGGCCGAGCAGCGTCATCTGCGCTCAGTGCTGGACGATGAGCCTCAAATAAGCGCGCAGTTGAGCGCACAAGAGCTGGATCGCTTGCTCGATCCGGCTAATTACCTCGGCCAGGCGGTGACATGGGTGGAGCGTGCCCGGGCTGAACATTTTGCATTGACGCCATAAAAGGAGAAGTTCGTGGGACGTATACAAGAAGGTGAACTGAACTACCGGCTTGACGGCCCGCAAGGCGCGCCGGTGCTGGTTCTATCTAACTCGCTGGGCACCGACCTGGGGATGTGGGACGCGCAAATACCAGCGTTTACCGAGCATTTTCAGGTGCTGCGTTATGACACCCGTGGTCATGGCCAATCACTGGTGAGCGAGGCCCCTTACAGTATTGAGCAACTGGGGCATGACGTACTGGCGCTGCTGGATACGCTGAATATCGAGCGTGCTCACTTTTGCGGGTTGTCGATGGGCGGGTTGATCGGGCAGTGGCTGGGCATCCATGCCGGCGGGCGGCTGAACAAGCTGGTGGTGTGCAACACCGCGGCCAAAATTGGCGAAGCGGCGATGTGGAACCCGCGCATCGAAATGGTACTGCGCGACGGCCCCGCGGCGATGGCCGGGCTGCGCGATGCCTCGATTGCCCGCTGGTTCACCGAGGATTACGCCCAGGCACATCCCGAGCAGGTCAAGCGCATCACCGATATGCTGGCCGCGACCTCACCCCAGGGCTACGCCGCCAACTGCGCGGCGGTACGCGATGCTGATTTTCGTGATCAGTTGGGTGCTATCAAGGTGCCGTTGCTGATCATTGCCGGAACTGAGGACGCCGTAACGCCGCCTTCCGGCAGCCACTATATTCAGGAGCACGTACCGGGCGCCCAGTACGCCGAGTTCTATGCCGCGCACCTGTCCAGCGTGCAGGCGGGTGATGCCTTTAGCCAAAGGGTGCTGGCCTTCCTGTTAAACGATTAAGGAGCTGTTTTGTGGACGAGAAACAACGTTATGCCGAAGGCTTGAGCGTGCGCCGTGAAGTGCTGGGAGATGCCCATGTCGATCGCAGCCTCAATGCCCTGACCGAGTTCAATAGCGAATTTCAGGAAATGATTACCCGCCACGCCTGGGGTGATATCTGGACCCGCCCCGGCCTGTCGCGGCATACCCGCAGTCTGATCACCATTGCGATGTTGATCGGCATGAACCGCAGTGAAGAGCTCAAATTGCATTTGCGTGCGGCCGCCAGTAACGGCGTGACCCGTGCCGAGATCAAGGAAGTGCTGATGCAGAGCGCGATTTATTGCGGCATCCCGGCAGCCAATGCCACGTTCCATCTGGCGGAGTCGGTATGGGACGAGTTGGGGGTTGAGTCGCGGCAATAACGCCGCCTTCCTGCATTTCTGCAGGAGCGAGCTTTTAACAGCTCGCGAGCAAGCTCGCTCCTACAGGGTCAGCGCTGCTCTGAAACAACAAACCCGCCAAAAGGCGGGTTTGTTGTTTAACCAGGGTGCATCAGGCCTTTGGTGGCTGATCCGAAACAGGCCGGTTTTGCCCGGTCTGTTCAAACCAGCCGCCACCCAGCGCCTTGTACAGCGTGACTTCACTGGTCAGCTGTGACAGGCGGTCGGTGATCAACGATTGCTGCGCGCTGAACAATGAGCGCTGGGCATCGAGGAAGGTCAGGTTGCTGTCGATGCCAATCCGATAACGGCGTTCTGCTAACCGGTAGTAATCCTGGTTGGCGTTCACGAAGTCGGTTTGTGCCTGCAACTGCTGGTTGTAGGTCTGACGCGCTGCCAGGCCGTCAGAGACTTCCTGGAATGCTGTCTGGATAGTTTTTTCGTACTGGGAAACGGTAATTTCTTTCTGGATTTTCGAGTAGTCCAGGCTGGCGCGCAAAGACCCTGCGTTAAAGATCGGCAGGTTGATTTGCGGCGAGAACAGCCAAGTACCCGAACCGCCTTTGAACAGACCCGACAGGTCAGGGCTCAAGGTCCCGGCATTGGCCGTGAGGCTGATGCTCGGGAAGAACGCTGCCCGCGCCGCGCCGATGTTGGCGTTGGCGGCCAACAGCTTGTGTTCGGCTTCGAGGATGTCCGGACGACGCTGCAGCAGGTCGGATGGCAGGCCGGCCGGCACTTCGGTCAACAGATCAGCTGCCAGTGGCTGGCTGGCTGGCAAGTTGTCCGGGATGGTAGTGCCGAGCAGCAGTGCGAGGCTGTTCTGATCCTGAGCGACCTGGCGGGTGTAGCGCGCCAGTTGCACCCGGGCATTCTCGACCGAGGTGCGCGACTGACTGACATCCAGTGCCGAGGCGACCCCGACTTCATTGCTGCGCAAGGTGAGCTTGTAGCTCTGATCGAACGCTTTGAGGGTGTCTTCGGTCAGCTTCAGCAGCTCTTTGTCAGCCTGCCAGGTCAAGTAGGCATTGGCGACACTGGCCACCAGACTGATCTGGGTAGTGCGTCGGGCTTCTTCGGTTGCAAAGTAGTTCTGCAGTGCCTGATCGCTCAGGCTGCGCACCCGGCCAAACAGGTCCAGTTCGTACGCGCTGACCCCAAGGGTCGCCGAGTATTGGCTGGTGATGCCCGATTCACCGGTTTGCGACATGCGCGCCGGGGTACGTTGACGGCTGCCGCTGCCATTGGCGGTCACCGCCGGGAACAGGTCGGCACGCTGGATACGGTACTGCGCGGCATACGCGTCGATGTTCAGCGCAGCGACCCGAAGGTCGCGGTTGTTGATCAACGCCGTTTGAATCAGTTGCTGCAGGGCCGGGTCATGGAAAAACTGACGCCAGCCTTGTTCTGCAGCGGCCTGATTGGCCGCCTCGTTTGGCGAGTAGGCCGGGCCCTGCGGGTATTGCGCTGCTACCGGCGCCTCAGGGCGCTGGTAGTCCGGGATCAGCGAGCACCCGCCCAGGGTAAATGCAGCGACAGCGAGGGCTAGAAGGGACTTGCTCATTGGCCAGCCTCGTTGTTTGGAGTTTTAGTCAGGTCCACTTTCTTCTCGGAATCTTTCTTGTTGCCAAAGGACGATACGGCGACAAAGAACAGCGGCACCCAGAACACGGCCAGTACCGTGGCGGTGATCATGCCACCGATTACGCCTGTACCAATAGCGTGCTGACTGCCCGAGCCTGCGCCCGTGGAGATGGCCAGCGGAATCACACCCAGGACAAACGCCAGCGAGGTCATGATGATCGGACGCAGACGCATGCGGCAGGCCTCAATGGCGGCCTCGGTCAGCGTTCGTCCCTGTTCATGCAGTTCCTTGGCAAACTCGACGATCAGAATGGCGTTTTTCGATGCCAGACCGATGGTCGTTAGCAAGCCTACCTGGAAGTACACGTCGTTGGACAACCCCCGCAGACTGGTAGCCATAAGCGCACCGATAATCCCCAACGGAACAACCAGCATGACCGCAATCGGGATCGACCAGCTTTCATACAGGGCTGCAAGGCACAGGAATACCATCAGCAAGGAAATTGCGTACAAGGCAGGTGCTTGCGAACCCGACAGACGTTCCTCGTAAGACAGACCCGTCCAGGAAATACCTACACCGGGCGGCAGCTTCTTGGCCAGGGCTTCGACTTCGGCCATGGCTTGACCGCTACTGTAGCCAGGGGCCGGAGCACCGAGTATTTCCATCGCTTCTACGCCGTTGTAACGCGACAGCTTGGGCGGACCATAGATCCATTTGCCTTTGGCGAATGCCGAGAACGGCACCATGGTTCCCTGGGCGTTGCGTACGTACCACTTCTTCAAGTCTTCAGGGTTCATCCGCGAGTCAGCCTCACCTTGCAGATAAACCTTCTTCACCCGACCGTGGTCGATGAAGTCGTTGACGTAGCTTGCGCCCAGTCCGATGGACAGGGTGTTGTTGACGTCCGACAGGTCTACGCCGAGCGTGCGAACTGCTTCATCGTCAATTTCCAGCTGATACTGCGGCTCATCGTTCAAGCCGTTTGGACGCACGCCTGCCAGTATCTTGCTTTGCGAAGCCATGCCCAGGAACTGGTTACGGGCCTCCATCAGCTTGTCGTGACCGATACCGGAGCGGTCTTGCAGGTAAACGTCAAAACCGGTGGCGTTACCCAGCTCCATTACTGCCGGCGGAGCGAAAGCAAAAACCATGGCATCGCGGAAGGTCGAGAAGTGCTTTTGAGCCCGTGCTGCCAGCGCAAATACGCTGTTGTCGGCATCACGCTCGCCCCAGGGCTTAAGCATGATGAACGCCAGACCGGAACTCTGACCACGACCGGCGAAGTTAAAGCCGTTTACGGTAAACACCGAAGACACGGCCGCCGACTCATCGGTCAACAGGTACTCGCGCATCCTGTCGATCACTTGCTGAGTGCGTTCAGCGGTGGTGCCTGCCGGGGTTTGTACCTGTGCAAACAGTACGCCCTGATCTTCTTCCGGGAGGAAGGAGGTAGGAATACGGGTAAACAGGAACACCATCCCGACTACGATCAGTACGTAGGCCAGCAGGTACGGCGCTTTGTGGCGCAGGATGCTGCCGACACCTTTTTCATAGCGTTTGACGCCACTGTCGAACGTGCGGTTGAACCAGCCGAAGAACCCGCGCTTGTTCTCGCCGTGATCACCCTTTTTCACTGGCTTGAGCATGGTGGCGCACAAGGCCGGGGTGAAGATCAAGGCAACCAGTACCGACAGGGCCATCGCCGAAACAATGGTGATCGAGAACTGTTTGTAAATCACGCCGGTAGAACCGCTGAAGAAAGCCATTGGCAGCAGTACCGCCGACAGCACCAGGGCGATACCGACCAGAGCACCCTGGATCTGCTCCATGGACTTTTTGGTGGCTTCCTTGGGGGGCAGACCTTCTTCGGTCATGACCCTCTCGACGTTTTCCACCACCACAATCGCATCGTCCACCAGCAACCCGATGGCCAGCACCATGCCGAACATGGTCAGGGTGTTAATGCTGAAGCCTGCAGCGGCCAGAATCCCGAAAGTACCGAGCAATACCACCGGCACGGTCATCGTGGTGATGATGGTGGCGCGGAAGTTTTGCAGGAACAGGAACATCACCAGGAACACCAGTACGACAGCTTCGACCAGAGTTTCGAGAACCCCTTCGATCGATGCGGAAACCACCGGAGTGGTGTCATACGGGTAAACGACTTTCATGCCCGGCGGAAAGAAGGGCTCCAGGTCGCTGATGGTGGCGTGCAGAGCCTTGGCTGTATCCAGAGCGTTTGAGCCCGGTGCCAGCTTGATCGCCAGACCCGAGGACGGTTTGCCGTTGTACTGGGCGCTGATGCTGTAGTTCTCGCCACCCAGGGCGACTTCGGCTACATCGCTCAGGCGTACCTGAGAGCCGTCGGTGTTGACCTTGAGCAAGATCTTTTTGAACTGCTCGGCGTTCTGCAGACGGGTTTTACCGATGATGGTAGCGTTCAGCTCCTGACCCTTGACGGCAGGCAGGCCGCCCAGTTGCCCGGAGGACACCTGTACGTTCTGCGCGCTGATGGCCGCTTTAACGTCCACCGGAGTCAGGTTGTATTTGTTCAGCTTGGCCGGGTCCAGCCAGATACGCATGGCGTACTGGGCACCGAACACCTGGAAGTCGCCCACACCTTCGGTACGGGAGATCGGGTCCTGCATGTTGGAGACGATGTAGTTCGACAAATCGTCCTTGTTCATGCTGCCGTCTTCAGACACCACGCCGATTACCATCAGGAAGTTTTTCACTGCCTTGGTTACACGGATGCCTTGCTGCTGTACTTCTTGAGGCAGCAGTGGCGTTGCCAGGTTGAGCTTGTTCTGTACCTGAACCTGAGCGGTGTCAGGGTCGGTGCCTTGCTCGAACGTGGCCGTGATGGTCATGCTGCCGTCGGAGTTACTTTCCGAAGCTACATAACGCAGGTGGTCAATCCCGTTGAGTTGCTGCTCGATCACCTGAACCACGGTGTCCTGCACGGTTTGCGCCGAAGCGCCCGGGTAGGTCACAGAGATCGAAATGGCCGGAGGCGCGATGCTCGGGTATTGGTTGATCGGTAGTTTGAGGATCGATAGAGCCCCGACCAGCATGATCACCAAGGCAATTACCCAAGCGAAAATCGGACGGTCGATAAAAAATTTCGACATGGTTTACTCCCCTTTACTGCCTGCAGCTTTTTCTGTTGCCGGGGCAGATGCCGGGGTTTCGCCTTGTGGTTTTTCCATGATTTTCACTTCAGCACCAGGCTTGATGAATTGCAGCCCGTCGACGATCAGGCGATCACCTGCGTTCAGGCCTTTTTCTACCAGCCAGTCACTGCCCACGGTGCGGGAAGCTTGCAGCACTCGCAGTTCCACTTTGTTGTCCGGTCCAACGATCAAAGCCGTCGGTTGACCCTTGAGGTTGTGGGTCACGCCGATTTGAGGGGCCAGAATTGCATCGCTGTTGATACCGGCTTCCAGTTGCGCGTGCACAAACATGCCCGGCAACAGAGTGTCATCAGGGTTCGGGAACACGGCGCGCAGGGTCACGGAACCGGTGGTCTCATCGACCGATACTTCGGTGAATTCAAGACGACCTTCTTGCTGGTATTCACTGCCGTCCGGAAGTGTCAGCTTGACCTTGGCGGCATTTTCACCGGCCTTCTTCAAGCGGCCACTGGCCAGATCACGGCGCAGCTCGAGCATTTCGACCGAGGACTGAGTCACGTCAACATAGATCGGGTCCAGTTGGGTGATTACGGCCAAAGCGTCAGCCTGGCCACTGGTTACCAGTGCTCCTTCAGTAAACAGCGAGCGACCGATTCGGCCGGTCAGAGGCGCCAGGACCTTGGTGTAGCGCAGGTTGACCTGAGCGGTATTCAAGGTTGCTTCAGCTTCGAGGCGGGCGGACTCGGCGTTGTCGTATTCCTGACGGCTTACGGCTTGCTCTGCGACCAGTTGCTTGTAGCGGTCAGCCAGTGATTTTGCTGACTGCAACGTGGCCTTGGCGCTCAGTACGTTGCTTTCGTAGATCGAAGGGTCGATCTGATACAACTGCTGGCCGACTTTAACGTCGCTGCCTTCTTTGAACAGGCGCTTGAGAATGATTCCGTTCACCTGTGGGCGAACTTCTGCCGAGCGATAGGACGTGGTGCGGCCTGGCAGGTCAGTGGTTAAGGTAAAGGGTTGGGTTTTCAGCGTCACGACGCCGACCTGAGGGATTTGCGGGGCAGGTGCCGCCTCTTCCTTTTTACATCCGCTGAGCAGCGAAGCTAGGGCGATGGCAGCAACCAGAGCGGTAACAGCTGGCTTGAATTGCATGAAAATCCTCGGGTCAGGCACGCGAAAGCGCACAAGAATAGTGGAAGGGTAAAGAAAGCTGTTCCGGGTGGATAAGTAGCTTGCTAAGGAATATACTTACATTCGTGTATGTTTGTAAATAGCAGGGGCGTGTCGCAACAGGCGTCGCAAAGCCCTTTTCTACGTATGAAGTAGTCCGGGATAAGGCAGAACAAACGCCACCCGATATCGGTTTGGACGAGTGACCGCAATTGTCCGGACCCTCCTGATTGAGGTTTGTATTGCCATGGTGCGTCGTACCAAAGAAGAAGCTCAGGAAACCCGGAGCAATATCCTTGAAGCTGCCGAGCAGGCCTTTTATGAACGGGGCGTTGCGCGCACTACGCTGGCTGATATTGCAGCGCTGGCGGGCGTGACCCGGGGCGCGATTTACTGGCATTTCAGCAACAAGGCCGAGCTGGTACAGGCCATGCTGGACAGCTTGCATGAACCTCTGGAGGAGCTGGCCAAAGCCAGTGAAAGCCAGGACGAACTTGATCCGCTCGGGTGCACGCGCAAGCTGTTGATTCATTTGTTTCGCCAAGTTGCCATCGATCCAAAAACCCGGCGTATCAATGAGATTTTGTTTCATAAATGCGAGTTCACTGACGAGATGTGTGATTTGCGTCGTCAACGCCAGGTGGCGAGCGTCGATTGTAACAGTCGAATCGAGCTCGCCCTGAGTAATGCCATTCATCGCGAGCAACTCCCGAAAAACCTTGATGCCCGCCGTGCAGCTATCTGTCTGCATGCCTATATCGACGGTATTCTCGGTCAATGGCTGCTGGTTCCCGACAGTTTCGAGCTTCACAAGGAGGCTGAGTCCTGGGTCGACATCGGTATCGAGATGCTGAGTCTGAGCCCGGGTTTACGCAACTAAGGGCAAATTCGTGATGAGTCTAGTCGCATCGAACGATAAGGCGAGGGAAGATTCACCTCAGCTGTGCGTGGGCCTTCGAGAAGCCTTTATATACGTCTAGGGCGAGGCTTTAAAGGTAGCGAGCTAAGTATTTTGTAGGCCAATTGTTAAGCACGCTGGCGATACTGCTTTATGTCGGCTAATAAGCTGCCTGTCATTTATTTCAAGGCAGGTGCTGCCTGTAATTATTTCTGCGGATGTATCACTCATCCCTAGAGTTCGCGTTCCAGCATCCCCTACACTCGGGCAACGCTCAGGCTTCAGGCTTGAGCAGCCAACATCGCAGAGCGGGCGTCTGTCAGCATGTTTGCGCGCTCTGACTCAAGCAAACCCGCTGCGACCGGGCTGTGTACGTCGTGGCAAATTCGAGGAGCAAAATGTGAACAAGATTTACTCGAGTGCTGAATCCGCTTTGCAGGGGCTGGTCGAAGACGGCATGACCCTGGCCGTGGGTGGTTTTGGGTTGTGCGGTATCCCCGAGGCCCTGATCGCGGCCTTGCGTGACACGGGCAAACGCGAGCTGACGGTGATCAGCAACAATGCAGGCGTGGACGGGTTCGGGCTTGGTCAACTATTGACGACTCGTCAGATCCGAAAAATGATTTCTTCTTATGTTGGCGAGAACAAAGAGTTTGAACGCCAGTACCTGGCCGGCGAGCTTGAGCTGGAGTTTACGCCCCAGGGGACGCTGGCAGAAAAACTGCGTGCAGGCGGCGCGGGGATTCCAGCGTTTTACACCAAGACCGGTTACGGCACCCTGGTGGCAGAAGGCAAGGAAACACGTGAGTTCGATGGCGAATGGTATGTGATGGAGCGTTCATTACGCGCCGACGTAGCCCTGGTTAAAGCCTGGAAGGCCGATAAGTCCGGCAATCTGTTATTCAATAAAACCGCGCGCAATTTCAACCCACTGGCAGCAATGGCGGCCAAGGTCTGCGTGGTTGAAGTAGAAGAAATCGTCGAAATAGGCGAGATCGAACCTGATCAGGTTCATTTGCCCGGGATTTACGTACAGCGTCTGGTACTTAACGCCACCCCGGAAAAACGCATCGAACAACGCACTGTGCGGAGCGCCTGAACATGGCCTGGACTCGTGAAGAAATGGCGCATCGCGCCGCCCAAGAATTGCAGGACGGTTTTTACGTCAATCTTGGTATCGGTTTGCCGACTTTGGTAGCCAACTATATCCCCGAAGGTATGGACGTCTGGCTGCAAAGTGAAAACGGCCTGTTGGGTATTGGCCCTTTTCCTGGCGAAGACGAAGTGGATGCGGACCTGATCAACGCTGGCAAACAAACCATTACCACCTTGCCCGGCAGCAGTTTTTTCAATAGCGCCGACTCGTTCGCGATGATCCGCGGCGGGCACATCAACTTGTCGATTCTGGGAGCGATGCAGGTCTCCGAGAAGGGCGATCTGGCTAACTGGATGATCCCGGGCAAGATGGTGAAAGGCATGGGCGGTGCCATGGACCTGGTCGCTGGAGTCAAACGTGTGGTGGTGCTGATGGAGCACACCGCCAAGGGCGGGACTCACAAGTTGCTCAAACAGTGCGATCTGCCGCTCACAGGCGTGGGCGTGGTTGACCGGATCATTACCGATCTGGCCGTGCTCGATGTCACCGATCAAGGGCTAAAGCTGGTTGAACTGGCTTCAGGCGTCACGCTGGAACAACTCAAAGAGGCGACCGGCTGCGCAATTAACGGCTAACCAGCTATCTGAGGGTGGGTTGCGGCCGTATCGCCAGCAAGCCTGCTCCCACACTGTAGCTGTCCTGCACATACGCACTGATACCTCACTCATTCCCTGTGGGGGCCGGCTTGCCAGCGATACAGGCGACGCGATGGATCAGGCCTGTCGCCCAAAACACAAAAAAGCCCCGGCTCGCAGGAGACGGGGCTTTTTGCTGCAGCGTGAATCAGCGTTCCAGATCTTTGATCTTGCCTTTCACACCATCAAACTCTTCCGCGTCCGGCAGAGCGTCTTTCTTCTCAGTGATGTTTGGCCAGATTTCAGCCAGCTCAACATTCAACTGAATGAACTCTTGCATGTCCGCTGGCACTTCATCTTCAGAGAAGATGGCTTGCGCCGGGCATTCAGGCTCACAAAGCGCGCAGTCGATGCACTCATCCGGGTGAATCACCAGGAAGTTCGGGCCTTCGTAAAAGCAGTCCACCGGACAGACTTCTACGCAGTCGGTGTACTTGCACTTGATGCAGTTGTCGGTGACGACGAAGGTCATTTCTAATTTTCTCCTCAGGCGGCGGCAGCGAAGCCCTTCCAGGACGGGTTCGCCGGGTTCGGGAGTGATATCTACAGACCAGGCTAAAAGGCCAGTAGCATCCCGAACCGCGCGCGATTCTATCAGCTTGAAAGCATCAGCGTTAGATGCGTGTTTTTAATGTGTAGAGCAAATCAAGTGCTTTACGCGGCGTCATGTTGTCCAGATCGAGTTTGGATAGGTCGTCCAGCACCGGATGAGGCAGGCTGGCAAACATGTCGCTTTGCTGTGGCGGCGATTTTTTACCGGGCGTCGGACGGGGCGCTTCATGGGGCAGGCTGGTTGTCTCCAGACGGCTCAAGTGCTCGCGGGCACGTGTGATTACCTGAGGGGGCACGCCGGCCAGCTGGGCTACCGCCAGGCCATAGCTCTGGCTCGCCGGACCTGGCAGGACGTGATGCAGGAACACGATTCGCTCATTGTGCTCGGTTGCGCTCAAGTGCACGTTAGCCACCAGCGGCTCATTTTCGGGCAATACGGTCAGCTCGAAATAGTGAGTGGCAAACAAGGTGTACGCGCGCAACTGGGCGAGACGTTCTGCCGCAGCCCAGGCCAGAGAAAGACCGTCGAAAGTACTGGTGCCGCGTCCCACTTCATCCATCAGCACCAGGCTGCGTTCGGTGGCGTTATGCAAGATGTTGGCGGTTTCACTCATTTCAACCATGAAGGTCGAACGCCCGCCCGCCAGGTCATCGCTGGAGCCGATCCGGGTGAAGATCCGGTCCACCAGCGACAGCTCGCAACTGGCAGCAGGTACGAAACTGCCGATGTGTGCCAGTAAGACGATCAGTGCGGTCTGGCGCATGTAAGTAGATTTACCGCCCATGTTAGGACCGGTAATAACCAGCATGCGGGTGTTGTCATCCAGTGCCAGGTCGTTGGCTACAAACGGTGTAGTCAACACTTGCTCGACCACCGGATGACGCCCCTGGCTGATGCGCATGCACGGCTCATCGACAAAGCGCGGGCAGTTCAGGTCGAGGTTCAGCGCGCGTTCGGCCAGGTTGCTCAGTACATCCAGTTCGGCCAGCGCCGCGGCGGTGTCTTGCAGCGGCGGCAGCTCGCCGATCAGGGTTTCGAGCAGTGCTTCGTAGAGCATTTTCTCGCGGGCCAGTGCACGGCTTTTCGCAGACAGGGCTTTATCTTCGAAGGCTTTAAGTTCCGGGGTAATAAAGCGCTCGGCACCTTTTAATGTCTGGCGGCGGATGTAATCAGCCGGGGCTTGCTCGGCCTGCTTGCTTGGCAGCTCGATAAAGTAGCCATGCACCCGGTTGTAACCGACCTTCAAATTGGCCAGGCCGGTCCGGGCTTTTTCACGGGCTTCCAGATCAATCAGAAATTGTCCGGCGTTCTCGCTCAGTGATTGCAGCTCGTCCAGCTCTGCGTCGTAACCGGTTTTCAACACTCCACCGTCGCGGATCACCGCAGGCGGGTTGTCGTTAATCGCTTTTTCCAGCAAGGCGGCCAGCTCGGGATAAGTACCGGTGCTGATGGCCAGTTGCTGCAAATGCGGCGCTTCGAGCCCGAGCATTGCGTCTTGCAGTTCGGGCAGGGCGCTCAAGGCATCGCGCAATCGCGCCAGATCTCGCGGGCGTGCATTGCGCAGGCCGATACGGGCCAGGATGCGTTCCAGATCGCCAATTTCTTTAAGCTGCGGCTGCAGTTTTTCGAACCGGTAGCCATCCAGTACGCAGGTAATCGACGACTGGCGGGCCAGCAGCACAGGCAAGTCGCGCAGCGGACGGTTCAGCCAGCGGGTCAGCAAGCGGCTGCCCATTGATGTCTGGCAGCGGTCTACTACCGACTGCAACGTATTGTCGCGGCCACCGGCCAGGTTGGTGTCCAGCTCCAGGTTGCGTCGACTGGCACCGTCAAGCACCACGGTATCGTCTAGGCGTTCATGGCGCAGGCTGCGTAAATGGGGCAGGGCGGTACGCTGGGTTTCCTTGGCGTAGCTGAGCAAGCAACCGGCGGCACCGATGGCCAGGGTCAGGTTCTCGCAACCAAAGCCTTTAAGGTCCTGGGTCGAGAACTGTTGGCACAGGCTTTTCAGGGCCGAGTCGCGTTCAAAGTCCCACGGAGCGCGGCGCCGAACGCCACGGCGTTTTTCGGCCGGCAGGCCTTGTGGCCAGTCGTCCGGGATCATCAATTCAACCGGGTTTATACGCTCAAGCTCGGCCAGCAGGTTTTCCCAGCCTTTGATTTCCAGCACCGAGAAATTGCCGCTGGTGATGTCCAGCACCGCCAGGCCAAACAAGCGCTCGTCGCCCAGCACTGCTGCAATCAGATTGTCACGACGCTCATCCAGCAGCGCCTCATCGCTGACCGTACCTGGTGTGATGATGCGCACTACCTGACGGTCAACCGGGCCTTTGCTGGTTGCCGGGTCGCCAACCTGCTCGCAAATCACCACCGACTCGCCGAGCTTAACCAGCTTGGCCAGGTACCCTTCGGCCGCATGATAGGGAATCCCGCACATCGGGATCGCCTGCCCGGCAGACTGCCCTCGCGCCGTGAGCGTGATATCCAGCAACTTGGCGGCTTTCTTCGCGTCTTCATAGAAGATCTCGTAGAAGTCGCCCATGCGATAGAACATCAACTGATCAGGGTGCTGGTTTTTCAGGCGCCAGTACTGCTGCATCATCGGCGTGTGGCTGGAGAGGTCCGAGGTGTTTTTACTCATGAGGGGCTTTGGCGGATTCGTTTTAAAAGTTGGGAAAGGCAGGCGCGCAGCCTGAGGTTTCATAATGGGCGCAAGGTTAACATGTCAGCCGCCCGTATCTACAGGGGCGCTCCGGCCTGCTATTAATAGAAGAAATTGCGTTTGCCATCTCTAAACTGCACCAGCACTATTCCCGCCATGCCTAAACGAACTGTTTCAACTGTCCTCAAAGAACTGCTTGTTCATCACCGGATCAGCGCCATGGCGCTGCACCGCAGCACCGGTGTGCCGCAGTCCACGCTGTCGCGAATTTTGAGCGGCAAGATTGTCGATCCCTCTGATCGGCACATCTCCAGAATTGCTGAATACTTTCACATCAGCACAGACCGGTTGCGCGGTCGGGACGATAGCCATCTGCTTTCACCGACCGAACCCGAGCAGCTGCACCCCGAGTTGCACGATATCTGCCTGTGGGATGACGACACCCCTGTGGCGGAGGACGAGGTATCCATTGCGTTCTTGCGTCAGGTTGAACTGGCGGCAGGCACGGGGCGATTTTCCATTGAGGAGAGCGAGCGTGCCAGGCTGCGTTTTGGCAAGCGCAGCCTGCGCCACAACGGTGTGGAGTTCGACCAGGCGAAGTGCGTGACAGTGCGCGGGGACAGTATGCTGCCGGTGTTGCGCGATGGTGCAACCGTTGGCGTCAATGCGGGCAAGCGCACGATCGAGGAGGTCATCGACGGTGACCTATATGCGATCAATCACAACGGGCAACTGCGGGTAAAGCAGCTCTATCGTTTGGCGGGCGGAATTCGCTTGCGCAGCTTTAATCGTGATGAGTACCCGGATGAGGACTACGGCTACAGTGAGCTGGAGGACGAGCAACTGGTGATTCTCGGCCATGTGTTCTGGTGGGGGATGTACGCCCGGTAGTGCTGATTATCAGAAACAGCCCACGTAACAGTGGGTTTTTTTTTGCTTTTTATCAGACTGTTCCTACAGCTTTTGTCCTGAACGCAGGCTTGTGAAGAAGTACTGAAAAATATATGCATTGATGCATTGACTGTATATCCATACATGCATAGTCTTTGCTTTATGGCGGTCCTCAAGCGCAGGGAGGCGACGTTACCGATAGCGCCCGCTTTACAGCCCAGGCCAAAAATGGGCGCTTATCAATAAGGATTCAGGAGTGATGACATGATGAATGAACCGCAAGTGTTGCTGGAGATGCCGGTTTTTCTGGTCATCCTTCTCGCCTTGGTGGGCGGCGTCTTTGGTGAAATGTGGCGAGCCGACAAAGACGGCGCCAGCGGGTGGTTGCTGGTCCGGCGGCTGGCACTGCGCTCGGGGGCGTGCATGGTGTGCGGGGTCTCGACTTTTATGCTGCTGTACGCGGCAGGCATGTCCATTCTGGCGGCGGGGGCTTTTGGTTGCCTGACGGCTTTGGCCGGAGCGGATGCGGCCATCAGTCTGTACCAGCGCTGGGCTGCAAAGCGGCTTGGAGTCGATGGTTCTGCTGCTGACTCTCGGATAGAGCCGTAAGAAAAGTCTTTTCTTGTGCGGGATGTTAGTCGCGACTGATCGGTCGTCTTGCAACACCTGTCTGCTCGTGTAGGTTATGGCGCTCACAGACTCCAACGGGAGAGAACCATGGACCCAATATCTCAACTCGCGGCTGAACTTGGGCACCAGTTACAGACTCTGAACGCTCAAGTAACGACTGCTGAATCCTGTACCGGCGGTGGTATTGCCGAAGCCATCACCCGAATCGCCGGCAGTTCCGCCTGGTTTGAGGCGGGTTTTGTCACGTATTCCAATCAGCAAAAAACCAGACAGCTAAATGTTCCGCCAGCTTTGTTTACCCAGGTAGGTGCTGTCAGCCGCGAGGTAGTCGAGGCTATGGTGCGTGGGGCGCAAGCGCAAAGTTCTGCCCGGTTTGCCGTAGCGGTAAGTGGTGTGGCCGGGCCGGGGGGCGGTTCTGTCGACAAGCCGGTTGGCACCGTGTGGCTGGCCTGGGGGGTTGGCAGCGAGGTATCGACCGAGCGCAGGCACTTTCCCGGTGATCGTGATGAAGTCCGTCGGCAAACAGTGATCGCGGCTCTGGAAGGCCTAATACGCCGAACGGTACGAGAAATAAAAAATCAGGGGTAGGCGATCGTTTATCGCTGTGGAATAATACTGGCTACTTATACAGTTATCGGCCGTCAGGCCTTATTGATTACGAGAGGACTTTAATGGACGACAACAAGAAGAAAGCCTTGGCTGCGGCCCTGGGTCAGATCGAACGTCAATTCGGCAAGGGCGCCGTGATGCTGATGGGCGATCAAGAGCGCCAGGCAGTTCCGGCGATCTCTACCGGCTCGCTGGGTCTGGACATCGCGCTGGGCATTGGCGGTTTGCCAAAAGGCCGTATTGTTGAAATCTACGGTCCGGAGTCTTCGGGTAAAACCACTCTCACGCTGTCCGTGATTGCCCAGGCGCAAAAAGCCGGTGCAACTTGCGCCTTCGTCGATGCCGAACACGCGCTTGACCCTGAATACGCCGCCAAACTGGGTGTAAACGTCGATGATCTGCTGGTATCCCAGCCGGACACTGGCGAACAGGCCCTGGAAATCACCGACATGCTGGTGCGTTCCAATGCGGTTGACGTGATCATCATCGACTCCGTTGCTGCACTGACACCAAAAGCTGAAATTGAAGGCGACATGGGCGACATGCACGTCGGCCTGCAAGCCCGCCTGATGTCCCAAGCGCTGCGTAAAATCACCGGTAACATCAAGAACGCCAACTGCCTGGTGATCTTCATTAACCAGATCCGCATGAAAATCGGCGTGATGTTCGGTAGCCCGGAAACCACCACTGGTGGTAACGCGCTGAAATTCTACGCTTCGGTTCGTCTGGATATCCGCCGTACCGGCGCGGTGAAAGAAGGCGACGTGGTTGTTGGTAGCGAAACCCGTGTCAAAGTGGTCAAGAACAAGGTCGCACCTCCATTCCGTCAGGCAGAATTCCAGATTCTTTACGGTAAGGGCATCTACCTCAATGGTGAGATGATCGACCTGGGCGTGCTGCACGGTTTCGTCGAAAAAGCTGGCGCCTGGTACAGCTACAACGGCAGCAAGATCGGTCAGGGCAAGGCCAACTCCGCCAAGTTCCTGGACGACAACCCTGATATCAAGGATGCCCTTGAGAAGCAGTTGCGTGAAAAACTGCTGGGTCCAAAGACCGACAGTGAGCTGGCAGAAATGAAGACCATGCCCAAGCTGAGCAAGGCCGCCAAAGAAGCTGCGGCACTGGCTGAAGCTGAAGAAATGGAAAACGCTACTGACGGCGATAACTGATAGACACCATGACGGCTGTTCTGGATAACCTCGTCGCTGTACGACGAACTGCAATGGACCTGCTCGCGCGACGTGAGCATGGTCGAGTCGAGCTGACGCGTAAACTGCGTCAGCGGGGTGCTTGCCCCGATATGATCGATATCGCCCTTGACCGTTTAACGGAAGAGGGGCTGTTGTCGGAGTCGCGCTATCTTGAGAGTTATATTTCCTACCGTGCCGGCTCTGGTTATGGACCTTTGCGTATTCGCGAAGAGCTAAACCAGCGCGGTTTGCCGCGTGGAGATGTCGAGGACGCGTTGCGCGAATGTGGTTTCAACTGGCAAGAAAAGTTGGAAGATACATGGCGCCGCAAGTTTTCCGGCCAGATGCCATTCGATGCTAAAGAGCGTGCCCGTCAAGGGCGTTTCTTGAGTTATCGGGGGTATCCGCTTGAAATGATCGGGCGCTTGCTTAGTGGTCGAGAGTTTGATGACTGATCAGTATCAGTTTTGCTCTATCACAGCCCACTCAGGCTAGTAGGAGCGAGCGAGCGAGCTTGCTTGCGATGATCTTGAGTTCCAATACTCAGACCTGATCGCCAGCAAGCTTGGATCCCGCAGCGCGGTTGTGGTGTTTACACGCTCACGGCTATCACTACGTCACCGGCTCACTCAGTGCTGGTCGGCGCGTACCATCGACTTCAGCCCAGTTCTGCGGCAGGTTGATAAAGTCTACCAACTCGCGTAACCGCCCTTGATTGCGACCACTAAACGCAAAGCTCAAGCACGTGAGGTGATTGAGCTTGGGGTCATCGTGTTCAAAACCCTCATACCCCTGCTGGTGGAAGCTGCCGGTCAGGCAAATATCGGCAAATGTTTGCTGTATGTGCTGCAGTGCCGAGATGCTGACAGGCCGCTTCATGCGAATCACAAAAGTCTTGGTCAACCAGCGGCTTGAATGGAAGTTGCTGTAGAACTGATTGATTTCAGCTACTGCCTCTTCGGCAGTGTGGACCAGGCGCATCAATTTCAGGTCATTGGGCAGAATGTATTGGTGGGCCTCAAGCTGATTGCGAATAAAGTCCAGTGCGCTTTGCCAGAATGTTCCGCCGGGGATGTCCAGTAACACTACGGGTACCAGAGGGGTCTTGCCGGTTTGCATCAGTGTCAGTACTTCCAGCACTTCATCCAGAGTGCCAAAGCCGCCAGGGCACATGACCAGCGCTTCGGCTTCTTTGATAAAAAACAGTTTGCGGGTAAAGAAGAAGTGAAACGCCAGCAGGTGGCTTGAATCGTGGATGGTCGGGTTGGCCCGCTGCTCGAAGGGCAGGGTGATATTAAAACCCAGACTGTGCTCCAGCCCGGCACCTTCATGGGCTGCAGCCATGATGCCCGCACCGCCGCCGGTAATTACCATGAAGTCAGATTTTGCCAGTGTTGCCCCCACCTGCCGGGCCAGTGCATAAAGTGGATGTTCTATCGGGGTGCGCGCCGAGCCGAAGACAGTCACTTTGCGCTGGTCCTTGAACTGCTGCAGAACCCGGAAGGTTTTTTCGAGTTCGCGAATGGCTTGCAGCGTGATCTTGGCATTCCAGCGATCGAAGTCGTCGTGGGCCATGCGCAAAATGGTCAGCATCATCTCGCGATAAAGGGGGCGGTTCGAGCTATCGGGAGCAACCTGTTGCAGTTGCTCATCGATCTGCCGCGCAAGTTCCAGGCCCTGGCTTTCGAGAAGCGCTAGGTGGTCATTGGATTGATCAGGCATGTACTTCTCCTTGTGTACAACATCCAGAATGGCGCCGAAAACGCAGACACCATGTGTCTGTCTTGATGGCTTGATCATGGTCTTGCCACGTCTAGGCTGGCAATAGCTAATTGCCTGATGTGCATGAAGATTGGTTGCAGGGAGAGAACCGCAGAGGCAGGAGCAGGGAGTGATTCACACGCCGTATGGGATTACGGCGTGATGACGCAAATGAAGGAGGGAATCAGTTTTTCCGCTGGCAGTTGTCAGCGCCGATGTCCTGGACCATTACCGGTTTGTTGGTTTTATATTCTCTGATGTCGAAGCGCATGATTGCGCCCTTGGCCATCAGTTTCCGGAAGTTCGGGTTGCTACAGACGCTGCGGCCCAATTGCGGCACTGCGGCTTCAGGGGCAGAGCGCATTTGCGCGGCCAGGGTGGGGCTGGCTTCCAGATTGTTGATCAGTACGGTGCCATCGACGGTAAAGCCTTTGTCCAAAAGGTCTGCATTGATAGCGCGGGGTTTTCCTTCATTACTTTTTTCAGCAACCTGCTGCAGGGTTTTATTCAAATTAAATTCTGCAAGAGAGGCCGCTTGTGCGCCCAGTGGCAGTGCAAGCAATAGAGCGACGGCTGGAATGATAGTGCGCAACATGAATCTCTCCTGATTTACATGACGCAGGCTTTGACCCGTCATAGATCTGTGCGTTCAGTGGCGCAGAAGTATAAGGCCAGCATTAGCAGACAGGAAATGCTCAAGGTCATGGGTTCGAGTAGCGGCGCTCTGCCTCTGTTAGACTTCGCGCCTTTCTATTGTTTATCCGCTTTTGCGCCAGTTCATGGCGAATGAGCGGTCGGCGCTCTAAGTAAAAAACCATGACCCAGATGACCTTCTCCCCTAATGCTGTGGCCCGTTTGCGAGACGAGCGTGAAGAGGAGAGCACCAAGCCCTATTTGTCGCGGGGCTCACGAGCACCGCGCTGCCATACCTGTCGTGTAATTGAAAGCCATTGCCTGTGCAGTTGGCGGCCCAGGGTCAACTCGCGCTCGGGTGTGTGCCTGATCATGACCAAAAAGGAAGTGTTCAAGCCCAGCAATACAGGCTGGCTGATCGCTGATGTAGTGAGTGACAACTTCGCCTTTATCTGGTCGCGAACCGAGACCGATGAGGCGTTGCTCGCTTTGTTGTCTGATCCGCAGTGGCAGCCCTATCTGGTATTCCCCGGAGAATATGTCGAGCCAGGACGTGTGACCCACACGGTAGATATCGACAGTAGCAAGCGCCCGCTGTTTATCTTGCTCGACGCGACCTGGACTGAAGCGCGCAAGATATTTCGCAAGAGTCCGTACTTCGATGCCTTGCCTATTTTGAGCCTGTTACCGGAAAAACTCTCACGCTACCGTTTGCGCAGATCTACTCGCAGTGAACATTTGTGTACCGCCGAAGTGGCCAGTCTGTGCCTTGACCTTGCAGGCGATAGCCAGGCATCAACTGCTCTGGACGCGTACTTCGATGTATTCAGCCAGCATTATCTGGATGCCAGAAATCAACTGCCGATGAATGAATCGAGTGTGGCGCATCAGGAGCTGGGTGTTTTCTGTAAAAGACCTTCCCAGGAATCGGGCTCAATAGACTAAAGAAGTAGCGCTACAATTTTCGCGCAAGTACAGGCGAGCATCCACCCTGGTTTGGGTGATGGCGCTGTAATGGCCTGTACTTGGACCGCGGCGTCAAGTTTTCAACTTGACCACCCTCGTCGTGCTGGGCATGCTTGGCGCCGATTCGGCTGCAGTTGCTGCTAAAGCGCTTATATTTTCCGACGTTTAGCGTAAATCGCGACCTTTGATGCACAGTCTTTCACTGTTGCTCGAATTGCCTTAGCGAGTGCTGGAATACATCAGGGCTCGCCTGAAAAACAGGATCATTTAAAAAATGGCCACATACGAAATCCTGATAGCCGACGACCATCCACTGTTTCGCAGTGCCTTGCATCAAGCCGTGAGTCTGGGGCTGGGTTCTGATGTTCGTCTGGTTGAGGTTGCCAGTATTGCTGAGCTAGAAACACAGCTGGCAGCAAAGGCTGATTGGGATCTGGTACTGCTCGATCTGAACATGCCCGGCGCATATGGTTTCTCGGGCCTGGTATTACTGCGAGGCCAATACCCGCAAATCCCTGTAGTGATGGTTTCGGCCCAGGAAGAAGCCTCGATCATGGTGCGCTCCCGTGAATTCGGAGCCAGTGGCTTTATCCCTAAATCCAGCTCGCTGGAAGACATTCAGAAATCGGTACGTGCTGTGCTGGATGGCGATGTTTGCTGGCCGCCGCAGGCGTTTGAAGATGTACAGGTATCAGACGAAGCCAAAGCTGCCAGCGAGGGCCTGGCCAGTCTCACGCCCCAGCAGTTCCGGGTGTTGACCATGGTCTGCGAGGGGCTGCTGAACAAGCAGATCGCTTATGAGTTGAGTGTTTCCGAAGCGACCATCAAGGCTCATGTAACGGCTATTTTCCGCAAGCTGGGTGTTCGTACCCGGACGCAGGCTGCGTTACTCTTGCAGCAACTTGAATCAATTTCGAGCCACTAACCTGCCAGTCTTCACGTTTTTTTTACAAAGCGTGAACTAGCGTGCCCCTCTCATTTTTTGCGCAGTAGCCTCTTTATGTCGCCTTTTAAAGGTAAAACCGGATTTAAACGGATTTTGAATGCTGGCGGTTACTCGCTGGACGGTTTGCGCGCAGCCTTCACCGGCGAAGCGGCTTTTCGGCAGTTGGTGCTGCTTAATGTTGTGCTGATCCCGCTGAGCTTCTTTCTGAATGTCAGCCGGGTTGAGCGCGCATTGTTGATCGCGGTATGCCTGTTGGCACTGATCGTTGAATTGCTGAATTCGGCGATTGAAGCGGCCATCGACCGCATCTCGCTTGATCTGCATCCACTGTCCAAAAATGCCAAGGATATGGGCAGCGCTGCCCAGTTTGTGGTGCTGACCATGATTGCTGTGGTGTGGGCAGTGATTCTGCTTTAAGCGATTGTCGGCAATACGATCTCGTCGCTGCGCTGAACCCCTGCGGTGAAAGCGCGGCACAGTTCCAGAAATTCGCGCATGGCGGAGGTCTGATACTTTTTCTTGTGCCAGATAAAGAAGAACTGTCGGGCCAGATCCAGGTCGGGGGTCTCTACAGCCACCAGGCTGCCGCGTCGAAAGGCGTCGCGCAATGCCAGGCGAGAAATGCAGCCAATCCCCAGGCCTGACTCCACGGCGCGTTTGATCGCTTCGGTATGTTCCAGTTCGAGACGGATATTGAGCGTGCTTTGGTGATGGCGCATGGCCTGATCAAATGTCAGGCGGGTACCGGAGCCTTGTTCACGCAAGATCCATGCTTCATGGGTCAATTCCTGCAGAGTGGCGTGGCCGCGTGCGGCGAGTGGGTGTTGCGGAGCGCAAAATACTACCAGTTCATCTTCAACCCAACTCTGGACTTCGATGTCGGGGTGGCTGCAGTCGCCTTCAATCAGACCCAGATCAATTTCATAGTGGGCAACTTGCTGCACGATATGCGCAGTGTTTTGCACAATCAGTTTCACCTGGCTTTCCGGGTGAGCCTGCATGAAGCTGCCGATCAGCAAGGTGGCCAGATAATTGCCAATGGTCAGGGTCGCGCCCACGGTCAATGAGCCAAACCCGGACTTGCCGTTGAGCAGGTCCTCGATTTCCTTGGCTTGATCCAGCAGGGCAACCGCTTGTGGCAGGAGTTGGCGGCCCAGCGCGTTGAGGCTTAAACGTTTGCCTGCGCGATCGAACAACTGGCAGCTGGTCTGGCGCTCGAGTTCGGTGATTGAGGTGCTGGCGGCGGACTGTGAAAGGGACAACAAGCCGGCAGCGCGAGACACGCTCTCTTGTTGGGCGACGGCAACGAATACCTGGAGTTGTCTGAGAGTAAATCGCATATCGATATAACCGATAACCCTTATCTTAATAATTCAGTTAACAGATATTGTCGTCGCCATTAGAATGTTATGCAATCGCGCCCATAGTCAGCGCAGGCGAATTTAGGAGCCCCGTACATGAGCAACATGAACCACGAACGTGTCCTCAGTGTTCATCACTGGAACGACACCCTGTTCAGCTTCAAGTGCACCCGCGACCCGGGTCTGCGCTTTGAGAACGGTCAGTTCGTGATGATCGGCCTGCAACAGCCCAATGGCCGTCCGCTTATGCGCGCCTATTCGATTGCCAGCCCTAACTGGGAAGAGCATCTGGAGTTCTTCAGCATCAAGGTGCCGGATGGCCCGCTGACTTCCCAGTTGCAGCACTTGAAGGAAGGCGACGAGATCATCATCAGCAAAAAACCGACAGGCACCCTGGTGCTTGACGATTTGAAGCCGGGCAAGCATTTGTATCTGCTGAGCACTGGTACTGGCCTGGCACCATTTATGAGTGTCATCCAGGATCCCGAAACCTATGAGCGTTTCGAAAAAGTGATCCTGTGCCACGGTGTCCGTTACGTCAACGAAGTTGCCTATCGTGAATTCATCACCGAGCACCTGCCGCAGAACGAGTTCTTCGGCGAAGCGCTGCGTGAAAAGTTGATCTACTACCCGACCGTGACCCGCGAGCCCTTCGAAAATGAAGGCCGTCTGACTGACCTGATGCGCAGCGGCAAGCTGTTCAGCGACATTGGTCTGCCACCGATCAATCCGCAGGACGACCGCGCCATGTTGTGCGGTAGCCCGAGCATGCTCGATGAAACCAGCGAAGTGCTTAACAGCTTCGGCCTGAAAGTTTCGCCTCGTATGCGCGAGCCTGGTGACTATCTGATCGAGCGCGCCTTCGTCGAGAAGTAAGCCCGGCCGATAAAAAAAGTGGGAGCTGGCTTTGCCAGGCTCCCACTTTTTGTTTGTGGCTAATGCTTTGCAATCACCTCAAGTACGCGGATGACGCCGGGCTCGGGGTAGTGCCAGCGTACGTCCAGGTCCCAAAACTGTGCGCCATATTCGCGCTCTGCCGTAGGTGTCTGGTAGGCCGGGCGCGGGTCTTGAGCCAGGCACTGCTCGATCAGCTCCACCAGCGGCTCCTGGAGGCGCAGGGCCTGCGCGCGTGCCTGCTGCAAGGCTGTATCGGCCCAATGCACGGGAATCAGCACAGGTGCGGCGCTGGCCATGCTGTTGCTGGCACTGTCAATGATGTCGGCGTAAGGCACGTACGGTTTGATGTCGAGAATCGGCGTCCCGTCCAGCAGGTCAATTCCCGAGATAAACAGCCGACCGGCTTCAACCCTGTCCAGTTTCACCACGGACTGGCCAATGCCATTTGGGCGATGGGTCGCGCGGGTGGCAAACACCCCCATCGACTTGTTGCCGCCCAGTCGTGGCGGACGCACTTTGAGTCGGGGTTTGTCTTCAAGTGCCTGATGGAACACAAACAGCAGCCAGATATGGCTGACGTGCTCCAGGCCTTGCACGGCATCGCCTTGATCGAAGGGGGCGACCAGTTCCAGCACGCCACGGGCGGCCGGGGCCAGTTGAGGCTGGCGCGGAATGGCGAATTTCTCTTTGAAGCAAGAGCGCACAAAACCGATCGGGGAGACGCTGTAGGTCAAAAGTCATGCCTCTGTAGGAGCGAGCTTGCTCGCGATCGCATCACTGCGGTTATCCAGAACAATCGGGTTGTCTGCATCGCAGGCAAGCCAGTTCCTACAGGATTTATGGCGCCTGAAGGCTGAGTATCAGCCGCGAATACGCAGGGTCAGACCCTTCAGGAAGTTGCGCAGCAACTGGTCGCCACAGGTGCGGTAGTTGGTGTGGCCGAACTTGCGGAACAGAGCGCTCAGCTCAGGTTTGGAGACTGGAAACTCCGAAGCCTTGAGGATGGCGTGCATGTCGTCTTCTTTGAGTTCAAAGGCCACGCGCAGTTTTTTCAGGATGACGTTGTTGGTCACCGGCACTTCAATTTTGACCGCAGGACGGCTGTCATCCTTGCCACGTTTGAAAATCACCAGGCCATCAAGGAAATGCGCCATCACTTCGTCCGGGCAGCGCACAAAACCTTCTTCTTCGTCTTTTTTCAGGTAGGTCAGTACGTCTTCTTTAGTGACGTCCAAGCCACCCAGCTTGATGATTTCAACGACTTTGTTGTCGCTGATGTCGAGCATGTAGCGCACGCTGCGCAGTACGTCGTTATGAATCATGTGGTCAATCCTGATATTCAGCAGTGAGCACCGCAGGCGTTGCTGCGGTGTCGAAATGTTCGGGGGCAGTACGCTGTTTAGAACTTTTCTTTGGTCGTCATGTAGCGCCATTGGCCAACGGGCAGCTTGCCCATCGACACGCCGCCGATGCGAATCCGGCGGATGGAAATGACGGTAAGGCCGACGGCCTGGCAGAACAGTGCGATAACGCCTGGCTGAGGGTTTTTCATCGCAAAGCGTAGGCGGTTTTCACTCTGCCAGCTGGCTTTAACCGCAGGCAGCTCGCGACCTTTGTAGGTCATGCCGTGATTGAGGCGGTTCAAGCCGTGGGGAGCCATTTCGCCAGAGACTTCGACCACGTACTCCTGCTCGATCTTGTTGGCATCGGCGGTCAGCTTGCGGACGATTTTCCAGTCCTGGGTAAACACCAGCAAGCCGCTGGCGTTGGCCTGCAGTTCGTTGCCAACGGTGAGGCGCAGAAAGTGCCCCTTGAGCGGACGTTTGCCGTAGCGGTGTTCTTCGCTCAGGGTTTCGGGCCCGATCAGGGCCATGGCGCTGTCAGTATCCAGGCCTGCGGGGGCGTTCAGCAAAATGGTCACAGGCTCGGGTGCCGTAGCCTTGGCTTGCGGGTCCAGCTCGACTGTCTGGTTGTCGACCTTGAATTGCGGCTCGTCGATGACTTCGCCATCTACCGTGACCCAGCCACCTTCAATGAACAGTTCGGCCTCACGGCGGGAGCAGCCGACGAGTTCGATGAGGCGTTTGGAGAGACGTATCGGTTCAGACATGACAGGGGCCGTAAAGGAATTGGGCGGCTATTGTACCCGCCTGGCGCCGGTTAAGCCCGGCAACATTTGCCTTATGCGCGTGTTGGGCGCTTATACCGCAGGTGCAGCAGCGGATAAGGCTGGCCCATGCCGTCTTTTTCGCTGCGCCCGACGATCTCAAAGCCTTGTTTGAAATAAAAGCCGATGGCTTGCGGGTTTTGCAGGTTGACGTCCAGAGCCTGTGCATTCAATTCATCCATGGCGAATTTGAGCAGGCACTTGCCAATGCCTTGTCCCCGGAAGTGCGGGTGGATGAAGAGCATTTCAACCTTGCCTGCCGCCACACCGGCAAAACCGCTGATGCGTTTGGTGACAGGATCCTTGCAACAAATCAGCATCACCGCGTCCAGATATTGGTCTCTGACCAGTTGGCGCAGTAGTTGAATATAACTGTCGGGCAAGAAGTCATGGGTGGCGCGAACCGAGGCTTCCCACACGTCGGTCAATTCATCGAAGTCCGTAAGGCGTGGCGTATGGATAGCCCATTTCTGTTGCATCGTACGTGTCTCCTGACACTGATGATGGAAGCGACAGGTTAACGATAGTCGTAAAAAAAGCCCTGACGCGAGCGCGGCAGGGCTTTTTGAGCAGTGATCGCTGTTTAGATCACTTCAGCCCACAAGTCATACTCGTCGGCATCGGTTACGCGGCACATGATCTTGTCACCGGGCTTGATATCTTTCTCGGTGGCGATGAATACGTTGCCGTCGATTTCCGGGGCATCGAAAAAGCAGCGGCCAACAGCGCCCTGTTCGTCCACTTCGTCGATCAGGACCTCGATCTCCTTGCCGATTTTCATCTGCAGGCGGGCAGCGCTGATGGCCTGCTGGTGGGCCATGAAGCGGTCCCAGCGGTCTTGCTTGACGTCATCCGGCACGATGGCCGCGTCCAGCAGGTTGGCCGGAGCACCTTCCACAGGGGAGTACTGGAAGCAACCTACGCGATCCAGTTGCGCTTCTGTCAGCCAGTCGAGCAGGTACTGGAAGTCTTCTTCGGTCTCGCCCGGGAAGCCAACAATAAAGGTCGAGCGGATGATCAGGTCCGGGCAGATGACGCGCCAGTTCTTGATACGGGCCAGGGTCTTGTCTTCAAACGCCGGACGCTTCATGGCCTTGAGCACTTTCGGGCTGGCGTGCTGGAACGGGATGTCCAGGTACGGCAGGATTTTGCCGGCGGCCATCAGCGGGATCAGCTCATCGACGTGCGGGTACGGGTAAACGTAGTGCAGACGCACCCAGACACCCAGCGAGCTCAGCGCTTCGCAGAGTTCGGTCATGCGGGTCTTGACCGGCGCGCCGTTCCAGAAGCCGGTGCGGTACTTCACATCAACGCCATAGGCGCTGGTGTCCTGAGAAATCACCAGCAGCTCTTTGACGCCGGCCTTGACCAGGCGCTGGGCTTCGTCGAGTACGTCACCCACCGGGCGGCTTACCAGCTTGCCGCGCATCGAAGGGATGATGCAGAAGCTGCAGCTGTGGTTGCAGCCTTCGGAAATTTTCAGGTAGGCATAGTGGCGCGGAGTCAGTTTGACGCCTTGAGGCGGCACCAGATCGATCAGCGGGTTGTGGTTCAGGTTAGGCGGTACGGCGTCGTGAACAGCATTGACCACTTGCTCGTACTGCTGCGGGCCGGTGACGGCCAGTACGCTTGGGTGAACATTGCGGATGGCGCTTTCTTCCACGCCCATGCAGCCGGTCACGATGACCTTGCCGTTTTCCTTGATGGCTTCACCAATCACTTCCAGTGATTCAGCTTTGGCGCTGTCGATGAAACCGCAGGTGTTGACCACAACGACATCGGCGTCCTGGTAGGTGGAGACGACATCGTAGCCTTCCATACGCAACTGCGTGAGGATGCGCTCGGAGTCGACCAGGGCTTTGGGGCAACCCAGGGAGACAAAGCCGACCTTTGGGGCAGCTGGCGTGGTAACGGTGGACATGGCGAACCTCGGTATGTAGTGACGTTACATGCCCGTAAAGGCTGCACGACGAACGGGCGCTTAATGCGCCTCTGATCAAAAAAAGTGCGCAATTTTAGCTATGGTCAACGCACTTGACCAGCGTTATACGGGGATTTACGACGAGTGCTGCGCTATGCTGCGCGCCGTTGCGAAAATAGGGTTTTTAATCAGCGTAATTTCGTCAATGTGAGTCGGAAAATCAGCGCATGCTGCTGATCAAAATAATGCAAACCATTAAGAAGCACGGTCCAGGATCGTAGGAGTGGTTGATGGGGCAGGTAAGTAGTCAGGCAGCAGAAGACGGTCATTCAAAGGTAAAACCCATCGGGATGCTGGTTGCTGCGGTTGGTGTGGTGTACGGCGATATCGGTACCAGCCCGCTGTACACCCTTAAAGAGGTGTTTTCGGGTGGATACGGGGTGCAGGTCAATCACGATGGCGTGTTCGGCATTTTGGCGTTGATCCTGTGGTCGTTGATCTGGGTCGTCTCGATCAAGTACGTGCTTTTTATTCTGCGGGCCGACAACGAGGGCGAGGGCGGGATCATGGCCCTTACCGCGTTGGCGCGACGTGCCGCGGCACCTTATCCCAAGCTGCGCTCGGTGCTGGTCATCCTGGGGCTGATCGGGGCTTCGCTGTTTTACGGCGACAGCATGATCACTCCGGCAATCTCGGTATTGTCGGCGGTAGAAGGGCTTGAGCTGGCGTTCAGCGGCCTGGATCGCTGGGTGGTGCCAATGGCCCTGGTTGTCCTGATAGCGCTGTTTTTGATCCAGCGCCGTGGTACCGCGATGCTGGGCAAGCTGTTTGGTCCGATCATGGTGCTGTGGTTTCTGGTGCTGGGCGGGCTGGGCATAAGCGGGATCTCGCAACACCCTGAAGTGCTGAATGCGTTGAACCCTGTCTGGGGTGTGCGTTTCTTTGTCTCTCACCCGGGCATGGGGGTCGCCATTTTGGGCGCTGTGGTGCTGGCGTTGACAGGGGCTGAAGCGCTGTATGCCGATATGGGGCACTTTGGGCGCAAGCCGATTGCCCGGGCCTGGTTCATTCTGGTCTTGCCTGCGCTGGTGCTGAACTACTTCGGCCAGGGTGCCTTGTTGCTGGAAAACCCGGAGGCGGCACGTAACCCTTTCTACCTGCTGGCCCCAAGCTGGGCGCTGGTGCCTTTGGTGGGCCTGGCTACGCTGGCGACAGTGATTGCATCTCAGGCCGTCATTTCCGGCGCATTCTCCTTGACCCATCAGGCCATTCAGCTGGGTTATGTCCCGCGTATGCATATCCAGCACACCTCCAGTGCCGAACAGGGGCAGATTTATATCGGTGCGGTGAACTGGTCCTTGATGGTCGGAGTGATTTTGCTGGTGCTGGGCTTTGAGTCCTCCGGTGCTCTGGCTTCGGCCTACGGTGTAGCCGTGACCGGGACCATGCTGATCACCAGTATTCTGGTATCAGCGGTGATGTTGCTGCTGTGGAAGTGGCCGCCTGTTTTGGCGGTTCCGGTATTGATTGGGTTTCTGCTGGTAGACGGCCTGTTTTTCGCCGCCAACGTGCCAAAGATCGTTCAGGGCGGGGCGTTCCCGGTTCTGGCGGGGATCGCGCTGTTCATCCTGATGACGACCTGGCGCCGGGGTAAGCAGTTGTTGGTTGATCGCCTCGATGAAAGCGCGTTACCGCTGCCGCTGTTTATCAGCAGTATCCGGGTACAGCCGCCGCACAGGGTGCAAGGTACGGCGGTATTTCTGACCGCGCGCCCGGATGCAGTCCCCCATGCGTTGTTGCATAACCTTCTGCATAACCAGGTGCTGCATGAGCAGGTCGTTTTACTTACCGTGGTCAACGAAGATTCGCCGCGGGTACCTGCACAGCGGCGTTTCGAGGTGGACTCCTATGGTGACGGCTTCTTTCGGGTGATCCTGCACTTCGGTTTTATGGACGAGCCGGATGTGCCTGAAGCATTGAAACTGTGCCATCTCGATGAGCTGGACTTCAGCCCTATGCGCACCACCTACTTCCTGAGCCGGGAGACGGTGATTGCCTCCAAGCTGGTGGGCATGGCCCGTTGGCGTGAAGCGCTGTTTGCTTTCATGCTGAAGAACGCCAACGGCAACCTGCGGTTCTTCAGGTTGCCCGTTAACCGGGTGATCGAACTGGGCACCCAGGTCGAGATGTAGTCCTGTTCGAGTGACACAAAAAAGCCCCGGCTCGTGAGAGTCGGGGCTTTTTTTATTGGGCTGCTGTAGGAGCGAGCTTGCTCGCGAGCCTTTCAGTGCGATTGCAAACAGCTCGCGAGCAAGCTCGCTCCTACAGGTTGCGGGGGTTACGGCGCGGTTGCCTGATGCTTTTTGATGATGTCTACCAGGCGCTGGGCCAGTGCCGGGTAGTTCTCGTCAAAGTGATGCCCCCCTGGCAGCTTCATGCTTTCACCGACGGCAGTCTTGGCGGTGCAGCCGCTTTCATCGACTTCTTCGGCGCCATAGATGCACACCACTTTGGCGGCAGGTAGCCTGGACATTTCTTCGCCTGTATCCGCTTCTGCACCGGCTTTGCCAAGCCAGCCGTCGACGTGGATTTCAAAGCTGCCGCTGCGAGCGAAGGCCAGCAGGATGATGGCGTCGACACGCTTTTGCTCGGCTTCAGGCAGGCGGTTGAACGTGGCAGGCAACACGTCTGCGCCAAACGAATAGCCGACCAGCACAAAGCGCTGGGTGCCCCACTTCTGGCGGTAGTGCTGCATCAGTTCGGTCAGGTCGGTGGCGCTTTGCTCGGGGGTCTTGTGCTGCCAGTAGTAGCGCAACATGTCGATGCCGACGACCGGGTAGCCGATCTTCGCCATCTCGCCGGCCACGTCGCGGTCCAGATCGCGCCAGCCGCCGTCACCGGACAGAAACAGGGTCACGGTGCTGTTTTGCTGGCCGGCCGGCACTTCAACCACAGGCATATTGAGCCCGCCGTTTTCATTGCCCACCAGTATTTTGCGCAGTTCATTGCTCAGTACTTGGGGGTAGTGAATGTCGTAGTCGCTGATGCTGGTCTGTGCATTCGCTTGATCGCGTACGAAGGCGGCGCTCGGATCGTCAGGGTTGTCGTTCCAGGCCACCAGCCAATTGCCGTGTGCCGCAGATTTAGGCAGGGGCAGGGTGCAGTCGGGTTGTTCGAGCTTGAAACCGACTGATACGGCTTGTGCCTTGTCATCGGTTTGCCCGGCCAGCCAGCGCCAGGCCAAGGTTGCGCCAGGACCTATGCCACTGACCAGCGTGGCAGGGCCGTCAAGCTGTTGCAGCGCGGTCTGCAGTGCTTGTTGCTGCAGGGTGCAATCTTCATTGGGCAGGATCACCTGCACCAGTTGCGCTTTGCCGCCACGGCTCAAGGCCATCAGCTGCGTGTCGCTCAGTGCTTCTTCGGCCGGAGTGGCTATGACGACCCGGGCCTTGGCTTTCTGGCCGGGTATCACTTTGGTCAGGGTTGAGCCATCGGTTTGGCTCAGGTGCTCTATCGTCGGCTCCGGGGCAGGGCGATTCCAGAACCAGTAGCCGCCTGCTGCAAGCGCGACCAGAACTATCAAGGTAAGCAATAAAAACCGCCAGGAACGATGTTTCATTAACGTTTCACCAATCCAGTCAAGCCGCCTGCAATCAGGGCGGCGGTATCAGCCAGTGCCACCAGCGGATCAAGTCCCGCGGGCACGGCCATATAACGAGGTTCCCAGTCAGGCTGGAATTTGTCTTTAAAGCGACGCAAACCCTGGAAGTTGTACAGGTGCTCGCCGCGCTGGAACAACATTGACCCCAGACGCTGGGTCAAGGGCGCTCCGCGACGCGGTTGCAGGCCGGACAGGGGTACCATTCCCAGGCTGAAACGTGCGTATCCATGCTTTTTATAATGTTGAATCAGGCCGACCATCATGAATTCCATGGTCAGTTTTGGGGCTTGCGGGTGGGCACGCATCAAGTCGAGGCTCGACAGTTCATGACTGTGAGTCTCAAGCAGGTTGGCGAATGCTACCGGGTTGCCCTCAAAGCGAATAATGGCTACGCGAAAGTGCTTGATGTATTCCGGGCTGAACCTTCCCAGCGAAAAGCCTTTTTCGCGTACGTTCTTGCCGGTCAGCCAGGCATCTGAAATCACCTTGAGTTCATCCATCGGAGCCTCTCCCGGCTCGTGGATCTCCAGGGACAGGCCATCACGGGTGCCGCGGTTCCAGGTGTAACGCAGGTCCTTCATCTCCTTGCCTTTGGCTTCGAGATCAAAGCGGTGCAAGTCGACCCGGGCCTCTTCACCGAGTTTGATCGCGGTCAGGCCGATGTCCATATAGAACGGCAGATTCTCGGCGCGCACCTGATAAAACACCGGGCGGGCATGATAGATATCGCACAGGTCACGGAACTGCCAGATCAGCTCGGCGCGTTGCTGGTTCGGTCCGATCGGGTCATACAGCGCCACCAGGCTGCGGCCGCGGCGGGCGTACATCAGGAAGGCGCTGTCGTCCGGGTGAAACAGCAGGGCTTTGTCGCCGGTCAGGGCCAGACCACCATCGGGTTGATCGGAGGCGAGGAGGATTTTTTCGGCTCTCTCCAGTTCGCCCGCATCCGGCAAGTGGATGACCGGGCGTGCAGTGCGCAGCAACCAGGTCAGCGACACAATCACCAGCAGTACAGCCGCGCCCATCAGTGAGCGCAGGCCGCGCGGGGCGTCAGAGTCCAGAGTGAACTGCCACCACAGTTGATGGCTGTAGGGGACGTCCTGGTAAGCGAACAGCAGCAGCCAGATGGAGGCGCCCAGCACGCAAATGCTGGCGACCAGGTACAGCGGCGAAAACGGCAGTTCGGTCAGGCGGCTTGGGCGGTAGAACGAACGGCGAAACAGTCCCAGCAGGCTGGCGGTCAGCACCAGGATGGAGGCTTCTTCCCAGTCAAAGCCTTTGAGCAGCGAAAGCACGGCCCCCACTAGCAGCAAAATGGTGGTCAGCATCCAGGCGGCCGACAAGCGTCGACGCAGGCCTTGGGCCAGCAGCAGGCAGAGTACGCCGATCAGGCTGGCGCCAAAGTGCGATGCGTCAATCAGGCGATGCGGGATCAGGAAGCCAATATGTTCAAGGCGAGTGTCGATTTCGGGTGTGGCACCCGAGAACAGCAAGACGACCCCGGACATAAACACCAGAACGGCCAGGATCGGTGCAGCGAGGCCTGAGGCGACCCGCAGGCTTTGGCGGGTATGAATCAGTCTCTGGGCTTCGTTGAGCAGCAGCATCAGGCATGCGACCAGCAACGGCAGAATCACATAGATCATGCGATACAGCAGCAGGGCGGCAGCCAGTGGCGCGGCACCCAGCTGGTTGGCAAAGGCGGCCAGCAAGATGGCTTCAAAAACCCCGACACCGCCAGGCACGTGGCTGAGTACGCCGGCAGCCAGTGCCAGCAGATATACCAGCAGGAATGGGCCGAAAGGTGGTGCTTCAGGCAGCAGTAAATACAGGACGGTAGCCGCCGCGGCGACGTCCAGCGCAGTAATCACCAGTTGCAGCAGGGTCAGGCGCGGGCTTGGCAAGCGCAGTGTGCGGCGACCTGCCTTTACCAGCAGGTTGTCGGGAATCGGCTGCTCGGGCAGGCGTCGTCGATAAATACCCAGCGCCAGCAAGCCAAACAGTGCCAGAACCGCAAAAGCAATCGCCCCTAATATATAAGCAGGGATATGCAGGGCAGCAGAGGCCGCAGGCAGGTTGCTCAGGGTCGCGAGCGCCGCCAGGGGCGGTAGCGCGCAGCCCAGCGACAGGCTGGCAAATAACGTCATGTGCGCGACTTCAGACGCACCTACGCCATGCCGTGCATACAGGCGATAACGTACGGAGCCGCCGGACAGCAGCGACAAGCCGATGGCGTTGCCTATGGCAAATGCCGTAAAGCCACCCAAGGCCAGGGTTTTGGGTGGCAGCTTGACTCCCGCATAGCGGCTGGCAGACCACTCGTACCCGAGCAGAATCACAAACCCGACGGCGGTCGCAGCCAGTGCGCCGAGGAGGGCGGGTTTGGGGACTTCCAGAATTGAGTCTTGCAGGGCGTACAGATCCAGCTCGCTGAGCAGGTGACGGCACGCGATCAGCGCAATCGCAAACAACAGTAAAGTGAGTGCAAGGCCAATGGGTTGACGGTATTTGCTCAACAAATCCAGCCAGCGCAAACGGGTTGCGGCAATCGGGTGGGCTGCTGTAACGGATTCTTTAAGTTCTGGCGAGTTATCGGGCATCAATCACCTCGTGGATCGTGCGCGACAGGATGGAGGCATAAACTCAAGTTACCAATCCTTTTGGTCAAAATTATTCAAAATGTTGCCGGTCGTTTGTCTGATGTTCAGGTTTGGCATGTGAAAAAAAGGTAATTGCTGGCGCATAGCATAGTCGAACGGACTTTCAGAAATATGATGTTTATTTTTTGATGGTCGTCTGCGGCAGACTTTTCGAGCGCGCACAAAAAAGGCCACTCTTTCGAGTAGCCTTTTTTGATGTTTGGTTGCGGGAGCCGGATTTGAACCGACGACCTTCGGGTTATGAGCCCGACGAGCTACCAGACTGCTCCATCCCGCGTCTGTGGGGTGGATTCTACAGCGGATCGCTGAGGTGTCAACCCCTAAATCTCGTAAGCAATTGAAATACCCGGATTTAATCCTGCTTCTGCAGTCGGGCAGGGGGGGAGAAAACATCCGGGCACAAAAAAGGCCACTCTTTCGAGTAGCCTTTTAATGTTTGGTTGCGGGAGCCGGATTTGAACCGACGACCTTCGGGTTATGAGCCCGACGAGCTACCAGACTGCTCCATCCCGCGTCTGTGGGGCGCACTCTACAGTGATGCGGTGGAGTGTCAACCTTTAATGCATAAATGCAGTAAATAAGATCAGGCAGGTGGTTTCTCGGTGGCCGCCTCATTCAAGGCATCTCAATCCTGCGGGAGTGAGATGGCACGCGATGTGGGCTTCACGATTGCTCCGCTACACAAGGGACGATGTGCCCGCGAGGATGATCGCTTCTGCGTGAGTCAGTTACAAAACTGACGCGCACAAAAAAGGCCACTCTTTCGAGTAGCCTTTTTCGATGTTTGGTTGCGGGAGCCGGATTTGAACCGACGACCTTCGGGTTATGAGCCCGACGAGCTACCAGACTGCTCCATCCCGCGTCTGTGGGGTGGATTCTACAGCGATACGCTGGGCTGTCAAACCTTAATTTAGAAAAAAGTGTTCTGGTTCAATTGGTTAGATAAAAAGGAGAGTTATAAAAACCGCTGCAGGGCAGGTGGCGTATAGGGTGTAGCTCTATCAGGGGCAGTAATTCGATTAGAAAAACAAATTCACGCGCGGGATTTCCTACGCCTGTCGGGGAGAAATCACACTACTGGTGCTATATACAGTTCTCGGTGACATACTGCTGATCTGCATTGCCTACCACTATAAAGAACACCGTCTTACATGACTCAGCGCAAAATCATCCACGTCGACTGTGACTGTTTCTATGCCGCTATTGAAATGCGTGATGACCCGAGCCTGGCGAACAAGCCCATGGCAGTAGGAGGGTCGGCTGATCATCGCGGGGTCATCTCTACCTGCAACTATGAAGCGCGGGCTTATGGCGTGCGCTCGGCGATGGCATCCAGGCATGCGCTGAAGCTGTGTCCGGACCTGGTCATCGTTAACGGCAGGATGGATGCTTATAAAGAAGCCTCCAAAGAGATACATGGCATCTTGCGTGATTACACAGAGCTGATTGAGCCGTTGTCGCTGGATGAGGCCTATCTGGACGTGTCTGACAGTCCGCATTTTGCCGGAAGCGCTACCCGTATCGCCCAGGATATCCGGCGCCGTGTTTCCAATCAGTTGCACATCACTGTGTCTGCCGGTGTTGCACCCAACAAGTTCCTGGCCAAGATCGCCAGTGACTGGAAGAAACCCAACGGGCTGTTTGTGATCACCCCGGACCAGGTCGATGACTTCGTCTCGGCGCTAGCAGTCAAAAAGCTGCATGGGGTGGGCAAGGTCACGGCCGACAAGCTTGGGCGTTTGGGGATTGAAACCTGTCTGCAATTGCGAGACTGGAACAAGCTGGCGCTAGTGCGTGAATTCGGTAGTTTCGGCGAGCGATTGTGGGGGTTGGCACGTGGGATAGATGAGCGTCTCGTGCAGAGCGACAGTCGCCGTCAATCGGTCAGTGTTGAAAATACCTACGATACGGACTTGCCTGATCTGGCCAGTTGCCTGAGCAAACTCCCTGAACTGCTCGATACCCTGAATCGGCGCATTGCACGCATCGACAGCAGCTATCGTCCCGGCAAGCCATTCGTCAAAGTGAAGTTTCATGATTTCACCCAGACCACGCTGGAGCAGTCCGGCGCCGGGCTTGATCTTGAGAGTTACCAGGATTTATTGAGCCAGGCATTCGCACGCGGCTCCAAGCCCGTTCGATTGCTCGGGCTTGGTGTGCGTTTACAGGATTTGAACAGCGGTTATGAACAGTTGGAGTTGTTCAAGCGTTAGCTGACACCGGGATCTGCCACCAGCCGGCCGGCATTTTGGGTCAGTGACTGAAGGAATTCACGTTGTAACTCGGGATCGTTGCGCGTGAGTTCAATCAGGCTTTGCTCCAGTTCGCTGGCTTCTTCTTCCAGTCCCAGTTCTGACAGGCGCTTGACCCTGTGCACCCACTGGTTGACGTCGTCACCCTCCAGATCGTCATAGATCAGGTTGTGCGCTTCGAGCAACTTTCCGCGCAGGCTACTGCTGATCGACAGCGTCGAGTCAGAGTGAGTTTCGTCCTGAGCGTCTTCAACCGTGATGGTCAACTTGCTGATGCGATTCAGGTCTTGCTCGGCAAAAGGGCTGTCCAGCAGGTTGAGGCGCAACACACCATTACGGTCAGTAGTGAGTTCGTGGGTCTGCTTGCCGGCTTTGACCACGACCGGGCGCTCGGCCCACGGCAGGCTTGAATATTCAAGACGCTTGTCGCGTTGAACGTCCTCGATGCCAGCCAGGTTCTGCTCGGCACGGCCGTGGGATTGCACGTTCATTGCCGGGTTCACACCTGCGAAACCGTAGTTGATCCAGTCTTTGGTCACGCTGTCAGGCAGTTGGCCAAACATGAAGACGTTAAGCACATTGGCACCCACCCCGGCGACAATTGCCACCGCCCCCAGCGGAACCTCATAGATTTCGCGCCAGGGCTGATAAGGCGTATAGCGGTCGTAATGCCGGGTGACATCGAACTCAGTGACTTCAAAGGTCTTTTGTTCATGGATGCGCACACGGCGTTGCGGCAGCTCAAGCACCGAAGGTGAGCCGACATCTATCTGGAGGCTGTGGGCCAGAAGTTTGCGCTCTATGCGCTCCTCGTGTTCGCTGCGTTGCGACATGTGATTGGCACAGCCGCTCAACAGCAGGGCGCCGCACATGGCGGCGCCCCCGAGGGTTAAGGTACTTCGAGTGAACATGGCGTCTCTATTCGGATTCAGCGACTGATGCGCGCCTGAAGGAATGCAAGGACATCGGCAACGGGCAGGGCTTGCGCCTCTGCTTCGGTGCGGCTCTTGTATTCCAGGTTACCTTCGGCAAGGCCGCGGTCGCTGACGACGATCCGGTGCGGGATGCCGATCAGTTCCATGTCGGCGAACTTGATGCCGGGGCTGGTTTTTTTGTCGCGATCGTCCAGCAGTACTTCATAACCGGCGGCCGTCAGTTGGGCGTAAAGGTCGTCAGTTGCCTGGCGAACAGCTTCGGTTTCGTAACGCAGTGGCACCAGTGCCACCTGGAAAGGTGCCAGGGCATCGCTCCAGATAATGCCGCGCTCGTCATTGTTCTGCTCGATGGCAGCTGCCACCACGCGGGAAACGCCGATGCCGTAGCAACCCATTGTCAAAGTCACAGGCTTGCCGTTTTCGCCCAGTACCTGGCACTTCATCGCTTCGCTGTACTTGGTGCCCAGCTGGAAGATGTGACCGACTTCGATGCCGCGCTTGATTTCCAGTGTGCCTTTGCCGTCCGGGCTCGGGTCGCCGGCCACCACGTTGCGCAGGTCGGCAACGGTTGGTACAGGCAGATCGCGTTCCCAGTTCACGCCGAAGTAGTGCTTGTCGTCGATGTTGGCACCGACACCGAAATCGCTCATCAGCTCGACCGAGCGATCAATGATGCATGGCAGTGGCAGGTTCAACGGGCCCAGGGAGCCAGCGCCGGCGCCAATGGCGTCACGCAGTTCTGCGTCCGAAGCCATGGTCAGCGGGCTTGCTACCAGCGGATGGTTGCCGGCCTTGATTTCGTTCAGTTCGTGATCGCCACGAATGACCAGCGCGATCAGTTTGCCTTCTTCGGCAGCATGCACGATCAGGGTTTTGACGGTTTTCTCGATCGGCAGGTTGTAGCCTTCTACCAATTGAGCAATGGTCTTGGCGTCAGGCGTATCGACCAGGCGCAGTTCTTCAGTGGCTGCTGCGCGCGAGGTTTCGCTCGGGATGGCTTCGGCTTTTTCGATGTTGGCCGCGTAGTCCGAACCGTTGCTGAACACGATGTCATCTTCGCCAGAGTCGGCCAGCACGTGGAATTCGTGGGAGCCGGCACCGCCGATGGAGCCGTTGTCCGCTTCAACCGGGCGGAAGTTCAGGCCCAGGCGCGTGAAGACATTGCAGTAAGCCTGGTGCATACGGTCATAAGTGACCTGCAGCGAAGCGCTGTCTGCGTGGAACGAGTAGGCGTCCTTCATGATGAACTCGCGGCCGCGCATCAAACCGAAGCGCGGGCGGATTTCATCACGGAATTTGGTCTGGATCTGGTACAGGCTGATCGGCAACTGTTTGTAGCTGTTCAGCTCATTGCGGCACAAGTCGGTGATGACTTCTTCATGGGTCGGGCCCACGCAGAATTCGCGACCGTGGCGATCTTTAAGGCGCAGCAGCTCGGGGCCGTACTCTTCCCAGCGGCCGGATTCCTGCCACAACTCAGCCGGTTGGATGCTCGGCATCAGCACTTCGAGAGCGCCAGCTGCGTCCATTTCTTCGCGAACGATGGCTTCGACCTTGCGCATGATCCGCAGGCCCATGGGCAGCCAGGTGTACAGGCCGGAAGCAAGTTTACGAATCATGCCGGCGCGCAGCATCAGCTGATGGCTGATGACGACCGCGTCGGAAGGCGTTTCTTTCTGTGTGGCGAGCAAATATTGACTGGTGCGCATGGTTAGTCGTTGCCGTGCTGATGACTTGAAATGACTGGGCATTGTACGGCCGGGATGTGTTGCCGTACAGGGCAGGCGGGGGAGCGGGGTGCTCCCCGGTTATTACGGGTTTTTTTCGAGATTGACCACAGGGTTCAGGCGTGCCCGGCGGCTCTCCTGATACCAGTGCAAACTGATCAGCAGCAGCGTGGGTATACCCATGACGGCAGTGATGATGAAGAAGTTGTGGTAACCGAACTTTTCGACCATGACCCCTGAGTAGCCGCCCATCAGGCGCGGCAGCAGCAGCATGATTGAGCTGAGCAGGGCGTACTGGGTGGCAGAGAACTTGAGGTTGGTCAGGCTCGACAGATACGCCACAAACGCCGAAGTCGCGAGGCCGGAGCTGAAGTTGTCGAGAGAGATGGTGACAATCAGCATTTTCAGGTTGGGGCCCATATCGGCCAGCAGCATAAACAGCAGGTTAGTGCCGGCCGAAGCGGCACCGCCAATCAGCAGTATCGGCAAAATGCCGAAGCGCACGATCAACAGGCCGCCCATGCCGGCGCCAACCAGAGTCATGATCAGGCCGAAAATCTTGCTCACGCCTGCGATCTGATCTTTGGTAAAGCCCTGGTCGATGTAGAACACGTTGGCCATGACACCCATGACGGTGTCCGACATGCGATAGGTGGCGATCAGGCCAAGCAGCAGAAAGGCCTGCCAGCGATAACGCAGGATAAAGTCGTTGACCGGTGTCAGTACCGGCGCCAGCCCGCGACGTCCGATGGACGACAGGCAAAGCACGGTGAGCAGGGTGTAGAGGATCGCACGCAGGAAGGCCCGGTCTTCCAGCACCAGGTTCATCGGGCTCACACCTTCAAACAACACCCCGGCAAAGTCGGTGTTATAGAGCTGGGTGAACATGGCCGGCACTGAGACCAGCAGCACGATCAGGACAAAAACCGATGCCAGCTGGTGGCCAAAACTGTAGCGACCTGCCTGGAGCTGGGTGCGCAATGGCACCGGCGGCTCGCGCATGAAAAAGGTGGTCAGCAGCGCCGGCACCATCAGCAGCCCGAACAGCACATAAGTGCCGGTCCAGGCAGAGTGCTTATAGTTGAAGCCCGTTGAGCCGAACCCTTCGGCAAAAAACAGGGCGCCAGCAGTGGCCAGCAACGCGGCCACCCGATAGCCGGACATATAACTGGCCGCCAGTGCGGCCTGGCGGCTGTCGTCGGCAATTTCCAGGCGATAGGCGTCCACGGCAATGTCTTGCGTTGCAGAGGCGAAGGACACAACAACAGCAATGGCTATCAGCCACGAAAGATGTTTTTGCGGGTCGCAAAAGCCCATGCCGATCAGGCCGAGGATCACCAGGGTCTGAGACAGCACTAGCCACGAGCGGCGTCGACCCAGTTTTCCGAGCAGCGGCAGGCGCCATTGATCGAGCAGCGGCGACCACACCCATTTAAAGGCATACGCCAGGCCGATCAGGCTTGCATAACCAATGGTTTCTCGAGCCACACCGGCTTCGCGCAACCACACAGAAAGCGTTGAGAACACCAGCATGTACGGTAAACCGGCGGCAAAACCGAGCAGCAACAGTACAAGGGTTGAGGGGCTGGAATAGGCAGCTAGCGCTTCGCGCCAGGTTTTACGGGGCATGGACTCGAGTCTGCCTCTGATTGCGGAATCAAAGGGCGCACTCTAACCGCAGTGCTCTATCGGGCGCCAGCCATGGCGTTGTAAATCCACGCGACTATTCACAATGCTCAAGCCTTCGCTGCGTAAACGGGCCCGTTGTTCATCCCCGGACGGACTGCCTGCAGGCAGACTGATACGCCCGCCCGCGGCCAGTACCCGATGCCAGGGCAGGCGAGAGCCTTCAGGCAACTGGCTGAGCGTGCGCCCGACCCAGCGCGCTGCCCGGCCCAGGCCTGCCAGCTCGGCGAGTTGCCCATAAGTCACCACGTAGCCTGCGGGCACCTGCATTAATGTCGAATAGAGTGCCGTGCGGCGGATTTCAGCTGCCGACAGCGGCACTTCATTGGCGTTTTCCACGGGTGAGATTCTCGGCGTCATGACTTGAAAAATATTCCGGGCTGTCTTTAAGCAGGGCTGATCAAGGAACTACCCGGGTATCGGCCGGTCTTCCTATGCCATGGGCATTTCTATCCGGATAATGCCGGCATCTTTTCGCAAATCTGAGTTTCGCACCTGCTTATGTTGTCCAGAACCCTGTTATGCCTTGCCGTCTTGAATGTGTCCACGCCTTTGCTTGCCGATACGGTGTGGTTGAAAAACGGCGACCGCCTGAGCGGCAAGATCAAAGTGTTTGATGGTGGCAAATTGCTTATTCAGACTGATTACGCCGGGGCCGTTCCCATTGACTGGAAGCAAGTCAAAACCCTGGAAAGCGACCAGGAGTTGCTGGTCAAGCAGGATGCCTATGTCGGAGAGAAGGCCAAGTCGTTAACGGCGGCCGAAGACGGCAAGGTCACTCTGGCCAACGGGGAAGCGCCGAAAACGGTAGAGCTGGCCAGCATCCAGCAGATCATCAAGCCCAAGCCCGTGATTGAAGACCTGGTCTGGAAGGGTAACGTTGATGTCGCGCTGGACTACAAGCGTGCCGAGAAAAAGACCGATGACTACGACATTGACTTCAAGACCACTGCTCGTCACGGGGCCTGGCGCCACCACGCCGAAGGTGAGTACAACCGTGAGTTCCAGAACGACGTTGTGACCACTGATAACTGGAGCGCCGAATACGCCCTTGACCATTTCATTGACGAAAAATGGTACTGGCAAGGCCGGCTGACCTACAAACGCGACGAGGTGGAGGATATTTCCCGCCAGCGCACAGTGGGTACGGGCCCGGGCTACCAGTTCTGGGATGACGAATTGGGCGCCTTTTCGCTGGGTTCACTGTTGAACCGTACGGACTATGAATACTCCGACGGCAAGAAGGACAACTTCTACTCCCTTGCCATGAAGTGGGACTACAACCGGTACTTGATGGGCAAGACGGTTTCGATTTTCACCAGCGGAGAGCTCGGCAAGCCTCTGGAAGGCGCATCGGATTACAGTCTCGATGCTGAAATCGGCCTGCGCTACAAAGTCACCGAATGGGCTTCGCTTAACCTCAAGGCGGAAAAGGACCTGATCGGCTCCGGCAGTGGTACGGACAATGCTCTTAACAAAACCCGCTACAGCGCGGGTTTTGGCGTGTCATGGTGATTTTGTAGTCGCCGGGTTTCACTGTGGGAGCTGGCTTGCCTGCGATCTGGATAACCCGCGGGTCTGATGCCCGTCGCGAGCAAGCGCCTTCATACAGAGAGCGGGCCGGTTAGATCCGTAGCCCGCCATCAAGCTCCAGAATCCGCCCGCTGTAGTAGTCATTCTCTAAAATGTACGCCGCCGAATGGGCGATTTCTTCGACTTTGCCCATGCGCTTGAGCGGAATGCCGGCAGTCATCTTTTCAAGAGCTTCGGGTTTCATGCCCAGGGTCATTTCTGTTTCGATGAACCCGGGAGCAATCCCGGCAACGCGAATTCCGTAACGCGCCAGTTCCTTGGCCCAGGTGACGGTCGCAGCCGCTACCCCGGCCTTGGCCGCCGAGTAATTGGTTTGCCCGACGTTGCCTGCGCGCGATATGGACGAAATATTGATGATCGCGCCCTGCTGGTTCAGCTCGATCATCTTTGCCGCCACCTCACGGGTGCACAGGAAAACACCGGTCAGATTGACGTCGATCACGGCTTGCCATTGCGCAAGGCTCATCTTGGTCATAACGCCGTCCTTGACCTTCAGCAGCAGCCCGTCGCGCAAAATGCCGGCGTTATTGATCAGGCCATTAATGGCGCCAAAATCATCTGCAATCTGGGCCACAGTCTGGGTAACCTGCTCCTCATCCGCGACATTGCACAGATACGCCCGGGCCTCAACGCCATGAGCCTGGCAAGCGGCTACGGCTAGTTCGAGTTTTTCCGGATTCAGGTCAACCAGTGCCAGTCTGGCGCCCCTGGCCGCCAGATACTCGGCCATGGCCCGACCTAGTCCTTGGCAACCGCCAGTGATAATGATTACTTTGTCTTTCAGTTGCATAACAGCCCTCGGCAGCAATTCAGAGAGAGTCCTTGCAGGCCTTTGAAATGCGCCCTGAACTCGTCCGTTTCGACGGATTTTTTATTAAGGAGTCATAAGTTGAGCGTTGAAGCTGCCAAGCATGCCCGAGAATTACTGCTCAAGGAATACCGTGGAGCTTTGTCCACGCACTCCAAAGCCATGCCGGGTTTTCCCTTCGGTTCAGTGGTTCCTTATTGCCTGGATGAGCAGGGGCGGCCACTGATTCTGATCAGCCGGATTGCCCAGCACACCCACAACTTGCGCAAGGACCCCAAGTGCTCGCTGATGGTGGGCGAGCGTGGTGCCGAAGATGTTCAGGCGGTTGGCCGCCTGACATACCTGGCTGAAGCCGAGCAATTGACCGAGACTGCGGCCATTGACGCCGCCGCCGAGCGCTATTACCGCTACTTCCCCGAATCGCGCAGCTATGACACCGCCCATGATTTCGATTTTTGGGTGCTGAAACCGGTTCGCCATCGTTATATCGGTGGGTTTGGCGCCATTCACTGGCTCGATCAGGTCACGTTGCCCAACCCGTTTGCCGGAGACGCCGAGCAACGAATGATTGAGCACATGAACAGTGATCATGCCAGCGCCATTGCGCATTACGTCGAGCTGGCCGGTTTACCCGTGACGGAGCCTGCCCGGATGGTCGGTATCGACAGTGAAGGCATGCACTTGCGTATAGGCGACGGCCTTTACTGGCTGGGTTTTGCGCAGACCTGCAATACTTCGACACAAGTACGCGAAGCCCTGGTTTTTCTGGCTCGCGCGCAGCAATGGCCGAAAAAACAGACGGCATAGCCTTGAATTCAGGAAGGCGCGCCGTCATCTAAGCTGGGTTGGAAGATATTCTTCCGGAGAGGAATCATTCGATGCGCGCTTTTCTATTGCTCTTTCTGTTGTTTCCAGTGCTAGAGCTGTATGTCTTTTTCAAGGTCAGCACCGCTATCGGGTTTTTCCCTGCGTTGCTGCTGATCATTGCCGGCTCCATGCTCGGAGTTCTGGTGGTACGTGTTGCCGGCCTGGCCACGGCTCTGCGGGCGCGTGAAAGCCTGAGTCGCGGCGAGCTGCCGGCTCAGCAAATGCTTGAAGGCCTGATGCTGGCCCTGGGTGGCGGTCTGATGGTGCTTCCGGGCTTTATCAGTGATATCGCGGGTCTGTTGCTGCTGTTCCCGCCCGTGCGTCGTTTTCTGGTCAACCGTCTGCGCAAGCGGGCAGAAGAGCAGGCCATTCGTCAGCGTGCATTTGCCGATGATTTTGCGGCGGCCAGCCGACCGGGTACTCATCAGCCTTTGGGTCGAGAGCCGAACGTGATTGAAGGCGAGTTCGAACATCGCGACAAGTAAGGTTTTAACGTTTTCCACACGGCACCCAGGGTGCCGTGTTTGTTTTCTGGCGTTACACAGGGCTAAAAAATTCGGCGGCGTGCCCTTGTAATCAGTTGATACGCCCTTATGTAACGGACACCGCAGGGTTTTGCTGGCAACAGCAGGTACCTTTAAGCGAATCGCACCCGGCATTTCCGGACTTGCAAACCCCGTCGGTATAAACATCGGCCGATGAACACCACAATTAGGAGAGATCGACAATGAAGCTTCGTCCTCTGCATGACCGCGTCGTAATCCGTCGCAGCGAAGAAGAAAAGAAAACCGCTGGCGGTATCGTTCTGCCGGGTTCAGCTGCCGAAAAAGCCAACAGCGGTGAAATCATTGCCGTTGGTACTGGTCGCGTTCTGGACAACGGTGAAGTACGTGCGCTGGCTGTGAAAGTGGGTGACAAGGTTGTGTTCGGCCCTTACTCCGGCAGCAACACTGTAAAAGTCGACGGCGAAGACCTGCTGGTTATGGCTGAGAACGAGATTCTCGCTGTAATCGAAGGCTGATTTACCGCTCCTTTTCCCGTTACTACAAAGTATTTAAGGAAGAACGAACATGGCTGCTAAAGAAGTTAAATTTGGCGATTCCGCCCGCAAAAAAATGCTCGCCGGTGTAAACGTCCTGGCTGACGCAGTTAAAGCGACCCTTGGCCCTAAAGGCCGTAACGTGATCATCGAGAAAAGCTTCGGCGCTCCGACCATCACCAAGGACGGCGTTTCTGTAGCCAAAGAAATCGAACTCAAAGATCGTTTCGAAAACATGGGCGCGCAGCTGGTTAAAGACGTTGCTTCCCGTGCAAACGATGACGCCGGTGACGGTACTACCACTGCAACCGTTCTGGCTCAGTCGATCGTCAACGAAGGCCTGAAAGCCGTCGCTGCCGGCATGAACCCGATGGACCTCAAGCGCGGTATCGACAAGGCGACCATCGCCATTGTCAAAGAGCTGAAGTCCCTGGCCAAGCCATGCGCTGACAGCAAGGCAATCGCTCAGGTAGGTACCATCTCTGCCAACTCCGACAGCTCCATCGGCGACATCATTGCCGAAGCCATGGAAAAAGTCGGTAAAGAAGGCGTGATCACTGTTGAAGAAGGCTCGGGCCTGGAAAACGAACTGTCTGTTGTTGAAGGCATGCAGTTTGACCGTGGCTACCTGTCCCCGTACTTCGTCAACAAGCCAGAGACCATGACTGCCGAGCTCGACGGTCCGCTGATCCTGCTGGTAGACAAAAAGATCTCCAACATCCGTGAACTGCTGCCAGTTCTGGAAGCTGTTGCCAAAGCCGGTCGTCCGCTGCTGATCGTTTCCGAAGACGTTGAAGGCGAAGCCCTGGCGACTCTGGTTGTGAACAACATGCGCGGTATCGTTAAAGTAGTTGCTGTCAAAGCACCTGGCTTTGGTGACCGTCGCAAGGCAATGCTGCAGGACATCGCTGTTCTGACTGGCGGTACCGTTATCTCCGAAGAGATCGGCCTGAGCCTGGAAAGCGCTACCCTGGAACACCTGGGTAATGCCAAGCGCGTAACCGTGACCAAAGAAAACACCACCGTTATCGACGGTGCTGGCGTTGAAGCAGACATCCAGGCTCGCGTGACTCAGATCCGTGCCCAGGTAGCTGACACTTCGTCCGACTACGACCGTGAAAAACTGCAAGAGCGTCTGGCCAAACTGTCCGGCGGCGTTGCAGTGATCAAGGTTGGCGCTGGTTCCGAAGTTGAAATGAAAGAGAAGAAAGCCCGCGTTGAAGACGCCCTGCACGCTACCCGTGCAGCCGTTGAAGAAGGCGTGGTACCTGGCGGTGGCGTGGCACTGGTTCGCGCTCTGCAAGCAATCGCTGACCTGAAAGGCGACAACGCTGATCAGAACGTCGGTATTGCTCTGCTGCGTCGTGCTGTTGAAGCACCTCTGCGCCAGATCGTTGCCAACTCCGGCGACGAGCCAAGCGTAGTTGTCGACAAAGTGAAGCAGGGCACAGGTAACTACGGTTACAACGCTGCCACTGGCGAATACGGCGACATGATCGAAATGGGTATCCTTGACCCGGCCAAAGTGACTCGTTCGGCTCTGCAGGCAGCTTCTTCGATTGCCAGCCTGATGATCACCACCGAGGCGATGATCGCTGAGATCCAGGACGACAAGGCAGCTGGCGGCGGTATGCCAGACATGGGCGGCATGGGTGGTATGGGCGGCATGATGTAAGCCGGCTTTACCCCGAAACGCAAAAGCCCCGCCTGAGTAATCAGGCGGGGCTTTTTTGTGTCTGAAGAAACATGAAACTCTGTAGGAGCGAGCTTTTGAGGCTCGCTCCTACAAACAAGGGTGGGTTACTTCTGCGTAATCTGCACCGGTGCTTCGACTAGCGGTTTCCAGCTCAGCAACTGCTGCTTGTAGCCGTAGCTGGCGACCTGGTAGTAGGTGATCGCCCGTTCAATCAATGCATCGGTGGCCGGAACGCGGGATTCAATACTGGCAGTCAGTGCTTCGTCGTGACGACGCAGGCCCTGACGCGGGCTCAGAATCGCCAGGTCCTTACCATCAAACAAGCCCAGGTGCTGATAGTTGCCCACGACCACGCGCGGTGGCAGAGGGTTTTCCTGCAGCAGGTTGCGGCCAAAGAAGGTCGACTGGTAATCCATGTTCAGCAAGCCGAGCAAGGTCGGCGCCAGGTCGATCTGGCTGGCCAGTTGTGCACTCTCGCGGGCTTCGATCAGTTTTGGCGCATAGATAAACAACGGGATCTGGTAGTTGGCGATCGGCAAGTCTTCCTTGCCGGCGCTGCCAGCCGTGTGGTCAGCCACGAAAATGAAGATCGTGTTGTCGAACCACGGCTTTTGGCGCGCATCTTTGAGGAACTGGCCGATGGCGTAATCGGTGTACTTCACCGCACCGTCGCGACCATTACCCGACTTGATGTCGATTCGGCCTTCCGGATAGGTGTAGGGACGATGGTTCGAGGTGGTCATCAACTGCAGCAAAAAAGGCTTTTGCTGGGCGTAATCGGCATCGGCCAGCTTCAGGGTTTCGCGGTACAGGTCTTCGTCAGCCATGCCCCACGCATTTTTGAAGTGGATATCGGCTTCATTCACGCTGCTTTGGTCAACAACGCGGTAACCGTTGCCACTAAAGAATGCGTTCATGTTGTCGAAATAACCGCGCCCGCCGTAGACGAACACGCTGTCATAGCCCACTGCATTGAGTTGCTGGCCAAGGCTGGCAAAGCCGCTTTCGCGACCGATACGCTTGACGATGGAGCGGCCCGGCGTAGGAGGAATGGCCAGGGTAATTGCTTCGAGGCCCCGATCGGTGCGGGTACCGGTGGCATAGAAGTTATTGAAGTACAGGCTCTCTTTACGCAACTGATCCAGGTTCGGCGTCAGGTTGCGGCCGTCACCGTTGCTGCCCAGATACTTGCCGCTCAGGCTTTCAATGGTCACCAGCACGATGTTTGGCTGGCGCGCAGTACCCGGGTTGTCGATGTTGCGACGGATATCCAGCGGGTCCTTGCCGACAAACGTTGCATTTGGCTCTGTCAGCTCGGCGCGCAACTGTTTGGCCACCACGTCGGCAGGCAGGCTGGCGTAGAACTGCTGGTAATCCAGTTCGTTGTTACGAAAGGCAGCGAAGAACTGATAAGGGCCGTTGCTCGCCAGCTCATGCTGATAGGCGTTGCCGCCCTGGCCGCGCGGGCCATCCTGATCAAGTACTTGCAGGCTCAAACCCGCAACCAGCAGCAACCCGGCGAAGGTGGCCAGGCGCCCGCGAAAGGTCGGCAGCGGTGCGTTCATGGCGGCGTTGAACGGTTTGCGCAGGGCAACACTCAGAACAATGGCAGCCACGCCGATGGCACTGAGCAACAGGCCGATCGGATACGACTCGAGCACGTTGTTCAGGACTTCATCGGAGTAAACCAGGTAATCCACGGCGATAAAGTTAAAGCGCACACCGAACTCGTCCCAGAACAGGAATTCGGCCACTGCGGTGAACAGCATGGCGAACAGGCTCACGGTCAGCAGGCCTTGCAGGAACCAGCGATGACCAGGACGACGCCACAGGGCGGGCGGGCACAGCAGTAAATACAAGCCCAGCGGCAAGGCGGCGTAGGTCAAAAAGCCCAGGTCGTAGAGCAGACCAATGCCAAACACCGGCAACCAGCTATTACCGGCCTCGCCCAGATGGGTGAACAGTAAAACGCCTCGGGTGATTAAAAAGGTCGCCAGCCAGCAGCCAGTCAACAGGAGCAGATAGCGCATTGGCGCGGTGTACAGCAAACGCATTAGTGTTTTTCCTTAAACCCGTGGGGGGCGTGAGTGTGCGGGCGCCACTGTATTGGCTTTGTGAACCGTTAGTAAAAAAAATGTCAGATTTGGGCGTTTTTTAACTAAATAGAGTGTTGGCCTTGCGGCGCTGGCTCTCGGTCGTGCTAAGACTTAAGCTGCGCGGGCCAAGACGGCCGTAACTGCGTACGGAGAAAGTGCCCATGCGAATTCTACTGGTTGAAGACAACCGCGATATCCTTGCCAATCTGGCGGACTACCTGGGGCTTAAAGGCTATACCGTTGACTGTGCGCAGGACGGTTTGTCAGGTCTGCACCTGGCGGCTACAGAGCATTACGACCTGATCGTGCTCGATATCATGTTGCCCGGCATTGACGGTTACACCCTGTGCAAGCGCTTGCGCGAAGATGCTCGACGCGACACCCCGGTGATCATGTTGACCGCCCGTGACCAGCTGGACGACCGCCTTCAGGGTTTCAAGTCCGGCGCGGATGACTACCTGCTCAAACCTTTTGCATTGTCGGAACTGGCGGCACGCATTGAAGCCGTATTGCGCCGCGCTCAAGGCGGCGGGCGACGCGAGCTGCAAGTGGGCGATCTGAAATACGACCTCGACACCCTTGAAGTGACCCGCGAAGGGCGTTTGCTCAAGCTCAATCCGGTGGGCCTCAAGTTGTTGGCCGTATTAATGCAGAAAAGTCCTCACGTGTTGCGCCGCGAAGTGCTGGAAGAGGCATTGTGGGGGGACGACTGTCCTGATAGCGACAGCTTGCGCAGTCACGTCCATCAGTTGCGTCAAGTGATCGACAAACCGTTCGACAAGCCTTTATTGCAAACCGTACATGGTGTGGGCTACCGCCTCGCCGAGAGCCGTGATGGAGTTTAAGCAAAGCCTTGCCCAGCGGATCATCATTGCCTTTGCCCTGATGAGTGCGCTGGTGGCGGGGACGTTCGCCCTGGGCATTGTCGCCACCGTTCACCTGGTTGAAGAAAAACTCATTTCAGCGGGCCTGGGCGGTGACCTGCAGCGTCTGCTGCTGATGGACAACATTGCCGACTGGAACCATCGTCCCGAGCCTGACCAGCTGTTTTATTACAGTGGCGGGCGCGGCGATTTCGCTCTACCCAAAGACTTGCGCCATCTTGATCCGGGCTTTCATGAAGTGTTTCGCGACCAGCTGTCGTATCACGCCATGGTTGAAGTGGTCGATGGTCGGCGCTATGTGCTGCTGCAAGACCAAAGTGATTTTGAAGAACGTGAGCGCGTGTTGTTTGCCGTGGTCGTGGTCGGCTTTGTACTGGCATTGGCTCTGGCGGTCTTTTTAGGCTGGATCCTGGCCCGTCGGGTAATGGCCCCCGTGGTGCGTCTGGCGCGTCAAGTACGACATCGTGATCAGTTGTTGGGCCTGGCTCCGCCTCTGGCTCCGGACTACGCGGCCGATGAAGTGGGCGAGTTGGCGGTGGCGTTCGACGCGACGCTGGGACGTCTGCGCGACACCCTGACCCGGGAGCGGCTGTTCACCAGTGACGTGAGCCATGAGTTGCGTACCCCCCTGATGGTCTTGGCCAGTTCCTGCGAACTTCTGCTGGAAAATCCGGCGCTGGACCCGCGCAGCCGCTCGCAAGTCGAGCGAATCTCGCGCGCCTGTGAAGAAATGCGCGAATTGGTGCAGACCTTCCTGATGCTGGCCAGGGCGCAGCACGAAGACGCCAGCATGTCGCCCAAAGTTACCCTCACTACCGTGGCCGAAGGCCTGATCAGTTTGTGGCGCGGCCCCATTGAAGCCAAAGGCCTGACCCTGATCTACGATCCGGGGCATCCACTGGATACGCTCTATAACGCGACCTTCCTGCACGCCGTCATGGGCAACCTGCTGCGAAATGCCCTGCACTACACCGACACCGGATTTATCCGGCTGAGCCTTGAACCCACCGGATTTGTGGTGGAAGACAGCGGTGTAGGGATCCCCGAAGAAAAACGCCAGGCCATGTTCCAGCCTTTTGTACGAGGCAGCGAAAAACGCGGAGAAGGTTTGGGCCTGGGGCTGTCCCTAGTGCAACGGATCTGTGACAGCCAGGGCTGGCGCGTAACACTGACCACCATGGAACCTAACGGTTGCCGCTTTCACGTTGAATTGAATCCGGCAGATATCTGATACGTCTTGCCATGGCCTGCGTTCTGCAGGCCATTTCCCTTTTCGGGTTTAGTCATTAAAGTGGCCCAGAGCCATCATTCGCGGTCTGTAAAACCCTGTAACGTTTGCTCGGGGCATGGCACGAAATTTTCACCCGCTGATGACCTGATGCATACGTTCTCCTGATTAAGGTAGCGCTTACCAGCTTCAGGAGAGCCGTCATGAGCTCCACAATCAAACTCAAGTTTTCTGAAAAGTACGATCAGCAGCACGCCGCCCAGTACCTGGAAAAACATCAGGACGGGCTCGCCCGACGCCTGTCGCACAAGCGTGATGAGCAGTTGGCGCGCAAGGCCCTGGCATTGGCCGGCGAGCCGGGCCTGGTACTGGATCTGCCTTGTGGTGCAGGGCGTTTCTGGCCGTTGCTGGCCGAAAAGACCAACCGCGAAATAATTGGTGCGGATTACTCTGCATCCATGCTGCAAGTGGCATCGCTGGCACAGCCCGAGAAAGTGGTCAAACGGGTACGGCGCTTGCAGACATCTGCATTTGATATCGATCTGCCAGATAACGCGGTCGACAGTATTTTCAGCATGCGCCTGCTGCACCACATTGGTGATGCAAGTCACCGGATGGCTTTATTACGGGAGTTTCATCGTGTCAGCCGAGACAGCGTGATTGTCTCGTTATGGGTCGATGGCAACTTCAAAGCCTGGAAACGCAAGCGCCTGCAACTTCAGCGTGAAGCGGATGGCGGGTCAGACGGTTACCAAAATCGCTTTGTGTTACCGGCTGTGACTGTTGAAGCCGAGTTTAGAAAAGCCGGTTTCACGATTCAGAATCATTTGGATTTTATCCCGCTGTATGCAATGTGGCGGGTTTACATATTACGTAAGAGGTAACCCATGGCCGTTGAATTTGTATCTCCACCCCAAGCTGCAACTGAAGACCGCTTTGAGTACTACTGGCAGCAGCAAGGCGAGTGGGTTGAAGAGCCGAATCAGCGTCGTGGCGGTGAGAGTGGTGTGCAGCGAATTCAAGATGCCAGTGGACGCTTGCTCTATGCCAAACGCCAGGTGGGCCATATTTATCGCAGCTGGCGATACCCGCTGGGTCGGCCGACGGTATTGCGTGAGCGCGATGCGCTGCTGGCCATGAACCGTTTATCGGTAGGTGTACCGGAACTGGTTTACTGCGGGGCTAAACAGGGGGCGGACAAGCAATGGCGGGCACTGCTGGTAACCGCAGCCCTGGACGGTTTTGTTGAAATTGACAGCTGGTACGCCGCCGGTGAGCACGAGCGCCATGGTGAAGCGATCCATGAGCGGGTGCTTGAAACCATTGCCCGGACCTTGGCGCGCATGCACCTGGGGCGTTGGCAGCATGGTTGTCTGTACCCCAAACACGTCTTTGTGCGTGTCATCGGGAGCGGTGAAAGTGCAAAGGTCGATGTAGCGCTGCTTGACCTTGAAAAAAGCCGACAACGCCTGACTCAACACAAAGCTGCTTCGCACGATCTCAAGCAACTGCGTCGCCATTCGTCGTGGAGCGCCGCTGAATGGAGCAAATTGATCTACTTTTACGAGAAGGTGTTTGGCAGCGCCATCAAAGGGTTACGGTGATGAAGCGAGAAATAGCACGAGGTTTGTTTTTACTGGGCGCTCTGGCCATTGCTTCCGTGGCGCTGGCCGCATGGGAGCAGCCTGTTACTCAGGTATTGAGCGGAGCAGGCGGGGGGGACAGTTGCCCGCTGCCGCGCGTTGCGAAAGTATCCCGAGCAGCAACGCCGGATCACGACCTGTTGCTGTTCATGTTTGGTATGACCCAGGGAATGAAGTCTCAGGGGTGAAGTTTTCGAATTGTTGCTGCAGGCATGGCCAAGCCCCCCAAGATCTTTCGGGGGCCTGCCCCAGCGGCAATCGGCAGGTTTACATCACATGCAAATGGTTGTCCCACAGCCCCGATGGCAAATCCAGCGGCGTGGCTGTCAGTTCACTCTGGCGGCAATCATAGAAACGGCAACGGCCTTGGCCGGACGTAACTACAAAGCCATCTTTCACGGCCGCAACTCCCGCACAGTCGGGCAGTGGCGCATCCAGCCGCAAGTCACCGCTGTCCAGATCCCAGACAAAGAACCGGTTTCCCCGTGGCGCTGTCAGTGCGACCAGCCGCAAGGTGCTATGCACCGCCACACTGGCCGTGTAATGGCCCATGGCACGCAGTTGCTGCTCCGCCACCGGGAAAGGCTCGAATGGCTGACCTGGCCGCTTGATCGCCAGTAACTCGGACAATGTGTGGGCGTCGCCCATAAATTGCTGACAGGCAACGATGGTGCCGTCGGTGGCAATCGCGAGATGACGCACGCTGTTCATCTGCTGGCTCAAGGTTTCTTTGCTCAGCAAGCTCCCGTCGCGCTGCATCAGGACCAGACTGGGCTCCATCGCATTGAGATTCATCTCGACCCGACTTTCGGCTTCTGTACGAATGCCGCCGTTAGCCACCACCAGCGTCTCGCCGTCGGGCATCCACGACACCTGATGCGGGCCAACGCCATGGGTAGGGATTTCCCCGCTGTGAATCAGGCGCTCGCCTTCAAAGCGATAAACCCCCAGCAAACCACGCCCCGGATCGGTAGTGTCATTTTCAGTGGTGTATAGCCATTCGCCGTCCTTGTGGATCACCGCGTGGCCATAAAAATGCCGATTGGGCTGCGACTTCAGGGTTTGCAGCAGCTGGCCGTCCGCAAGGCTGATGAGGTAGCTCTCGGTGCCGGGGCGTCGTGCCACAAACAGCGCAACAGGCAGCGAAGGGTGATTGATGATGTCATGGCAGCGCTGACCGACCCGGGTGCTGAACACCAGGGTGCCATCCAGACGGTAGCCGACGGCAAAGTGATTGCCGTCCACATCGTCGCGTGCACTTAGCAGCAGCGGGCTCTGGCCTTTTTGTTTAAACAGTGACCAGCCGCCTAGCGTGACGGCGCTCAGTAGTAATCCACCGAGCTTGAGAGCTTGCCTGCGCATCATCGACCCCTCGTTCATCAATCGCCGTCGTTGGCGTTAAAGCCCAGCTGAATGCCCAGCGCCTTGGCCAGTTCGCCTTCGTGCAGGCGGTGAACCACGTTCAGGCTGTCGTAGATGGCGTTCAGTTGGGCACGACCGGCGTCGTCAGCCAGCATGTCATTGAGCGAACGCTGGTTGTCATTGAACAGCTTCAGAGAAGCGGCATAGGCCGCGTCGATCTTGTCGGCCAACGGCTTTTGATCAGCGGGCAACAAGCCACGCAGGCCTTTGTTGTCGACACCGACCCAGACGGTCTGTGCGGCCGCGAGGCTGGCCGCCAGGCTTTGCAGCGAAGACTGGCTGCGCCATGCATCCGCCTGGAATGGCTGGGCGATACCCTTGCTCTGGCGACCCATGGGCGTGCCGAGTTTTTTCTTCAGGGTGTCGAGTGCCGTGACCTGTACCCGCAACAAATCAGCAATGGCCTCGTGGGAGTCGGCATAGCGCTGGTTCGGGAACTTGGTCATTTGCGCGAGCATGCCGTCCGTGCTGTTCCAGCTGGCCAGAATCTCTTCGGCCAATTGTTTCTGGCGCTCGCCAATTGCGCTCAGCAGCGGGCAATAACGGGCTTTTTGCGCAGCGTCAGCGAGGTCGATATTGCTGTCGAACAGAATGTATTCGTAGGCCGACAGGCCTTGTACCACCACGCTGGACTTGGCCAGTGCATCGGCATCGATCTGGGGCTGGGCAACTACCAGTTGCTCAACCTGACGGCCGACCAGGTTTTTCTTGTCCGGCCAGAACTGTACCTGCCACGAGCGGTTGCCCTCGGCCAGCGGACCGATCAGCAAGGGTTGCAGCTCGGCCCAGGCCTTTTGTGCGTGCAGGAAGTCAGCCTTGGCGGTTTCCAGTGTTTCCTTGCCCTGACAGAAGGCCAGAGCGCTGACCGCCAGTTGGCGGTCAGCTTCGACCCAACGGCTGTAGGTCGGCAAAATCACTTGTTTGGCAATCGCAGCCGAGGTGACGGCTTGCGGGTCTTGTGGCGAGCATGCGGCCAGGGCGATTGCCGCAAGGCTGGTGAACAAAAGCTTGGGTCGAAACATGTCGGGGTCCCCGATCTTGTAAGGCGTTAAAGAGAGTTCAGGAACGCCAGCAGCGCAGCGCGCTGCCCGGCATTGAATTGCAGCACCTGCTGCCTGGCCGGTTCGGCCTCACCACCGTGCCACAGCACAGCTTCGAGCAGGTTGCGGGCACGTCCATCGTGCAAAAACTGGGTGTGACCACTGACTGTTTGCGTCAAACCAATACCCCACAGTGGCGGCGTACGCCAGTCGCGGCCAGAGGCGGCGAACTCGGTGCGATTGTCGGCCAGACCGTCGCCCATGTCATGGAGCAACAGATCGCTGTAAGGATGAATCACCTGATTGGCCAGTTCGGGTTCGGCGGCATTGGGCGAGGTGGTAAACGTCGGCGTATGGCACGACGCACAGCCTGCCTGATAAAACAGGTTTTTGCCGGCCAGCACCTGGGGCGAACCGACATTGCGTCGCGCAGGCACGGCAAGGTTACGGGTATAGAACTCGACCAGGCGCAGGATGTTGTCACTGACCTCGGGCTCGCCATCCGGGCCATTGCCGTTGGGAGCTTGAAGACAGTCAGTTTGGGCCGCGGTGCAATCATCAAACGGTCTCAGGGACGTGGTGAGCCCCATATCACCAGAAAAGGCGTGAACGTTTTGTTGATTGAGATTCGGTTGGCCGGCTTTCCAGCCAAAACGCCCCAGAACAGTTTTTTGTTGTACGTCATCCCAAACCCGGTTCGGATGTCCGGCGATGCCCTTGCCTTTGTTGGCATTGGCCAGAATCGCCTCTTCGGGGATGGCCTCAAGCAGACCCAGGCCAATCATCGGCGGTGCAATCCGTGCCGAGAAACGCGTATCCGGGTGCATCGGGCCATACCCCGGCTGGGTGATTTGCAGCGTCGGTTTGCGCAACTCGACTTCAGTGCCGTCCTTGAACTGTACAAGGACCGGTTGGTAATCGACCCGTACCTTGCCCTCGGGGGCAACGCCGGGCACGGCCATGTCCTGCAACTGGCCGCCATAAACGGGTTCCGGGACGATCCCGGTTTGCTCGATCAGCCTGGCATAGGCGGGCTGGTCGGGAATCGACAGGCGTATCAGCATGGATACCGAATTGATGGCGTCAGGCGCTGGCGGGTGGCCGCGCCCGTCCTTGATATGGCAGTTCTGGCAAGCATTGGTGTTGAACAGCGGGCCCAGACCATCACGCGCGGTGGTGGTAGAGGGGGCGATGACCCACGGGCTGCGAAAGAAGCTGTTGCCGACGCTGAAATCCAGACGCCGGCTTGGCGACAGATTGGCAGAGGGCATGGAGAACGCATTCCGGTCGCTTTTACGCACTGTCGCATCCCCGCCGGAGCGGGCTTCGCCGGGCTCTGGTTTGGTAAAACGCGGGGCATCATCACAGCCGCCAAGGCCCAGGGCCAATAGCAGCAGAGACAGGCGAAGAGGCAACAAAGGCATCAAGCGTCCAGTTCAGCGAGCAAAATCGAGGGCGCAAAGTTTATCAGGGAAGGTGAATTGAAATAAGAGGGATTAGCATTTGGTTTGATTTGGAACAGGTGTGCGTCGGTGCGCAAGATTCCAGGGTTGAGGGGAGTTCCCCCGACCCTGTAGGAGCGAGCTTGCTCGCGAGCTTTTCAAGAACGTTGCGTTTACTCGCCCATCTATATGAGCTCGATAAAAAGCTCGCGAGCAAGCTCGCTCCTACAGAGGTATGTGGTGTCGAATAAAAAAGGCGGCCCGGGGGCCGCCTCATCATTCACTCAAACGCGGCAGATCAAAAATCGTGATCGGCGTTGTCCGGGTTCAGGTCGTTGATGCCCAGCTTGCCGGCTGCCTGTTCGATAGCGCCGGTCTGCTTGACCAGTGCAGCGATGGCGTCGCGTACCACCTGGTTGCCTTTGTCATTACCTGCAGCGATCAACTGGTCGTAGTGCTCGCCCTTGTTGGCAAGATCAACCATGACCTGGATCTTGGCTTCAGTGTCGGCCAGATCGGACTTCAACGTAGCGTCGGTAGCCGGGTCAACCGCCACTACCAGCGACGACAGGCTTGGGCCGGTCATTTTGCTGCCGTCAGTGCGCACGTACTCGCCCAGGTACACGTTACGAATGCCTTTGGCGTCGTAGAAGTGCGAGTTGTGGGTGTTATCGCTGAAGCAGTCCTGCTCGTCTTCAGGGGAGTTGGCTTCCAGCGACACTTTCATGCGCTCGCCTGCCAGTTCGCCCAGCGACAGGCTACCCATGCCAAACAGCATTTTGCGCAGGCCGTTTTGCGGGGTGTCGGCTTGCAGTGTGGCGCGGTAGTTATCGGTTACGTCCGGGGCCCAGTTGCCGACCATGTCGTTCAGGTCGTTGACCAGCAGTTGGGTGACCGCTTTGAGGTAAGCGCGACGGCGTTCATTGTGGCCGCCGGTGGCACCTTCGCCTTCAAGGTAGTCCGAAGCCGGGCGGTTGCCCGCGCCTGGGCCGGTGCCGTTGAGGTCCTGGCCCCAGAGCAGGAATTCGATCGCGTGGTAGCCGGTCGCCACGTTGGCTTCGGAGCCGCCCAGCTCGTTCAGGCTGGCCAGGGTTTCGGGAGTGATTTCGGTCACGTCGACCTTGTCTTCGCCGATCTGGATCTGGGTGTTGGCAATGATATTGGCGTTGGCGCCCGGGTTACCCAATGCGCCGGCGTAGCTGGCGTCAACGTAGTCGATCAGGCCTTCGTCCAGTGGCCAGGCATTCACCTGACCTTCCCAGTCATCAATGATGGTGTTGCCGAAGCGGAACACTTCGCTTTGCAGGTAAGGTACGCGCGCTTCAACCCAGGCTGCACGGGCGGCCTTGAGGGTGTCATCGTTTGGCTTGGCGAGGAATGCATCGATAGCCGTTTGCAGTTTTTTCGCACCGGACTCGGCGTCGCTGAACACCGCATGAACCATGTCGGCGTAATGCGCGACAACAGCTTTGGCGGCTGCTTCATCGACTTTCGCCGCTGTGATGTCGGTCGCTGGCGTTGCGGTGCTGGTCGCTGCTGCCGGCGTAGGAGCCGCCGCAGTTTTTTCCTTGTCCTTGTCGCCACAACCGGCGAGTGAGATAGCAATGGCCAGCAGACTGGCGGTAGCCAGGGGCATACGAATCATGGCGAAAATCCTGCTTCGAGAGGTGGGACAAGCGTGCGGCTGCACACAAAACTGCGACATGATGCGAAAGATATGCATTTTGTGTAAAGGGTAGTGTTGTAAATATTTCTTATTTACATGAGCCCGGGCCGGATTCAGGCTCAATAATCAAACACCGCCCTGCCCACCAAGGACACCGGTCGCCTGCGCCTGTTTCAGGTAAACGCTCAGCTCCCGCGCACCAAGGGGTTTGCTGTACAGATAGCCCTGGCCCTCATGACAACCTTCATTGATCACATAGGCTTCTTGTTCGAGGGTCTCGACGCCTTCGGCAATCACCTGCATGCCGAGGCTTTTACCCAGCTGAATAATCGCCCGCACGATAGTGGCATCGTCGTCATCGTCAACCAGGTCCTGGACAAAGCTTTTATCAATCTTGATTTTGTCCAGCGGCAGGCTCTTGAGGTAGCTCAGCGATGAATAGCCGGTGCCAAAGTCATCGATTGCGATGAGGGCTCCGGAGCGGCGCAGGCTCAGCAGGTGTTGGGCGGCAGTGCCGATGTCTTCCATCAGGCCGGTTTCCGTGACTTCCAGCTCCAGGCTGCGTGGCGGCAAACGGTAGTCCAGCATCAGGTTATTGACCACCCGCGGCAGTTCGACGTGGTGGAGTTGTACGGTAGAAAGGTTGACTGCCATGCGCAGCTCACTGAAGCCCTGATCGTGCCATTCGCGCAGTTGGCGGCAGGCCTGGTCCAGCACCCACTCGCCGATGGCAATGATGCTGCCGTTTTTTTCCGCCAGCGGAATAAACAGGTCTGCAGGGACCATACCGTGCTCCGGGTGTTGCCAGCGCAGCAACGCCTCGACACCGACCACCCGATGGTCGCTGTAACGGATCTGGGGCTGGTAGACGAGGTGGAGCTGGTTTCTGGGCAGTGCTTCGCGCAGGTCTTTTTCCAGTTCGCGCCGGCGCCGCATCTCGCGGTCGACGCTGGCGATGTAAAACTGATAACGGCTGCGCGAGCGGCTTTTGGCCAGGGTCATGGTTTGCTCGGCTTTTTGCAGCAACTGCTCGAAGGTGTCGCCATCCTCGGGAAACAGGGTGATGCCAATCGTGGCGCGCAAGCGGATGTTTTGCCCGTCTATATGGAAGGGCGTTTCGAGTTCATCAAGGATGCCCTGGGCCTGCTCGGCGGCTTCGTAGGGTTGCTCGATATGCGCTTGAACCAGCGCGAACTGGTCACCGCCCAGGCGTGCCAGAGCCCCCGGGCTGGCGCTGTGGGCACGAATACGATCAGTCAGGGCCTGCAACAGCCGGTCGCCGGTTTGATAGCCAAACTGTTCGTTGATGCTTTTGAAATCGTCGAGCCCCACACACAAGACGGCAACTCGGCGTTGCGAACGGCGGGCTTCCAGCAGAATTTTCCCCAGCTGGGTCTGTAGTTGCTGTCGGTTAGGCAGGCCGGTCAGAAAGTCGTACTGAGCCATACGCAACAACGAGTTTTCCGCTTCGCGGCGCAAATCGGTATTGCGCTCGATGGAGGCCAGCAGCTGGTTGGCGGTGTTAACCCACAGCCCCAGTTCATTGTGCTCGTGGCCTTTGAGTGGTGCCATTAATTGCTCACCGGGGCGGTCAGGATTAATGCTGGTCAGGTGCCGGATGATTTTGGACAGGGGTTTGGTCAGAAGCCAGTGATAAACCAGATACAGCACCAGTGCCATCAACAATGCGCGCAACACACCGGAGATGAAAATGATCACGGCGTTGGTAACAAAATCTCTGCCGTACGTGGCCGTGTCGAGCGTTATGTTCAAGTCGCCGTAATACTCGCTGCCCGGGTCACGGTTCATCAGCGCAATGCTGTCCGTGTATTGCCGGCCCAAAATAAGGTCGGTCAGCCATCGGCTTGACGAGTTGTGCAAGGGGCGTGATTTTTCGGCAAGGATGGCTTGATTGGGGTGTCCGATGGACGCCTGGCGTACGGCATCGTCCTGGAACAGGCCTTCGATGACCTGCATGGCCATATCGTGGTCCAGGCTATATACCGCCTGCGTTGAGGGATCGCGGAACATGTCGAGGATGCGCTCGGCATCATTGGCCACGGCCTGGCGGGTTTCGTAGGCATCGAAAACGATTTGCGCGCAACCAAGCACTGCTCCTACGGCCAGCGCCGACAGCAGCACCATTCGCAGCAACTTGACCGATAAGCTGTGTTTGACTTCCTGCTTCAAAGCGCTCTTCCTTGTTTCTGCCGATAATGCCTTTTGCCATGGGGCTGAATGACTGTTGCGGATGTTCGAGGCAGCAATTGCGCAAGGTCAACACTGGCTATTGTGTCGGTATATTGCTTGGTTAACTTGAGTGGCTGAACAAAATAAATCCGGCCCTTGATACCGGCTTGCCGAAATGTCCCGCCGTGTGCGCTTCGGCGCTTTTAAACAGGCAAAAAAAAACCCGGCATGCCGGGTTTTTTTTACCTGGAGTCAGGCTTATGCAGTAAAGGTTTTGCCTTCGAACTGCTCAGCAACGAACTTCCAGTTAACGAGGTTCCAGAACGCTTCAACATACTTCGGACGTACGTTGCGGTAGTCGATGTAGTAGGCGTGTTCCCAAACGTCGCAGGTCAGCAGCGGGGTGTCGCCGCTGGTCAGCGGGTTGCCGGCGCCAATGGTGCTGGCCAGGGCCAGGGAGCCGTCAGCTTTCTTCACCAGCCAGCCCCAGCCGGAGCCGAAAGTGCCGATGGAAGTCTTGCTGAACTCTTCCTTGAACTTGTCGAACGAACCGAAAGCTGCGTTGATGGCATCAGCCAGCGCGCCGGTAGGTTGGCCGCCGCCGTTTGGCGTCATGCAGTTCCAGTAAAAAGTGTGGTTCCAGACCTGAGCGGCGTTGTTGAAGATACCGCCCGAAGAGGTTTTAACGATCTCTTCCAGGGTTTTGCCTTCGAACTCGGTGCCTGGCACCAGGTTGTTCAGGTTCACGACATAGGTGTTGTGGTGCTTGTCGTGGTGAAACTCCAGGGTTTCTTTGGAGATGTGCGGCTGCAGGGCATCGTGTGCGTAGGGCAGCGGCGGCAATTCGAAAGCCATGATGATTCTCCTAATCAGGTCAGTTGCGATGAGCGCAAGGCCGATCACGGGCGGCCAAACACGCGCCGACGAGTTTTTACTCTTAGCGGCGCAGGGGCTGGATCATAGCACCGGGGGTGCGGCAAAACCACGCAACAACTGTGTGGGATAGAGGTTCCAAAGATTTTGCAAGCGCTCTGGCCAGCATCAAGCAGCACTTATTAATTGATACGCCACGCTGAACATCATCACCGCCACCAGCAAGTCCAGCAAACGCCAGGTCGCCGGACGTGCCAGCCACGGCGCCAGCCAGGCGGCGCCAAGAGCCAGGGCGGAGAACCACAGCAGTGAAGCACTGGCTGCCCCTGCGACATAAGCGCCGGGTTCGGTTTGCTGGGCGCCCAGGGAGCCGATCAGCAGCACCGTGTCCAGATACACATGGGGGTTGAGCAGAGTGACTGCCAGGGCACTGAGCATGACTGCGCGCAACGAGCGCACCTTGTGGTTTTCACCTTGACCCAGGCTTTGTTTCGAACAGGCCCGGCGCAGCGCCAGGGTGCCGTACCACAGCAGGAACGCTGCCCCGCCCCAGCGGGCAATGGCCAGCAACAAAGGGTTCTGGGCCAGCACCGTCGCCAGGCCAAATACCCCGGCAGCGACCAGCAGAGCGTCACATACCACGCACAGGGCCGCCACCGGCAGGTGATGTTCCCGGCGCAGGCTTTGTGCCAGAACAAAGGCGTTTTGAGTGCCAATGGCCATGATCAAACCCAGGGCTACCAGCAAGCCGTTCACATAACTTTGCCACATCGTCTTTACTCCGCGCTGGCTGCCAATTGACCCAGAACTGCCATGGCGCGGGCGGCATCGCTGCGCCCGACAAACAGATGGTCGTGGTAGTAACCGGCAATCACGTTGCAACTGATCCCGGCCTGGCCCAAAGCACTGGCGAAGGCGGCTGTCAGACCCACTGCCTGCAGCGCCGAATGCACGTTCAGCGTGATCCAGGCGGCGATGTAGTCATAGCCAAGCCCGGCCTGTTCAGCCTGCTGGCGTTCGACAATCACCGTCAGGCCTTCCTGTTCCCGAAAGCTGCCGATCACCTCACAACCGTCCGGGATGCGATGGTCGGGGAGGGTGCAAAACACATAGTCGCCCTCATTGAGATGCGGGCTCATGCTGCGCAACAAAGTTGCCAGGGCGGTTTCGCCAGCCATGGAGGGATCCTTGAAGAATGGAAAGTGATGCTGGCTATTCTCGGGGCTGAAGCTGTATAAGAAAAACCAATATTGCTGATCGCTCATTAGGAAAACTGATGTTCGACTATAAATTGCTCTCTGCGCTTGCCGCAGTGGTAGAACAGGCCGGTTTTGAGCGTGCAGCGCAGGTGCTTGGACTGTCACAATCGGCCATTTCCCAGCGGATCAAACTGCTGGAGGCGCGAATCGGCCAGCCGGTGCTGATTCGCGCGACGCCGCCGAGCCCGACCGAAATTGGCCGGCGTTTGCTCAACCACGTCCAGCAAGTGCGTTTACTTGAGCGCGATTTGCAGAGTGCAGTACCGGCACTCGATGATGAAGGTCTGCCCGAGCGCCTGCGGATTGCCTTGAATGCCGACAGCCTGGCAACGTGGTGGGCCACGGCGGTCGGTGACTTTTGTGCCGACCAGCACCTGTTGCTGGACCTGGTGGTTGAAGATCAAAACGTGGGTCTCAAGCGGATGCGGGCTGGTGAAGTGGCTGCCTGCCTGTGTGCCAGCGAACGCCCGGTGGCCGGCGCCCGCAGTGTATTGCTGGGGGCCATGCGTTACCGGGCGCTGGCGAGCCCGGCATTTATTGCCCGGCATTTTCCCGGCGGCGTGAGTGCTGAGTTATTGCCCAAAACACCTGCGCTGGTATTCGGCCCGGATGACTTTTTGCAACATCGCTACCTGGCAATGCTTGGGGTAGACGGCGGATTCGAGCACCATTTGTGTCCGTCTTCCGAAGGCTTTATTCGCCTAACCGAAGCCGGACTTGGCTGGGGGCTGGTCCCCGAATTACAGGTGCGCGAGCAGTTGGCAAGCGGGGGGCTGGTGGAGCTTTTGCCAGATAAACCGATCGACGTGCCACTGTACTGGCATCATTGGCGCAACGGTGGGCAACTGCTGGGGCAATTGACCGAACATTTAACTCGCTCGGCGCCCCGCTGGTTAGTGCCTTTGGCCTGACAACCAGCGTTTAAACAGCAGGCAACAAGAATTACAGCATTTGGAGTGATTGATGAAGATTCTGGTCACCGGCGCGAGCGGCTTTATAGGCGGACGCTTCGCGCGTTCAGCCCTGGAGCAGGGCTTTGACGTACGGGTCAGCGGGCGACGGGCCGAAGGTGTTGAACACCTGGTGCGGCGTGGGGCTGAATTTATCCCGGGTGATTTGACCGATGGCTTGCTGGTGCGCGATTTGTGTGTCGATGTCGATGCCGTGGTGCATTGTGCTGGCCACACGGGCGCCTGGGGTCGTTATCAGGACTTCCACCGCGACAACGTGCTGGTCACCGAAAACGTGGTGGAAGCCTGCTTGAAGCAACGCGTGCGACGTCTGGTGCACCTGTCTTCGGCATCACTGTATTTCGATGGCCGTTCACATACCGACCTGACGGAAGACCAGTTGCCCAGGCGTTTCCGGCATCCCTATGCCGCGACCAAAAACCTGGCCGAACAAAAGGTTTTCGGTGCTCAGGAGTTTGGCCTTGAAGTGATTGCCCTGCGTCCGCGATTCGTCACCGGAGCGGGAGATATGAGCCTCTTCCCGCGCTTGCTCAAACTGCAGCGCAAAGGTCGTCTGGCAATCGTGGGCAATGGCCTGAACAAGGTCGATTTCACCAGCATCCAAAACCTCAACGAAGCGTTGATGAGCAGTCTGCTGACCACGGGGTCGGCCGTGGGCAAGGCCTACAACATCAGTAATGGCACACCGATCCCGCTGTGGGACGTGATCAATTACGTGATGCGCCAAATGAACGTGCCGCAAGTCACCCGCTATCGTGGCTACGGCCTGGCCTACAGCCTGGGAGCACTCAGCGAGGCTGCCTGTAAAATGTGGCCGGGTCAGCCCGAGCCGACGCTCTCGCGTTTGGGCGTGCAGATCATGGACAAGGACTTTACCCTCGACATCAGCCGCGCCCGGCACTACCTGGACTACGACCCTAAAGTCAGTCTATGGGCGGCGCTTGATGAGTTTTGCGGCTGGTGGAAAGCCCAGGAATCGCCTTACCGTTAACCCTCTGGTGCCTGAAGCTTGTACCTTGAGGCTATTTTCAGGATTCAACAAAAGGTTTTGCCATGCGTAATGATGCCCGCGACGACTTTCACGATGTTCCGACCCTGCGCGCTACGGTGGATGATCAGGACGAACCGGAGCCGGCAGGCGGTGCTCGTGAGCGCACCACGGTGTACTCGCGCAACACGCCTGTCATCCAGGTCAAGGGGCCGAGCACCGGGCCTTTATGGGTCCTGATCGGTGCTTTGTTGCTGTCGGTGGCGGGGCTGGCGTGGTGGAGCTTTCAGCAGATTTCGTTGATGGAGCAGCAACTGGTGGCGACCCAGGAAAGCTTTGCCCGTATCAGTGAAGAGGCGGCGGGGCGCTTGCAGGCCATTTCGGGGAAGGTGGTGGCCAGCGAGTCGAGTATTAACAACGGTAGCGAAGCCTTGAAGTTGCAGATCAAGCAGCTTGAGGAACAGTTGCTGGAGCAGGGCAAGCGCCAGCAAGGTCTGGTGACGGGGCAGCAGGGCGAGCTGGACAGCCGATTTGAGCAAATCAATGCCGCCATGTTGATGCAGGTGACGGCTCAGAAAGAAAGCCAGACCAGGCTCGAAACCGATATGAAAAGTCTGGCCAGTGAACTGTCCACGCTCAAAGCCAGTGTCGCGCAGCAAGCGGTAGACGTAGCGGCCCTGAAAAAACAAGGCAACCCGGGCGCGGCGGTGGAGCGTCTGGAGCAGGACTTGATGGTGCTCAAAAGTGAGCTCGAGAACCGCCCGGCCCCTGCCCAGGGCACCAACACCGCAGAGTTTGACGTATTCCGCGGCCAGGTGACGCGCAACATCAACACCCTGCAAAGCCAGATCCAGAACCTGCAGAAGCAAATCAGCGCCAGGCCTTGATGGGCTGCAAAAGCTGCAGGAGCGAGCTTGTTCGCGATGGCACCGGTGCACACTGCACCTGGTGCCCGGACTGTCTATTGAGCCTTGTCTTCGCGCCCGCGCAATACCTGATTGGGCATGGCGATCGCAGCACTGAGCCCCAGCAGTGAGATCACCGCACTGATGATCAACAAGTGACGGAAGGTCTGCAGCAGTTCTGCGCGAAGACTGGCCAGTGCGGGGCCTTGTACCGCATTCAGACTGTCCAGCAATACGTTGCCCGAGCTGCCTTCCCCTAGCATCACTTGCCCGGCAGCAGGGGCCAGCAAGGAGTCGTGCAACAGTGCCAGCAACAAGGCCGACATCAGCGCCACCCCTACTGCACCGCCCAGTGAGCGGAACAGGTTGGTGGTGCTGGTGGCCACGCCAATGTCGTGCTGCTGTACCGAGTTTTGCGCGCCCACCAGTGAGGTCGGAAACTGCATCCCGGCTGCAATCCCGGCGAACAACATAAAGACGCCGCTCAACACCTGCGCACTTGGCGGGCTGAAAGCCATGCCGAAAATTGCCAGAGGCATCAGCACCGCACCTGCCAGAATCATCGGTTTGTAATAGCCGGTAACCGAGGTCATGCGCCCTGCAAAGTAAGCGCCCATCGGTAAGCCCATGGCCAGTGGCAGCAGGTGCATGGCGGCGCTGTCAGCGCCGGCGCCGGTGATGCTCTGATAGCGCAGCGGCATCAGCACGATCAGCGAAATCGCCTGAAAGCTGGTGAAAAAGATCGTGCACCAGCACAGCACCGCGCTGCGATTGGCGAACAGGTGCATCGGCAGCAATGGCTCCAGCGTGCGGCGCTCATGCCACACGAGCAGGCCAAGCGCGATTATTGCAGCCACCAGCAGCCCCAGCACCTGGCTATCACGCCAGCTATGACCTTGACCGATAAAGGTGATGCTCAGCAGCAATGAGGTCAGCCCGACAATCATCAGGACCGTACCCAGATAATCAATGATCGGTTTGCGTTGCGGGACGGGTAGCCCTACCAGTGTGCGATAGGAGATCCACCACGCCGCCAGGCCCAGCGGCAAATTGATCAAAAACACCCAGCGCCATGACAGGTACTCGGTCATGTAGCCGCCCAGAACAGGCCCGGCAACGCTGGCAATCGCGTACATGCCGCTGAAATAGCCCTGATACCGCCCACGCTCGCGCGGCGGAATAATGTCGCCAATAATCGCCTGGCTTACCGAAATCATCCCGCCGGCGCCGATCCCCTGAATGATCCGCGCCAGCACCAGTTGCTCCATGCTCTGGGCCAGGCCGCAAAACAGCGAGGCCAGGGTAAACAGGCCCATGCCAAACAGCATCAGGCGCCTGCGCCCATACAGGTCGCCGAGTTTGCCGTAGATGGGAACGGCCACGGTCATGGCCACCATGTAGCCCGAAATCACCCAGGCCAACTGGCTGACGTCCTTGAACTGGGCAGAGATGGCGGGGATGGAGACGGCCACAATGGTCTGGTCCAGCGCGCCGAGAAAAATCGCCAGCATCAGGGCGACCAGAATGCTGCGAATGGCAGGTTTGGCTTGGGGGGGCTGATTCAGATTGGTCACTACAACACCTGTGCGCGGCATGCCTGTGGTGGAATGCCGCTCAGTCTACTCGATAGCTTGCTATTCGATAGCCTCGTAAGGAAGGCCCACGTAATTTTCTGCGATGGTCGTGCGCCCGGCCACGGAGTCGACGAAATATCCCAGCTCACTGTCGGCAATCCGCTGGCTGAAGCTGTCGCTGTCAGGGAAACGATGCAGCATCGAGGTCAACCACCATGAAAAACGTTCGGCCTTCCACACGCGCCGCAGGCAGACCTCGGAGTAGCGCTCCAGCAAATCGGTGCGACCTTGTGTGTAAACCTTTAGCAGAATATTGAACAGCGTACTGACGTCACTGGCGGCCAGGTTCAAGCCTTTGGCTCCGGTAGGCGGCACGATGTGCGCGGCATCGCCCACCAGGAACATGCGTCCGTATTGCATGGGCTCGACCACAAAACTGCGCAGCGGCGCGATGCTTTTCTCGATCGATGCCCCGGTCACCAGGCGTTCAGCCAAGGGGGCTGGCAGGCGGGCCTTGAGTTCGTCCCAAAAGCGTTGGTCGGACCAACCCTCGACCTTTTCTTCGGCCGGCACTTGCAGGTAATAACGGCTGCGCGTTGCCGAGCGCTGACTGCACAGGGCAAAACCACGCTCGTGTTTGGCGTAAACCAGTTCGTGGTTGACGGGCGGGGTATCACACAGCACTCCGAGCCAGCCGAAGGGGTACACGCGTTCGAAGATTTTCAGTACGTCCTCGGGAATCGACTGACGTGCCACGCCGTGAAACCCGTCGCATCCGGCAATGTAATCGCAATCCAGGCGCCAGCTTTCGCCGTCTTTATCGAAGGTCAGGTAGGGGGCGTCGGTTTTCATATCATGAGGCTGCACATTGCTGGCGCTGTACAGGGTTTGCGCGCCTGTCTGCGCACGTGCAGCCATCAGGTCCCGGGTGACTTCGGTCTGGCCGTAAACCATCACACTCTTGCCGCCGGTCAGACCCTTGAGGTCGATATGGACCTGGCGCCCTTCCAGCGCCAGTTCGAAACCGTCATGCACCAGACCTTCAGCGTCCATACGCTGACTGACCCCGGCCTGGCGCAGCAGGTCGACCATGCCTTGTTCGAGCACCCCCGCCCGGATTCGGCTCAGTACGTAATCCCCCGTCTGGCGTTCGATAATGACGTTATCAATACCCGCCCCATGCAGCAGTTGACCGAGTAACAGGCCTGAAGGGCCAGCACCGATAATGGCGACTTGAGTTCTCATAATGATGGTCTCCGGCAAGCCCCGGCCGTTAAGGGCGAGGTCGTTCTTATAAGTTTGTGCTTGTATTTTTCGCTTGCGAGACGGGCAATAGAAGGTGATAACAGCGTCATTACCGGTACTTTTCGCTAATCGGTGCGGTTATCGGTCTCCGGAAAATTATTTAGACTCTGGTGCAATGAATCCTTCTGCCTATTCGTCGATTCCGGTCTTCAAGCTTTACGGTGAGCAGCACGACTGGCTCAGCCCCGACCTGCTGCACTGCGAAACCATCTCGCTGCGCAGCCGCGTCCACGACTGGGAGATTCGTGCGCACCGGCATGCTGATTTGTGCCAGTTGCTGTACGTGCACAAGGGGCGGGCGCAGGTTGAAGTCGAAGGCCAGCTGCATGTACTCGAGCAATCGGCGATTCAGGTCATCCCGCCGTTGTGCGTCCACGGTTTTCAGTTTTCGCCCAACGTTGAAGGGTTTGTGCTGACGTTGGCGGCACCGCTGGTGGCGCAATTGCAAGCCCGGCTGGGCGGTTCGATAAGTGCTTTGCAACGGGTTGCCAGCTACCCGGCAGGCAAGGACCGGCATTACCTGAATAATCTGTTCAGTGTGCTGCAAAGCGAATATGTGGGCGCACAGCCTGCCCGCGACATGCTCCTGCAATCGCTGATCAGTGTGCTTTTGGTGTGGGTCACGCGTCAGGTGATGGTGCGTCATGAATCGCGGCAGTTGCCACAACGCGGCCGAGAGTATTTGAGCCAGTTCAATCAACGGGTCGAGACATTGTTTCGCGAGCAGCCGTCGGTTGAGCAGTTGGCGCACCAGGTAGGCATTTCGGTGGCGCACTTGAACAGCATCTGTCGCGAGCTGGCGGGGCGGTCGGCGCTGCAGATCATTCATCAGCGCCAGTTACTGGAGGCAAAGCGGCAGTTGATTTACACACCGATGACCATCAGCGAAGTGGCCGAGAGCCTGGGTTTTGCAGACCCGGCGTATTTTTCGCGTTTTTTCCGGCGTCTGACAGGGACTTCGCCCAGCGCGTTTCGCACAGACCGGACTGACAACAGCAGTCCGGTCTGACTCCGGGGCTTCCTTACCTCAGAGCACTAAACGCAGAATTACAGTGCCCGCCATTGCAACTGACGGTATATCCGACTGCTTGCCGGGTTTGTTCGGCGCGGTAGCAGGCGCCAGCAAACAGGACAGCGGCAGCAAAAATGAGAAACAAGGTCATGCATCTGGTTTTTGTTTTAGTGGTCATGGCATTCATCTCCTAGACGTCACACCCTTGAGGCTAGTTCAGACCCAAGGGTCTGTTGACATTTAGTTGTCGCGGCCACAACCAAACGTCAATAGACCCTATTACTTGCCATGCTATTTGTACGAGTGGTCATGCAGCGCTTCATCCTCCAAATGGACTACTCGCATGATTATTTGGCCACGTGCAAAGTGGTTTTTCAGATGTCCCACGCAGGCTCTTCGGTAAACCGTTCGGCGAGAAAGTCGAGCATGCTGCGCAACGTGGCGGGCATGTGTTTGCGCGAGGCGTACACCGCGTAAATGTTCAATACCCGGGGCTCAGCTTGCGGCAGCAGACGTACCAGCGTGCCCTGTTGCACATGAATCCCGGCCTGATACGTGGGCAGCAACGAAACACCGGCCCCCGCCAGTGTGGCGCTCAACAGCGTGCTGGCTTCATTGGCGCTGATATTGCCTTGCACCGGCACTGCGACGTCTTCACCGCCCCGGGTGAAATGCCACAGGCTTTTGCCGTAATAGGAGTGGGTCAGGCAGTTGTGCCGGCTGAGTTCTTCAACCTGCTGCGGTGCCGGATGTTCACGCAAATAGGCCGGGGACGCACACAGCACGGAGCGACAGACCGTCAGCTTGCGGGCAATCAGGTTCGGGTCCAGGTCATTGCTGGTACGAATCGCCAGATCAATACGTTCATCCACCAGGTTCACTGTGCGGTCGAGCATTTGCAGATCGATGCTGACCTGTGGATTGAGCCTTACATAATCAGTAACGGCACAAGCCAGCTGGGCCTGGCCGAACGAGGTACTGACGCTGATGCGCAACAAGCCCCGCGGCGCATCACCGGGAACACTGACTGTGGCTTGCAGGTCATCAGCCAGTTCCAGTAATTGCCGACAGCGGGGCAGCGTTTCGAAACCGGCGGCGGTCAGGCTCAGTTTGCGCGTGGTGCGGTGCATCAAGCGGGCGCCCACCCACTCTTCGAGTTCAGCCAGGTAGCGCGAAACGACAGGGCGCGACAGGTCCAGATGATCGGCCGCCGCCGACTGGCTGCCAAGGTCAACGACAGTGGTGAACACCCGCATTGCAGTAAGACGATCCATGATTTGCCCGATATCCGAAACAGACTATGTTCAAGCATCGCATTTTTAGTTGGCTGTGGTGCTACTAAGCTCTGTCCATCGCTTACACCGTCCCACGACTCTGGATACCCTCATGCCTGGATTTTCGACCCTGCGCCGTTTCGTTCTTAGTGCCGTTGTGCTGGGCTTTACTGCCCACGCAGCGGCTGCCCCGAGGCCTTTGACCCTGGATGTATACAACCCGGGGGCTGCGGCAATATTCCCGGTGTCCTCAGTACTTGTCAGCGGTGAAAAAGACGCCATTCTGGTCGATGCCCAATTTGCCAAAGCTCAGGCCCAGCAAGTAGTCGACAAGATCCGCGCCAGCGGCAAGCACCTGACCACTATCTACATCAGCCATGGCGACCCGGATTATTACTTCGGTCTGGAGACCCTGACCCAGGCTTTTCCGGACGCCAAAGTACTGGCTTCGGGGCCGACCGTTGAGCACATCAACAAGACCAAGGATGCCAAGCTGGCGTTCTGGGGACCGCAGATGGGCAAGGATGTACCGGGCAAGCTGATCGTGCCCCAGGTTCTCAAGGGCAACACCCTCAGTCTTGAAGGGCATGAACTGGACATTGTCGGTCTTGGCGGCAGACAACCCGACCGCACCTTTGTCTGGATTCCCTCGCTCAAGGCGGTGGTCGGCGGGGTAGTGGTGGCTGACAACCTGCACGTTTGGATGGCTGACACCCAGACGCCGCAGTCCCACAAACACTGGCTGGCTACCCTCAAACGGATCGACAGCCTGCAACCGCAAGTGGTCGTGCCAGGCCATTATCTGGGCGAGAACGACCGCTCCCTGAACGCCGTGCATTTTACTCGCGACTACATCAAGGCGTTTGACGAAGAAACCCTCAAGGCCCGCAATTCGGGCGAATTGATCGCGGCAATGAAAAAGCGCTACCCGGATCTGGGCGAAGAGTCCTCTCTGGAACTGAGCGCTAAAGTCGCCAAGGGCGAAATGAAGTGGTGATGCGAAATTTGCCTCACGCCAAGCAATCCAACCGGAGAACGTCATGAGCAAAATTGCAATTATCGGAGCTACCGGTCGCGCGGGTAGCCAATTGCTGGAAGAAGCCCTGCGCCGAGGCCACAGCGTTACTGCCATCGCCCGTCATGCTTCGAAAATCGGTGCCCGGGACGGGGTCGTGACCAAAGACGTGGATATCAACGACGCCAGGGCTTTGCAAGACGCAGTGGCAGGCAACGATGTGGTGTTGAGTGCCGCACACTTCTCGACCCAGCCGGCTGCGGCAATCATCGAACCGGTTAAAAAAGCCGGGATCAAACGCCTGCTGTTTGTCGGTGGCGCGGGTTCGTTGTTGTCGCCCGACGATACTAAAGTCATCGAAAGCCCGGGCTTCCCCGAGGAGTACAAGCCGGAAGCCAGCGCTGGCGGCGTTTACCTGGATACCTTGCGTGCTGAAAAGGACCTGGACTGGAGCTTCCTGTCACCCTCTGCCGAGTTTGTAGAAGGCGAGCGCACCGGCAAATTCCGCCTGGGCAAAGATCATCTGCTGGTCAGTGCTGAAGGCAAAAGCTGGATCACTTTCGCCGATTTCGCCATTGCCATGCTCGATGAAGTAGAGCATCCCGATCATTCGCGTCAGCGGTTTACAGTCGGTTACTGATTAGCGGCTTTTGCAGGGGCGAGCGGGTCTGGCGATAACCTCATCGCGAGGCCAGCCCGCTCCTACAAAGTTGATGCTGCCTGCTTGACCAGCCACGCCATCAATTCGCGCAGCGGCGTCGAGTCTTCACTGCGCGGCGAGCATACAAGTTGATACACCGCCCCTGTGCGCACTTTCAGGTCAAAGGGCAGAGCCAGACGGCCCGCTTTCAGGTCGTCGCCGATCAGCGCCCAGTCGCCGATCGCAACACCGTTGCCCTGGGCAGCCACAGTCATGGCCAGGTCGAGGGTGTCGAAATACTGATTCTGGCAGATGCTGGAGACATCGCCCCCGGCGGCATTCAGCCAGTTGGTCCAGTCCCGTTGATCACGGCTGGGGTGCAGTAGCCTGTGGTGCTTAAGGTCGCTCAGACTATTGATAGCATCGCTGCCTTCCAGCAACTGCGGGGCGCAAACGGGCGTCAGTTGCTCGTCCAGCAGGTGTTGGCCCTGGCGTTTTGGCCCTGGGGTGGCGCTGTATATCACTGCGGCATCGAACGCCTCGCGGCGAAAATCCACCCCGTGCTCCACGCTGCTGGTCAGTTCGACCGGTACGTCCGGGCGCAGCTTTTGCCATTGCATCAATTTGGGCAGCAGCCAGCGCAACATGCAGGTAGGCGCTTTGATCTGCAGCGGGGTGCGACGCACGCTGGCTTGCTCGACCGCTTCACCGATCAAGTCGAACGCCTGCTCGATGCGCGGGTACAGTGCCTGGCCCTGTTCGGTCAGGCTCAAACCCCGTGCCTGGCGGTGGAACAGCGCATAGCCCAGGTGATCCTCAAGCCCGGCTATTTGCCGGCTCACGGCGCCCTGGGAGATATGCAACTGCTCCCCGGCCCGGGTGAAATTGCAGCATTGGGCCGTGATTAAAAAAGTATGCAGCGCAGGGAGTGGCGGAAGGCGTTTCATCAGAAGTCAGCCATGAGCACAGGACATGGCTAGTATGTGCAGGTTTGCGTTGTGCACGCCACACTCGACCGCTTCAATGGTTCATTTGAGAACAAGAAGAGGGGCAGAACAGATGGCGACGTGCGGCGAAGTATTGGTCAAATTGCTGGAGGCGTACGGGGTTGAGCAGGTATTCGGCATTCCCGGCGTGCACACCGTTGAGTTGTATCGCGGGCTGGCGGGGTCGCCGATCAACCACGTGACCCCCCGTCACGAGCAAGGTGCCGGCTTTATGGCCGATGGTTATGCCCGTACCAGTGGCAAACCCGGGGTGTGTTTCATCATTACCGGCCCGGGCATGACCAATATCACCACGGCGATGGGCCAGGCCTATGGGGATTCGATCCCGATGCTGGTGATCTCCAGTGTGCAGTCGCGCAGTCAGTTGGGCGGTGGGCGCGGCAAGCTGCACGAGTTGCCGAACCAGAGTGCGATGGTGGCCGCAGTGGCTGCGTTTTCCCATACCCTGATGTCGGCGGCTGAGCTGCCGGCCGTACTGGCCCGTGCATTTGCCGTGTTTCAGGCCGCCCGACCACGGCCGGTACACATCGAAATCCCGTTGGATGTGCTGGTGGAAAACGCCGACGCGCTGCTCGACAGCCAGCCCGTCAGCATCGCGCGACCTGGCGCCGCCCCGGCAGCCATCGAGCAGATGAGCCAGCGCCTGGCCCAGGCCAAACGCCCATTGATCCTGGCAGGCGGTGGTGCAATTGACGCGGCCCCGGCTCTCCTGCAACTGGCCGAACGGCTGGGAGCGCCAGTAGCCTTGACCATCAACGCCAAGGGCATGCTGCCTGCCACCCACCCGCTGCTGATCGGTTCCACCCAGTCGCTGGTCGCCACCCGCGCCCTGGTGGCCGAGGCAGACGTAGTGCTGGCCATTGGCACAGAGCTGGCCGAGACCGATTACGACGTGACCTTTGCCGGTGGTTTTGAGATCCCCGGCGCCTTGCTGCGGGTCGATATCGACCCCGACCAGACGGTGCGCAACTATGCCCCGGCGCTGGCCCTGGTGGCGGATGCCAGACTGGCCGCCGAAGCCTTGCTGGCCGATCTTGGCGCCTTGCCGGCACGCTGCACCGAATGGGGCGCGGCGCGGGTCAGTCGTTTGCAGGCACAGCTGGCAAGTGAGTGGGATGCGCCCACCCGCGCGCAAACGCACTTTTTGCAGACGGTCTTCGACGTGTTGCCGGATGCCGTGTGTGTCGGCGATTCAACCCAGCCGGTGTACACCGGCAACCTGACCTTCAATCCCGATCAGCCGCGGCGCTGGTTCAACTCTTCGACGGGCTACGGGACCCTGGGATATGCCTTGCCGGCGGCCGTTGGTGCCTGGCTGGGGCTTCGTAGTGGCGGTCGGGCGGGTGGTCCGGTGCTATGCCTGATTGGCGATGGCGGCTTGCAATTTACCCTGGCGGAACTGGCCAGCGCGGTTGAAGCACGCACGCCGGTCATCGTGTTGCTGTGGAACAATCAGGGCTACGGCGAAATCAAGAAGTACATGCTCAATCGCGCCATCGAGCCGGTCGGCGTCGACATCTACACCCCGGATTTCATCGCTGTGGCCAAAGCCATGGGCTGTACCGCACTGGCGGTTGAGGGGGAAGGGCAATTGCGCGCCGCACTGGCCAGTGCCGCCGACCGTCAGGGGCCGACCGTGATCGAAATCGACGAGCACAACTGGCAGCAATCGCTCGGGCTATAAGCTCATTCGCAGGCGTGCCAGGTCCCGTACCGGTGGCGCGCCAAACAGACGGCTGTACTCGCGGCTGAATTGCGACGGGCTTTCATAGCCCACGCGATAACCGGCGGCCGATGCATCCAGCCCTTCGCTGAGCATCAGCCGCCGCGCTTCGTTGAGGCGTAGCTGTTTTTGGTACTGCAACGGGCTCATGGCTGTCATCGCCTTGAAACGGTGGTGCAGGGTCGACACGCTGAGATTGGCCTCGCGGGCCAGGCTGTCGATGCGCAGAGGTTGTTCGAAGTTGCCGTTGAGCCAGGAAATGGCCCGACTCACGCGATGGGTCTGACTGTTCTCGCTGGCAATTTCATACAGCCGGTAGCCCTGCGGGCTGCGCAACAGGCGATACAAAATCTCGCGGCGGATCAGCGGCGCCAGCATGGCGATATCTTTCGGGGTGTCGAGCAGGCGGGTCAGGCGCAGCAACGCATCGAGCATCGGCTGGTCGATGGGCTCGACATACAGGCCCCGGCCCGCAGGTCGCGACGGTACGCCCATGGGCCCGGCGTCGCTGATCAACGTGGTGATTTCCACCGGGTCAATATCCAGGCGCAAGGCCAGAACCGGCCGTTCGGGGGAGATTTCCAGGACCCGGCCGCTGATGGGCATCGAGACCGATACCACCAGGTAGTTCAGCGGGTCGTAGGCGAAGTACTCATCTGCCAGCCGCACCTCTTTTCGACCCTGGGCCATGATGCACAGCGCCGGTTTTGGATGGCTGGGGGCAAAGTCGCTGGGCTGGCTGTAACGCGACACAAACAACGCCTCGACGGGCGTGGTGAATGTGCCGTCTTTACAGGCGTGGCGGTAGATCAGGTCAGCCAGTTCCACACGCTGTGTTTCTAGCGCGGGGTCGAGCGCGGGTCGCGGCGGTTCCAGCAGTGACATGGGAGCATCCTTATTAAAGCGCCAGGGTGGACACAGCTTAAGTTTGTGCAAGGCACAGGGGTAGTCGATTTCTGCTGAAGGCTTGCCTGATTCTGTCAGCGCCAGGTCTGAACAGTCTGGCGAAGCCGTCGCAGAGGCTGAGGATTGCTTGAAAGCATAGTGCCCTGTCAGTTTGCTGCGTATCCGGGCGGAGGAGGGAGAGCTGCAAGGTTTTGCAGAATCGTGCAAGCCAGGGGCAGGAATCGACTAACGGCCAGGAGTGCCGGGCTATAAGCTTTGAACCTCTCTCCTGTGCCACTTTATTTTGTGGAGGCCACCATGCCCCAGTCCAATGCCGTCAGTCATATGACCTTGGTTCGCGCTCGCGCCGGGTGCTCGGCCCAAGTGCAAGCCTGTCTCAACCAACTGCTCGAGCCCACCCGCAAAACTGCCGGGTGCCTGCACTTTGCCCTGCAGCATTGCGACAGTGACCCGCTGTTATGGCATGTCGCGGGCTATTGGCAGGATGAGCCCTCGATGCAGGCCTATTTCAACTCAGCAGCGATGGACATTTACACCGTGCTGGTACACCGGCAGGTAGTCGAACGTATCGATTTCAAAACCTTCAGCGATGCAGGCGTGCCGAGCAGGTAGAATGCCGGTTTTTTGTGGCCGGAGTTTTCAGCATGGCGCGTAAAGAGTTTGCACAGTTCGAGGCGGTATCAGCGGTAGTTCCGGTAGAACCCGGGACTTACCACGCGGCGATTGCGGTCAAGGCCTTGTACGAAGGCGGAGCGCCGCGTTTTCACAAAGTATTGATCGAACAGACCTTTAAAACAGCGACCGAAGCCGACGCCGCAGCCGCCCAAAAGCTTGAAGCCCTGCAAGGCGTCACTGAGGACGCCGAACTGGTCTGGTAACGGTCAGCGGGGGCGATGCATTTTGAACAGTGCCTCAGGCCCCAGCTGGAAGTAATCCGCCGGGCCGCCGCCGCGTAAAATGGGTTCAGCGGCGGCGGTATCGTAAATCCCGTCTTTAAGCAGATGTCTGGCGATATGTACCGCCACCACTTCTCCCAGAATCAGCCAGCTTGGCACTAGTTCTTTATCGGCCCGTTGCAGCTGGATGATTTGCGTCACCTTGCACTCGAACGACACCGGGGTTTCAGCCACCCGGGGCACACTCACAATGCGTGAGGCCGCAGTCGTCAACCCTGCCAGTTCGAACTCATTGACTTCTGGCGCGACCATCGCGCAGCTCTGGTTCATCGCCTCGGCCAAAGGCCGGGTCGCCAGGTTCCAGACGAACTCGCCGGTTTGCTCGATGTTATTGAGGCTGTCTTTGCGGCCCACACTGCAAAACCCGATGATTGGCGGGATGTAGTTGAACGCATTGAAAAAGCTGTAGGGCGCAAGGTTCAGCCGGCCCTGCGCATCCTGCGACGAAATCCAGCCGATCGGCCGCGGCCCGACGATGGCGTTGAACGGATCATGGGGCAGGCCGTGGCCCTTGGACGGTTCGTAGAAATGGATGTCGTCATGCATGGCAAGAGTCCGCAAACGGCTGAGATAGAGGGGCAACATAGTGCAAGCCATTTTGTTGAATGACAAAACAAGATTGTTTTTTTCAGATTTTGGGCGTGATTGGAACACCCCTGAACCCTGTAGGAGCAAGCTTGCTCGCGAGCATTTTCAACGCAGCGCCGCAGCCATCATACAGCTCGCTAGCAAGCTCGCTGCTACAGGTAGAAGGCCATTGCCATTTACCATCCTCCAGAAACGACTAAGCCCGGCCGAAGCCGGGCTGGAGTGCCAGTTTCAGGTGTTAGCTGAAGCGGGCGCCGTGGGTGCGATCATAGCCATCAGCGGCGAAAGTCGCCGACTGGGTGCGGCTGTAACCGTCTTCGGCAAAAGTGGCAGAACCGGTACGGTCGTAACCGTCGCCAGCAACTGCGGCAGAACCTGTGCGGCTGTAGCCGTCTTCAGCAAAGGTTGCTGACTGGGTACGATCAAAACCATCACCGGCAAAAGCGTTGAAAGCCAGGACGGAGAGGGCGGCGGCGAGGATCAATTTGGTGTTCATGGTCGTGCTCCTTGTTACGGGCTCTTGTGCAGAGCGGGATGTTTCGTTGCTATGGGTTTAAGACTACGCCTATTAATCTGATTAAAAAGCGCAAAAAATAGCACTAAATAATCAGCTTATTCGATATATAGGTCCGTTCGAAAACAAGCTCTACAAGCTGTTTTGCCTCCCGTTCGATAACGGGTCGAATCAGCTGTGGGCCGGTTTTCGCTAGGGTTGATAGTGATCTATCAGCATTAACTGATAATTAATTCGGAAAATTCTTATGTGCAGACAGGCTTTTCATCTGCGCGTTACCTATTTTTCACCGCGTGGGTAGCAGGCTTCTACGGGCAAAAAAGCCGACAACTACAACGGCTTTGCACCCTTGAGACCTGGAGCCTTCACCGAATGAATAAACTTCCCCAAATCACCCTTGCGTTCTGGGTGATGAAAATCTGCGCCACGACCCTGGGCGAGACCGCAGGCGACTTGTTGTCCATGACCCTTGATGTGGGCTATGCCGTTAGTTCGATGATCCTGATCAGTGTGTTCGTTCTCACCCTGCTGACCCAGCTGTTCTCCAAAACCTACAACCCTGTGCTGTATTGGCTGGTGATTCTGTCGACCAGTACGGCTGGCACCACCATGTCGGATTTTATGGACCGCAGCCTGGGCCTGGGTTACGCCACAGGCTCATTGATTCTGGTGTCGATACTGGTGGCGATTTTTGCGCTGTGGAAATGGAGCGGTGAATCGCTCAACGTCAGCAAGGTGCAAACCCCGCGCGGCGAGATGTTCTACTGGATGGCGATTCTGTTTTCCAACACCCTGGGTACCGCTCTGGGCGATTACCTGGCGGATGATTCAGGGCTGGGTTTTGCAGGAGGTGCCTTGTTCATCGGGGCAACCATTGCGGTTGTGGTGCTGGCGCGTTACTTCAGCAAAATCTCGTCGGTGGTGTTGTTCTGGGTCGCTTTCGTATTGACGCGCCCATTTGGCGCGACCTTGGGCGACTTCCTGACCAAACCCCATGAAAAGGGCGGGCTGGACTTCGGCACCATCGGTTCGTCGTTGGTACTGGCGGGGATACTGGTGGCGATGATCGCGGGGGCCGCGTATGCCAAAAACAAACAAACCCGGCCTGCGGTGGCCGGGTTGTCTTAAACGATGAACCTGTAGGAGCGGGCGTGCTCGCGATCTGTTAAACGCTCGCTCCTACAGAATCAGGGACGTTTAGTCGGTCTCGATACGCGAGTGTTTGCGGGTGTCTTTCATCGTCAAATACACCAGCAGCGAACAGGCGATACAAGCTGTCACGTACCAGTAGTAGCCGGTTTCCATACCTGCACTTTTGAACCACAGGGCAATGTATTCAGCCGTGCCGCCGAAGATCGAGACCGTCAGTGCGTAAGGCAGGCCTACGCCCAGGGCGCGAATTTCGGTCGGGAACAGCTCAGCCTTCACTACAGCGTTGATCGAGGTGTAACCGCTGACAATGATCAGCGCCGCCATGATCAGGAAAAACGCCCCCCACCACGTGGTGATGGTGTGCAGTGTGGTCAGGATCGGCACGGTGAACAGGGTGCCCAGCACACCGAAGGCGATAAGGATCGGGCGTCGGCCTACCTTGTCCGACAGGCCGCCCACCAGGGGCTGGATACACATGAACAGGAACAGCGTGGCAGCGGAAATAGTGGTGGAGTCGGAGATGCTCATCCCGACCGTGTTCACCAGGTATTTCTGCATGTAGGTGGTGTAGGTGTAGAACGCCAGCGTCCCGCCCATGGTCAGGCCGACAACGGTCATCAACTCTTTTGGATGACGCATCAGGGTGCGCATGGCGCTTTCTTTCGGTTCGGTTTTGACCTTTTTGAAAGACTCGGTCTCTTCCATACCGCGACGCAGGTACAGCGCGACCACTGCGCACAGGGCGCCGATCACGAACGGAATCCGCCAGCCCCAGCTATACAGCTGCTCTTCGGTAAGCGTTTGCTGCAGCACGATCAACACGCCCAGCGCGATGAGCTGGCCCGAGATCAGGGTTACGTACTGGAAGCTGGAGAAGAAACCGCGACGCTCCTTGGTCGCCATTTCGCTGAGATAGGTCGCCGAGGTGCCGTACTCGCCACCGACCGACAAACCTTGGAGCAAGCGGGCGAAGACCAGCAGGACCGGTGCCCAGACGCCGATGGTTTCGTAGCCGGGTGACAGGGCAATCAGCAGCGAGCCGAAGCACATCAGCAATACCGAAGCCATGAGCGCGGCTTTACGGCCTTTGCGGTCAGCGTACAGGCCCATCAGCCAGCCGCCGATCGGACGCATCAAAAAGCCGACGGCGAAGATCGCGGCGGTGTTGAGCAATTGGGCAGTGGTGTCGCCTTTCGGGAAAAAGGCTTTGGCGAAGTACAGCGAAAAAGCGGCGTAAACATACCAGTCGTACCATTCGACCATGTTGCCGACGGAACCGCTGAAGATGGATTTGATACGGCTGGAGGTGGTCTTCACTTTCGGGCTTGCAGCAGCTGACCCGGCAGGCAGGGTGCTTGAGTTATCCATTAAATGGATCCTTCTTTTATTTGTTTTTTTATAGCGCGTCAAAACGCGAGCTTGCAGGGCTATAGCAGGAGTTGTGCCAAGGCTGGAAGCCCCGGTTTACAAGGGGTGGCGACTCTGGGTGAGCGGGTATCCGCCGAGCTGCAAGTTTGAATGAGCGGAAATCCGCCTATATGGCGTGCCTGCTGTCGGCGCGCGTTTTTCAGCGCGGCAACTAACAGCTCGCGAGCAAGCTCACTCCTACACAGGTTGTGTGAATGCCTCACGTACCAGTCCATGACGCTGCATTTTTTCATTCAGGGTGCGGCGTGGCAGTTGCAGTTCGTTGAGTACCGCCTTGATGTCGCCTTTATGCCGGGTGAGGGCGGCTCGCAGGCATTGCGCTTCAAAGGCTTCCTGCTGCGCCACGAGTGACTGGCCAGCATTGATGTCTTCAAACTGCGGTTCGCTCAGGCCCAGGACGTCACGCTCCGCAACGTTGGCCAGTTCGCGCACGTTGCCCGGCCAGTCGTGGCTCAACAGGCGTGACAGCTGTGGCCCACTGAGTGGCCGCGGTGTGCGCGCCAGGCGTTCGGCCGCGGTGTGGGAAAAGTACTGGTACAACAGCGCAATATCTTCACGGCGTTCGCGCAGAGGTGCCAGGCGCAGCTCGGCCACTGTGAGGCGATAGGCCAGGTCTTCGCGAAAACGCCCGGCACGGGCTTCTTCGAGCAAGTCGGGCTTGGTGGCGGCAATCACCCGCAAATCAACCTTGATGCTCTGGTTGGAGCCCAGGCGCTCGAGTTTTTGCTCCTGTAGCACCCTCAGCAATTTGGCTTGCTGAGCCAGGGGCATGCTTTCGATTTCATCCAGAAACAAGGTGCCGCCATCGGCATACTCCAGTTTGCCGATGCGTTTGCCCTGTGCGCCGGTGAACGCGCCGCTTTCGTGACCGAACAATTCGGCCTCGAACAATTGTTCGGGGATCGCCGCGCAATTGAGCGCGACAAAAGGTTTATCGGCCCGTGGGCCAAAGTCATGCAGGCAGCGGGCGACCAGCTCTTTGCCGCTGCCGGTTTCGCCGCGGATCAGCACGTTGACCGGCAGCGGTGCCAGTTCGATCACCTGGCGGCGCAAGGTTTGCAGGCTGCGGGACACGCCGAGCAGGCGCCCGTCGATCTGCTGGCGCAGGTCTGCCTGTTCGTGCAACCGGCGATTTTCCAGTACCAGCTGGCGCTTTTCCAGTGCGCGGCCAAGGCTGCTCAGCAACGCTTCGGGGCTGAAAGGCTTTTCCAGAAAGTCATAAGCCCCGTCACGCATGGCTTCGACCGCCATTGGCACATCGCCATGCCCGGTCAGGAGAATGACCGGCAGGTCCGGGTCCAGTTGCTGCAAGCGGGTCAACAGGGCCAGGCCACCCATCCCCGGCATGCGCACATCACTGACAATCACTCCGGCGAAATGTGCGGGCAACTGGTTCAGGCAATCTTCCGCGCAACTGAACAACTGAACGTTAAAGCCGCTAAGGCTCAGCCATTGTTCAACGGCAGTGCGAATGCTGGCCTCATCATCGACCACGATCACCGAATTGAGCATGTTTCAAGATTCCTGTGCGATGGGCAGCGTCAGCGTGAAGAGCGCGCCATCAGCCTGATTGCAGGCAGTCAGGCGACCACCGATTTCGTGAACAATGGCGTAAGACACCGCCAGCCCCAGGCCTAAACCGTCTCCCACGGGTTTGGTGGTGAAAAAAGGATCGAATACTTTGCCCAGATGCTCCTCGCTGATGCCGCCACCGCTGTCGCTGACGGTCAGTTTCCATAGCTGCTGATCTGCTTCGATGCGGATGTGCAGATGCTTGCGGGGTTTGTCGCGCATGGCATCCAGTGCGTTGCGCAGCAGGTTGATCAACACCTGTTCCAGGCGAATGGCATCGCCCCGTACCCATGCCGGGCGCACCAGATCAATCTGTAAATCAATCTCTTCGTCTTTCAGACGCGGTTCGAGCAACTGTAGGGATTGATCCACTACGGCGGCCAGATCAAGTCGTTCGCGCAAACCGCTTGGGCTTTGTCGGGCGTAGGTTTTGAGGTGGCCGGTGAGGGCGGCCATACGCGTCAGCATTTGCTCCAGAGGCACCAGTGCTTTATAGGCATCGTCGATCCGGCCGTGCTCGAGCAACAGGCGCAAGGAGGCCAGCTGCATGCGCTGAGCGGTTAACGGTTGATTGATTTCATGGGCCAGCGCCGCCGACATTTGCCCCAGCGCCGCGAGCTTGGCCGATTGCACCAGGCCATCCTGGGCGGTGCGCAAATCCCGGGTACGGGCTTCTACCAGTTGCTCCAGTTCTTCACGATTACGCTGGCGCAAACGGCCCAGGCGCCAGCGCTGAAGTAAAAACAGGCCCGAAAATACCAGCGTCAACCACAGGCCGACGGCCGCGAGGGCGGCATTGCGGCTGTCCTCAGCTGCGACCACAGGGCGTCGTAACAGGTGCAAGGTCCAGCCTTCAGCGCTCAGCGGTAAAGATTCCCACAAGTAATCTGCCGGACCATTGGGGGCGTCGACGCGGGTCAGAAAGCTGTTTTCGGCAAAACTGCGCAAGGTGCGGGTTTTGAGCAGCGTCAGCGGCTGGTTGTGATACTGGCGGGTGATGGATATTTCGCTGCGATCACTGTCATTCAGCGGCCGCAGCATGCGGTAACGCCAGCCCGGCTGATTGGCGATGAACACAATGCCCCGGGCATCGCTGACCAGCAGGGTGTCGTTACCGTGATTCCACTCCCGCTCCAGCTGCGGGAACTCCAGCTTGACCACCATCGCCCCGGAGAATTGACCGTTGGCATCGAGTACCGCACTGGACAAAAAATACCCCGGAATGCCGCTGGTCACGCCCACCGCATAAAAACGTCCGGAGCCCTGGCTGCGGGTCTGGCTGAAGTAAGGTCGAAAGCCATAGTTATGGCCCACATAACTGTTGGAGGTGTTCCAGTTGCTGGCTGCCACCGCCAGTCCGGTCCTGTCGAGCAGCTCCAGAGTCGAGGACTGTGCCGCGCCATTGATGCGTTCGAGTTTTTGATTGAGCGCTGCTTGCACTTGGGGGGTGATGGGAGCACTCAGGGCTGCCACCAGTTCGGAATCCAGCGCCAGCACTGCGGGTAACGCCCGATAACGCTCAATCAGGGTATGCAGCGAATTGGCATACAGGCTCAGTTGCTCGGGGCCACGCAGCACGCTTTCTTCCAGAGCATGCTGCTCGGCCTTATGCATAGCCCAGCCGCCAGCTACCGCGGCTCCGGCCAGAATCAACGCGCAGTACAGCGCCAGACGCAGGGCACGAGAGGTTACCGGCATGGTGGCAAGTCGTGTGCAGCGCTGATCGCCACCACACTCAGCAATTGCCCTTGATACAGGCCGAACTGCGCATCCAGCTCACGACCCTCATGCCATTCAGGCGACAGGTCAGTGAGCAGACGCAGGCGCACATGGCCTTCACGTGTCCAGCTCAGCACTTGCGCGTGCTCAAAGTAAAAGCGTTTTTGTACCAAAGGGAAGAGCGCCTTGAACAGGCTTTCCTTGACCGAAAAAGTCAGCGTCACCAGTAGCGCAATGTCTTCAACAGCCCCGTCAGCCATGGCCTGAAGCTCATCAGGGGTGAGGATCTCCCTGGCCAGGCGCTGGGCGCGCTCGGTACTGAGCATGTTTTCCAAGTCCATACCCAACCCTTGCCACTCGCTTTTAAGCGCAACAATGGCAGCCGCTGTGCCATGGCTGTGAGTGATTGCCCCGCTGATGTGTGCAGGCCATATCGGGGCGCGATCTTCGCCTATCGGCGGAATGGCGCTGGTGCCGTCCAACTGCAGCAAAGCGGCGCGGGCGCACACTCGGCCGGCCAGAAATTCGGTTTGGCGTTTGGCCACAGAGCGTTGAATACTTGCGGGGATCTCAATGGCACTGTGCGCAAAATCGTCAGGCGTGAGTTGGGCGGGGTTGAAACCGGTGCTGAACCACACGCAGCCGGGCAGCGCTTGGGGCAAGGGCCATTCGTCACGCAGGGGGGTGCAGCAGGCAGGCAATGCGGGGAGTCGGTTCATGCCGGGCATTTTGCAGGCTGGCGGCCATGCTGTGCAATTGTTCAGAGTATGTTCAGGGCGCACGACATACTGTGTGTGGCTAAGCTATATAGGACAAACGTCCTTCAAGACGCGGATTTTGCTTGGGAGAGCGCAATGAAATTGCTGGTGGTTGAAGATGAGGCGTTGTTGCGCCATCACTTGCAAACCCGTCTGACCGAAAATGGCCATGTGGTCGAGGCAGTGGCCAATGCCGAAGAGGCGTTGTACCAGACCGGGCAGTTCAATCATGATTTGGCGATGATTGATCTTGGATTGCCGGGTCTGGGCGGTCTTGAGCTGATTCGCGAGCTGCGCAAGCGGGGCAAGACTTTCCCGATCCTGATTCTCACTGCACGTGGCAACTGGCAAGACAAGGTTGAAGGGCTGGCTGCCGGCGCTGACGATTACGTAGTCAAGCCGTTCCAGTTCGAAGAGCTGGAAGCACGTCTGAATGCTTTGCTGCGTCGTTCCAGTGGTTTTACCCAGTCAACCATTGTCGCTGGCGAACTGGTGCTGGACATCAATCGCAAGCAAGCAGTGCTGGAGGGCGAACCCCTGGCGCTGACTGCCTATGAGTACCGGATACTGGAATACCTGATGCGCCATCACCAGCAGGTGGTGGCCAAGGACCGACTGATGGAACAGCTGTACCCGGATGACGAGGAGCGTGATCCGAATGTGATCGAGGTGCTGGTCGGGCGCCTGCGACGCAAGCTTGAGGGGGCAAACGGCTTTAAGCCAATCGATACGGTACGCGGTTTGGGGTACCTGTTTACTGAGCGTTGTCGTTGATCCGTTCGCTTCGGGTTCGATTGATGCTGGCGGCCACACTGTTGGCCGTTCTCTTTATGCTCGCGTTATTACCGGCGATGCAAGGGGCGTTCAGCCTGGCGCTCAAGGATGCCATCGAGCAACGCTTGGCATCCGATGTGAGCACGCTGATCTCGGCGGCCAGGGTTGAAAAAAACCATCTGAAAATGCCGGCTCTGCTTCCGGACGAGGAACTCAACCTGCCTGACAGCAGGATGCTCGGCTATATCTATGACCGCGAGGGCCATCTGGTCTGGCGCTCGCGGGCCACGCAAGAAGAATCCATAAACTACAAACCACGCTACGATGGGCGTGGTAACGAGTTTGCGAGTATTCGTGAAGACAATGGCGAAGAGTTTTTTGTCTACGATGTCGAGGTCAAGTTGCTGGGTGGCAAAAGTGCGGCTTTCAGTTTTGTAGCCCTGCAACCGATGCGTGAATACAACCTGACGCTGGCCGGGCTGCGAGAAAACCTCTATATGGGGTTTGGCGCAGCCTTGGTTGTGCTGCTGGCGCTGCTCTGGATTGGATTGACTTGGGGGTTACGTGCCTTGCGACGTTTGAGTCAGGAGTTGGACCAGATTGAAACCGGCGAGCGCGATAGCCTCAGCGAACAACATCCCCGCGAACTGTTGCGCCTGACCGGCTCATTAAACCGCTTGCTGCAAAGTGAGCGCGAGCAGCGTACCCGTTACCGCGATTCTCTCGACGATCTGGCCCACAGTCTGAAAACCCCGCTGGCGGTGTTGCAAGGGGTCAGTGAAAGCATGGCCCAGCGCCCGGAGGATCGTGAGCAGGCCTGGGTGCTACAAAACCAGATCGAGCGCATGAACCAGCAAATCAGCTACCAGTTGCAGCGCGCCAGCTTGCGCAAGAGCGGTCTGGTGCGTCATCAGGTGGAACTGCTGCCGGTGGTTGAAAGCCTGTGCAACACCCTGGACAAGGTATACCGCGACAAACAGGTCAAGGTCAGCTGTGACATACCGCCTCTGAGCCATGTACCCATTGAACAGAATGCGCTGCTGGAGTTACTGGGTAACTTGCTGGAAAACGCCTATCGGTTGTGTCTTGGACAAGTTCGCATCAGCCTGCATCGCAACGCTCACGGGGTTGAAGTCTGCGTTGAAGACGATGGCCCCGGCGTCCCTCCTGATCAGCGCGCCCGCATCTTGCGCCGTGGTGAACGTCTGGATCGCCAGCATCCCGGGCAAGGTATCGGGCTGGCAGTGGTCAAGGACATCATCGAAAGCTACGACGCCAGACTGACTCTGGATGACTCGTCGCTGGGCGGGGCGGCATTCCGGATTCATTTTCCGGCGTTGTGATACATCCTGCAGGGGCGGGCAGTCTGCTAACGGGTTGAAAAGATCGCGAGCAACTCGCTCCTGCAGGTAGATGTGTTCTGTTTAAGGCGGATATCCGCCATCTACCCCGTCATACCCCTTCGATAAGGCGGAAACCCGCCAACTCCTGTTCTGCAAAACCTGTCCGCACTTCCCCCCCAGAGCCAGGCTCCACAGCCATGCGGGGCTTTTGCCCAATGTGGCCCGCGCCTTGCAAAGTGTGTTGCGAGAGGTCTGCCGTTAGAGCAGCTCAACACAACAAATCCCTCCAAGTACAGGAGGGTTCGCGCTTTGGGTATCACCGGTCTCAGATGGAATGACGACTGAGTGATGCACTTGAGGAACTTTGCAATGACGACTCGTCAGCCACTGTACAAATCCCTGTATTTGCAAGTGATCGTAGCGATTGCTATCGGTATTTTGCTGGGCCATTACTACCCGGAAACCGGCGTAGCGCTCAAACCCTTGGGTGATGGCTTCATCAAACTGATCAAGATGGTTATCGCGCCAATTATTTTCTGTACGGTGGTGAGCGGTATCGCCGGTATGCAGAGCATGAAGTCGGTCGGTAAGACCGGTGGTTATGCCTTGCTCTACTTTGAAGTGGTATCAACCATCGCCCTGTTGATCGGGCTGGTTGTGGTGAACGTGGTTCAACCGGGCGCTGGCATGCACATCGATGTGGCCACCCTGGACGCCTCCAAAGTAGCGGCCTATGTGACTGCCGGTGCGGACCAGAGCATCGTTGGCTTCATCCTTAACGTGATCCCTTCGACCATCGTGGGCGCGTTTGCCAACGGCGACATCCTGCAAGTGCTGATGTTCTCGGTGATCTTCGGTTTCGCCCTGCACCGCCTGGGTGCTTACGGCAAGCCGGTGCTGGACTTCATCGATCGCTTCGCCCACGTGATGTTCAACATCATCAACATGATCATGAAACTGGCGCCCCTGGGAGCGCTGGGTGCCATGGCCTTCACCATCGGTGCCTACGGTGTGGGTTCGCTGGTGCAGTTGGGTCAGTTGATGATCTGTTTCTACATCACGTGCGTGTTGTTCGTGCTGGTCGTTCTGGGCAGCATCGCTCGCGCTCACGGCTTCAGCGTACTCAAGCTGATTCGCTACATCCGTGAAGAACTGCTGATCGTCCTGGGCACCTCCTCGTCCGAATCGGCCCTGCCACGCATGCTGGTGAAGATGGAGCGTCTGGGCGCGAAGAAGTCGGTTGTGGGTCTGGTCATTCCGACCGGCTACTCGTTCAACCTTGATGGCACCTCGATCTACCTGACAATGGCTGCAGTGTTTATTGCCCAGGCAACTGACACGCACATGGACATCACCCACCAGATCACTCTGCTGCTGGTGTTGTTGCTATCGTCCAAAGGCGCTGCTGGCGTGACTGGTAGTGGCTTTATCGTGCTGGCTGCGACCTTGTCGGCTGTAGGCCACTTGCCGGTTGCCGGTCTGGCGCTGATTTTGGGTATCGACCGCTTCATGTCCGAAGCCCGTGCCCTGACCAACCTGATTGGTAACGCGGTCGCCACGCTGGTGGTTGCCAAGTGGGTCAAAGAACTGGACGAAGACAAGCTCCAGATCGAGCTCAACTCCGGTGGCAGCCCGTTGAATGACATGCGTCCTGCCGACGATCTGGGGGTGGCTGAAGGCCCGGCCCCGGAGCTGTCGAAGTAAATTCAGGCGCATAAAAAACCCATCTTCGGATGGGTTTTTTATGACCGTTTATTCGACTCGGGTTTCACCGCTGAACACCAGGGTGTTTCGGCAGCGACGGCAAAGATAGCCGCGGCCTTGCTTGACCAGTCCATGGCGTTGGGCTGAAAACGCAAAATCGCTGTTCGGGCAAGGGCAGCGGTAGATGTAGCGCGTGACGCTACGGCGCTTGATGGCATAGGTATGACAGCGATTGGGCGGCAGTTCGTACACCCCGCGCATGATCAATTGCCATTCTTCGCCATGGGGCGTGATGCGGTCGCCAAACAGCTGGTGGGCGATCAGGTGCGCGACTTCGTGAGCGACAGTCTGCTTGAGGAAGTCTTCGCTGTTTTCGCGGTACAGCTGTGGATTGAAGCGCAGCAGGTTTTCGTGCAAATGCGCGACACCGGCTTTTTGTCCACGCAGCTTGAGGCTGACTACGGGGCGTTTGAAAGGGCGTTTGAAAAATACTTCGGCCTGTTGGAAACAGTCTTCGACGCGGGTATTGAGCAACTCGGGCATGCGGTTCGGTTCTCCAGAGCCGGCGATTATGCCGCAATCGGGAGGGGTTCCGAAGCTGATAGCGCCCAATGGTCATGCAACCATCCGGTCTCTGCAGGAGCGAGCTCCTGCAGAGGGGTGGTCTTTCAGTTTGTATAGATCGGTCCTACGCCCAGGCCCCAGATGATCACGGTAAATGCCATGATCGCCACCAGCACCACCAGGCCGACTGCCAGTACTGAGCTGGAAAACAAAAAGCCTTCATCCGGGTCGATGTTCATAAAGGTCGGCAAGCCGACGTACAACAAGTACACGGTGTAACAAATGGCTGCGGTACCGACCAACATGCCCAGCCACATATGCGGATACAGAGCTGCCAGCCCGCCAATAAACAGGGGTGTGGCGGTATAGGTGGCAAAGGCGATACAGCGCGCCATGCTCGGTTGAGCATCGTAAGTACGTGCCATCCAGTGGATAAAGGCGCCCATTACGCCTACGCCTGCCAGCATCGCTATGTAAGACATCAAGGTCATCCACAGCGCGCTGTCGGTGGTCAGCATCACCGCTGCACGGCTGCCGATGGACCAGCCGACCCGGGTGGTGCCAATAAACGCTGAAATGGCCGGTATGGCGGCCAGAATAAGTGTGTGAGTGAAGTACATATGGCCAATGCTTTCTTCTGCATCGCCACGTATTTCACGCCACTCTTGATCGGGGTGGGTGAAAAGCCCTACAACGTGATGGATCATGGCTGTCGCTCCTGTAAAAGACGCATCGCCCCCCAGTGGGACACGTGCCGGTCGCGCAGCCAGATCATGTGTCCAGTACGTAGGCATGCGGCCTAATTCGCAGTATAGGAAACCTGCTACCCAATGAACCCGGCCCGTTAGAGCATATTGCGCTGTCAGAACTGCGCTTATCGCGTTGAAGTCTTTAGCCCGGTACGGGGCTTCGTATGGCAGGGTTTTTTCAGTAAAATCCCCGGTTTTTCGTCTTAACTCGCGGATTTGAAGCGCTATGGGCACTCTTTCGGTCTCTCAAAATAAACTCCAGAAACGCCTGCGTCGTTTGACCGGTGAGGCTGTGGCCGACTTCAACATGATTGAACACGGCGACAAGGTGATGGTCTGCCTGTCGGGCGGCAAGGACAGCTACACCCTGCTCGATGTGCTGCTGCACCTGCAAAAGGTCGCGCCCATCCAGTTTGAAATCGTGGCCGTGAACATGGATCAGAAACAGCCGGGGTTCCCCGAAGACGTTTTGCCGGCCTACCTCAAGTCGTTGGGTGTGCAATACCACATCGTTGAAAAAGACACGTACTCGGTGGTCAAGGAACTGATCCCGGAAGGCAAGACCACGTGTTCGCTGTGCTCCCGCTTGCGGCGCGGCACCCTGTACACCTTTGCCGATGAAATCGGCGCGACCAAGATGGCGCTGGGGCATCATCGCGATGACATCGTTGAAACGTTCTTCCTGAATATGTTCTTCAACGGCACCCTCAAGGCGATGCCGCCCAAGCTGCGCTCCGATGACGGTCGCAACGTGGTGATCCGGCCGTTGGCGTACTGCAACGAGAAGGACATCCAGGCTTACTCCGATTTGCAGCAATTCCCGATCATCCCGTGCAATTTGTGCGGATCCCAGGAGAACCTGCAGCGTCAGGTGGTCAAAGACATGCTGGTGGAGTGGGAGCGCAAGACGCCGGGCCGCACCGAGAGTATCTTGCGCAGTTTGCAGAACGTGATGCCCTCGCAGTTGGCGGACCGTAACCTGTACGACTTCAAGAATCTGAAGATTGACGACAACGCCGCACCGCGGTTCGTCAACCTGCTGAATTTGTAAGCCTGATAGCCAAATAGGAGAGGGCATGCGCGACTACAAATGGCTGCATGAATATTGTTTGAATCGCTTTGGTTCGTCAGCCGCCCTGGAAGCCGAATTGCCCGTTCCCAAAACGGCTGAGCAGTTGCGCCGGATCAGCGACGATCGCTACCTGTCGACCCTGGCCTTGCGCGTATTTCGCGCGGGGCTCAAGCACAGCGTGGTGGACGCCAAGTGGCCGGTATTTGAACAGGTCTTTTTCGGATTCGATCCTGAAAAAGTGGTGTTGATGGGCGCCGAGCACCTTGAACGCCTGATGCAGGATGCGCGGATCATCCGCCACCTGGGCAAGCTCAAAAGCGTGCCGCGCAACGCGCAGATGGTCCTCGACATAGCCCATGAACACGGCAGTTTCGGCGCTTTTATTGCCGACTGGCCGGTGACCGATATCGTGGGGCTCTGGAAGTACCTGGCCAAGCACGGGCACCAGTTGGGCGGGCTGTCGGCGCCGCGCTTTTTACGCATGGTGGGCAAAGACACTTTTGTGCCGAGCTATGACGTCGTGGCCGCACTGAACGCACAAAAGCTGGTGGACAAGGCACCGACCAGCTTGCGCGACCTGGCGATTGTGCAGAACGCTTTCAATCAGTGGCACGCCGAAAGCGGTCGGCCGATGTGCCAGTTGTCACAGATGCTGGCGTTCACGGTTAATCACTGACATTCAGGCGTTTTCATCGCTGGCAAGCCAGCTCCCACAGAGAGTGCACTCACCTTGTGGGAGCTGGCTTGCCAGCGATGGATTCAAGCGCCTTCACCCGCCAGCCGGCGATCCAGCTGATAGCGCCAGCGTACATACAGCATGGCACTGCAAAACACCGCCACGCTGGCTGCGATTTCCAGCAAACCGAACACCTGACGGTTCGGGTCGAACGCGGCCAGTGCACCCTTGATCAGGTACAGGTTGACCACGTAGCAGGTGAACGAGTGCCCGCGTGCGCTGCCCATGAGCATGCCCGGCACCAGAAACATCAAAGGCACCAGCTCGATCAGCAAAATCACCCAGGGGCGGGCGCCATGCAGGTTGGCAAATGCAAGGTAATAGACGCAGAGCAAACCGATCAACCCGAAGAAGCACACCAGGCTGAGCACCCGCATCAGCCTTACCCGGGGTTCCAACCACGCGATGGAGGGCAGCACTTTTGGCTTTTTAGCCACGGGTGTTCTCCAGTTTCAGGGCAATAGTCGCCAGCCGCTGACCCAGTGCTCGGCACAGGGCTGTCTCGTGCTCATCCAGTTTGCGCTTGCCATCGGCACCGGCGTGATGGCTAGGGCCGTAAGGCGTGCCGCCGCCTGTGGTATTGAGCAGGGATGTTTCGCTGTACGGCAGGCCGGTGACCAGCATGCCGTGGTGCAGCAACGGCATCATCATCGACAGCAGGGTGGTTTCCTGGCCGCCGTGCAGGCTGGCGGTGGACGTGAAGACACCAGCCGGCTTGCCGACCAGGGCGCCCGTCAGCCACAGGTTGCTGGTGCCATCCAGAAAGTACTTGAGCGGGGCAGCCATGTTGCCGAAACGGGTCGGGCTGCCGAGTGCCAGGCCGGCGCAGTTTTTCAGGTCATCCAGGCTGGCATACAGCGCGCCCTCGGCCGGAATGTCCGCAGCGACGGCTTCGCATTCGCTGGAGACGGCAGGCACGGTGCGCAGGCGTGCTTCAAGGCCGCCTTGCTCGATGCCACGGGCAATTTGCCGGGCCATTTCGCTGGTCGAACCATTACGGCTGTAATACAGCACCAGAACGTAGGGTGTGCTCACGGCAGTATCTCCAGAATCTTTTCAGGTGGACGGCCAATGACCGCTTTGTCACCTGCCACCAGAATCGGGCGTTCGATCAACTTGGGGTGTGCGGCCATTGCGCCGATCAATTGTTCGTCGCTGAGGCCGGCATCGCCCAGGTTGAGGGTTTTGTATTCCTCTTCGCCGGTGCGCAATAGCTGGCGCGGGCTGATGTCGAGTTTGACCAGCAGACTGTGCAGTTGCGCGGCGTCCAGCGGGTTATCGAGGTAGCGCACCACGGTTGGCGTCAGGCCGCGGGCTTCAAGGATTTCGAGCGCACCGCGGGATTTCGAGCAGCGCGGGTTGTGATAAAGCGTCAGATCGGTCATGTGCGGGTCGCATCTTGCGTAAGGTGGCGGCTATTCTACCCGTCTGACGGGCGTGTCTGAACCGTGTGCGCTAATTGGCCGCCGTCTAAAGACTTTTTTGACACTATTTACCCAGAAGGATCAACACATGTTTAAGCGGCTTTTGGCGGTAGTTGCCGTCGCCACCTCGTTACTGCTGACGGGTTGCGGTAATGATTACGGGGTCGACCAACATGGGCAGAAGGTCGCTTCCGAGCGTCTGGACAAGCAATGGAAGGTCATTAATTACTGGGCTGAGTGGTGCGGCCCGTGCCGTATTGAAATACCGGAACTCAACGCGCTGGAGAAGCAGTTGCAGGGGCAGTCGGTGGGCGTGTTCGGGGTGAACTACGATGGCTTGCAGGGCAAGGAGCTGAGCGATGCCAGTTCTGCAATGGGCATCACCTTCACTGTGCTGGCACAAGATCCGGCCGAGCACTTTGATCTGCCGCGCAGCGAAGCGCTGCCGGTGACTTACATCATTGATGAAAAGGGCAAGGTTCTGGCACAGATGATGGGCGAGCAGACCGCCGCCGGGGTTTTGGCCAAGATCAAGGAATTACGCGGCAGTTAAGCCCGGTTTCCTGTTCCCTGTAGGGGCAAGCCTGCGCGCGATCTTTTGATCTTAAAAGACCGCGCGCAAGCTCGCTCCCGCAGTCGGGCCCGAATCAGCCTTCTTCAGGCCACAGCCGCAAAGGCTTGCCTTCTGCAGGCCAGAAACGCACCTGTTCGATTGGCGAAATGTCCCAGCGCTGTACGGTTTGCAGGGCTTCGAAGAACCGCTGCTCCTGCTCCATCAGCGCCGGCGCGCAGGCTTTGCGAGTACTGCCCACGCCACCAAAGCTCAGCTTGTCGCCGTCCAGGGTGTAGGGCGCAAACCAATGATTACAACCGCCGTTGCCATAGGCCCGGCCACCTTCATCAAAGGTCACGGTCAGGTGGCTGTAGTCCATCAATGGACGTTCGCCGATCCATTCCACAACGTATGCCCGGTTGTGTTGCAATTGCACCGGATCACCTGCGCAGCCCGCCAGGCTTGCGCCCAGCAGTGCCAACAGGGTCAGGTGTTTCATAGCGCAGCCTTTTGGCATTGAGGGCACAGGTGCTTGCTGCCTTCTGTGCTCCAGCCCAGCTCGGCAATGCGCGCGCTGGCGGCAGGTTTTTGTGCCTTGGTTCCGAGCTTGGCGTCGACCGCGAACTCGAACTTCAGCTCTTTGCCACAGGCATCGCAGTTGACTTGCCATTGATGAATCGCCAATTCACCGAAAACCGGTCCTTTGGTTACGGCAACCCACTGGCCGCGCGGGTTGATCAGGTGACGCACTTTGTCGACCGTCAGGCGCATGGACAAGTCCTTGCTGCCCTTGAGCGTCACGATCAGTACGTCACTGGTCTGGATCGAGCCACCGTTGCCGGTGACTTGATACAGGCCTGGCGCCAGGGCGCGGCATTCAATCAGGGTGTGCTGCGGGTTAAGCAGGCTGTAGCGGAAATCGTGTTCGACCATGGGTCCTCCAAATAGGCCGCTATGCTAGCACGCAGCCGAGGTATGGCCTTTCAACCTTCGATCAGGTTTTGTGGCGTACCGTTTCTCCAGGCCACGATATTGTCCAGCGTGGTGCTGGCAATCGCGCTGAGTGCTTCGCGGGTCAGAAACGCCTGGTGCGCAGTAATGATCACGTTGGGGAAGGTCAGCAGCCGCGCCAGCACGTCATCCTGCAACGGTAAATCGGAGCGATCCTCAAAGAACAGCTGGGCTTCCTCCTCGTATACATCCAGCCCCAGGTACCCCAACTGACCACTTTTCAGCGCTTCGATCAGTGCCGGAGTGTTAACCAGTGCGCCGCGCCCGGTATTGATCAGCATGGCGCCATGTTTGAGTGTCGCCAGCGACTGGCTGTTGATCAGATGCTTGTTATCCGCAGTCAGCGGACAGTGCAGGCTAATGATATGCGAGCCTGCCAGCAGCTCGGGCAAGCTTACATACTGTGCACCCAGCGCCAGCAGTTGTGCATTTGGATACGGATCAAAGCACAGCAGCTTGCAGCCGAAGCCGGCCATTATTTTGCCGAAGGTCGCGCCGATCTGGCCGGTACCGACCACGCCGACGGTTTTGCCGACCAGATCAAAACCGGTGAGGCCATGCAGCGTGAAGTCGCCTTCGCGGGTCCGGTTATAGGCCCGGTGCAGACGACGATTCAACGCCAGAATCAGGGCTACGGCATGCTCGGCCACGGCATGGGGCGAGTAGGCGGGGACCCGTACAACGCTCAAGCCAAGGCGCTTGGCGGCTGGCAGGTCGACATGGTTAAAGCCGGCCGAACGCAGAGCAATCAGTTGCGTACCGCCGTCAGCCAGTTGCTCCAGCACCGGGGCGCTCAAATCGTCGTTGATAAACGGGCAGACCACCTCGTAACCGTGGGCAAGGGCTGCGGTATCGAGGCTCAGTCGCGCCGGTTGAAAGTGCAACTGGACACTCTCGGGTCGTACCGCGGCCGTAAAACTGTCGCGGTCGTAGGTCTGGCTGCTGAACAAAATCGTGCGCATGAGATCTTCCTTGGAGTGGCGTGCCGGGTGGTCAGTTTCAGTTGTTTAACCATCTTGTTTACGCCGTACTGCGCGCTTCTTTGGCCAGGCGGATAATGGCCTCGTCCAGTTCGTTGAGGGCCGCGTAGGCGTGCGGGCTTTCCTGTTTGAGCAGGGTTTCACTGCGTTGGCAGGCGGCGCGCAATTGCGGGACTCCGCAATAACGGGTAGCACCGTGCAAGCGGTGAACACGTTCGATCAATGCATTGTTGTCCTGCTCTTTACGAGCCTGCTGGATCGCTTCACGGTCTGCTTCCAGCGAGGCCAGCAGCATGGCCAGCATGTCGACAGCCAGATCGGCCTTGCCGGCGGCAAGGCGCAGGCCCTCTTCGTGATCAAGTATCGGCAACTTGGCGTTGGGGCGGGAGGCTTCGTAGCCGCTTTCCTGGACCTGGTTGCGCAACGCCAGCCCGGTCCACTTCAACACCACTTGCGCCAATTGCCGCTCGCTGATGGGTTTGGTCAGGTAGTCGTCCATACCGCTCTGTAACAGGGCCCGTTTTTCGTTAGCCATGGCATGGGCGGTCAGCGCGACGATGGGCAGCGGTGCATTGTGCTGCCCGCTTTCCCACTGGCGCAGGACCTCGGTGGTTTCACGACCGTCCATGCCGGGCATCTGTACGTCCATCAGCACCAGATCGAAGGCTTCGGTCTTGACCGCCTCAATGGCGGCATAGCCACTGTCTACGGCCGTTACCCTGGAGCCCATGTCTTCCAGCAGGGTTTGCACCAGCAACAGGTTGGCCGGGTTGTCATCGACACACAGGATCCGTGGCGCGCGGCTGGCCAGCAGTTCGCCGGGCTCGGTACGCGTTTGTCGAGGGTTGATCAGATCAGCCAGCGCCCGCCGCAGTTTGCGGGTGCAGGCGGGTTTGGATTGCAACTGGCTATGGGGGTTGGGCACCGAGGTATTGAACAGCGCCTGTTCGGTCGTCGGGCACAGCACCAGGACTTTACAGCCCATATGTTCGAGGTCCCAGATGTGCTGGTTGAGACGCTCGGGAGGCATGTCGTTGGCCGTGACCCCGAGCACCGCCAGATCAATGGCCAGAGGTGTCTGATGGGCACCGGTCACGCAATTGGTGAGCTTTTCCAGGGTAGTAAATGGCGTGACATCAAGTCCGCAGTCTTCCAGTTGGTGTTGCAACGCCTGGCGCGCCAGGTCGTGTTTTTCCAGCAACGCCACGCGATGGCCCGACAACACTGCGCCAGGCAAATCTTCTGCGTCATCACGGGCCTTGGGCAGCTTGACGCTGATCCAGAACACCGAGCCTTCGCCGGGTGTGCTTTCAACGCCAATTTCGCCGCCCATCTGTTCGACCAGCCGTTTGGAAATTACCAGGCCCAGACCGGTACCGCCGGGCTGGCGCGACAGGGAGTTATCAGCCTGACTAAAGGCCTGGAACAAGGCCCGCACATCTTGGCTGGTCAGGCCGATTCCGGTGTCTTGCACGCTGATGCGCAACTGCACGCAGCCATCGGTCGTGTTGTCATCTTCATCTTCGAGCATGGCCCGCACCGCGATCGTTCCCTCACGGGTGAACTTGATGGCGTTGTTCACCAAGTTGGTGAGGATCTGTTTGAGCCGAAGCGGGTCGCCGATCAGTGATAACGGTGTGTCGCGGTAGACCAGGCTGACCAGCTCCAGGTTTTTTTCGTGGGCGGAGGGCGCGAGGATGGTCAAGGTGTCCTGCAACAAGTCGCGCAGGTTGAACGGGATGCTGTCGAGTACCAGCTTGCCCGCTTCGATTTTCGAGAAATCCAGAATTTCGTTGATGATTCCGAGCAGGCTGTCGGCTGATTTTTCTATGGTGTTCAGGTAATCGAACTGGCGGGGCGTCAACTCGCTTTTTTGCAGCAAGTGGGTGAAGCCCAGGATGCCATTGAGCGGGGTGCGGATTTCGTGGCTCATGTTGGCCAGAAACTCGGACTTGATGCGACTTGCCTCAAGGGCTTCCTTGCGGGCCAGGTCGAGCTCCAGGTTCTGGATCTCAATGGTCTCGAGGTTTTGACGAACGTCTTCGGTGGCCTGGTCGACGCTGTTTTGCAGTTCTTCCTGGGCATTTTGCAGGGTTTCGGCCATGCGATTGATACCCGAGGCCAGTTCGTCCAGTTCATGGCTGCCAAGGGGCGGCAAGCGGGTTTGCAACTGGCCGTCCTTGAGTTGCGACACCGCATGCTTGATCTGGTCCAGGGGAGCATTGATCGTGCGGCTCATGCGCAATGCCAGCAGAGTGGTAAATACCAGCCCGCCGGCGATCAGCAACAAGCTGGCAAACAGGCTGCGGTAACCGCGCAGCAGCATGTTGTTATGGGACAGTTCGAGTTCTACCCAGCCCAGCAGGCGATGGGCTTCATTGGGGATGACATCGCCGGCCAGATTGCGATGCCGGCCAAACACGGGCAACAGATAACGGGTGGCATCGTTGTCGGAGCGCTGCTGCAATTGAGTGCCGCTGCCCAGTGGCGGCTGGTTGATCATGGTCGGGCCGGCATGGACCAGAAGCTCGTGGTTGGCGTCCAGGAATGCCACGGACCGCACATCTTGTTGTTCCAGAGACTCGTTGGCGATGCGGGTCAGTAGCGGGATGTCATGGCGGCCCATTGCTGGAGCCACCAGCGGGGCTAGCTGTTCTGCGATCATTTCGCCGCGCTGTAACAGCTGCGATTGCAACTCCGACTGTTGCAACCATGTGAAGTAACCCCCCAGTACCATCGCCATCAGCGTGACGGGCAATAACGTGAGCAACAACACACGACCTTTGATCCCCAGGTTCTTAAGCACGCAACTCTCCAGCCCTACATTCTTATAAGTGTTTCCTGAGCTCGCGGCGCAGGTCAGATGCCAGTGTAGCCATTTGCCGCTCGGCAAATCCCTGAAAATTTGCCGTCAAGGCCAGGTGCTTGATCGATATCAGACTTTGTTGACCCTGTGGCGGTTGCTCGTGGTGACTCAATCTTGAATAATCCACGATTGAGAATGACTTGCAGACGCTAATGAATCCCGTAGCTGTTACCCCGTCCCGCTTGCTGGCGATTGAAGACGACCCCGTACTGGGCGCCTACCTGCATGAGCAGTTGCTGCGCTGCGGGTTCGATGTCGTTTGGTGTCAAAACGGTCAGGAAGGATTGGCGCTTGCCCGGCAAGAGCCGTTTGACGTGGTGCTGATGGATATTCTGCTGCCGGGCATGAATGGCCTGCAGGTCCTCACGCAATTGCGCCAGACCCACGCGCTGCCAGTGATTCTAATGTCGGCACTGGGGGCCGAGGCAGACCGTATCAGTGGCTTTCAGCTTGGGGCTGATGACTATCTGCCCAAGCCTTTCAGCATGGCTGAACTGCGGGTGCGGATTCAGGCCATCCTGCGCCGGGTCGCCCTGGACCGTATGCCACGGCCAACCCCTGTCGCGGATTCAGCCCCGGCCGACTCCGGGCTGTTTGTCGATGAGGACGCTGGCGATGTCCGCTATGGCCTGCAATGGGCCGGTTTGACCCGCAGCGAATACCGTTTGCTCGAGACGCTGCAGCGCAATCCTGATGAAGTGTTGAGCAAAGCGTTCCTCTATCAACAAGTGCTGCAGCGAGGCTATGCGGCCCATGACCGTAGCCTGGACATGCACGTCAGCCAGATCCGGCGAAAACTCAAGACCATCGGTTACCACACGCATGAAGTGCGCACGGTTTGGGGCAAGGGTTACGTTTTGAGCGCCAGTGATGCCCTATAAAGTGCCCGGCAAACATTCGGTGTTCTGGAAGCTGGCCTGTTTGCTGGTGGCCTTTTGTTTGCTGATGATCTGGCTCAGTTGGTCGTGGGGCCGCTACATGGACAAACGCACCGGCTTTTTGAGCGAGCTGGCGCACAACACGCTGGTGCGCTATGCCGGGGAGGCCGAGCGCGCCTGGGACACCGGCCAGCAAGCGGGTGTTGATCAGTGGCTGGCGCAAATGGGCCCCCGGGAGCCGGGCTGGATCGGGGTCATAGGTCAGGATCTGCAAGCGTTGAGCAGTTATCCGCTGAGTGACCGTGAAAGCCAGCGCATGACTTTTTTGCGCGGGCTGGACTGGCCCGTCAGCCATATCAAAACAGCCCGGCCATGGATCAAGGTTCCGTTCCCCAAGGATCCGTCGGCCGGCTATCTGGTGATCGAGCTGCCGCAGCGATTCATGCCGGGGCGTTCACAATTGATCTGGCGCATCGTCACCAACGGCTTGATTCCGGGCTTGTTCACCTTGTTGCTGTGCGTGGGCCTGTACCGTTTGCTGATCGTGCCGCTGAACCATCTGCGTCAACAGGCCAATGCCTGGCGTGCCGATCAGCTGGGAGCCCGCCTGTCGAGCCAGACCACCAGTCGCCAGGACGAGCTCGGCGATCTGGGGCGGGCTTTCGATCAGATGTCCGAGCGTCTGCAAAGCACTGTGAACCAGCAGCAACAATTACTGCGCGATTTGTCCCATGAACTGCGTACACCCCTGAGCCGGCTGCGGGTGGCGTGTGACAGCGAGCAGGACCTCCAAGCCCTGCGCGAACGCTTGAGCCGTGAAGTTGACGGCATGCAGCGCCTGGTTGAAGACACCCTGCAACTGGCCTGGCTGGATGCCGAGCGCGGGCCGCTACCGGTGGAAGACATTCAGATCCAGGCGTTGTGGGAGATGCTGACTGAAAACGCCCGGTTCGAAAGCGGCTGGCCTGAATCGCGGTTGCCATGCTTTGTCACTGCCGATTGCTGGGTGCAAGGGCATCTCAATAGCCTGGCGCAGGCGCTGGAGAACATTCTGCGCAATGCCATCCGTCATTCACCGGCTCAAGGAACGGTCAGTCTGAATGGTCGACGTGAAGGCGAGGAGTGGCACTTATGGCTCGACGATCAGGGCGGCGGTGTGGCACCTGAGGAGCTGGAGCGGATATTTGCTCCCTTTACCCGACTGGACGGCTCGCGCCCCGGCGACGGCGGCTTTGGCCTGGGCTTGAGCATTGCGCGTAATGCGCTGCGGCTGCAAGGCGGCAGTTTGTGGGCGGAAAATGTCGGCCAGGGATTACGCGTGCACATCCGGTTACCGGCTTGCCCCGGGCATCCCTGATTACGCGTGGGGGCCGGCTTTCCAGGGTTTGCCCTAGCGTCTTATAGCCTTTAGCCATAAGCACCGCACTTTGCGTGATATGGGCTGTGGGCGTTTGTCGGTATGATGTGCGGCCCCGCGGTCTGGATTGCGAATACGCCATGATATTGCAGTACCCCACTATCGCCGATTGCGTCGGCAACACTCCCCTGGTGCGCCTGCAGCGCCTTGCCGGAGACACCACCAACACCTTGTTGCTCAAGCTCGAAGGGAATAACCCTGCGGGTTCGGTCAAGGATCGCCCGGCTCTGTCGATGATCAGTCGCGCCGAAACGCGCGGCCAGATCCAGGCCGGCGATACCTTGATTGAAGCCACCTCGGGCAATACCGGGATTGCGCTGGCCATGGCTGCCGCAATCAAGGGCTATAAGATGATCCTGATCATGCCCGACAACTCCAGTGCCGAGCGCAAGGCTGCCATGACCGCGTATGGCGCCGAGTTGATTCTGGTCAGTCAGGAGGAGGGCATGGAAGGGGCCCGCGACCTGGCCGACAAGATGCAGGCCGAAGGCCGCGGCAAGGTGCTCGACCAGTTCGCCAACGGTGATAACCCCGAGGCGCATTACACCAGCACCGGCCCGGAAATCTGGCGTCAGACCCAAGGCACGATTACCCACTTCATCAGTTCGATGGGCACCACCGGTACCATCATGGGTGTTTCGCGCTACCTCAAAGAACAAAACCCGGATGTGCAGATCGTCGGTTTACAGCCGATGGAAGGCGCTGCCATTCCGGGCATCCGTCGGTGGCCGCACGAATATCTGCCGAAGATCTATCAGGCCGACCGGGTTGACCGGATCGTCGATATGGCCCAGCGCGAAGCCGAAGACGTGATGCGTCGTCTGGCCCGCGAAGAAGGCATTTTCTGCGGTGTGTCTTCCGGCGGGGCAGTGGCAGCGATGCTGCGCTTGTCGCAAGAAGTCGAAAATGCGGTGATGGTCGCGATCATTTGCGACCGGGGCGATCGTTACCTGTCGACCGGCATTTACGATGAGCCCAACTGATGGCTAAGCAAGAAAGAGGTCTGCGCTTCCAGCCAGCTGGAGGCACCAAGGCCCCGCAAGTGCCTGTGGGCAAGAAACAGCGATTGAACATCGAACGCCTGGCGAACGACGGTCGTGGCATTGCCTTTGTTGAAGGCCGTACCTGGTTTGTGTCGGGTGCCCTGGCCGGTGAGGAAGTTGAAGCACGGGTTTTGGGTGCGCACGCTAAGGTCGTCGAAGCGCGTACCGAACGCGTATTCAAGGCCAGCGACGTACGACGCGTGGCCCCTTGCGTACATGCGGGCAAATGCGGTGGTTGCAGCGTTCAACACTTGTCCCATGAAGAGCAGCTCGCACTGAAACAGCGCATGCTCGCCGAGCAACTGTCCCGTGTTGCCGGTGTCGAACCACTGGAGTGGGCACCGCCGCTGACCGGGCCCGAGTTTGGCTATCGCCGCCGGGCCCGTATTGCGGTGCGTTGGGATGCACGGGCCAAGCACCTGGAGGTCGGCTTCCGCGCTGCCGGCAGTCAGGACATCGTGGCCATCGATCACTGTCTGGTGCTGGTACAGGCTTTGCAACCTGTCATGGCCGGGTTGCCTGCCATGTTGCGTCAACTGAGCAACCCCAAGGCTTTGGGGCATGTTGAATTGTTCAGTGGTTCGGCGATTGCCGTGTTGCTGCGCCATATGGCACCGCTCAACGATGCCGATATGCAGGTTTTACAAGATTTTTGCCGTACCCATGACGCCCAATTGTGGCTGCATGGCGACGTGGGGCCGCAGCCGGTCGATGCTAGCCAGAGCCTGGGCTACCGTTTGCAAACGTGGGGTCTGGAGTTGGCCTATCGTCCGGGTGATTTTGTTCAAGTCAACGCCGGCGTCAACGAAGCCATGGTGGCTCAAGCATTAGCGTGGCTTGATCCGCAAGCTGACGAACGGGTTCTTGACTTGTTCTGTGGGCTGGGTAACTTCGCATTACCGCTGGCGCGCCAGGTGCGCGAAGTGGTGGCTGTCGAAGGCGTTGCGACTATGGTCGAACGCGCCGCGCAAAACGCGGTCAGCAACAACCTGCATAATGCAGCGTTTTTTCAGGCTGACTTGTCGCAGCCGCTGGTTGACGCAGCATGGACCAAAGAGGGTTTTGCAGCCGTGCTCCTCGACCCGCCGCGTGACGGGGCCTATGAAATAGTGCGCCAGCTGTCGGCTCTGGGAGCCAGGCGTGTGGTGTATGTGTCGTGCAATCCGGCCACGCTGGCGCGCGACACCGTTGAGTTGATGAAACAGGGTTATCGGTTAAAACGTGCCGCAATCCTCGATATGTTCCCGCAAACAGCGCATGTCGAGGCGATGGCGTTATTTGAAGCAGACTAGGACGTCTGTCTATTTCGACGGACTCGCAACCGCGTGCTGCTGAGCTCTGCAGCATGCGGCTGGTATTAGGGTCGGTGATTTTGACACATTGAATCTGTGTCGTAGGGAAGGTAAGCAAGATGGTACAGGTCAGAGCACACCAGCCGATCAACACCGACGGCAGTCTCAACCTCGAGGCATGGCTTGATCATGCGGTGAGTGTCGATGTGGCGCTGGACCGTGAAGCCTTGAAAGAAGCGTGCGAGTTTGCGCGTGAGGCGGAACAGCAAGCCAATGCGGCAAAAAACCTGTGGACCGAAGGCATGTCTAGCTTTCGGACCGGTTTGGAAATCGCCGAGATTCTCGCTGATCTCAAGCTGGATCAAGACTCTCTGGTGGCCGCGATTCTTTATCGCTGTGTTCGCGAAGGGCAGGTGTTGTTGCCTGCCGTCAGCCAGCGTTTTGGCCCGGTGGTGGCCAAACTGATTGATGGCGTGCTGCGCATGGCCGCCATCAGCGCCAGTCTCAGTCCGCGTCAATCCATGGTGTTGGGCACTCAGGGCCAGGTCGAGAATCTGCGCAAGATGCTCGTTGCCATGGTCGATGACGTGCGTGTCGCACTGATCAAGCTGGCCGAACGTACCTGCGCCATTCGTGCGGTCAAGAATGCGCCGGATGAAAAGCGCAATCGCGTTGCCCGCGAAGTCTTCGATATCTATGCGCCGCTGGCGCACCGTCTGGGTATCGGCCATATCAAGTGGGAGCTGGAAGACTTGTCTTTCCGCTACCTTGAGCCTGAACAATACAAACAGATTGCCACTTTGCTGCATGAGCGCCGGCTTGATCGTGAGCGCTTTATCAGTGACGTGATGAACCAGTTGCGTACTGAACTGGTGGCCACCGGGGTTGATGCCGATATCAGCGGCCGGGCCAAGCACATCTATTCCATCTGGCGCAAAATGCAGCGCAAGGGCCTGGCCTTCAGCCAGATCTATGATGTGCGTGCGGTTCGGGTTCTGGTCCCGGAGATGCGCGATTGCTACACCGCATTGGGTATCGTCCACACGTTGTGGCGACATATCCCCAAAGAATTCGATGACTACATCGCCAACCCCAAGGAAAACGGTTACCGCTCGCTGCACACTGCGGTGATCGGGCCTGAAGGCAAGGTTCTGGAAGTGCAGATTCGCACCCATGCCATGCACGAAGAAGCCGAGCTGGGGGTTTGTGCGCACTGGCGGTACAAGGGCACCGACGTCAAGGCCGGGTCCAATCAGTACGAAGAGAAAATTTCGTGGTTGCGCCAGGTGCTGGAGTGGCACGAAGAACTGGGTGACATTGGCGGCCTTGCCGAGCAGTTGCGGGTCGATATCGAGCCGGACCGGGTTTATATCTTCACCCCGGACGGCCATGCGATCGATTTGCCCAAAGGCTCCACGCCACTGGACTTTGCGTACCGGGTGCACACCGAGATCGGCCATAACTGCCGTGGCGCCAAGATCAACGGGCGCATCGTACCGCTCAACTACACCCTGCAAACGGGTGAGCAAGTTGAGATCATCACCAGCAAGCACGGTACGCCGAGCCGCGACTGGCTGAACCCGAATCTGGGCTACATCACCACGTCCCGGGCGCGGGCCAAGATCGTTCACTGGTACAAATTGCAGGCGCGCGACCAGAACGTCGCCGCCGGTAAAACCTTGCTTGAGCGCGAGTTGAGCCGCTTGGGCTTGCCGGGTGTGGACTACGAGAAGCTCGCCGACAAAGCCAACATGCGAACCGCCGAGGACATGTACGCGGCGCTCGGTGCCGGCGACCTGCGGTTGGCGCAACTGATCAACCTGGCGCAACAGCTGGTCGAGCCTGAGCGCGGCAACGAGCAGATGGAGCTTATCCCGCGCAAGGCCACCGGTTACAAACCGGGCAAGCGCGGAGACATCCAGATCGAGGGCGTGGGCAACCTGCTGACCCAAATGGCCGGTTGCTGCCAGCCATTGCCGGGCGATGCGATTGTCGGCTACATCACCCTGGGCCGTGGCGTCAGCATTCACCGTCAGGACTGCGCCTCGGTGCTGCAACTGGGCAGCCGTGAGCCCGAGCGGATCATTCAGGTGAACTGGGGGCCGATCCCGGTCTCGACCTATCCGGTCGATATCGAGATCCGTGCCTACGACCGCTCGGGGCTGTTGCGTGACGTGTCGCAGGTGCTGCTCAACGAGCGGATCAACGTGCTGGCGGTCAATACCCGCTCGAACAAAGAGAACAACACTGCGTTGATGTCTCTGACCATCGAGATTCCGGGGCTGGATGCATTGGGGCGTTTGCTGGGGCGGATCTCACAGTTGCCCAACATCATCGAAACCCGTCGCATAGGGCGCAGCGAGCCACGCTGAGACAACACCAACCTGTAGGAGCGAGCTGGCTCGCGAGATCTTCCCTGAAGAGCTCGCGAGCAAGCTCGCTCCTGCAGGGTATTGTGGAATAGAGATTGCGATGTACACACTTGATGATCTGCTTAACCTCATGGCCCGTCTGCGCGACCCGCAGTACGGCTGCCCGTGGGATATCAAACAAACCTACGCCACGATCGTGCCCTATACCCTCGAAGAAGCTTACGAAGTGGCTGATGCCATTGAGCGAAGCGATTTTGAACATTTACAGGGCGAATTGGGCGATCTGCTGTTCCAGGTGGTGTATTACAGCCAGCTGGCCCGGGAAGAAGGGCGGTTTGAATTCGCCGGAGTGATCGACAGCATTACCCGCAAGCTGATTCGTCGTCATCCCCATGTATTCCCCACGGGCGATCTGTATGCGCCGCTGGATGTGCCTCGCCTGAGCGAAGAGCAGGTCAAGGTGCGCTGGGATGAGATCAAGGCCGAGGAACGAGCAGAAAAATCCACGGCCCCCGAGCAGTTGTCCTTGCTCGATGACGTGCCTGTGGCCTTGCCTGCCTTGTCCCGGGCCGCCAAGTTACAAAAGCGCGCGGCGCAGGTGGGGTTTGACTGGCCGGCGGCCTTGCCGGTACTGGACAAGGTGCGTGAAGAGCTGGACGAAGTGCTCGAGGCCATGGCGGACAACGATTCGGTGGCGATCCATGATGAAATTGGCGACCTGCTGTTTTCGGTAGTGAACCTGGCGCGGCATCTTAAAGTTGACCCCGAAACGGCCTTGCGCGGTGCCAATGCTAAATTTGATCGACGTTTCCGGTTTATTGAGCAGGCATTGCGCGATACCCTGCGTCCCATTGAAAATTGCACCCTTGAAGACCTGGACGCCCTGTGGGGCGAAGCCAAGCGTCAGGAAAAGAATTTACCCAGCTGCGGCTGAGTTTGCCTAAGTGAGTAAGTAGATGAGTATTTCCCTACGCGACCAGTTGCTCAAAGCCGGACTGGTCAACGAGAAGCAGGCCAAACAGGCCGGCAAAGAAAAGCAAAAACAGCAACGCCTGGTACACAAAGGCCAGATTGAGCAGGACGACACTCAACAGCGTCTGGCCGCCGAAGCCAAGGCCGAGAAGGTCAAGCGCGACCAGGAGCTCAATCGCCAGCAGCAGGAAAAGGTCGAGCAAAAGGCCCGTGCAGCACAGATCAAGCAATTGATCGAAGTCTCGCGTCTGCCCAAGCTGACCACCGAGGATTACTACAACTTTGTAGACGACAAGAAGGTCAAGCGCCTGTCGGTCAACACCTTGATGCGCAACAAGCTGGCCAATGGTGCGTTGGCGATTGTGCAGCACCAGGGTGGCTATGAAGTGATTCCGCGTGAGGCGGCATTGAAGATCCAGGAGCGCGACCCGCGTCGTATTGTCCAGCTCAACATCCTGACCGAGGTCAAGACGCCGGAGGAGGACGATCCGTACGCGGCCTATCAGATCCCTGACGATCTGATGTGGTAAGGCTGTAGGAGCGAGCTGCTCGCGATCTTTCAAGATCAAATGCTCGCGAGCAAGTATTTGCAGTCTCAGATACGACAAACCCCGCTTCGGCGGGGTTTGTGTTTTTCAAGTCTGTAGTTTCAGTGATTCATGCCTGAAGTTTCTGCGCTTCCAGCTTTTCCAGCTCTGCCTTATAGCTTTGAGCGTCGCTTTCGCGGTGGAACATACCAACCAGCACGTCTTCCTGGTGCACGTCCCACAGGTGAACACCGTGGGCCACAAGCTGGTGGAACATACGTGAATCGTCGCGTTCAGTTACTTTGATAGTCATCTGCTTGCTCCAAATTCTGATGGGGATCTGCGGCAAGGCGTCGCAGGCCTTCTTTATAGAATTTGTTAGCTTCCTAAGTAAATAGCCAATTGTCATGCTGTCATGTCGTTAAAAACGCCTAAACGCTGCAGCCCTTTAACGACGGGGTGTTTAGGTAATTGGCCGATAGTTTTATGACAAAAGTTTCATGTTCGAAAGCTTTTTTGATGGCAGGAGAGGCTTGCATCAGCTCCTGCGGGGGTAGCGCTTTTGCACTCAGATATGACGCTCAGAAGCGAAAAAACCTCGCCGAAGCGAGGTTTTTATCGTGAAGCCAGTTGCTAACTCAATTGCCTTTGACGGTTTCGCCATTCACCGTGCCGTCCAGCAGCATGATGTTGTATTCCTTGCCGTCTTTTTCAACCTGACGCAATTTTACCAGCAGGCCATCCCAGTTCTTGGCGAACCACATTTCAGTGATGCGCTTGTTCTGGGACGGATCGCGAACACGCTCTACCTTGATCGCATCTACCTTGCCGGCTTTGGTATCGACTACTTCCGGGCCAATGACGCGGAAGTCATAGGTGTCTACGTCGTTGCCGTCGACGACTTGATAGCTCATCGATTTTTTACCCGCAGCCACATCACGCTGCAGAGCCAGCTGGTAGGTCGACTTGTCGAGCATGCCGGTCAGCAGCTTCACGTTCACCGGATCTTTGTTGTCGGTGCCGGTGACAGTCATGTCGGACCAGTCGAATTTAAGGTCGACGTTTTTAGCCTTGCCCAGACCGCCACGTTCAAAGTGGTAGGTCAGGGGAACCGGCTGGTCTTTTTCCAGCTTGAGGGTGCTTTCTTCGTTCAGGCTGGCCACCAGCATCGAGGCCTTGAAGTTCAAGGTCCAGTTGCCGTCGCTGTTTTTAGTCAGGCTACGCTCGGCAGAACCGCTCATTGGCAACTGTTTCCAGTCTGCGGTGTAGCTGGCGTTGAAAGGCTGAAGATCGGCCGCCTGCACTGCTGGAATAGTCAGCAGGCTGAGGGCGAGGAGCAGGGCACGACGCATAATGTCTCCTAGGTTCGTATCAAGTGGCCGCTGGCCGCAAGTAATTGACCGTCTAATAATGCGCCTTGCTCGTCAAGTGACAAACGACCTTCGGCAAACCAGCGCACTGCAAGCGGATAAATCCGGTGTTCCTGGGTGTGAACCCGTTGCGCCAGACTGTGTGGCGAGTCGTCTGGCTTTACCGGCACTACTGCCTGTACGACCAGAGGCCCGCCATCGAGTTCCTCGGTCACAAAGTGCACGCTGCAGCCATGCTCGCCATCACCCGCATCCAGCGCGCGCTGATGTGTATGCAAGCCTTTGTACTTGGGCAGCAACGAGGGATGGATATTGAGCAGGCGACCCTGATAGTGGCGTACGAAATCTGCACTGAGAATGCGCATGAATCCGGCCAGAACCACCAGGTGCGGTTTGAAAGTGTCAATGACTTCGATCAGTGCAGCATCGAAGGCCTCGCGGCCCTCGAATGCTTTGTGATCCAGTACGCGGGTATCGATACCTGCGTCTTTGGCGCGTTGCAGGCCGTAGGCATCTGCGCGGTTGGAAATTACCGCGCGGATTTTAGCCGGGCTGTCCTTGATGTCATTGCTGTCGATCAAGGCTTGCAAGTTGCTGCCGGTGCCGGAAAGCAGCACCACTACATCACAGGTGTCAGGCATTAGTGCGCCTTGAGGTTTTGCAGCTCAACTTGTGGCGCGCCTTCGGCGGCCGTTTCGATATGGCCGATCACCCATGGCTGCTCGCCCGCTTCGCGCAGTACGTTCAGGGCGGTCTCTACGTCGGCCTGGGCTACGCAGATCACCATGCCTACGCCGCAGTTCAGCACGCGGTGCATTTCGGTTTCGGCCACGTTGCCTTTTTCCTGCAACCAGTCGAATACCGCCGGGCGCTGCCAGCTGGCAACGTCAACCACCGCTTGAGCACCCTTGGGCAGGACGCGCGGGATGTTGTCGAGCAGGCCGCCACCGGTGATGTGGGCCATGGCTTTGACAACGCCGGTGTCTTTGATCAGCTTGAGCAGCGGCTTGACGTAGATACGGGTCGGCGCCATCAGCAGGTCGGTCAGCGGCTTGCCGTCGAGCTGGATGTTTTCGATATCGGCACCGGACACTTCGATGATCTTGCGGATCAGCGAGTAGCCGTTGGAGTGCGGGCCCGAAGACGGCAAGGCGAGCAGGGCGTCACCGGCAGCAACCCGGGAGCCGTCGATGATTTCGGACTTCTCTACAACACCGACGCAGAAACCTGCCAGGTCGTAGTCTTCGCCTTCATACATGCCAGGCATTTCAGCGGTTTCGCCGCCAACCAGCGAGCAGCCGGACAGTTCACAGCCAGCGCCGATACCGGTAACCACTTGGGTCGCGGTTTCTACGTTGAGCTTGCCGGTGGCGTAGTAGTCGAGGAAGAACAGTGGCTCGGCGCCGCACACGATCAGGTCGTTAACGCACATGGCAACCAGGTCGATGCCGATGCTGTCGTGTTTGTTCAGGTTCAGTGCCAGGCGCAGTTTGGTGCCTACACCGTCGGTGCCGGAAACCAGAACAGGCTGCTTGTAGCCAGCCGGAATTTCGCAGAGGGCGCCAAAACCGCCGAGGCCGCCCATCACTTCCGGGCGTGCAGTGCGCTTGGCCACGCTCTTGATGCGTTCGACCAATGCTTCACCGGCGTCGATGTCTACACCGGCGTCTTTGTAGCTCAGGGATGGTTGCTTGCTCATAATCCAGGCCTTTAGGGGGGATTCGGGGGTATCGACCGAGTTCAGAGGGCTGGCTTGCACGTGCTCGGGTATGGAACGGAGCATATACATGGCGCCCGGCTGTTGCCGGTCTGCGAAGGCGCGCGATTTTATCAGGCTTGAAGGGCAGCGGCCATCCTCGGGCCGACAGGCAGGGTTATATCTGTCGAAAAAAACCTTTTTTAGTCGTACTAGGGTCTGTGCCCGGGCCTGTATAAGGTATAGATGTTGCGTTTTGATTTTTTATCACCGAATAAAACTGCAAGGCGGGGGGTGAATGATTTGGCCGTGGCCCTGTCTGAAACCCTGTCGAGTATTTTTATACGGCTTTTCATACTGCCTTTTGCCGTCGGGAATTTTTCATGCGTTTTCACCAATTTTTAGCTGTGGGCTGTCTGTCATTTTTTAGCCTGGCCAGTCATGCCGAAATCCTGACCGGTCTGTATCAGGTGCGTGAGCCGGTAAGTAGCCAAACCCCGGAGGAGCGTACCCAGGCCACGCAAAAGGCTCTGGAAACCCTGGTTTTGCGCCTGACGGGTGATGCCAAAGCCGTGCAAAGCCCGGCACTGGAAGCCATCCGCAAAGACCCGCAGCAAATCATCAGCCAATACGGTTATGACGCGGGCCCGCCAGAAAGTCTGCAAGTGGACTTCGATCCCGTGAGCACTGATCGCGCCCTGCGCCAGGCCGGGTTGTCGTTGTGGGGTACCAACCGTCCGGCACTGCTCGGCTGGTGGTTGAATGATTCGGTGGACGGCTCGAGCCTGGTCGGTGACGGCCAGTCTGCCGCCGAGCCTTTGCGTCTGGCAGCACAACATCGTGGCTTGCCGTTGCGCCTGCCGTTGGCTGACTTGAGCGAGCAACTGGTGGGCACTGCGGAAAATCTCGAGGGCAGTAACCCTGCGCCTTTGAAGGACGCTTCCGAGCGTTACGGCGCAGATGCCTTGCTGGCCGTGCATGCCCATGAAGATGAGGGTAAGTGGACTGCCAAGTGGCGTTTGTGGGTTGGCGAGCAGCAGGAGCAAGGCAGTGCTGAAGCGCCCGATCAGGCAGCTCTGGCTGATGCAGTCATGCTGGCGGTGAGTCAGCGGCTGGCCCCGCGTTACGCAGTCAAGCCAGGTATTTCCACTGAACAGTTGCTGGAAGTGCAGGGCATGACACTGGAGCGTTATGCGCAGTTGACGCGTTTGCTGGAACCGTTTGGCGGGCAGCTTAAAAGCGTTGACGGTGATCGTATTGTTTATCAGGTAAACGGTAGTGCCGATCAGTTACGCTCGCAGCTTGGCCTGGCCCAGTTGCATGAAGTGACAGCTGACCAGGCGCCTGGCGCAACTGCTGCATCGGGCGCGCAACTACACTTTCGCTGGTAGGTTTTTCTCTTCTATATAAAGGATGGGCAGTTCATGGCAGATTCGCGGCAATGGGTGTGGTGGGGCGTTGCGGTAGCAGCGGCTTTGTTCGTGTACTTTTTGCATCCAATACTCACGCCGTTCCTGGTCGCGATCGTCCTGGCCTACATGTTCGACCCTATTGTTGATCGCCTGGAAAGATTCGGCTTTTCAAGAACCTGGGGTGTGGTAACGGTTTTCGCGGTATTCACCGTCATTTTGATGACGTTACTTCTGGTGTTGGTGCCGTTGCTGGCAAAGCAGTTGATGAAACTCTATCAATTGGCACCCCAGGTACTGGACTGGTTGCAACACACGGCCATGCCGTGGGTACAAACCAAATTCGGCCTGGGTGACGGTTTCTGGAATTTTGACAAGATCAAGGCGGCGATCACCGAGCACATGGGGCAGGCAGGCGACATTGTCGGGGTGGTGCTGTCGCAGGCGACCGCTTCAAGTCTGGCGCTGGTGGGGTTTCTGGCCAATCTGGTACTGATCCCGGTGGTAGCGTTTTATCTGCTGCGCGACTGGGACATCATGCTGGCCAAAATCCGCAGTTTGCTGCCACGTGATCGTGAAGAGCGGATCGTCTCGCTGGCCAAAGAGTGCCACGACGTGCTTGGTGCGTTTGTGCGTGGTCAGTTGCTGGTGATGCTCGCTCTGGGGGTGATCTACTCGGCGGGGCTGATGCTGGTCGGTCTGGAACTGGGTCTGTTGATCGGGCTGATGGCCGGTTTGGCAGCCATCGTGCCTTACATGGGCTTTATCATCGGGATCGGCGCGGCCCTGACTGCGGGCCTGTTCCAGTTTGGCGGCGACCTGTATCCGATGCTCGGCATCGTTGCGGTATTCATGGTCGGGCAGGCGCTGGAAGGCATGGTACTCACACCATTATTGGTGGGGGACCGAATCGGTCTGCATCCGGTGGCGGTGATCTTTGCAATTCTGGCGGGTGGTGAATTGTTTGGTTTTACCGGGGTCCTGCTGGCGTTGCCGATAGCTGCCGTGATCATGGTGCTGGTGCGCCACATGCACGAGATGTACAAGGACTCGCAAGTCTATAAAGGCGATGAAGACCCCCAGTTGTAACGGTACGAGGGGCTGAGAGAGGCTGGCTCATTTTGCGATGGGCCGGCCTTTTTTATCGGCACGTCAATTTGCCTGCCCTCAAGAAAAAGCTCATGCAATCCAGTACGTTAACGCAAACCTTTGATTTTGTTCGTGGTCTGTTACATTGTGCGCCCGGCTACACGGGTATAAACTTTGCAAACTTTACACAGAGGCCACTAACGGTTCGTTTGAACTGTTCAGTCAGCATGAAACCGATTCAGCTGCCCCTAGGTGTGCGTCTGCGTGATGACGCTACCTTCATAAACTACTATCCAGGCGCCAATGCCGCTGCACTAGGCTATGTCGAACGTCTGTGCGAAGCCGACGCCGGCTGGACAGAAAGTCTGATCTATCTTTGGGGCAAGCAGGGCGTAGGCCGTACGCACTTGCTACAGGCGGCCTGCCTGCGCTTTGAACAGATGGGTGAGCCGGCCGTCTATCTGCCGCTGGCCGAGCTGCAGGATCGCGGCATTGAAATCCTCGACAACCTTGAACAGTACGAACTGGTGTGCCTGGATGACCTGCAGGCGGTGGCCGGGCGTGCCGACTGGGAAGAAGCGCTGTTTCACCTGTTCAATCGTCTGCGTGACAGCGGGCGCCGCCTGTTGATCGCTGCTTCGGCGTCACCCCGTGAACTGCCGATCAAGCTGGCCGACCTCAAATCACGTCTCACTATGGCTCTGGTTTTCCAGATGCGCCCTTTGTCTGACGAAGATAAGTTGCGCGCCTTGCAATTGCGTGCGTCGCGCCGGGGGCTGCACCTGACGGATGAAGTGGGGCATTTTATCCTCACTCGCGGCACCCGCAGCATGAGCGCCCTGTTTGATCTGCTCGAGCGGCTCGATCAGGCGTCTTTGCAAGCGCAACGCAAGCTGACCATTCCCTTCTTGAAAGAAACCCTCGGCTGGTAACACGGCCCCTGCAGTTTTTTCGCTGTTTTCAGGGCGTTTAGACAACTTTCAGGCGCCAGAAAACCGCGCCGTACAGGGGCTGTACGCGCAAAATCGATTGTCAGGGGTGTAAAGCCTTAGATGTCATGACAAAACCACCAAGTCACATTTAGATCGATTGAATTTGCAAATGAGGATCATAGAAGGCATAGTCTCGGCTACTTTTCTTACAAGCCACGGTCGTGCCCATGCTAAAGCGCTTCGCACCCCTCGTGCCTCTCGCACTCGTTACCCTGTTGTTTGGCTGCGCTGCTCACACGCCAGTGTCACAGCAAGTTGTCGATCAGCAGGTTCAAAAGTCATCTTCATCCCGGTCTTCCGCTATTTATCAGGAAGAGCTGGCGACTGAAAAAGAACTGGCCCAGTTCTCTGCCAACAACAAACCTTACGAATTGCCAGCCCTGGCTGACAGCATTCTTGAGCGTGGCATGTCCTTGATCGGTACCCGTTACCGTTTTGGCGGCACCTCTGAGGCGGGTTTTGATTGCAGCGGGTTCATCGGCTACCTGTTCAAGGAAGAAGCGGGCATGCAATTGCCGCGTTCTACCCGCGAAATGATCAACGTAAATGCACCGCTGGTCGCGCGAAATAACCTTAAGCCGGGTGATTTGCTGTTCTTCAGCACCAATGGTCGTGGCCGGGTCAGCCATGCCGGGATTTACCTGGGCGATGACCAGTTTATCCACTCCAGCAGCCGCCGCAGCGGTGGTGTCCGGATAGATAGCCTGGGCGATACCTACTGGAACAAGACCTTTATTGAAGCCAAGCGTGCATTGGCGATGGCGCCAACAAGCGTAGTAGCGCGCAAGTAAAGTTAAAGTCTTACTTGAAGTTTGGCCTCTAAGGTCTAGAATTCGGTCGCATAGTTAAATTCCTGAAGCCGCGAAGGTGTCCCCTCTCGCGGTTTTGGGTTTCGCGGCCCCAGTAGCCGTATCCAGAATCAGGAACATTCTGTTTATGTCGACCATGGCCCGCGTTGCCCTTTTGACCTTAGCATCACTGCTTGGTGCCTGTGCCAGCCACACACCGCCACCCCCCGTGGCTCAAAAGCAGGTCGTATTCTCCAACACCCCTGAAGACACTTCGCCGATTGCCGCGGATGTACTGTTTCGCGCCTTGGGTCTGGTGGGCACGCCCTATCGCTGGGGCGGCAATACCCCGGACTCAGGTTTTGATTGCAGTGGTTTGATCAAGTACGTCTACAACGACGCCGCCGGAATTTCCTTGCCGCGCACCACCCGCGAGATGATCGTGATGCGGGCGCAGAGTGTGGGCAAAGACAAGTTGCAAACCGGTGACCTGCTGTTTTTTGCCACCAGTGGTGGTTCGCAGGTCAGTCATGCGGGGATTTATGTGGGGGAGGGCCGCTTTGTGCATGCGCCTGCAACAGGCGGCACGGTCAAGCTGGACAGTCTGAACAAAGCCTACTGGCAGAAAGCTTATCTGAACGCCAAGCGCGTACTGCCGACTGAGCAGCATCTGGCGCACAACCCGTAATCGAAAGCCGAACCTGCAGGAGCGAGCTGGCTCGCGAGCACCCTCGCTCCTGCTGTTTTATTTCCCTGACACCCGCCAGATCTTGTTGCCGACATCATCGGCTACCAGCAGATCCCCCTGTTTATCAATCACGACTCCCACCGGACGGCCCATGGCTTTTTCATCGGCATTGAGAAAACCGGTCAGCACGTCCACCGGCAGGCCTTTGGGTTTGCCATCAGCGAACGGTACGAAGATCACTTTATAGCCACTGTGCGGTTTACGGTTCCAGGATCCGTGCTGGCCAATAAATGCGCCTTGCGTAAATCCGGGCAGTTTGCTGCCTTCAGCAAAGCTGAGCCCCAGTGAGGCTGTATGCGGACCTACGGCATAGTCCGGTGCAATGGCTTTGGCCACCAGCTCCGGGTTTTGCGGGTTGACCCGTGCATCCACGTGTTGCCCGTAGTAGCTGTAAGGCCAGCCATAAAAGCCGCCATCCTGTACCGAAGTGATGTAGTCAGGCACCAGATCGCTGCCGATTTCGTCGCGCTCGTTAACCGCGGTCCAGAGTTTGCCGGTCACGGGCTCCCAGTCCATGCCGTTGGGGTTGCGCAAGCCTGAGGCGAAGATGCGGTGACTGCCGGTAGCAGGGTCCACTTCCCAGATCGCGGCGCGACCTTCTTCCTTGTCCAGGCCGTTCTCACCCACGTTGCTGTTGGAACCCACACTCACATACAGTTTTTTGCCGTCGCGGCTGGCGATGACGTTCTTGGTCCAGTGATGGTTCAACGGGCCGCCGGGCAGATCGACGACTTTGACCGGCTGGGCGGTGATGGATTGCTCTGCGGCTTTATACGGGAAGCGCAGTAGCTTGTCGGCGTCAGCGACATACAGATCATTACCCACCAGGGTCATGCCGAACGGTGAGTTGAGGTTGTCGATGAACACTGTGCGAGTGTCCGCCACACCGTCATGGTTGCTGTCGCGCAGCAGCGTGATCCTGTTGGCGCTCGGGACAGCGGCACCGGCCCGGCCCATGACTTTCTCCATCACCCAGCCACGGATACCCTTGCTGTCATCCGGCTTGGGCGGTGCATTGGTTTCTGCCACCAGCACATCACCGTTAGGTAATACGTAGAGCCAGCGTGGATGGTCGAGGCCTTCGGCGAAGGCGCTAACTTTCAGGCCCTGGGCGGCAGTCGGGGTGGCGCCCTCGGCCCAGCCTATGGCTGGCGCGATGTTGACCGTCGGAATCAGCGTCTTGTTCGGCTCCGGCAGTTTTGGCGAAGGGCCGGTGCCATCGACCACTTGCAGGGTCGAGCTCTCGCCGCAGGCGGCCAATCCTGCTGCAAGAACGATGACAACAGCGTGCTGGCGCTTGAGCATGAAAATCTCCATTGGTTCTTGGGCTTGTTAGTCATAGAGGAGCGTAGCTGCTCAAAGGTTCAAGTCGCTGCAGCCAGCTTTAATTGACGCTCCACCCCCAACCCTCTAACCTTCGCGGCTTGTTTCAGGTGCTCTGTGGCCACAGGTCGACAGGGTGAAACAGGGAAGCCGGTGAGGGCGTGTTTGCTCCACACAACCGCTTTGATCCCGGCGCTGCCCCCGCAACGGTAAATGAGTAAAAACTGCGCTCAATGTCACTGTGTTTGCACACGGGAAGGCGCGTGGTCAGGGTTGCTCTGTTCAGGAGTATCCCGCTTGTGAGCCCGGAGACCGGCCTGATCCATCCAACACCTCGCGGCGGGCGATGGTGTGCTTTTTGTTGCAATGTCCCCCGCCTCCCGTTTGCATGATTGAGCCCCAACGGAGAGCTGCCATGAATGAATCCCCCGAACGCGACGAACGTCATCAGGCGCGCATGCTGCGCAAAAAAGCCGTTATGGATGAGCGCATTGCCAGCGCCCCTAACGAGTGTGGCCTGCTGCTGGTACTGACCGGCAACGGCAAAGGCAAAAGCAGTTCGGCCTTTGGCATGCTGGCACGGGCCATGGGCCACGGCATGCAGTGCGGCGTGGTGCAGTTCATCAAGGGTCGCAACAGCACCGGCGAAGAAATTTTCTTCCGCCGTTTCCCTGAGCAAGTGCGCTACCACGTAATGGGCGAAGGCTTTACCTGGGAAACCCAGGACCGCCAGCGTGATATCACCGCTGCCGAGGCCGCATGGGAAGTGTCCCGCGAGATGCTGCGCGACCCGTCCATCGGTCTGGTGGTGCTGGATGAACTAAATATCGCGCTCAAGCACGGCTATCTCGACCTGGAGCAAGTGCTGAGCGATCTGCAAGCCCGCCCGCCGATGCAGCATGTACTGGTCACCGGACGCGGCGCTAAACCCGAACTGATAGACCTGGCCGATACGGTGACTGAAATGGGTGTGATCAAACACGCCTTCCAGTCCGGTATCAAAGCCCAGAAAGGCATCGAATTGTGAGTGTTCAAGCATGAGAGAGTCGCGTCATTGCCCGGCGGTATTGATCGCCGCACCGGCCTCGGGCCAGGGCAAGACCACCGTCACCGCCGCCCTGGCCCGATTGCATCGCAATCAAGGGCGCAAGGTACGGGTATTCAAGTGTGGTCCGGATTTTCTCGATCCCATGATCCTCGAGCGCGCCAGCGGAGCGCCGGTATATCAGGTGGATTTGTGGATGGTGGGCGCCGATGAAAGTCGCCGCTTGCTGTGGGAAGCCGCAGGTGAAGCGGACCTGATTCTGATTGAAGGGGTCATGGGCCTGTTCGACGGTACGCCGTCCAGCGCTGACCTGGCACGTCATTTTGGCGTGCCGGTGTTGGGCGTGATTGATGGCACTGCCATGGCCCAGACCTTTGGCGCGCTGGCATTGGGCCTGGCGCGCTATCAGCCGGACTTGCCGTTTGCCGGCGTACTTGCCAACCGTGTCGGCACCGTGCGCCATGCGCAGTTGCTGGAGGGGAGCCTGACTGAAGGCTTGCGCTGGTACGGCGCACTGTCTCGTGAAACCGCCATCGAACTGCCAAGTCGGCACCTGGGCCTGGTCCAGGCCAGCGAGTTGAATGATCTGGATGCGCGCCTTGATGCGGCGGCCGATGCCCTGGCCAGCACCTGTGAGGTAGCGCTGCCACCGGCGGTGGCGTTCGCGGCACCGCCGTTGGTAACAGCCGAGCCGTTATTGGCCGGGGTGCGCATTGCCGTGGCGCGCGATGAGGCTTTCGCCTTCACCTATGGCGCGAGCCTGGCGCTGTTGCGTGACATGGGCGCCGAGCTGCTGTTCTTCTCGCCGATTCGCGATGACCGCTTGCCCGAGGCCGACAGTCTGTATTTGCCGGGCGGTTACCCTGAACTGCATCACCTTGAGTTGTCGCGCAATACGCCGATGCTGGAGGCTATTCGCGCGCACCACGGGGCGGGCAAGCCATTGCTCGCCGAGTGTGGCGGGATGCTCTATTTGCTGGATGCCCTGACCGACGTTGAAGGCCAGCGTGCCGAGCTGGTGGGGCTGCTGGCCGGTGAAGCAACCATGCAAAAGCGTCTGGCAGCGCTGGCGCTACAGGCTGTCGAGATGCCCGAAGGCTTGCTGCGCGGTCACACCTATCATCACTCGCTGACCACCACCGACCTTGAGCCGATAGCGCGGGGGCTGAGCCCCAATGGCGGACGTGGCGCTGAAGCGGTGTATCGCGACGGGCGGATGACCGCGTCTTATGTGCACTTTTACTTTCCGTCCAATCCCCAGGCCATTGCCGCGTTGTTCGCGCCCTGTGCCGTGAAGGTGCCATGAGCGACAACGCATTTAGTCCTGATGAGCGAGCTGCTGTTTATCGCGCCATAGCCGAGCGACGCGATATGCGTCACTTCAGCGGTGGCACGGTGGCTCCTCAACTGTTATCACGTCTGCTTGAAGCCGCGCATCAGGCGCCCAGTGTGGGCCTGATGCAACCCTGGCGGTTTATCCGCATCAGCGACCGCCAGTTGCGCGGCAAGGTCCAGGCTCTGGTCGAAGAGGAGCGGGTGCGCACCGCCCAAGCGCTGGGTGAGCGTTCCGATGAATTCATGACCCTCAAGGTCGAGGGCATCAACGATTGTGCCGAGGTGTTGGTGGCCGCGTTGATGGACGATCGCGAGAAGCACATCTTCGGTCGCCGGACGCTGCCGGAAATGGACATGGCATCGTTGTCGTGTGCGATCCAAAACCTGTGGCTGGCCGCCAGGGTCGAGGGGCTGGGCATGGGCTGGGTGTCGCTGTTTGATCCTTTGGCGCTGGCCGACCTGCTGGGTTTGCCCGCTGGTGCCAAACCGCTGGCCGTGTTGTGTCTGGGCCCGGTCGAGCGCTTTTATCCAGCACCTATGCTGGTGATGGAGGGATGGGCGAAAGCGCGTCCACTGAGTGAACTGGTTTATGAGAATTATTGGGGAGTGAGTCCATGAGTGTGGCGTTGCTGTGCGTTGCCGGGGTGGCGCTGGATGCGTTGTTCGGTGAGCCCAAGCGCTGGCATCCGCTGGTTGCGTTTGGCCGGATGGCTGACCGTATCGAGCAACGTTTCAATTCCGGCGGTCGTGGCTGGCGCAGCCATGGCGTGACAGCTTGGGTGCTGGCAGTGCTGCCGTTGACGATTCTGGCAACAGCCTTGTCATGGCTGCCTTATATTGGCTGGCTGGTGGACATTCTGGCGCTGTATTGCGCGCTGGGCATGCGCAGTCTGGGTGAGCACGTGCAGCCGGTGGCGCAAGCCCTGCGCAGCAATGATCTGGAAGAGGCCCGTACCCGGGTCGGCTACCTGGTCAGTCGCCAGACCAGTGAACTGGACTCGACGCAAGTGGCCCGCGCGGCCACGGAATCGGTCCTGGAGAACGGCAGTGATGCCGTGTTCGCCGCCCTGTTCTGGTTTGTCGTAGCCGGCGCACCGGGGGTAGTGCTCTATCGTTTGAGTAATACCCTGGATGCGATGTGGGGCTATCGCAACGAACGCTTTGAGCGTTTTGGCTGGGCAGCTGCGCGGATCGACGATGTACTGAATTATATTCCGGCACGGTTGGTGGCGTTGACCTACGCCGTGTTGGGTAATACCCGGCTGGCCTTGAAATGCTGGCGCAAGCAGGCGCCGCAATGGGACAGCCCCAATGCGGGCCCGGTTATGGCCTCGGGTGCTGGGGCTCTGGGGGTGGAGTTGGGCGGCCCGGCGATTTACCACGGCGAACTGCATGAACGCACGCAATTGGGCGAAGGTCCCCAGGCGGATGCCGACGCGATTGATCGCGGCTGGCAGTTGGTGCAGCGTGGCGTATGGCTGTGGTTATTGATCCTGTGTGTAGGGAGTGAATTCTATGCTTGAGCACGGCGGACGTTTACGTCAGGCGGTTCTGAACTACGGCATTGCCGAGGCGGACTGGCTGGACTTGTCCAGTGGCCTGGCGCCCTGGCCGTTTGCGATTCCTGCGATTGATGAGCGGGCCTGGGCGCGCTTGCCGGAAACCGACGACGGGCTTGAGCACGCAGCTTGCGCTTATTACGGGGCACCGAACGTGTTGCCGGTGCCGGGTTCGCAGTGCGCTATTCAGTTGCTGCCGCGCTTGCGGCGTGCGGGCAAGGTTGGTGTGTTGTCGCCCTGCTACGCCGAGCACGCCGAGGCGTGGCGCCGTAGTGGGCACATCGTGCGCGAAATCATGGAGCAGGAAGTCGATTTCTACCTCGATACGCTGGATGTGCTGGTGGTGGTTAACCCCAATAACCCTACCGGCTTGAGCCTGACTGCCGAGCGCCTGCTGGAGTGGCACGCAAGACTGGCCCCGCGCGGAGGCTGGCTGGTGGTGGACGAGGCCTTTATGGACAACACGCCAGATTTGAGCCTGTCGGCCCAGAGCTGGCGTACCGGGCTGATTGTGCTGCGTTCTTTCGGCAAGTTCTTTGGTCTGGCCGGTGTGCGCCTTGGCTTTGTTCTGGCAGAACTCAAGTTGCTTAAATTGTTGGCCGACCAGGTCGGCCCATGGGCCGTCAGCGGCCCGACCCGGGCTGTAGGCCAGGCTTGTCTGCTCGACACCGCCGCCCAGGAGCTTCAGCGCGAGCGCAGCGAATTGGCCAGCGGCCGGCTGGAGCGATTGTTGGGCCTGCATGATTTGCCGCCCCAGGGCGGGTGCGCGCTGTTTCAGTGGCTGATTACCCCCCACGCCGACCGTCTTTACGAATTTATGGCCCACCGCGGTATTTTGCTGCGTCTGTTTGCCCATAACAGCAGCGTACGTTTTGGCCTGCCTGCTACCGACGCTGACTGGCTGCGGCTGGAACAAGCGTTGCTGGCGTATACCAAGGAAAATTCATGAGCACGCTGATGGTGCAGGGCACTACATCCGATGCGGGTAAAAGTACTCTGGTCACGGCATTGTGCCGCTGGCTGACCCGCGAGGGTGTGCGTGTGGTGCCGTTCAAGCCGCAGAACATGGCGCTCAACAGTGCCGTCACCGCAGAGGGCGGCGAGATCGGTCGGGCCCAGGCAGTCCAGGCCCAGGCGGCTGGTCTTGCGCCCCACACAGACATGAATCCGGTGTTGCTCAAGCCCAACAGTGACACGGGCGCGCAGGTGATTATTCATGGGCGTGCCGTAACCAGCATGAACGCGGTGGCTTATCACGACTACAAGGCCATCGCCATGCAGGCGGTGCTGGCCTCGCACCAGCGCTTGAGCGCCGAGTACCCGGTGGTGATGGTCGAGGGCGCGGGCTCGCCTGCCGAGATCAATCTGCGTGCCGGCGACATCGCCAACATGGGCTTTGCCGAGGCGGTGGATTGTCCGGTAATCCTGATCGCCGACATCAATCGCGGCGGCGTGTTTGCGCATCTTGTCGGCACTCTTGAGTTGCTGTCAGAGACCGAGCAGGCGAGGGTCAAAGGCTTCATCATCAACCGTTTTCGGGGCGACATTGCCTTGCTCCAGCCTGGTCTCGACTGGCTTGAACAGCGCACGGGCAAGCCGGTGATCGGTGTATTGCCGTATGTGATGGATTTGCATCTTGAGGCTGAAGACGGCATTGACCAGCGCCAGACCGACAAGGCAGATCAAGTGCTCAAGGTGGTCGTACCGGTGCTGCCGCGTATCAGTAACCACACCGACTTCGATCCGCTGCGTTTGCACCCGCAAGTGGACTTGCAGTTTGTCGGGCCGGGCCAGCCTGTCCCGGCTGCGGATTTGATTATCCTGCCGGGCTCCAAAAGCGTGCGCAGCGATCTGGCCTATTTGCGCGGCAATGGCTGGGAGACGGCAATCAACCGTCACTTGCGCTATGGCGGCAAGTTGCTGGGGATTTGTGGCGGTTTGCAGATGCTCGGCGAACAGGTTCACGACCCGCTGGGGCTCGAAGGTGCGGCGGGGTCGAGCCCCGGTCTGGGGTTGCTGGCATTGAGCACCGAGCTTGCCGCCGAGAAGCAACTGCGCAATGTACGCGGGCATCTGACCCTGGAAAACGCTGCAGTCAGTGGCTACGAAATCCATGCCGGCGTGACTAGCGGCGTGGCGCTGGAGCGGCCGGCGGTGCAGTTGGAAGATGGTCGGTGTGATGGCGCCCAGAGTGAAGACGGGCAAATTTGCGGCACGTACTTGCATGGTTTGTTCGAGTCACCTGCGGCCTGCAGTGCCTTGCTGCGCTGGGCCGGTTTGCAGGACGTGCAATCGGTGGACTACCACGCCCTGCGTGAGCGGGACATCGAGCGCCTGGCGGACCTGGTGCAAAACCATCTTGATACCGGGTTGCTGCGTCAATTATGCGGGCTCTGATCCTCTGTCATACGGGCCGCTCTTGCGGCTTCCACACAGATAAGCCGCCTTCTAGAGGTTTTAAAACATGCTGCAACTGATTCTGGGTGGCGCGCGGTCGGGTAAAAGCCGCCTGGCCGAGAAGCTCGCGGCCGAGTCCGCTCTCGCCGTCACCTACATCGCCACCAGCCAGCCGCTGGACGGTGAGATGAACGAGCGCGTGCGCCACCATCGTGAGCGCCGCCCCGGGCATTGGGCGCTGGTAGAAGAACCGCTGGAGCTGGCCCGGGTACTGCGCGATAGCGCCGGGGCAGAGACTTTTTTGTTGGTGGATTGCCTGACGTTATGGCTGACCAACCTGCTGATGCTTGAAGACCCGCAGCGCCTGGACGCCGAGCGTGATGCGCTGCTGGCGTGCCTGGCTGAACTGCCGGGTGAAATTGTATTTGTCAGCAACGAAACCGGAATGGGTGTCGTGCCGCTGGGCGAATTGACTCGCCGCTATGTCGATGAAGCCGGTTGGTTGCATCAAGCCTTGGCCGAGCGCTGTCAGCGAGTAGTGCTGACGGTGGCGGGCCTGCCTCTGACGTTGAAAGGAACTGCACTATGAATACCCCGTGGTGGCTGACCCCGTGCAAGCCGGTTAATCATGAAATATCGATGGCGGCAGCCGCGCGTCAGCAGCAATTGACCAAACCGGCAGGCTCGTTGGGCCAGCTGGAAGCGTTGGCCGTGCAGCTGGCCGGGTTGCAGGGGCGGCTCAAGCCGCGTGTCGATCAACTGTGGATTGCGATTTTTGCTGGCGATCACGGTGTGGTGGCAGAGGGCGTATCGGCCTACCCGCAAGCGGTCACCGGGCAAATGTTGCACAACTTTGTCAGCGGCGGCGCGGCGATCAGCGTGCTGGCCCGCCAGTTGGGCGCGCAACTGGATGTAGTAGATCTGGGCACTGTGACACCCATGCTCAATCTGCCGGGGGTGCGGCACCTGGAACTGGGAGCTGGCACGGCCAACTTTGCGACGGGCGCGGCGATGACCGACAGTCAGGGCTTAAAAGCCCTGCAGGCGGGACGTGACAGTGTGTTGCGGGCACTGGCAGCGGGCAGCGAGTTATTTATTGGCGGCGAAATGGGCATTGGCAACACGACGTCAGCCAGTGCCGTGGCCTGTGCCTTGCTGGATTGCCCGGCCTCGCACCTGACCGGGCCGGGAACCGGTCTGGACCCAGCGGGTGTAAGTCATAAAGCGCAAGTCATTGACCGGGCGCTGGCGTTTCACGACGGGCTGCTGGATGACCCGCTGCAGACCCTGTTCCGCCTGGGCGGCTTTGAGATTGCAGCTTTGACCGGCGCCTATGTGGCTTGCGCGCAGCAAGGCATCGTGGCGTTGGTTGATGGCTTTATTTGCACGGTTGCAGCCATGGTCGCCGTACGTTTGAACCCGCAGTGCCGCGAGTGGCTGGTTTTCGCCCATCGCGGTGCCGAGCAGGGGCATCGCCATGTGCTGGAAAGCTTGCAGGCACAGCCGTTGCTCGACCTCGGCTTGCGCCTGGGCGAGGGCAGCGGTGCCGCACTGGCGGTACCGTTGGTGCGTCTGGCCTGCGACCTGCACGGGCAGATGGCGACTTTTGCCGAGGCCGCCGTGGCGGACCGACCTGCATGACGGTGCAACTGGATCTGTTGCGCCATGGCGAAACCGAGTTGGGTGGCGGACTGCGGGGCAGTCTCGATGATGCGCTGACGGCCGTGGGCTGGGAGCAGATGCGTGAAGCGGTTAAAGGCCGCGGTCCGTGGGATCGTATCGTCAGCTCGCCGTTGCAGCGTTGTGCCCTGTTCGCACGGGAGCTGAGCCAGCAGCTGGCGTTACCGGTGTCTTTCGATAAGGACCTGCAGGAACTGCATTTTGGCGAATGGGAAGGGTGCAGTCCGGCGGCGCTGATGGAAACCGACGCCGAGGCGCTGGGCTTGTTCTGGACTGACCCCTACGGCTTTACTCCGCCGCAAGGTGAGCCCGTGCCGGAGTTCTCGGCGCGGGTATTGTCTGCAGTCAGCCGTTTGCAGCAACAATTTGCCGGGGAACGGGTACTGGTGGTGTGCCACGGCGGGGTGATCAAGCTGCTGCTGGCCCGGGCCCGGGGTTTGCGCCGCGAGCAATTGTTGCAGGTGCCGGTGGTCAATGGTGCGCTGTTCGGGTTGCGTGTTGCAGCCCACGGCGTAGTAAGCGAAGAGGGCTGAGCATGCTGCCATTCTGGATCGCCCTGCAATTTTTGAGCAGCTTGCCGATTCGCCTCTCCGGTATGCCTGCGCCTCAAGAGCTTGGGCGTTCTCTGCTGTGCTATCCGTTGGTGGGTGCGCTGTTCGGCCTGCTGCTTTGGGGGCTCAATGGCTTGCTGGGCAATGCCCCTTTAATGCTGCATGCGGCCTTGCTGCTGACGGCATGGGTGCTGCTCAGTGGCGGGTTGCACCTGGATGGTCTGGCTGACAGTGCCGATGCCTGGCTGGGCGGCTTTGGCGATCGTGAGCGCACCCTGAACATCATGAAAGACCCGCGCAGCGGACCGATTGCCGTCGTGACGCTGGTCTTGGTGTTATTGCTCAAATTTTGCGCGCTGCTGGCGCTGGTTGAGCAGCAACAGGGGATGGCATTGCTGATTGTGCCGCTGATCGGCCGCAGTGCATTGCTCGGTGTGTTCCTCACCACGCCTTATGTGCGTGCGGGTGGCCTGGGGCAAGCGCTGGCGGACCACTTGCCGCGCAAGACCGGGTGGCAGGTGCTGGGACTCAGTGCGCTGGCGTGTGTAGTGGTAGCCGGTTATGCAGGTTTGTGGGCGCTGGTGCTGGCTGCCCTTGGGTTTGTATGGCTGCGCAGAGTGATGATGCGCCGCCTGGGCGGCACCACAGGTGATACTGCCGGAGCCTTGCTTGAATTGCTTGAGGTGCTGGTATTGGTAGGGTTGGCGCTTATTTCAGCGTGACCAGCTCTGCAGGAGCGTGCTTGCTCGCGATGGCAAGCTGGCTCCCGCCAGGGCGGCGGTGGCGTATTTTTTAAATCTTGATTCCAGTTTATTGCGGGTATATACATACAAAATGTTACCAACCCAGTGTTTATGCACCAATCTGCGTCGCGCTTCGCGTGGCATCAGCAGGCATTACGACGGCGCTCTTGATGGCTTCGGAATCAACGTTGCCCAGTATTCCTTGTTGTGCAATCTCAAGCGTCTGGATCAACCGAGTATTTCCAGCCTGGCTGAAGCCATGGGGTTGGACCGCAGTACGTTAGGGCGCAACTTGCGGGTGCTGGAGAATGCAGGCCTGGTGAAGCTGGCTGAGGGCGAGGACCACCGTAATCGCCTGGTATGCCTGACCAGGGCCGGGGAGGAGCGGCTTGAGGCAGCGTTGCCGGCCTGGGAGGCCGCGCAGCAGCGATTGATTGATCGTTTGGGGGAAGACCGGCGCGAGCAACTGCTGCAGCTTCTGGATGACTTGGCGGGCCCGGATTAAGGGCCCTTTACACGAATAAAAATGGGTATATACCCGCATCAGGAGAATAAAAATGACATCGGTGTGGCGTACCAGCGGGTGGGTGCTTTTGGGCAGTGCATTGATTTTGGCGCTGTCTTTGGGGGTGAGGCATGGATTCGGGCTGTTTCTGCCGCCGATGAGTGCTCAGTTTGGTTGGGGGCGCGAGGTCTTTGCGTTTGCCATTGCTCTGCAGAACTTGATCTGGGGCTTGGCGCAACCGTTCACCGGTGCACTGGCTGATCGCTTCGGCGCCGCCAGAGTTGTGATCGTGGGTGGCATTTTGTATGCCGCAGGTTTGATCCTGATGGGCATGTCTGACTCGTTGATGACCTTATCGCTGAGTGCAGGTTTGTTGATCGGTATCGGGCTGTCCGGCACTTCCTTCTCGGTGATTCTGGGTGTGGTAGGGCGCGCCTTGCCTGCGCAAAAGCGCAGCATGGGCATGGGGATTGCCAGTGCGGCGGGTTCGTTCGGTCAGTTCGCCATGTTGCCCGGCACGCTGGGTCTGATTGGCTGGCTCGGCTGGTCGTCGGCGTTGCTGGTGTTGGGGTTGCTGGTGGCGCTGATCGTGCCCTTGGTGAGCATGCTCAAAGATCGTCCCCTGCCGAGTCTGGGTGGCGAGCAAACGCTCAAGCAAGCGCTGCGTGAGGCCTGCTCGCATTCCGGGTTCTGGTTGTTGTCCTTCGGCTTTTTTGTCTGCGGGTTTCAGGTGGTGTTTATCGGGATTCACCTGCCGGCCTATCTGGTGGATCAGCATTTGCCTGCCACCGTTGGCACGACGGTGCTGGCGCTGATTGGTCTGTTCAATATATTCGGCACCTACACTGCCGGCTGGCTGGGCGGCCGTATGTCAAAGCCGCGCTTGCTGACCAGTCTGTACCTGGCGCGAGCAGTGGTTATCGTGTTGTTCCTGTGGGCGCCGGTGACGCAGTTCAGTGCCTACCTGTTCGGTATGAGCATGGGCTTTTTGTGGTTGTCGACAGTGCCGCTGACCAATGGCACGGTCGCTACCATGTTTGGTGTGCGTAACCTGTCAATGCTGGGCGGGATCGTGTTTCTGTTCCATCAGTTGGGTGCATTCCTCGGCGGCTGGCTGGGGGGTGTGGTCTATGATCGAACCGGTAGTTACGATTTGATCTGGCAGGTATCGATCTTGTTGAGTCTTTTGGCGGCTGCCCTGAACTGGCCGGTGCGCGAGCGCCCCGTCGCCCGGTTGCAGGCGCAGGGGAGTATTGCGTGAGTCCGGCATGGCTATGGTGGGTGGGTTTGGGCGGCGGTTTATTACTGCTGACCCTGGCGTGGTGGGGCTGGCATCAAGGCGGGCTGGCACTGATGCAGTTGGGCATGGGTGCTTGCTAGCGGGTTGTCGGGGCGAGTAAGTTCTGTGTCTGTCTCTATTTAAAGGACTTTCATAATGCTAAAGCGCTGGATTGCAATGCCCGTATTGTTGTTTGTTTGCACCGGTTCTGTATGGGCGGCGCAGTGTCCGCCGCTACTGGAAGGTTCATTGCCAAAGTTGCGGGCCAAAGAATCTATCGATCTGTGCCAACGCTTCGCCGCAAAGCCGCTGTTGATCGTTAATACTGCGAGCTTTTGTGGCTTTGCCCCTCAGTTCAAAGGGCTTGAGGCATTGCATCAGCGTTTTAAAGGACAGGGGCTGGAGTTGATTGGCGTGCCGTCCAATGACTTTAAACAAGAGGCCAAGGACGGCGAAGAAACAGCCAAGGTCTGTTACGTTAATTACGGTGTAACGTTCACCATGATTGATCCGCAACATGTTCGTGGTCCTGACGCTGTGCATTTGTTTAAAGTGCTGGCTGAACAGAGCAGTGCGCCGAAGTGGAATTTCTACAAATATGTTGTGGATCGCAAAGGCAATGTCGTTGCCAGCTTTTCGAGTCTGAGTAAACCCGACAGCCCCGAATTGATTGAGGCGATAGAAAAAGCCATTGCTTCAACACCCTGAATGTCACTCATTAAAAAATCCCCGTCTCGGTAACGAGAACGGGGATTTTTTAATTCAGTCGGCGAGCCCTTCAGGTTCGCGATGAATCAGAACTTGTAGGTTGCGCCTACTGCAAAGCCGTTAGCGCTGTTTTCATATTTGGCGCTGTAGCTGTTAAGAGCGTTCGAGTCATTAACTTTGACTGATTCTTCTTTCAGGTAAGAGTAAGCAACGTCAATGGCCAGGTTTTCGTTAACTGCATAACCCGCACCCAGGCTGAAGACTGTACGGTCGCCGGTAGGGATACGTGGTGAACGGTTCTCGTTGTTGGTTGGCGACTGATCCCACGTCAAGCCGGTACGCAGTACCCACTGCTTGTTCAACTGGTATGAAGTACCGATCGCATAGGCCCAGGTATCGTGCCAGTTCTGCTCTTCCTTGATCGAGCCGAACAGTTGCGAACCTACCGCCCCCGAAGCTGCAGGGCTAACACCGTCGTTATTGATGGTGATGTCCTTCAGGCGGCTCCAGCGAGTCCAGGTCGAACCTGCATAGACTTTCCAGGCATCGGACAGGTCTTGAGTCACAGACAGGTCGTAGGATTCTGGAGTGTCGATGGACAGCGAGGCGTCATAGCGATTGCTTTTCATCAATGAAGCCGGGGTATTGGCCCCCGCCGTCACATTGGTGTGGCCTTCAAGCTTGTAGCTCACTTTGGAGTGATAGGTAAGACCAATACGGGTGGTGTCTGTCGCTTGCACCAGAACGCCGATATTGAAGCCCAACGCGGTATCAGTTCCTTTAACTTTTACATTGGTATCGCCGAAAGCCGGGTTGAGGACCGTGAGGTCTGACTCAAGTGCGCCGGAGATACGGTTAATGGTTGGACCGAAACCCACCGAAACCTTGTCGTTAAAGGCATAGCTGACTGTCGGTTGCAGCGTAATAACCTTTACTTCACTCTTTTTGCCGAAAGCTCGGCCCTGGAAACCGCCTTCATAATCGGTAACGAGACCGAAAGGTGCATAAACACCGAAACCTACAGCCCACTGGTCATTGAGCTTGTTGGTATAGAAACCCATCGGAACGCCAGTGAATGGAACCATGTCACCTTTATTGGTGCCAGGGTATTTACCTTGCGCATCTTTAATATCGGTCGAAGCGTCGATAACAGCGATGCCACCGGTTACTTGCTGACCATTCAAGCGGGACATGCCGGCAGGGTTACCAAATACGGTACTTGCATCGTCGGCTGAAGATGAACGACCTGCGAAACCGGTCCCCATACCGCTAACGCTTTGTTCGTTGAGGGCGAAGCCACTTGCGAAAATCTGGCTGGAAGCCAAGGTTACGGCGAGGCCAAGTGTGGTCTTGAGCATTACTTTTTTCATTATTAGAACTCCTTTTGATCACCGGACGAAAACTACCAACATTTTTGTTTAAGCGCTATAGGCTAAATCGCAGAAGTTAACGTTGTTTTGTAGGACAATCCGACCGGTTTTCGATCATTTAAATATTATTGTGTGTGGACGAAATCTCAAGCGACATGATTGAGAGGAGAAACAAAGTTGTTCCAGGCGTGAGTGAAATCACGCAAACGTCCTTGTGGTTCAAAGGCTTGGCGCCAAACTCTTGCCATACCGAGCAGGTCATCTGCAGCGGGGATGATTACTTGTTGCTGTTCAATCAGCAGCCACGCAATGGCCGTTGCGTAACGTAAATTAACTGTGAGTTCCAAATGGGGGCTGCATAAGAATGCATGCTGACTGGCCAGTCCGCGAATCAGGCTGGCCAGATCGGGGTCTTGCGCCAGATACCGGTCCCACAAAGCTGCGTGGCTGGCTTCGCGAATGCAATACAGGCCATGACCGCGCCGGTCGTGCAGGGCAGAGCCCAGGCTTGACTGGCTGGCAGCAATACCCAGCAACAAAGCTTCTGCATCCGGATTGTTCTGGCCCAGATACCTCAATGTTGGCCGAATGACATAAAGAGACAACTCTCTGGCAGCGATACCCATATCGTCCTCGACGGCTGAAATGGCCGGCGTGCCCATTTGCTTGGCAGCAGTGAGTCGGTAGGGCTCGCCGGAAGCGGATTAGCCGCTTGAGTTGAAGTGTAGTGTCATATATTTGCTCTAAAGGACTGTTTTTAAAACATTAGTGGCTTCGAGTTGTGCGCTATATATCCGCAGGTAATTAAACAATGCAGGATATTTCTTAAATTTTTAGCAATAAAAAGCCCTGCGGATCAGGCAGGGCTTGTTGTGTTGTCGCTTATCAGATCAGGCAATAAGTGCCTGACGAGTACGCTCGATCACAGCTTGCAGAGGTGCTGCGCTGGAATATTGATCGGGGTACAGGCGTTCGCTGTGACGAGCGATACCGTGTTCGTTGACCAGAGTGAAGCTGAAGCATCCTTTGCGAGCGGCCATAATCAGGCAGTTCATTGGAGCAAAGGCGTTGGTTAGGGTGCGAATGGCATCCTGAGTATGGATTTGAGTAGACATAGTTATTAGGTGTTCCTACAAATGACACAGCTTAGAGCTGTGCAGCGTTAAAACGTTCCAGTGACGTCGAGCCATCTTTGGCTGGACGAAGAACCTGACTGGAACAAAGCCGCCAGTTGGAGCGCATTAATTATGTGGCGCTTGGGCTGGCAGGTAGGTACTTAGGAGGGCAGGCAATCACAACTGGAGCTAAGGTTCCGTGCTCCGGGTGAAGATCCTGATCAATTTGCAGGTTGGTTCGGTCAGAGTAAAAACTTCGCGGTACCCTTTGCTTTTCAAAGGCAGTATCGTCGCAAGATTTACCTGGAAACCATCGAGGGGGTCGATCCCGTTTTGTCAGCATGTCTTCATTTATGGAAGAGTGCTTGAGGGATTTGTTCGGCCCGAATTGACTTTCAGCTTGGTACTAACGCTGCGGATACTAACGGGTTGAAAATTTAAACGCAAGTGTGCTAGCAAAAAATACGTTATTTAGCCCTCTGCAGCGATTATCGGCACCAGTGCGCAACGGCATGGGCAGGTGGGAGATATAGCTCGTTTCTACTGGAATGCCAGACCTGGATGGACAGCGTATCGGGGTTCTGAGGAGGCTTGGCCGTTGCTCAATACAAGTGCGCTTGCCTAGAGTTTTTGCTCTGTATCAGACCTGTTTCCTGGGGCGGGTGTGAACTTGTGCACATTTTAGGTGCTGCGCATTGAATCACTGCACGGGCCAGAGAACACGCGCTCCTAGCCTGCTCGCTAAATTTAAGTCAATGAAAAACATCGTTTTTTTTAATTGGTGAAAAAATCGTCAGTTTGACCCGAGGCCCCGCAGGGTGGGCGTTTGCGGGGGTTAAATGCGGGTTGTCCACTGACTTATCCACAGGATCTGTGGATTGTCCCGTGCACTTGCTCTAGATCGCGGGTGTAGTGTTTTTCGGCTTTACCCTCACGAAAAAAGGAGTAAAGTTGCGCGCCTTCTGTTCTGCCCTACAGTGTCATATGAAGTTTCGTACAGCTACTTCCTCCGTTACTCGCCCCAATACGCCATCAGAACCCCCAAAACGTTTTTCTCTGCGGGTGGCCATCTGGTTACTGGATAACCCTCGATTAGGCGCCAAGCCCAGCGTCAAGCACGTTGCCGGCCATTTGCTGAAACAACCTGCACGACAAGGCGTGGTTCTGGCCCAGAGCCGGCTTGGGCAATTGATGTGCCGTGATTGCGGGAGTGCCAGGGATCAGCGGATCGGTCATGAGCTCTTGCGCCAGGCTGCCCGTGCCGGAGATCGCGTCGCGCAACAGGAACTGAGCAAAATAGAAGACTGAGCTGTCTTCGCTCCTGTTGCTTGGTTACCCTTGCTCTTTTATCTAGTGCGGAGGGGCTATGGCCCTGGATTTGAGCAGCATTTTGCTGGGCCTGGCATTGGCGGGCATACCGCTGTTGGCAGTTTTATGGCAGGTGCAGCGTCGCGCCAGTACCCTTCAAGCTGAACTGGCGATGCTCAATGAGCGTTTGAATACGGCGCAGTTGGCTCAGGAAGGTCTGAGCGCCCAACTGGAGGCCAGTCGTGATGAAATCAGTGATCTGGGCCAGGCCAATGCTGCCAAGCAGGCAGAGCTGGCGGCCTTGCGGCGAGAGGTCGAGTTGTCGCAACTCGAACGCGACAATGCGCGAGATGCAGCGCATGCCTGGAGTCTGGAGCGCAGCCAGAAAGAGGCCGAATTGCGTCGCCTGGACGCTCATGCGGCGGCGTTGGCGGCTGAGTTGCGCGAGCAACAAGACAGTCATCAACAACGATTAAGCGACCTGCAAGGCTCGCGTGATGAGCTGCGGGCTCAGTTTGCAGAGCTTGCCGGCAAGATTTTCGATGAGCGTGAGCAGCGTTTCGCCGACACCAGCAGCGAGCGCCTGGGGCAGTTGCTCGACCCTTTAAAGGAGCGCATTCAGTCGTTTGAAAAGCGTGTCGAAGAAAGCTATCAGCAAGAAGCCCGGGAACGATTTTCGCTGGGTAAAGAGCTGGAGCGACTGCAGCAACTCAATCTGCGCCTGAGTGATGAAGCCACCAATCTGACCCGCGCCCTCAAAGGCCAAAAAACCCAGGGTAACTGGGGTGAGTTGATTCTGGAGCGGGTGCTTGAACACGCAGGGCTTGAGAAGGGCCGCGAGTACCAGACACAGGTCAGCCTCAAGGGGCCGGACGGTGAGCGTTTTCAACCGGATGTCCTGATCATGCTGCCGGGTGACAAACAGGTAGTGGTCGACTCCAAGGTCAGCCTCACGGCGTATCAGCAATACGTAGGTGCCGATGACGATGTTATTGGGCAGGCGGCACTCAAGCAGCATGTGCTGTCGTTACGCAATCATGTAAAAGGCCTGGCCGGTAAAGACTATAAGCGACTCGAAGGCCTGCACAGCCTGGACTTCGTGTTGTTGTTTGTACCGATCGAGGCAGCTTTTTCCGCCGCATTGCAAGCCGAGCCTAACCTGTTCCAGGAGGCCTTTGACCGCAACATTGTGATTGTCAGCCCCACCACCTTGCTCGCTACCTTGCGGGTAATTGACAGCCTGTGGAAGCAGGAACGGCAAAGTCAAAACGCGCGGGAAATTGCAGAGCGGGCAGGCTGGCTGTACGACAAGTTTGTGCTGTTCATTCAGGACCTGGATGAAGTCGGTAATCGTCTGCAGCAATTGGATAAAGCCTACGCAGCTGCGCGTAACAAGCTGACAGAAGGCCGAGGCAACCTTGTCAGTCGCAGCGAGCAGCTCAAGCTGCTGGGCGCCAGGGCCAGCAAAAGCTTGCCTGCTGACCTGCTGGAGCGGGCGATGACGGATGTGGATGGCGTAGCGCATCCGGCTGAGTAAGCACGCCAGGCCCGTAGCAGCTGCCGCAGGCTGCGTCCGATTGCGCAGTGATCGTTAATTCTGAAACCTGGATCTGTTTGGCACACTGCCGCGCCCGACTTTACGACGGCTACGCCGTCGGACGCAGCCTGCGGCAGCTGCTACGGGATCCGCTTCTGCCTCGATTACAGCGGCACATGCCGGCTCAGCAGAGCCCTCAAAGCCGCAGGTTTTACCGGCTTGGGCAGGTATTCCAGGCCTGCTGCATGCACCTCGGCAATCATCTCCGGCCGTCCATCAGCGCTGATTACCACGCCAGGCACCGGTTCGCCCAGTCGGGCACGCAGCCAGCGCATCAGATCGGTGCCGACTTCGCCGCCATCCAGATGGTAATCAACCAGCACCAGTTGCGGACGCACGCCCTCGTTGAGCAGGGCTGCGCATTCGTCGCGATTGCGTGCGGTCCAGACCCGGCAGCCCCAGCGTGTCAGTAAGCTCTGCATGCCGATCAGAATGCTGTCTTCGTTATCGATGCACAGCACTTGGGCGCCATTGATAGGCTGGCCGTTTTGTTCGGCAACCACGGGCTGAGGCGCCGCCTGGGTTTTGGCCAGTGGCACGCTGACGCTGAATACGCTGCCTTTACCCTGCCACGAGCGCACTTGCAGGGTATGCCCGAGCACGTGACACAAGCCGTCTGCAATCGCCAGGCCCAGGCCCAGGCCTTTTTCGGCACGGGTCTGGTGGCTATCCAGGCGTTTGAACTCTTCAAAAATGACTTGCAGCTTGTCGGCGGGAATACCCGGGCCCCGATCCCACACCTCAAGGCACAGCTCGCCACCTCGGCGACGCACACCCAACAGCACCGGTCCTTTGGCGTAGCGGAAGGCATTGGTCAGGAAGTTCTGCAGAATGCGTCGCAGCAGTTTGATGTCGCTACTGACCCGCAAACGGCTGCCGCGCACTCTGAAGCTCAAACCTTGTTCCTGAGCCTGGGCGGTGAACTCATTTCCCAAGGTGTCAAACAGGTCATTAAGGGCAAAAGGCTTGATGTCCGGGGTTATCTTTCCGTTTTCCAGGCGTGAAATATCCAGCAGGTCACTGATCAGGTCTTCGGCTGAACGCAAGGAACTGTCCAGGTGCTGTACCAGTTTTTGCGCTTCCGGGTTAAGCCCCTCTTCTTGATGTGACAGGGCTGCGGAGAATAGGCGTGCGGCGTTCATGGGTTGCATCAGGTCATGACTGACAGCTGCCAGGAAGCGGGTTTTCGACTGGTTGGCCGATTCGGCCACCCCTTTGGCATCCGTCAGTGCCTGATTGAGCTGCGACAACTCATGGGTTCGCTCGGCCACCCGCTGTTCAAGCCCTTCGTTGGCCTCGGTCAGTGCCTGTTCGGCTTCGCGGAACGCGGTAATGTCAGTGAAACTCATGACAAAACCGCCCCCCGGCATGGGGTTGCCGATCAGTTCGATAACCCGGCCATTGGGGAACAGGCGTTCGGAGGTATGCGCCCGGCCCTGGCGCATCCAGTGCAGGCGACGGGCCACATGCACTTCGGCTTCTCCGGGGCCGCACAGGCCGCGTTCAGCATTGTGACGAATGATGTCGGCAATCGGGCGTCCTACGCTGATCAGTCCGTCCGGGTAGTTGAAGAGCTCCAGATAGCGACGATTCCAGGCCACCAGCTTGAGCGACTGATCGACCACGCTAATCCCCTGGGTGATGTTTTCAATCGCGCCCTGCAGTAGTGCACGGTTGAACTGCAATACTTCCGATGCTTCGTCGGCAATGCGCACCACATCTTCAAGCTGCATTTCCCGACCTTCAATGGCCGCCTTGACCACTGCGCGGGTCGAGGAAGCGCCGAGCACCCCGGCCAGCAGGCGTTCCGTATGGGCGATCCACTCGCCATTGGCGTTTTGATTAGGGTTAAAGCCTTTGCCCTGGCGATAAGCGAAACGAATAAAGCTCTGGTGGGCCCGCTCCTCACCGACAAAACGTGCGGCCAGTGTCAGCAAGTCGTTGATCTGTACCGCGAGCATGGAGCGCCCGCCCGGGTGGCTGCTCAGTTCCTGGCCAATAAAGCGCCCGGCTTGCCAGTGCTCCGAAACGCGGGTGCGAGACACCACCGAGACCCAGGCAAACAGGGTGAAGTTACCGGCCAGCGATAACACCACGCCTTGGGTCAGTGGCGTGATCGACAGCCCCAGCGGGTTGCTGTGAAGCCAGGCCAGGCCCGGGAAATGGCTTAAATTCCAGCCGACGCTGTGGGCGATAAGAGGCAGCACCAGGGTGTAGAACCAGATGAAGGTCCCGGTAGCCAGGCCGGCAAATACCCCCCGGCGGTTGGCTTGCTTCCAGTACAGGGCGCCGAGCATGGCAGGGGCCAGCTGGGTGACTGCAGCAAAGGCAATCTGGCCGATGGTAGCGAGGCTGGCGGTCGAACCCAGCAGGCGGTAGCTGACATAAGCCAGCAGCAGAATCACTACAATCGACACGCGGCGCACCGAAAGCATCCAGTGGCGGAACACTTCGAACGGCCGTTCGGCGTTTTTATGCCGCAGCAGCCAGGGCAGCAGCATGTCGTTGGAAACCATGGTCGACAGCGCGACGCTGGCCACAATCACCATGCCGGTGGCGGCCGATGCGCCGCCAATGAATGCCAGCAATGCCAGTGCCGGATGAGCCTGGGCCAGTGGCAGGCTGATCACGAACGAGTCAGGCAGTACCGAACTGGGCAGCAGCATCTGCCCGGCCAGCGCAATCGGTACCACGAACAGGCCCGCCAGAATCAGGTAGGCCGGGAACACCCATTTGGCCAGTTGCAAGTCGCGTGGCTCGATGTTTTCAACCACAGTGACGTGAAACTGCCGGGGTAGGCAGATGATTGCCATCATGGCCACACCGGTCTGCACCACCATCGAAGGCCAGTTGATGGTTTCTTGCCAGTACTGCTCCAGGCGCGGCGCGAGCATCGCCTGATTGAACAAGTCGTCGAAACCGTCATACAGGCCGTAGGTTACAAAGGCGCCGACGGCGAGAAAGGCGAACAGTTTGACCAGCGACTCGAAGGCAATCGCCAGCACCATGCCGCGGTGGTGTTCGGTGGCATCGAGGTTGCGCGTGCCAAATACAATGGTAAACAGCGCCAGCACCAAGGACACAATCAGTGCGGTGTCCTGGGCACTGGTCCCTGTTGCATCCGCCCCGGCCCCTATCAGCAGATTGACGCCGAGCACAATGCCCTTTAGCTGCAGGGCGATGTAGGGCAATACCCCCACCAGACAGATCAGCGCCACCACAATCGCCAATGACTGGGACTTGCCGTAGCGGGCGGCAATAAAGTCTGCAATCGAGGTGATGTTCTCCTGCTTGCTGATCAGCACCATCTTTTGCAGGACCCAGGGCGCGCACACCAGTAGCAGCACCGGCCCCAGGTAGATAGGCAAAAACGCCCAAAGCTGCTCGGCGGCCTGGCCTACAGCGCCGAAGAACGTCCAGCTGGTGCAGTACACCGCCAGCGACAAGCTATAGACCCATGCGCGAACCCGCGGCGGCAGCGGTTTGCTGCGCCGGTCACCATAAAAGGCAATGGCAAACATGATGGCCATATAGGCCAGGGCGACGGCGGCAATGAGCCCGCTGGACAGCGACATGGTGACTCCTGGAGGTGTAAGGCCGCAGCAATCCGGCTGCGGCAGGCTAGTCTCGCATGATGTCTGAAGCCCGTCAGTGTCGACTATGGTCTGAGCGTGGCCATGTGTCGCGGTGGTTAAACCCAGGGATTAAGTGATTATCTATAAAACAGATAACAGTTAGAGAAATTACCCGTTATATAGATATTCGATTTGGTTCTACTCTAGGGTCACCTCATACGAGGAACAGGAGGAATCCATGATTTGCCCAAATAAAGCCAAGCCCGGTTTGAGGCCGTTCAGCCAGTTGCAGCACCCCCGTGAGGTGATCCGCCAGTTCACGCCTAACTGGTTTGCAGCGACCATGGGGACGGGAGTCCTGGCGTTGGCATTGGCCCAGCTGCCGGTGCATATCCCTGGCATACATGTGTTTGCTGAAGGGTTATGGCTGTTCAATATTGTCTTGTTCATTCTGTTCAGCGTGCTTTATGGCGCGCGCTGGGTGCTGTACTTCGACGAAGCGCGGCGTATTTTCGGGCATTCCACTGTGTCGATGTTTTTCGGCACCATTCCCATGGGGCTTGCGACCATCATCAATGGTTTTCTGGTGTTTGGAGTGCCGCGTTGGGGCAGCGACATGGTGCAGGTGGCCGAGCTGTTGTGGTGGATTGATGTCGCCATGGCCCTGGGTTTCGGGGTGCTGATTCCTTACCTGATGTTTACCCGGCAGGACCACAGCATCGATCAAATGACCGCGGTGTGGTTGTTGCCAGTGGTGGCGGCGGAGGTAGCCGCGGCCAGCGGCGGGCTGCTGGCGCCCCATTTGAGCGACACCCTCGCGCAGTTTCATGTGTTGATTACCAGCTATGTGCTGTGGGCATTCTCGGTGCCGGTGGCATTCAGTATTCTGACTATTTTGATTCTGCGCATGGCGCTGCATAAATTGCCCCACGAAAGCATGGCCGCCTCAAGCTGGCTGGCTTTGGGACCAATTGGCACCGGCGCCCTGGGTTTGCTGCTGTTGGGGGCCGATGCTCCTGCGATCTTTGCGGCCAATGGCCTGGGGCGGATCGGTGAAATAGTCGAGGGCCTGGGCCTTATCTCCGGGGTGATTCTGTGGGGCGTTGGCTTGTGGTGGATCGTGATGGCATTAATGATCACGGCACGCTATTTCCGTGCAGGCATCCCGTTCAACCTGGGGTGGTGGGGCTTTACCTTCCCGCTGGGCGTGTACTCATTGGCCACCCTGCGTCTGGGCAGTGTTCTGCACCTTGCCTTCTTTGATGTGGCCGGTTGCGTGCTGGTGATGTTGTTGGCGCTGATGTGGTTGATCGTGGGCACGCGAACCGTGCAGGGGGCCTACCGTGGCGAGTTGTTTGTGTCGCCCTGCATTGCCGGGCTGAAGAAGTAGGTCTGGCGCTCAGGTTCTGCACCAAACGGCTGAACAGGCTGTTTTTGCTACAGAACCTGAGCAAGGTTGTGCCCTGAGTGATACAACGGCTCTCCAATGAGAAAGCCGTTCGGCGCAACGTGAGTACATGGATGATGAGTCACCCCTCGCAGTTCAGTTTGCTGAGGAAGCGCCGCTTCCTGCCGTTCTTCGTGACCCAGTCCTTGGGTGCACTCAATGACAACCTGTTTAAACAGTCGCTGATTCTGGCCATCCTTTATAAGTTGAACATCGAAGGTGATCGCGGGATCTGGATCAACCTGTGTGCGCTGCTCTTTATAGTGCCTTTCTTTTTGTTCTCGGCACTGGCCGGACAGTTTGGCGAGAAGTACCCGAAGGATCGTCTGATCCGGCTGATCAAGCTGGGTGAAATTGCGATCATGGTCGTAGGCGCAATCGGTTTTGCCTTCGATCACCTGGCGTTGATGCTGGTCGCGCTGTTCGCGATGGGGACTCACTCGGCACTGTTTGGGCCGGTGAAGTATTCGATCCTGCCCCAGACCCTGCATGAGGATGAACTGGTGGGGGGTAATGGTCTGGTCGAGATGGGGACCTTCCTCTCGATTCTGGCCGGCACCATTGGCGCCGGGATCATGCTCTCATCCAGTCACTACACGGTGGTTGTGTCCGTGGTGATCGTTTCGGTTGCGGTGCTCGGCTATCTGGCCAGCCGCGCAATTCCGCGGGCTGCGGCTGATACGCCGGATCTGAAGTTGAACTGGAATATCTTCCGCGAGTCCTGGGCTACCCTGCGAATGGGGTTAAACCAGACTCCTGCAGTGTCGCGTTCTGTCGTCGGAAACTCATGGTTCTGGTTTGTAGGTGCGATTTACCTGACGCAAATCCCGGCCTACGCCAAAGACTGGCTGTATGGCGATGAAACCGTAGTGACCCTGATTCTGACGGTGTTTTCGGTGGGTATTGCACTGGGCTCGATGCTGTGTGAAAAGCTCTCGGGGCGTAAGGTCGAGATTGGCCTGGTGCCCTTTGGCTCGTTTGGTCTGACCCTGTTTGGCCTGTTGCTGTGGTGGCATTCGGGGCACATGCCGCAAAACATTCAAGCCAATGACTGGCTGGGCGTTCTGGGCTTCAGCCAGGCCTGGTGGGTGTTGTTCGATATTCTCGGGTTGGGCGTGTTTGGCGGTTTCTACATTGTGCCGCTGTATGCGCTGATCCAGTCGCGCACGGCCGAAAACGAGCGGGCGCGGGTGATCGCTGCCAACAACATCCTCAATGCACTGTTTATGGTGGTGTCTGCAATAGTCACCATCCTGCTGCTGAGCGTGGCCAAGCTGACGATTCCCGAGTTGTTCCTGGTGGTCTCGGTGATGAATATCGCGGTCAACACTTACATTTTCAAAATCGTTCCTGAATTCAGCATGCGCTTCATGATCTGGCTGCTCAGCCATTCCATGTATCGCGTGGAGCACAAGAATCTGCAGCTGATTCCGGACGAAGGCGCCGCGTTGCTGGTGTGCAACCACGTTTCGTTTGTCGATGCGCTATTGATTGGTGGTGCTGTACGTCGGCCAATTCGCTTTGTGATGTATTACAAAATCTACGATCTGCCGGTACTCAACTTTATCTTTCGTACTGCGGGCACGATTCCGATTGCCGGGCGTGCTGAAGATGAAGCGATTTATGAAAAAGCGTTCAGCCGCATTGCCCGGTATCTGGAAGATGGCGAGCTGGTGTGCATCTTTCCCGAGGGCAAGCTGACCACCGACGGCGAGATTGGCGAGTTCAAGGCGGGGGTGACGCGGATTCTGGAGCGTACGCCGGTGCCGGTGATTCCGATGGCGTTGCAAGGGTTGTGGGGCAGCTTCTTCAGCCGGGATCCGCACAAGGGGTTGTTCCATCGACTCTGGTCGCGGGTGACGCTGGTGGCGGGTGCGCCGATACCGGCCAGGGAGGCCACGCAGCAGGTCTTGAGAGAAAGGGTCAGTGAGTTGCGGGCACAGAAGAGGTAGATATTGCCTGCTCGGGGTGGGAGCTGGCTTGCCAGCGATGGCATTGAGCGGGTCGATGCCATCGCGTGCAAAGGGTGCCTGCTTAAGCGCTCATTTTGAGGCCGACCAGGCCGGCAATGATCAGCGCAACACTGGCCAGTCGGAACAGCGCCATGGATTCGCCAAACAGGATGATCCCGGCGATCACGGTGCCGACTGCGCCAACCCCGGTCCAGATTGCATAGGCAGTGCCCAGTGGCAGCTCTTTCATGGCCAGCCCGAGCAAGCCGAGGCTGATAATCATGGCGCCTACAGTCAGCGCCGTAGGGAGCGGGCGACTGAAGCCGTCTGTGTATTTCAGGCCGACGGCCCAGCCAACTTCAAACAGGCCGGCAAAAAACAGAATAATCCAGGACATTGCAATCTCCATCAACTGATGGGGTCGTCCCCGGAGTAATCACTCGATGAGTCGCGAGGTCGTCCTCGCAGTGCGCAGTATATTGCACATGATTAATCTGCCAGACAACCCCGAAGTGTCATTCTGTAGCCGCTTTTTGTGCCGCGATGCGGTCTTCCTTCTCGCTCATGCGCCGGAAATACGTCGAAAGCAGTGCCCCGGAGATGTTGTGCCACACGCTAAACAGTGCGCTGGGTACTGCCGCCAGGGGCGAGAAGTGCGCACTGGCCAATGCGGCCCCCAGGCCCGAGTTCTGCATGCCGACTTCCAGTGCCAGGGATTTACGCTGGGCCAGGGGCAGCTTGAACAGGCGACCGGTAAAGTAACCCAGCAAATAGCCGAAGCTGTTGTGCAGGATTACCACGGCCATGATCAGCAAGCCTGACTTGGCGATCTGCGCCTGACTGGCCGCGACCACGGCGGCGACGATAATCACAATACTGATCACCGAGACCAGCGGCAGTACGTCAACCGCGAAGCGCACCCGTGCCCCCAGCAATCGCTGAGCCAGAACGCCCAGCACGATCGGCAGCAGCACTACCTGCAGAATCGACCAGAACAGTTCCATGAAGGAAACCGGTAGCCACGCCGATGCCAGCAACCAGATCAGCGCCGGCGTCAGCAGCGGAGCGAGCAGGGTGGTGACAGCGGCAATGGCTACGGACAGGGCCAGATCGCCCCGTGCCAGCCAGGTCATGACATTGGAAGAGGTGCCGCTTGGGCAGCAGCCGACGAGAATCACGCCAACGGCAATTTCCGCTGGCAGGTGGAAAACCTGGCAAAGCAACCACGCCACGCCGGGCATGATCACGAAATGAGCGATGACGCCCAGTGCCACGCGCCATGGGTGGCGGGCGACCTCGGCGAAATCTTCGAGTTTGAGGGTCAGGCCCATGCCGAACATCACCAGGCCCAGCAGGGGCACGATGAAGCCTTTAAGGCCGATGAACCAGGCCGGTTCAAGAAACGCCAGTACGGCGAATATCAGTACCCAATAAGCGAAGGTATTACCGACAAAGCGGCTTAAAGCAGCAAGTGCACGCATGGTGTTCCTTTATTGTGATTATTAGATATCCCTCTGCAGGAGCGAGCTTGTTCGCGAGATCTTCGTTGCAGCATTGAAAAAGCTCGCTCCTGCAGCAGATATGGATGGATCAGATTCCCTGCGGAATCTCTTCACCACCCAGTGCTTCGAACAGCTGTGGCAAGAACTCGCCAAAAGTCAGCATCATCAGGGTGAAGCTGGCGTCCTGCTGGCCCAGATCGTCGTCTCCGCCGTCCTGTTCTGCCTGATCTTGCAGCAGGTCTTCAAACTTGAGGCGTTTGACTACCAGTTTGTCGTCCAGTACGAACGACAGCTTGTCTTGCCAGGCCAGTGACAGCTGAGTCACAACCTTGCCGGTGCTCAGGTGCAGCTGAATTTCGTCGCTGGTCAGGTCCTGACGCTTGCAGCGGATGATGCCGCCGTCTTCGTGGGTATCGCGCAACTCGCATTCATCAAGGACAAAGAAGTTGTCGGCAGCTTTTTGGGTTTTGACCCATTCAGTCATGACCGCGCTTGGAGCCATTTTCACAGCCAGAGGGCGAACCGGCAGCGAGCCGATGACTTCACGCAGGGTCGACAGCAAGTCTTCGGCGCGTTTAGGGCTGGACGCATTGACCAGGATCAGGCCCTGTTTAGGTGCGATGGCCGCAAAGGTTGCCGAGCGACGAATAAAGGCGCGGGGCAAGAAGGCCTGGATGATTTCATCCTTGAGCTGATCGCGTTCCTTCTTATAGACCTTGCGCATCTGTTCGGCTTCGATCTCTTCGACCTTGTCCTTTAATGCATCACGTACAACGCTGCCTGGCAGAATGCGTTCTTCTTTACGGGCCGCGATCAGCAGGAAGTCCTGGCTGACGTGAACCAGCGGTGCGTCCTCACCTTTGCCGAAAGGGGCAACGAAACCGTAGGTGGCTAATTCCTGGCTTGAACACGAGCGGGCCGGTTTGGTGGCCAGTGCAGTTTCCAGCACCTGCGCATCAAAAGGCAGATCTTGGGTCAGGCGATAGATAAGCAGGTTTTTGAACCACATGGGGTGAATCACTCCTATATACAAAGCAGGCATTATTCGCTTCATGGAGCCATAGGCCAACCCTGCGCTAACCCTTTGGCAGGCTTAGAAAAATTATTTTAAAAAGTGCTTGCCAGACTATAGGTCGCTACGTAGAATGCGCGCCACACCGAGAGTGAAAGGGTGATTAGCTCAGCTGGGAGAGCATCTGCCTTACAAGCAGAGGGTCGGCGGTTCGATCCCGTCATCACCCACCATTCGCTCACAGTGTTACGCGCAGCGGTAGTTCAGTCGGTTAGAATACCGGCCTGTCACGCCGGGGGTCGCGGGTTCGAGTCCCGTCCGCTGCGCCATATTTTAACCACAAGCCCTTGAACGCTTGTGGTCAGGGGAAGCCCGCTGAATGCGGGCTTTTTCTTGAAAGGCTTCGATTTTGCAGTTCGCTGCAGGATCAAAGAGCAGGGCGTTGGAAACGGAAGTTTTTACCGAGTTTTGAAAAAAACTTTAATAAAAACAACCACTTACACAAAAAGTGTGAGAGAATGCGCCCCGCAACGAGAGTGAAGTGAAAGGGTGATTAGCTCAGCTGGGAGAGCATCTGCCTTACAAGCAGAGGGTCGGCGGTTCGATCCCGTCATCACCCACCATTCGCTTTCAGTGTTACGCGCAGCGGTAGTTCAGTCGGTTAGAATACCGGCCTGTCACGCCGGGGGTCGCGGGTTCGAGTCCCGTCCGCTGCGCCATATTAGAGTCACAAGCCCCTTGAACGCTTGTGACACGCAATAAAGCCTGCCTTGTGCAGGCTTTTTTGTGCGCGTGTGTTTTTTGTAGATCCGGTAGGAGTGAGCTTGCTGGCGAGCATTTCAACGCAGCAACGAAGAGCTCGCGAGCAAGCTCGCTCCTACAGGGTTTGTATTCCAAAAAATTCAGTTCAGCCTGTGTTAGAAATCCCAGCGCGTACTGACCATGACATTGCGCGGGTCACCGTAGTACGACGAGTTATAGAAACCGATATTGGTGTAGTACGACTTGTCGAACACGTTATTCAGATTGACGGTGGCCGAGAGGTTTTTCGTAAGCTGGTAGCGAGCCATCAGGTCAACCAGCCAGTACGGATCTTGTGAAAACTTCTCTTCGACCCCGCCTTTATTCCAGTTGGTCAGCATTTGCCAGCCCGTACCCTGCCAGCGAACCCCGCCGCCCAGAGTCAGCTTGTCGAGGTCGCCGGTCAGCTTGTAGCTGGTGTACAGATTGATTTGATCCTCGGGCTCCCACGTCGATACCTTTTTACCGCTCTGATCACGGCTGATCTTGTGCGTGTAGCCCGCCTGCAACTGCCAGCCGGGCATAAGCTCGCCAGAAATTTCTGCTTCATAGCCTCTGGTTTTGGCTTTGATGCCTTTATAGGCGTACTCAATGTCCGGATTGGTCGGATGGGCGTTATAGACAGTGTCTGCTTCTGGCCGGTTGTCCTGATGAACCTCGAAGTAGGCCAGGCTTGAATTCAGGCGGCCATCAAAGAACTCGCCTTTCAAGCCCAGCTCATAGTTGGTGCCTTCATCGGGCTCAAGCATCTTGTTGTCGCGATCGCGGTAATAGGACTGCGGCAAAAAAATTTCGGTATAGCTGGCGTAGGCGGAAATATTTTCGTTGATGTCGTAGATCACCCCGGCATAGGGCAGCACCTTGCCGGTGTCTTTGGCATGACTGGTGCCCGTCAGGGTGTAATCGGCCACGCGCGTACCGAGCATTAGCGTCAGATCATCGGTGAGACTGAAGCGCCCGGTCATGTAAGTACCGGTCTGGCGCGTTGTTTCATCGTTGTAGGAGGTTACGTTGCCCCAGTCCGGTTCGAGGCTGTCGCCATCCCAGTTGTAGTAGTCATAGGCGTTGTCGACCATTTTGGCGTTGGTGTAGTCCTTGCCGGTCCAATGCGACTTCGCTACCGAGCCGCCGATCACCAATTGATGTTCGCGCCCCAGCAAGCTGAATGGACCGCTGGCAAACAGGTCACCACTGTCGCTGACGTATTCGCCGGTGTACTTGCGGGCCAGCATTGGCGCCAGTCCGGTGTTCACGTCCGGGTCCAGCAGCGCGCCAAGCGGTGCGTTATAGCCGTTGACCTGGTGGTTGTACTGGCCTTTGACTACCCAGCCGTTATCAAAGCTGTGTTCCAGGGTTGAAAACACCGTGCGCGTGTATTGCTCCCAGCTGCTCCATTTCGCACCGTTGTTGAATGAGCGAGGGGTGCTGATGCGCTCGCCGGCGGAGTTGAACAGTGAGGCACTGCCCGACCAGCTGGAGCCTTTTGGGTGGTTGTTCTGATAATCGGCGCCGAGAGTCAGCAGGGTGTCCGGCGTCAGGTCCACTTCCAGAATGCCGTAGTAAACCTCGCTGTCGCGCTTGTAGTGGTCCATGAACGAGTGTTTGTCCTGATAGGCCGCCACGGCCCGGCCCCGCACATTGCCGCTTTCGGTCAGCGGCCCGCTGACGTCGATCCCGGAGCGGTAGTTGTCCCAGGACCCTGCGCCCACATCCACATGGGCCTTGAACTCGCGGGTCGGTTTTTTGCGCACCATATTGATGGTGCCGCCGGGGCCGCCTGCGCCGGTGAGCAACCCGGTTGCACCCTTGAGAATTTCGACCCGGTCGTAAATGGCAGTGTCGGTCAGGGTGTGCCCGGCAGAGTATTGCGGGTCTTGCAGGATCGGAATGCCGTCGTACTGAAAGTTCTTGATCGCAAAACCGCGCGAATAGTAGCTGGTGCGATCACTGTCATAGGTTGCAACGGTGATGCCGGGGGTATGACGCATCACATCATCGATCGAGTTGAGACCGAAATCGTCCATTGCCTGGCGCGTGACCACGGATATCGACTGTGGGGTTTCGCGCGGCGTCAGCACCATGCGCGTGGCAGTAGCGATGCTGCCGGGGGTGTAGGAGCCCGAACCTTCTGTGATGGTGCCCAGCTGGTTGGCGCTGACTTGCGTGGCGCCCAGTTCCAGACTGCCGCCCGCCGCAGGCAATGCATCGAGCGTGTAGCCATTGGCACTTTTAACGGCGGTATAGCCGCTGTCGCGCAACAAAGCTTCGAATCCGGAATGCTCGTTGTAGGTGCCGTGCAGCCCAGGAGTCGTCAGTCCGTCCAGGCTGGCGGACTGAAAAATAATCGCTACCCCGGCCTGTTGTGCAAAGCGATTCAGGGCGCTGCTCAGCGGGCCGGATGGAATGTCATAGGTTTTCGATGCCGACTGCGCCTGAGCGACGGTGCTGCACAGCACGCCACTCGCCGAAGCGACAATCAAGTGAATGGCCAGGGCCAGCGGGGTGCAAGCCCGCGGGCTAAAACGTCCGCGAGGGTGGGAGGAAGTCAGCATGGGAAGCGCAGTCCTTTAGGGTTCTATGTATCTACCTTGACGGCTGGCTCGAAAAAAGCGGAACTAATGCGAATAATTATTTTTTAGATTGCTGTGGCTGACTGATCACCACCAGCCACGGGCTGTAGGTTTTAATCGTCACAGGCAGGGTTTCAGCAATCAATTGCAGAGCCCGATCGGTGTTATCCAGCGGCAATACGGCCGATACGCGCAAATTGGCCAGGGCCTGGCGGTCAAATTGAAGATGGCCGCGACGATGCCGGGAGATTTCATCAAGCACCAGAGTCAGAGGCTGGTTATCGACCACCATTTGGTGACGCCGCCATGCCTCATCAATGCTGGCGGGGTCGAACGTACCTGACAGTTCTACCGAGTCGCGGCGGATCAGCGCCCGGGAGCCAGTACCGACCTCCAGTGTCTGTTGCTCGTCAGCGCTCTGTGCGGCTACCCGCGACTGCAGCATGCTCAAAACAGTGGTGTCGGGCAGATGTTTGACCACGAAGCGGGTGCCCAGCGCGCGCATGCTGCCCTCGTCGGTCTGCACGATAAAGGGGCGGGCGCTGTCATGAGCAACGTCCACCAGTACTTCTCCTTGCAGTAACTCGATGCGCCGTTCCTGGTCGTTGAAATGCACATTCACTGCACTGGTACCGCTGAGGGTGATCGTTGAGTTGTCGGCCAGACGCAGGGTTTTCCAGTCATTGGGGCCGGTCCTGATATCGGCCATCCACTGCTTTGGATACTGGCTTTGCAATATCAGTGCGCTCGGTAATCCCAGGCAGCCGGCAATCAGTAGTGCGCGCAATACCCGCTTGCCTCGGCCAGCAGGCTTGCCTCTGCTAAAGGCGGCGGTGAGTGCGGCATTGGCCGGGGCGGATTGCCCGCGCAATGACTGCAGGCGGCTGATCACATCTTGCATGCGCAGGGCAGCGGCAGCGTGCTGCGGACTTTGTCGCTTCCAGCACTCGAATTGCAGGCGCAGCGCATCATTGGTGCTTTCTTCATGCAGTTGAAGAATCCACTCGGCGGCTTGCTCGTCAATGGTCAGGTGCGGCACGGGCATGGTCAGGTATCCAGGCTATGGCTGCAGTGCAGCAAGGCCTGGATCAGGTACTTGCGCACCGTACGATCAGACAGCGCCAGTTGCCGGGCGATCTCGCTCTGTTTCAAGCCATCGAGGTAATACAGGACAAAGGCCTGGCGAACCTTGTCCTGCATACCTTCCAGAATGAACGCGATGTGTTCGAGTGCTTCCAGCGTGGTGAGGATCTGCTCGGGTGATTGATAGCCTTCGAGGGCTTGTGCGGTCAGCGCAAGTTCTTGCAGGTAGGCGTTTTCGATGTGTTTGCGCCGCACCTGATCAATGATCAGGCGGCGTGCGGTCGTGCTCAAAAACGCCCGGGGCTCGCGCAGGGTGGCGACCGACTCGCGGGCGTTGAGAATTCGGGTAAAGGTGTCTTGTGCCAGGTCTTCGGCATTCCGGGCGCAGCCGAGTTTTCTTCGCAGCCAGCCAAACAGCCAGCCGTGATGCTCGCAGTACAGATTGGAAATCGCAGCCTGGAACGCAGGTTCACCCGTAGACATAGGTTATGGCTCAGACGTTATTGAGAACTATTACTAATTCTGAATGCAAGTCCGGGGTAAACGCAACTGCGAATGATTGCAGGAGCGCGCTGTCTGCAGGCGCGGGCTTATGTGCAGGAGCGAGCTTGCTCGCGGGCTTTTCAAGAGCTCGCGAGCAAAGGGGGGGCAGGTCAGTTTTTGGCGATCAGGTTGCCTGCGTGCAGGCCACATTCTTTTTGCGTTGCCTCTTCCCACCACCAGCGACCTTCGCGCTCGTGCTGGTTTGGCAGCACCGGGCGGGTGCAGGGCTCGCAGCCAATGCTGATAAAACCACGCTCGTGCAGGCTGTTGTACGGCAACTCCAGCATGCGGATGTAGCCCCAGACTTCCTCGCTGGTCATTTGCGCCAGCGGGTTGAATTTGTACAGCGCTCGCTCGGGTGTGGAGAATGCGCCATCAATTTCCAGGGCCGCCACCTGGCTGCGGGTGCCCGGGCTTTGGTCGCGGCGCTGACCGGTGGCCCAGGCCTTGACGGTCGACAGTTTGCGGCGCAGCGGCTCGATTTTACGCACGCCGCAGCACTCGCCGTGGCCATCTTTATAGAAGCTGAACAGGCCTTTTTCTTTGACGAACGGCTCAAGCCTGCTTTGATCCGGCGAGATCAGCTCGATCTGGATCTTGTAGTGCTCGCGCACCTGCTCGATAAACCGGTAGGTCTCAGGGTGTAGGCGGCCGGTGTCGAGGCTGAAAACCTTGACGTTCTTGTTCAGCTTCCAGGCCATGTCCACCAGCACGACATCTTCGGCGCCGCTGAATGAGATCCAGAGTTCGTCACCAAAATGTTCAAAGGCTAGTTTGAGAATGTCCTGCGGGGACTTGCTGGCGTATGTCGCGGCGAGTTCGGCGACGTCGAACGGATGGCTCATCAGGCGGCTTCCTACAGTGAATGGCGCTGGGCGCTCTCTAGTGGTGGCGATGTTAGCAAAAACCGCGGGCTACAGGGTTTGCAGCGTATCAAGCAGCACTTTGACCTTGGTGATCGATTCCTGATATTCGTCCTGCCAATGCGAGTCGGCCACAATCCCGCCGCCGCCCCAGCAGTTCACTTGTCCGTCCTTGATCAGCAGGCTGCGAATGGCGATGGAGCTGTCCATCTCGCCACGCACGTCGAGATACATGAGCGAGCCGCAGTAAATGCTACGCCTGGTCGGTTCCAGCTGATCAATGATCTGCATTGCGCGGATTTTCGGGGCGCCGGTAATCGAGCCGCCCGGGAAGCTGTCGCCAATCAAATCCAGCGCGTCTTTGCCTTCGGCCAGTTGCCCGGTGACGCTGCTCACCAGGTGGTGAACATTGGGGTAGCTTTCCAGGGTGAATAGTTGGGGGACGCTTACCGAGCCGGTGCGACAGGTGCGGCCCAGATCATTGCGCAGCAGGTCAACGATCATCAGGTTCTCTGCACGATCCTTTGGGCTTGCCAGTAGTTCGGCGGCGTTTGCCGCATCTTCGGCGCTGTCTTTGCCTCGCGGGCGGGTGCCTTTGATCGGGCGGGTTTCCACCTGGTTGTGGCTGACCCGCACAAAGCGCTCCGGTGACAGGCTCAAAATAGCGTTGTTTTGCGTCAGGCTCATAAAACCTGAGAACGGCGTCGGGCAGGCGGCGCGCAGTGCGCAATAGGCAGTCCAGCTGTCGCCCTGGCACGGTGCGCTGAAACGCTGGGTGTAATTGACCTGATAGCAGTCGCCGGCCTGGATGTAGCGCTGAACCTGCTCCAGTGCCTGCTCATACTGGCGGGCGCTGATGTCCGGCTGCATGGGTCGTTTTAGCGAGAATGCCTGGTTCAGTGCTGGCGCCGGTTGGCTGAACAGCAGCAGCAAACGTTCGCGTTCGCTGGCCGCCAGCGCGGGATGAAACACCAGTTGGCTGGTGAGTTGCTGGTGATCGCTGATCAATGCCCAGGCATACAGGCCCAGTTGTGCATCCGGCAATTGCAGATCATCGCTGGACTGCGCGGGCAGTTGCTCAAGACGGCGCCCGAAGTCGTAACTCAAATAGCCGATCAGCCCGCCGGCAAACGGCAGTTCGTAGGGGTCCGGCAGGCTGGCGTTACCGAGTTGCTTCAGACTGTCGCGCAGGCGCTGTAAAAAATGGCGTCCCGATTCCTCCGGTTGCACGCACAACTCTGCCAGCGGCCAGGCGCTGAGCAGGTCGTAACGGCCACGTTCGGCTGCAGGGCGACCGCTGTCCAGCAGCACGGCGCCGGGCGCATGGCGAATCGCCGCAAAATACTCGGCGGGATTGGCCTGGTAAGGCAGGGGATGTACAGAGCAGGTCAACATGCGAAGCCAATCAGCCATCGGAGCGGGGTGGCGATTGTAATCCTGTGCAAGGCAGCAACCAAGCCTTGAGGGAGCGGATGGCAAGAGCCTTGTGGGAGCCGGCTTGCCAGCGATGTTTTGATAAACCGCATTGATGCCATCGCGGGCAAGCCCGCTCCCACAAGTGTTGCCTGGGCTTTATTCGGTGGAGTGGATATGCCCGAACAACTCCTGGGCAAAGCGCACGCGTTCTTCCGCAGTTTCCTGAATGCCTTTGGCGGCCAGCTCTTCAAGGTGGGCTTCTACTGCGTGGGTGCGCAGCGTCAGACCGCAATCGTTGGCAATCTGGATGTTCAGGCCCGGGCGGGCATTGAGCTCCAGAATCAGCGGGCCTTTCTCCTGGTCGAGCACCATGTCGACGCCGATGTAGCCCAGCCCGCACAGCTCATAGCAGCCGGCAGCCAGTTTCATGAAACCGTCCCAATTGGGCAGTTGCACGCCGTCTACCGCATTGGTGGTGTCGGGGTGTTTGCTGATGATGTTGTTCAACCAGGTGCCGCGCAGGGTCAGGCCGGTCGCCAGATCGACGCCGACCCCGATCGCGCCCTGGTGCAGGTTGGCCTTGCCGCCCGATTGGCGGGTCGGCAAGCGCAGCATGGCCATCACCGGGTAGCCCATCAAAACGATGATGCGAATGTCCGGCACACCTTCATAGCTGATGCTTTTGAAGATCTGGTCCGGGATAACCCGGTACTCGATCAGTGCCCGGTCGCGGTGGCCGCCCAGGGAATAAAGGCCGGTCAGAATGCTTGAAATCTGATGTTCGATTTCATCGTGACTGATGATCTTGCCCGACACTGTACGAAAACGATCTTCGAAACGGTCGGCGATCACCAGAATGCCGTCGCCGCCCGCACCTTGTGCGGGCTTGATCACGAAGTCGTTACGGCCACCAATGATGTCGTCGAGTTTTTCGATTTCTTTCTCGGTGGAGATCACCCCGTACATTTCCGGTACGTGGATCCCCGCCTTGATGGCGCGCTCCTTGGTAATGATCTTGTCATCCACAATCGGATACAGGCTGCGCTTGTTGTACTTGAGTACGTAGTCCGCATTGCGCCGATTGATGCCCATGATGCCTCTGGCTTCCAGGGCCTTCCAGGTCTTCCAGAAGCCAAACATCAGGAGTCAGCCTTCATGAAGGCCTTGAAACGGATCAGCTCGGTCAGGCGGTAGCCGCGATAGCGACCCATGGCCAGCATGAAGCCCACCAGAATCAGCAGAACGGCCGGGAACGTAAACACGAAGTACACCAGTTCCGGGATGCTCATGACCAGGTACGCCAGCGTCGCGGCGAACAGCGTTCCAATTGCGACTTTCATTGCATGACCGCCACCACGTTCTTCCCACGTGATCGACAGGCGCTCGATAGTCATGGTCAGAATTACCATCGGGAACAGTGCCACTGACAGTCCGCGCTCCAGGCCCAGTTTGTGACTGAACAGGCTGATGGCCGCGATCAGTATCACCACGAAGGTCAGTACCACGGACAGTCGCGGCAGCATTTGCAGCTTCAGGTGCTCCAGATAGGAGCGCAACATCAATCCGAGTGCCGTTATCACCGTAAACAGGATGATGCCGAACTCCAGCTGGGTTTCGCGGAACGCCAGGGCAATCAGTACCGGGGTGAACGTCCCCAGGGTCTGCAGGCCGATCAGGTTGCGCAGGACCAGAATCACCAGCACGCCAATCGGGATCATCACCATGATCATGAACGTTTGCTGGGTTTGCAGTGGCAGGCCGTACAACGAGTACTCAAGGAAGTTGGCGTCGGTGTTCTCGTCCGTCAGCTTGGCCAGGCGGATGGCGTTCATTTCACTGTTGTTCAGGCTGAACGTGACGTTCGGCTTCTTGCCACCATCCACGGTGACCATGGGTTCGTCACCGATCCACCAAAGCAGACGGTCGGACGGCAGGCCTTGCTCGCCGGTTTCCGGATTGAAATACAGCCAGTCATTGCCGTTGAAACTGCGCAGCCACAGTTCAGGGTTCTGCGGCTGATCGGCTACCAGGCGGATGGTGTGGACTTTTTCCATCGGTACGTGGGCAATCGACAGCAACAGTTCGATGACCTGGGCTTTATGCGCGGTGGACGGGTCGCCGGCCAGCAGCAGTTTGACGTTGTCATCATTGGGGTTGTTCACCCGCTTGATGGTTTCGCTGATAAAGGTTTCGACGTCGGCAGAGTGCTGGCGAATCGGCGCCAGCAATGCTTCGGCAGCAATCTTTTCCGGGCCTTCAACGGCAATGCTGTCGCGGAAGACCGGGCCTTTGACCTTGGACTTGTCACCCGAATAGCGCTTGGTCAATACCAGGCGGTAGTAAAGGGTTTGCTTGCCGCTCACACGGCGTGCGGACCAGGTCACCTTGCGGTTGCCATCAACCCGGTTGACGCTCACCCCGTAGTTATTGGAAATAAAGCTTTCGTTCAGGCTGACGTAGTCGCGGTTGAGGGGCGGCACGAACATCTGAATCTTGACCGGGTCTTTTGAGCTGGCAACGAACTCGACTTTGGCATCGATGTTCCACAGGTCGTCGGTTGCGTCTTCGGTCACAGGAATGCCGAGAGCAAAAATCTGATAGGCAGTAATCGAAATGCCCAGCACCACAAGGATGGTGATCAAGATTTTCAGGTGAAGGGTAAGGGCGCGCATTTCAATTACTCTGCGGTTTGAGCGTTAGCGACACAGGCAGGTTTGCCAGCAGCGTATTTAAGACTTGGGTCGACCAGCGCATCAAAGCGCTTGAGTGCTTCGGAGCCGATCAACAACGGGTATTGGAACGCACTTCTATCAGTCAAGTTCACTTCTATGGTGCGTAAAGCCTTGCCCATGCAAATTTCCAGGGCAATCACAGGGCGCGAGGTGTAGTTCTTGTCAGCCTGGGGATCGTAGTCCCCCGAGCGGCGCTTGATCTTGCTGACCCGCGCCAGTGGGCGTTCGATGGGGTGCGAATGGGCATCATCAATGGCCAGATAGAAGCGTACCCAGCTCTCTCCGTCACGTTTGAAGCGCTTTATGTCACGGGCACTGAGGGACGCGGTTTTGGCGCCGGTGTCGAGTTTGGCGGCCACTTGCAGATCAATGCCCGCCAGTTCGGCGTATTCATTGAGGCCGTACACGGTCTTTTCGCCACCAAGGCTCAAGCCCGGTACGCACAGCAGACAAAGGAGGGTATAGAGGGGGAAAAATTTCATAAATCGGGGCGCGGTCTCTTGCAATCTTCAGTTCAAGGCACTGGCAGTACAGAGCAAGTTTCCTCGTGCGGCTGCCCCCGGATGAGGGCAGGGCGGATGCGGGCGGCATTCTAACATGAAGGTTACATGGCGCCAGCGTTGAGGCACTTTGACCGGGGCCTCCGGGCTGTCGATTCAACTAAGGTCGTACGGGGTGATTGTCGACAATCTTTATTTATCCTTTGACTGTTAGCGCTCAAATCGCTAATTTCAGGGCTATTGATTTGCAAGGTGTCGACAATATGCTGCAAGCACTAGATCCCGCCGTCATCGCTGCGGCCGATTCGGAAACCCTTTCCGAGAACGTCTTCCGGCGTATTCAGGCAGCTATTGTCAAAGGTGAAATCGCTCCCGGCAGCAAGATCTCCGAACCTGAACTGGCTCGCACCTATGGCATCAGCCGCGGGCCATTGCGTGAAGCGATTCACCGTCTGGAAGGTCAGCGTCTGCTGGTGCGAATCCCTCATGTGGGCGCCCGGGTAGTGTCGTTAAGTCACGCCGAACTGATTGAGCTCTACGAAATTCGCGAGTCCCTCGAAGGCATGGCCTGCCGCCTGGCTGCCGAACGCATGAGCGATGAAGACATCGCCGAGCTGCGTCGGGTGCTCGAAACCCATGAGCGCGATGAGGCGTTTCAAGCAGGTGTCGGCTACTACCAGCAGGAAGGCGACTTCGATTTTCACTACAAGATCATTCAAGGCAGCGGCAATCGCACGCTGACCCAAATGCTCTGCGGCGAGCTTTACCAGCTGGTGCGCATGTACCGCATCCAGTTTTCCACCACGCCCAATCGCCCGCATCAGGCATTTGCCGAGCACCACCGCATTCTCGATGCCATTGCCGATCGCGACGGCGAATTGGCCGAATTGTTGATGCGCCGCCATATCGGCGCCTCGAAACGCAATATTGCGCGTCACTACCAAGACAGCGCCCAGCAGACAGCCACTCCACGAGGTGAGTCATGAGCAATAAAAACAGTCCAGGCCAGCGTTTCCGTGATGCAGTCGCCAGTGAACATCCTTTGCAGGTTGTGGGTGCGATCAATGCCAACCATGCATTGCTGGCCAAACGTGCCGGTTTCAAGGCGATTTATCTGTCGGGTGGCGGTGTCGCTGCAGGCTCTCTGGGCGTGCCGGACCTGGGCATTACCGGCCTGGACGATGTACTGACCGATGTCCGGCGCATCACCGACGTGTGCGACCTGCCGCTGCTGGTGGACGTGGACACGGGCTTCGGCTCCTCGTTCTTCAACGTGTCGCGCACCGTCAAATCGATGATCAAGTTTGGCGCGGCGGCGATTCACATCGAAGACCAGGTCGGTGCCAAGCGTTGTGGCCATCGTCCGAACAAGGAAATCGTCTCGCTGCAAGAGATGGTCGACCGTATCAAAGCGGCCGTTGATGCCCGGACCGATGACAGCTTCGTGATTATGGCGCGCACCGATGCCTTGGCGGTCGAGGGCCTGGAGTCGGCGCTGGAACGTGCCGCCGCCTGTGTTGAAGCCGGTGCCGATATGGTGTTCCCGGAAGCCATTACCGAGCTTGAGATGTACAAACTGTTCGCCAACCGGGTGAAAGCGCCGATTCTGGCCAACATCACCGAGTTCGGTGCCACGCCGCTGTACACCACCGAGCAACTGGCCAGTGCCGATGTATCGCTGGTGCTGTACCCGCTGTCGGCATTCCGGGCGATGAACAAGGCGGCTGAAAACGTCTACGGCGCCATCCGCCGCGACGGTACCCAGCAGAACGTGATCGACACCATGCAAACCCGTATGGAGCTGTACGACGCCATCAACTACCACTCCTTCGAGCAAAAACTCGACGCCGTGTTTGCCGCCAATAAGTAGGCGCAATACCCGTAGTCGCTGTCGAGCCATGCGAGGCTGTGATCGAGCGCGAAGCGGTCGCAAACCAGACGACGCGATCAGTCAGACATAGTGTGTTTTAAGGTCTACGACTGCTTCGCAGCCGATCGCAGCCTCGCATGGCTCGGCAGCGACTACAGAGTTTACGATCACCCCGTGATTACGTTTTAGAACTTGCCGAATCCCTAACAAATTCAAGATTGGAGAGCGCAATGGCCGAAGCAAAAGTATTGAGTGGCGCCGGATTACGCGGCCAGGTGGCCGGGCAAACAGCCTTGTCCACCGTTGGCCAGGAAGGCGCGGGCCTCACTTACCGTGGTTATGACGTACGTGAGCTGGCAGCCGAAGCCCGCTTTGAAGAAGTGGCCTATCTGCTGCTGTACGGCGAGCTGCCGAACAAAACCGAGCTGGCGGCCTATATGGGCAAGCTCAAAACCCTGCGCGACTTGCCGCAAACCCTGAAGGAAGTGCTGGAGCGCATCCCCGCCGACGCCCATCCGATGGATGTGATGCGTACCGGCTGTTCATTTCTGGGCAACCTTGAACCCGAACTGGACTTCGCCCGTGAGCGCGACGTAACCGATCGGCTGCTGGCCGCTTTCCCGGCCATCATGTGCTACTGGTATCGCTTCAGCCATGACGGCCTGCGCATCAACTGCGTGACCGACGAAGAGTCCATTGGCGGTCACTTCCTGCACCTGTTGCACGACAAAAAACCGAGCGAGCTGCACGTCAAGGTGATGAACGTGTCTCTGATTCTGTATGCCGAGCACGAATTCAACGCCTCGACGTTCACGGCGCGGGTCTGTGCTTCGACCCTGTCCGACCTGTACTCGTGCATCACGGCCGCTATCGGTGCGCTGCGCGGCCCACTGCACGGTGGCGCCAACGAAGCGGCAATGGAAATGATCGAACGCTTCGGTTCGGCAGAAGAAGCAGTCCAGGGCACCCTCGAGATGCTGGCGCGCAAAGACAAGATCATGGGCTTTGGCCACGCGATTTATAAAGACAGCGATCCGCGTAACGAAGTGATCAAGGGCTGGTCGAAAAAACTGGCTGACGAAGTGGGTGACACCACGTTGTTCCCGGTTTCCGAAGCCATCGACAAAACCATGTGGGAGCAAAAGAAGCTGTTCCCCAACGCCGACTTCTACCATGCCTCGGCGTATCACTTCATGGGCATTCCCACCAAGCTGTTTACCCCGATCTTTGTCTGCTCACGTCTGACCGGCTGGGCTGCGCACGTGTTCGAACAGCGTGCCAACAACCGCATCATCCGCCCGAGTGCCGAGTACATCGGCGTCGAACAGCGCAAGTTCGTGCCAATCGAACGCCGCTGACCAGCAGGCTGCCTGTACCTCACCCACTGTAGGAGCGAGCTTGCTCGCGAGCTCTTTAAACAGCTCGCGAGCAAGCTCGCTCCTACAGGAGGTGGAGATGACCTAACCGTGATCGAGTCCCACGCCATGAATACTGAATTTCGCAAAACACTACCGGGCACCCGGCTGGATTATTTCGACACCCGCGCGGCGGTCGATGCGATCAAGCCCGGTGCTTACGACACCCTGCCTTACACCTCCCGGGTACTGGCCGAAAACCTGGTACGTCGCTGTGACCCTGCGACCCTGAACGCCTCATTGAGCCAGTTGATCGAGCGCAAGCGCGACCTCGACTTTCCCTGGTTTCCGGCGCGTGTGGTGTGCCATGACATTCTCGGGCAGACCGCGCTGGTCGATCTCGCCGGTTTGCGCGACGCCATTGCCCTGCAAGGCGGTGATCCGGCGCAAGTGAACCCGGTGGTTCCAACCCAATTGATTGTCGACCACTCGTTGGCGGTGGAGCGTGACGGTAACGATCCCGAGGCGTTTGAAAAGAACCGCGCTATTGAGGACCGTCGCAACGAAGACCGCTTCCACTTTATTGAGTGGACGAAAAAAGCTTTCAAAAACGTCGACGTCATTCCGCCGGGAAACGGCATCATGCACCAGATCAACCTGGAGAAAATGTCTCCGGTGATCCAGGTGCGTGACGGTGTGGCATTTCCGGATACCTGCGTCGGCACCGACAGCCATACCCCGCACGTTGATTCCCTGGGCGTTATCGCCATTGGTGTGGGTGGTCTTGAAGCCGAGAGCGTGATGCTCGGCCGTGCTTCGTGGATGCGCCTGCCGGAAATCGTCGGTGTTGAGTTGACCGGCAAGCTGCAGCCGGGCATCACGGCGACCGATATGGTGCTGGCACTGACCGAGTACCTGCGCAAGCAAAAAGTCGTCGGCGCCTGGCTGGAGTTTTTCGGCGAAGGTGCTGCGGCGCTGACCCTGGGGGATCGCGCCACCATCTCCAACATGGCTCCGGAGTACGGGGCCACGGCTGCGATGTTCTACATCGACCAGCAAACCATCGACTACCTCAAGCTGACCGGTCGCGAAGACCAGCAAGTGCAGTTGGTCGAAAGCTACGCCAGGCTCACCGGCCTGTGGGGTGACAGCCTTAAACAGGCGCAATACGAGCGCGGCCTGAGTTTTGACCTGTCCAGTGTTGTGCGCAACATGGCAGGCCCGAGCAACCCCCACGCCCGCGTCGCCACCAGCGACCTTGCGGCCAAGGGGATTGCCGGTCAGTGGGATGACGTGCCGGGGCAAATGCCTGACGGCGCGGTGATCATTGCCGCCATCACCAGCTGCACCAACACCAGCAACCCGCGCAACGTGATTGCGGCAGGCCTGATCGCCCGCAACGCCAACAGACTCGGTCTGACCCGTAAGCCATGGGTCAAGTCGTCACTGGCACCCGGCTCGAAAACGGTTGCGCTGTATCTGGACGAAGCCGGTTTGACCGAGGAGCTGGAGCAGTTGGGCTTTGGTGTGGTCGCGTTTGCCTGCACCACCTGCAATGGCATGTCCGGGGCGCTCGACCCTGAAATCCAGCAGGAAATCATCGACCGTGATCTCTACGCGACGGCCGTGCTGTCGGGCAACCGCAACTTTGACGGGCGGATTCACCCGTACGCCAAGCAGGCATTTCTGGCTTCGCCGCCGTTGGTGGTGGCCTATGCGATCGCCGGGACCATCCGTTTCGATATCGAAAAAGACGTGTTGGGGCTGGATGCCGACGGGAACGAAGTACGCCTGAAAGATATCTGGCCGAGCGACGAAGAAATCGACGCCGTGGTCAAGCGCTCGGTCAAGCCGGAGCAGTTCCGTCAGGTTTACATTCCGATGTTTGCCATTCATGAAGACACCGGTCCTAAAGTCGAGCCGCTTTATAACTGGCGCCCGCAAAGCACTTACATTCGTCGTCCGCCGTATTGGGAAGGCGCTCTGGCCGGTGCGCGTCCGCTCAAGGGCATGCGTCCGCTGGCAGTGCTGCCGGACAACATCACCACCGATCACCTGTCGCCGTCCAACGCAATCATGCTCGACAGCGCCGCCGGTGAGTACCTGGCAAAAATGGGCCTGCCGGAAGTCGACTTCAACTCCTATGCCACGCACAGGGGCGACCACCTGACCGCCCAGCGCGCCACTTTCGCCAACCCGAAACTGTTCAACGAAATGGTGATCGAGGACGGCAAGGTCAAGCAGGGTTCGTTGACCCGTCTTGAGCCCGAAGGCCAGGTGATGCGCATGTGGGAAGCCATCGAAACCTATATGGATCGCAAGCAGCCGCTGATCATCATTGCCGGTGCCGATTACGGTCAGGGCTCGTCCCGTGACTGGGCTGCCAAGGGCGTGCGTCTGGCCGGGGTCGAAGCCATTGCGGCAGAGGGCTTTGAGCGGATTCACCGCACCAACCTGGTAGGGATGGGCGTGTTGCCGCTGGAATTTATGCCGGGTACCAATCGCAAAACCCTGCAGATCGACGGTAGCGAGACTTACGACGTGATCGGCGAGCGCACCCCGCGCGCCACGTTGACGCTGGTGATTACCCGCAAAAACGGCGAACGCGTCGAGGTGCCGGTGATGTGCCGTCTGGACACTGCCGAAGAGGTTTCCATCTATGAAGCCGGCGGCGTGTTGCAGCGCTTTGCCCAGGACTTCCTGGAGTCGGCCACGGCTTAATTACAGTGCCGGGGCCCCGAGCCCCGGCCCTAAGGGGAACAGTGTTATGGCCTATGCAGCGCAAATCAAAATCCCTGCGACTTACATGCGCGGTGGTACCAGTAAAGGCGTGTTTTTCAGTCTGCTCGACTTGCCCGTCGTGGCTCAGGTGCCGGGCGCGGCCCGTGATGCCCTGTTGTTGCGGGTGATTGGCAGCCCGGACCCGTACGAAAAGCAAATTGACGGCATGGGCGCGGCGACTTCCAGCACCAGCAAAACCGTGATTGTCAGCAAAAGCCTGCAAGACGATCATGATGTCGACTACCTGTTTGGCCAGGTGTCGATCGACAAGCCGTTCGTAGACTGGAGCGGTAACTGCGGCAACCTGTCGGCGGCCGTCGGTTCGTTTGCGATCAGCAGCGGTCTGGTGGATGCGGCGCGTCTCCCGCACAACGGCACGGCCGTGGTGCGTATCTGGCAAGCCAACATTGGCAAGACCATCATTGCCCATGTGCCGATCACCGACGGCGCGGTTCAGGAAACCGGCGACTTTGAACTTGATGGCGTGACCTTTCCTGCCGCCGAGGTTCAGCTGGAGTTCCTTGACCCGGCTGCAGACGAGGAGGGCGCAGGCGGTTCGATGTTCCCTACCGGCAACCTGGTTGATGACCTCGAAGTACCGGGGGTCGGCACCTTGAAAGTCACCCTGATCAACGCAGGTATCCCGACCATATTCGTCAATGCACAGGCCATCGGTTATACCGGTACGGAATTGCAAAACGACATCAACAGCGACCCGAAAGCACTGGCCATGTTCGAAACCATTCGAGCCCATGGTGCGCTGCGCATGGGGTTGATCGACAGGCTCGAAGAGGCTGCCAAACGTCAGCACACGCCCAAGGTGGCCTTTGTTGCCGGGCCGACCGATTACGTGTCATCCAGCGGCAAGCCGGTGCCTGCACAGAGCGTCGATTTGCTGGTGCGGGCATTGTCGATGGGCAAGTTGCACCACGCGATGATGGGGACTGCAGCGGTCGCGATCGGCACTGCAGCCGCGATCCCGGGCACTCTGGTTAACCTTGCGGCGGGTGGCGAGTTGCGCAGCGCCGTGCGTTTTGGGCATCCATCGGGCACCTTGCGGGTCGGCGCGCAAGCGCAGCAAGTCAATGGTGAATGGACCGTCACCAAAGCCATCATGAGCCGCAGCGCGCGAGTCTTGATGGAAGGTTGGGTGCGGGTGCCGGGCGATGCCTTTTAACGGCCGTTGCTGAAACGGCAGGCATAAAAAACCCCGCATCGCTGCGCAATGCTGTTCACCTAAACGGCTGCTATTTCAACTGTAGGAGCGAGCTTGCCTCGCGATGGTCTCGAAAACGCCGTGTTTAACCTGTAAACACGGCGTTTTCATTAACAATCATCGCGAGACAAGCTCGCTCCTGCAAAGGCAGGGTTTACTTCTGTGAACAGCTTTGCGCATCGCTGCGGGGTTTTTTAGTTCAAGTCCTGTGGGACTTAAACCATTTTGTCGCCGACATGCAGAATCTTCATGCCGTTGGTGCCACCGATGGTGTGGTAGCTGTCGCCCTTGGTCAGGATGACCCAGTCGCCATTTTCTACGACGCCACGCTTGAGCAGTTCGTCGATAGCAGCCTGGCTGACTTGTTCTGGCGGCAGTGAAGCCGGGTCGAACGGCACGGTGTAAACGCCACGGAACATGGCGGCACGGGCCTGGGTTTCACGGTGCGGGGAGAACGCGTAGATCGGCACCGAGGAACGGATGCGCGACATGATCAACGGCGTGTAACCGCTTTCGGTCAGAGCGATGATCGCCTTGACGCCAGGGAAGTGGTTGGCGGTGTACATGGCCGCCAGCGCAATGCTCTGGTCACAGCTTTCGAAGACTTTACCGATGCGGTGGCTGGAGGTTTTGCTGGTCGGGTGCTTTTCAGCGCCGACACAGATCCGTGCCATGGCTTGTACCGCTTCCAGCGGGTAAGCACCGGCAGCACTTTCAGCCGAGAGCATCACGGCGTCGGTGTAGTCGAGAACGGCGTTGGCAACGTCGGACACTTCGGCGCGAGTCGGCATCGGGTTCTGGATCATCGACTCCATCATCTGGGTCGCTACGATTACCGCTTTGTTGTGGCGACGTGCATGCAGAATGATTTTCTTCTGAATGCCCACCAGCTCGGCATCGCCGATTTCAACGCCCAGGTCGCCACGGGCAACCATGACTGCGTCACTGGCCTTGATCAGACCGTCGAGGGTTTCGTCATCCGCTACGGCTTCAGCGCGTTCAATTTTCGCGACCAGCCAGGCAGTACCGCCCGCTTCGTCACGCAGTTGACGGGCGTATTCCATATCGGCGGCGTCGCGTGGGAACGACACGGCCAGGTAGTCGACTTCCATTTCGGCAGCCAGCTTGATGTCAGCCTTGTCTTTTTCAGTCAGGGCCGGTGCGGTCAGACCGCCACCACGACGGTTGATGCCTTTGTGGTCAGACAGGGGGCCACCGATCAGCACGGTGCAGTGCAGAGCGTCATCGGTAGCGGTGTCTACGCGCATCACGACACGGCCGTCATCGAGCAGCAGCTCGTCGCCGACGCCGCAGTCTTTGACCAGATCCGGGTAGTCGATCCCGACTACTTGCTGGTTGCCTTCGGTCAACGGATGGCTGGTGGAGAAGGTGAATTGATCACCGACCTTCAGCTCGATCTTCTTGTTGGCGAATTTGGCGATGCGAATTTTCGGGCCTTGCAGGTCACCCAGCAGGGCAACAAAGCGGCCATGCTTGGCAGCGATTTCACGCACCAGCTTGGCACGAGCCTTATGCTCATCCGGGGTGCCGTGGGAAAAGTTCAGACGGGCGACGTCCAGGCCAGCGAGGATCAGCTGTTCCAGCATCTCCGGTGAATTGCTGGCAGGGCCAAGTGTGGCAACGATTTTAGTTCGACGAACGGACATGCAAAGACTCCTGAGTTCAAGCGCAGCCAAAGGCTACTATGGTCTTTGGCTGTAGTCATTGTTCCTCTGCACTACTTTCGACTTAAGTTGTGGTGCATGGCAAACGTCAAGAATTTACCCGCTGGGCCGATACACTGTTCAGGACAGGAGATGCCCATGCGATTTTTACTGGTTTTGTTGATGGTCGGGAGTGTGTCCGGCTGCACCCGCTGGTCGATGAATCACCACCTCAATAGTGCCTACCGTGCTTATGACCGGGGCAACTGCGAGGCGGTGATGCTGGAATTGTCCGAGGTTGACCGCGAAAGCCGCAGTCGCCCGTACATCTGGCCGCAGACCGCCATGTTGCGCGGGCTGTGTCTGGAGCGGACGAAGTTCTATCTGGACGCCGCACAGACTTACCAATACATCATCAACGAGTTCCCCAAGAGCGAGTATGCCTATCGGGCCAAGGCGCGGATTGAGACCTTGCGCATTCTGAAGTTCATCCCAAGCTCCGGCTTTGTTCCGGCGTTACCGGCAACTATTCAATGATGCGTGAAATGGCAGATGGCTATCTGCCATCTATTTACTATTATCTGAGCGTGTTTAACTATTTTTGCTTAACCGGGGCCCAAACTTTTTGCAGCGCTGTTTATCGGCGAACAATTGAAGTCCGAGGGCATTTCAAGCAGTAGCGGGGTCATGCTTAATGACTTTTCATAGTGATATTCATCATGGTTACTGAGCGCCGCATCGAGCGTCATCAATTGGCGTATTTCTTGAGTGTGTTCAATCGGTTCACGGACAAGCCCATTGGCTATCTGGGCAATGTGTCCGAAGGCGGGTTGATGCTGATCAGCCGTTTGCCAATTTTGGTGGGGGCCGATTTTGAACTTCGGCTCAAGCTTCCTGACTCTAATGGTTGCCGGCAAGTCATTGATCTGAGGGCGCGTTGCCTGTGGTCTCACGAAGACACCACGCCGTCCTTCTTTGACACCGGTTTTATTCTGTATCAACCGCCAGAGGAGTACGGGGCGCTGGTCAGTGCCTTGCGCCAATACTTCAGCTTTCACCCGTTAGAGGCATCTGCATGACCTCCAATGCGCGCCGCAGACTTCGCAGGGCTGGTCTTGCCCGGGTTTGAACGCCTAGACTTGCGGGGTCTACTGCTCAGGAACACCCCGTGACCTCTATTTTTTGGTACGACTACGAAACCACCGGTATTAACCCGCGCTGCGATCGAGCGGTGCAGGTTGCCGGTATCCGCACTGATGTCGACCTCAATGAGATTGATCAGCCGCTCAATCTGTATTGCCAGCCCAGCGACGATATTCTCCCTCACCCCATGGCTTGCCTGATCACCGGCATCACGCCTGGTCGCCTGGAAGACAAGGGCCTGGGCGAGGCTGAATTCATGACCCGCACCCACGCTCAACTGGCGATGCCCGGTACCTGTGGCGCGGGCTACAACTCTTTGCGTTTCGATGACGAGGTCACACGATACAGCCTGTACCGCAACTTCTTCGATCCTTACGCACGGGAGTGGCAGGGCGGTAACAGTCGCTGGGATTTGATTGATGTCGTGCGAGCCGCTTATGCCCTGCGTCCGCAAGGTATCGTCTGGCCTGAAGAAGACGGGCGAGTGACCCTCAAGCTCGAGCGGCTGACGGCGGCCAATGGCATTGATCATGGCCAGGCCCATGACGCTTTGTCCGATGTTCGGGCCACGATTGCACTGGCGCGGCTGATTCGCGACAAACAGCCCAAGTTGTATGAGTGGTTATTCAAGCTGCGCACCAAACAACGGGTGCTTGATCAAGTTCGGTTATTGCAACCGATGCTGCATATCTCGGGGCGTTTTTCGGCGGCCAGGCATTATGCGGGTGTGGTATTGCCGCTGGCATGGCATCCGCAAAACCGCAATGCGCTGATTGTCTACGATCTGCATTTTGATCCTCAGCAATTACTGGACATGGATGCAGAGTCTTTGCGCCAGATGCTCTATACACGCCGCGAAGATCTGGCTGAAGGTCAGCAGCCAATTGCGCTCAAATTGATACACATTAATCGTTGTCCGGTGGTGGCGCCCTTGAATGTAGTGCGGGCGCAGGATCAAGAGCGCTTGCAAATGGACATGGCGCTATATCAATCACGCGCCGCCACGCTTATAGAGGCTCAGGAAGTTTGGCAGGATAAGTTATCCACTATTTATGGCAAGGAAGACTTCACCCCCAGTGACGACCCCGAGCAACAGTTGTATGACGGTTTTCTGGGCGAGCGTGACCGTCGGCTGTGTGAGCAAGTGCGGCTCAGCGATCCAGAGCAATTAGGGCGCGATACTTGGCCTTTTGATGACGAGCGGTTACCTGAATTACTCTTTCGCTACCGTGCCCGAAACTTTCCCCATACCTTGAGTGTGCAAGAACAAGAGCGTTGGCAATTATTCTGTCAGCAGCGTTTGACCGATCCGGCCATGGGCGCTCCCCTGACCCTGGATGATTTCAGCCGTGCCGCTCAAGAGCTTTCTCGCAGTGCCAAGCCCGCCCAGTTGAAGCTGCTCAATGAATGGCAACACTATGCCCAGAGCCTGCGTCGGCGTGTGGGGATGGATGCGCAGACCGATAGTTGACGGTAAATAGAAGCCAATAAAAAACGCCAGCAAGCTGGCGTTTTTTATTGGCGGTGCACAGCAGCGCACGCGCGGGGGTATTTAGTCGAGCAGAGTTGCCCAGCCTTCAACTACATCGCCGCCCCACTTGGCTTTCCACTCTTTCAGCGTCTTGTGGTTGCCACCTTTGGTTTCAATCACTTCGCCGTTATGTGGGTTTTTGTATTGTTTAACCTTACGGGCACGTTTGGTGCCGGTGGTTTTAACAACACCGCGGGGTGCTTTGCTTACTTTGGCTTCCGGATCCAGAAGGGCGATAATATCGCGCAGCGATTTTTGGTATTCGCCCATCAGCGTACGCAGTTTGCCTTCGAATTCCAGCTCAGTTTGAAGTTTGTCGTCTTCCGACAGGTTTTTCAGGCGAGCTTGCAGTTCTTTGATAGCTTCTTCTGTTGCACGGTATTCGTTGATCAGGGACATGAGGATAACCTTATGTTGGAAAGGGTTTACAGGGATACAGTGGCGCAATAATAGTCAGACAGTTACAGCAAGTAAATATGCCAGCCCCGATTAATTCTAAAATTTAATTAATAACATTCTGACGTTCCTATATGAACGCTATTAAATAAGGCGATGTCAGGTGAATGTTAAAAATGATTAATAAATGTCTGGGTTCACCAATAAAAACCCTGGAACCCTTGCTATGGAGGGCGGTCCTGGCAGGCTATGCGACCTATGGACACGCACAATAAGCCTCAAGGAAGACTGTCGTTTTGCTGCGCACTCGCTAGAATGGCGGCCTTAGTAAAGTTCTGGAGTTTTACCCTGATGCGCACTTTTCGGTTGGTGATCGCCTGCCCCGACGGCGTTGGCATTGTTGCCAAGGTCAGTAATTTCCTGGCCTCACACAACGGCTGGATCACTGAAGCGAGCCACCACTCGGATGATCAAAGCGGCTGGTTCTTTATGCGTCACGAGATTCGTGCCGATTCCCTGCCATTTGGACTTGAAGCTTTTCGTGAGGCATTTGCCCCGATCGCCGAAGAGTTTTCAATGGTGTGGCGCATTACCGATACAGCACAAAAAAAGCGCGTGGTATTGATGGCCAGTCGCGAATCCCATTGTCTCGCAGACTTGCTGCACCGCTGGCACAGCGATGAACTGGACTGTGATATCTCGTGTGTCATTTCCAACCACAATGACTTGCGCAGTATGGTCGAGTGGCACGGCATTCCTTTTTACCATGTGCCGGTTGACCCGAAAGATAAAGAACCCGCGTTCGCCGAAGTCTCGCGTCTGGTCAAACATCATGATGCCGAGGTCGTTGTACTGGCGCGCTACATGCAAATCCTGCCGCCCGATCTGTGCCGCGAATATGCTGGCCAGGTCATCAATATTCACCACAGCTTCCTGCCTTCGTTTGTGGGTGCCAAGCCGTATCACCAGGCTTCCCTGCGTGGTGTAAAGCTGATTGGCGCAACCTGCCACTATGTGACCGAAGAGCTGGACGCAGGACCTATCATCGAGCAGGACGTGGTGCGTGTCAGCCACAGCGACAGTATTGAAGACATGGTGCGTTTCGGTCGTGATGTCGAGAAGATGGTGCTGGCCCGTGGCTTGCGCTATCACCTCGAAGATCGGGTGCTGGTGCACGGCAATAAAACCGTAGTGTTCTGATGCCGCAATGGATTACAGGGGCCGGTAAGCCGGCTCCTGTATCGCAGTCTTCATTCAGCAGCAGCGATTACCGGACGGTTAGCGCAACACAAAGCCTTTCAAAGGATTTTTGCCATGACCGATCCGTTCGATAAAGCCACTTCCACCGCCCCTGCAACCTTGGGTGAAGGCTGTTTAAGCCGCTACGACCCACAAGCGTTGAGCCCGCAGGACGGCACAGAATTTTCTGATGCGCGCGCCTTGTGGCTGGCGTTGCACCCGCAACTTCCAGCAGAACCCTCGCCGGATACGAGCTCGCCAACGGATACCTGAGATCAATTCATGCTGGCGACGTGCTTGCGGGCGCAGCTAAAGAGTCGAGCCATGCGCTTTTGGTAACGGGCCTGCGGCCGTCGTCAATCAGGCGCTTGAGGGTTTCAAGCCAGTAATCGCGGGAAAAGCGATGGCGCATATCGACAGGATGCAGCCCCAGTCGTATCAACGGTGCATTTTGCCAATGCCGCTCGCGCAGATCGCACACCACTTTTGACAGCCCCCGGCGCCATGCACTGCCAGCACTCCAGACCAGCCCCGGCGCATCAATGGCTGTAAACCCGGGCAGGCGGTAAAGGTGCTGCGTATCACTGGTGTAACTCAAGGGAAATTGGCGCAGGGCCTGGCGTGTACCTTCGCTCATTAACCAGGCGGGGGCGACAAAGCCGCGCACCGGCCATTGATAGCGCTCAAAAACCTCAAGACCACTTTGTAGCCTGCTCAGCGCCTGCGCTTGGGACAGCTGGTAAAACTCGCCCTCCCAGGTATACACCCTGCGCATGAACCACTCTTTTGGAGTGCGCGGCGCAGGCATGTCGTCGCTGTGGAAATAACCGTGGAGTACCAGTTCGTCACCCTTGGCGACGCGGGCGTCGAGCATTTTGCGCAAGGCGTCGGCACCGGCCAATGAGTTGCAATGATGAAAGTCCGGAACCACCAGCCAGGTGATCGGGATGGAGCCGATTGCATCCACGGCCTCGACAAAGGGCTGATAGTCGGGCCAGGTTTGCGGGGCCACATCATGCAGTACCAGAGCCACGCCCCGATCAGACATGGGCAGGCACCGCCTGGTGGGTGCCGGTCAAGGCGTGATAATGAACCAGCAAGTCCTGTACGACGCGATCCCATGAATAGTGCAGTTCGGCTCGTTGACGTGCCTGACGCCCCAGTTGGGCCGGGTTATTGGCAAACAGCTCACGTACGGCGTTGGCCATCGCCTTAGGGTTGTTCGGTTGGCACAGCAGGCCCACTTCATCGTGCACGATTTCCCTGAACGCCCCGGCGTCCACGGCCACCACCGGAATGCCGCTGGCCATGGCTTCGAGAATGACCAGGCCAAAGGTTTCCTGATCACCGGCATGCACCAGCGCATCGGCACTGGCCATGAGGCGGGCCAGCTGAGTCGCCGGGCAAAAGTCGTCGATGACGGTGACGTTATCCGGTACCAGTGTTGGCATTTGTGAGCCCACCAGCAACAGGTGCCAGGCATCACCCAAATCGCGCATGCAATCGAGCAGAACGGGGAGGTTTTTTTCTTTGGAGCCGCGCCCGGCAAAAATCAGTAGATGGGCGTCAGGCTCTATCTGCAGCTCTGCGCGTAGATCGGGATCGCGATGCTGAGGGCTGAAGGTCTGTAAATCGACGCCCAGGGGTTGTACGAATACATTGTCCACGCCCAGGCCAATGAGTTTGTTCGCCATGATCTGGCTCGGGGCCAGGACCCGGTCGAAATGCCGGTACAGCCGGCTGACATACGCTTCTACATTGGGTGTTAGCCATTTACCCATACGGTTGCGCACCAGCAGTGGCAGATCGGAGTGATAAAAGCCGATGACCGGAACATCAAGTTGGCGTCGGGCATCGAGTGCGGCCCAGGCAGTGAGGTAGGGGTCGCCGACTTCGATCAGGTCCGGTTGCAGTTCTTGCAAAATATTGCACCAGGGCGCCAGGCGGATCGGGAAACGAAAGCCGCCACCAAACGGTAGGGCTGGAGAGGGGACCTGGTAAATGCCGTCGTGTTCCGTCCGGTTACTGCCGGGCACCAATAGACTGTGACGGGTATCCGGCAAACGGCTCAGACGTCGGTGTTTGGCATCCAGATAAGTGCGCACGCCGCCACTGGCGGGTGCATAAAACATGGTGATGTCAGCAATATGCACGGCCTTGAGCCCTTTAAATGTCTATCGTCCATGGGGTTGACCCTAATGGATGATAGATGTTCGCAGGAATTGAGCCGGGCAAAACACCGCGTAATCCTCAAGTGGGGGTTACGCGGTGAGAGCAGGGTGCTCAGATGCGGAAACTGCCCACCAGTTGCTTGAGGCGCGCGGCTTGCTGTTCAAGGTCTGCACAGGCGCGCAGGGTTGACTGAAGGTTTTCTACACCTTCCTGGTTCAGGGTGTTGATCTCGGTGATGTCCATGTTGATCGACTCGACCACCGAAGTCTGCTCCTCGGTGGCTGTCGCAACGGACTGGTTCATGCCGTCGATTTCGCCAATGCGCTCGGTGACGCTGATCAGGCGTTCGCCTGCCTGGTTAGCGATTTGTACGCTGTCCTGGCTGTGACGCTGGCTCTCTTCCATGGTGCTCACCGATTCGCGTGCGCTGATCTGCAATTCCTCGATCATTTTCTGTACTTGTTGCGCCGACTCCTGGGTGCGGTGAGCCAGGTTGCGCACTTCATCTGCAACCACGGCAAAACCGCGGCCGGCTTCACCGGCACGGGCGGCCTCAATCGCGGCGTTGAGTGCCAGCAGGTTGGTTTGCCGGGAAATGCTGGTGATCACTTCAAGAATCTGGCCTATATTCACTGTCTTGTTGTTCAGTGATTCGATATGACCGCTGGACGTGCCGAGCATTTGCGACAGTTGCTGCATCGAACCGATGCTGCGCTCAACCACTTGCTGGCCCTCTTCGGCCAGGCCGCGAGCGTCGCTGGCCTGATGTGACGCCTGGGCTGCGTTGCGGGCGATTTCCTGGGCTGCTGCGCCCAGTTCGTTGATCGCGGCTGCGACGCTGTTGGTACGGCTTGCCTGTTCATCGGAGTTGAGCATCGATGAGTTGGAAGCGCTGACCACCCGCAGGGCGACCTCGTTGACCTGTTCGGTAGCCGACGATACTTCGCTCATGGAGGTGTGAATTCGCTGAACAAAGCGGTTGAAAGCGCTGCCCAGGGTGCCGAATTCGTCGTTGGACTCAACCACCAGGCGACGGGTCAAGTCACCTTCACCCTCGGCGATGTCCTGCATGGCACGTGTCATAACATGCAGCGGTTGTAACAGCAGGCGAATCAACAGCCCGAGCAGGGCGATGATCGAGACCACCGCAATGCTGGTAGCAATGATCGCCGAAGTGCGGAAAGTGCTGAGCATCGCGAAGGCTTGTTCTTTATCTATCGACAGACCGATATACCAATTCACTGAGCCCAGCCCTTTGACCGGACTGAATGTCACGACGCGTGTTTTGCCATCGGCTTCGGTTTCGCTGATGTCTGTGCTGATCGACGGCGTATTTTGCGGGTAAATGTCCTTCAGGTTCTTGGACACCAGATTTTTGTCCGGATGGACCAGGATTTTACCGTCCGCGCTGACCAGAAAGGCGTAGCCCATACCGTCAAAATTCAAGGTGTTGATGCTGTCAGCGATGGTTTTCAGGGTCAGGTCAGAACCGACAACCCCCAGGGTTTGCCCGGCCTTTTTCACGACGGTGCCGATGGAGATAATCATCTGGCCGGTGACAGCGTCTATATAAGGTTCGGTCAGGCTTGCGCCGCTGCTATTGAGTGCATCCTTGTACCAGGGCCGCGTGCGGGCATCGAAGCCCTCAGGCATCTTGCTGTCGGGTCGAATGGTAAAGCTGCCCTGGCTATCGCCAAAGTAGACCGCCATAAACGTGCTGCTCAGGGCTTTTTGTTCCAGCAGGCTGGCCACTTGAGAGGGATCTGAGGCAATAGCGACCGACTCTGCAAGGTTTTCAGTGAGCAGTATCCGGCCTCCCAGCCAGGTTTGAATGTTATTGGCTGTGACGCTACCCATTTCGTGCAGGTAGTTATCCAGATCGTTGCGAATGGCATTGCGCTGCAAGTAATCGTTGTACAGCGTAAATAGCGAGAAGGCGGCTATTACGATCAGGGACGCGGCAAGCAGGATTTTATGACTGAAACGCAGGTTTTTATTCATGGCTTGAAGGGTCCGCTAAGGTCTAAAAGTTTGAGGCCTACTCTGTAGAAAACGCGCACTCTACAAATAACGGTCAGAACCTGAACGAGTTCTATATTTGTCTGGGCGGTTTCCTACGCTAAATCCGGTTTTATCTGGTCTAGCATTAACGATGTATCGACTCGTAATCGCGAAAGATTAATGAATGGTGGAAAAATGCCTGACACTTCTGCTCTTGTTCTCGGTGCCGACCTTGCCGGTCAGCCCATCGCCCAGTCTTTGCGCCTGGCCAATCGCCATGGCCTGGTGGCAGGCGCCACGGGGACAGGTAAAACCGTCACCCTTCAGCGCTTGGCCGAACAGTTCAGCGATGCTGGCGTAGCCGTGTTTGCGGCTGATATCAAGGGCGATCTTTGCGGCCTGGGTGCGGTCGGCAACCCTCAAGGCAAAATCGCGGAACGGATTGCCGGCATGCCCTGGCTCAATTATCAGCCCAAGGCTTATCCGGTTACTTTGTGGGACATACAGGGCAAGACAGGTCATCCATTACGCACAACATTGAGTGAAATGGGGCCGTTGCTGCTGGGCAGTCTGCTGGAGCTGACTGACAGTCAGCAGTCGGCCCTGTATGCCGCTTTCAAGGTGGCGGATCGCGAGGGGTTGTTGTTGCTGGATCTGAAAGACCTGAAAGCCTTGCTCAATCATTTGCGTGACAACCCGCAAGTGCTGGGGGATGACGCGGCTCTGATGACCACCGGTTCCAGCCAGGCATTGCTGCGTCGTCTGGCAACGCTTGAGCAGCAGGGTGCCGAGGCTTTGTTCGGTGAGCCTGCGCTGCAACTTGAAGACATTCTGCAGCCGACCGCCGATGGTCGCGGCCGGATCCACCTGCTTGATGCCAGCCGCCTGGTGCATGAAGCGCCCAAGGTTTACGCAACATTCCTTTTATGGTTGTTGGCGGAGCTTTTTGAGCAGTTGCCGGAGCGTGGCGATGCTGACAAGCCGTTGCTGGCGCTGTTTTTCGATGAGGCGCACTTGCTGTTTGCCGACACGCCCAAGGCATTGCAGGACCGGCTTGAGCAGGTGGTGCGTCTGATTCGTTCCAAAGGTGTCGGTGTGTACTTTGTCACACAGTCGCCAGCGGACTTGCCCGACACAGTGCTCGCACAATTGGGGCTGAGAATTCAGCATGGACTGCGGGCCTTTACCTCTAAAGAGCAGAGATCATTACGGGCCGTTGCGGATGGATTCCGGCCCAACCCGCAGTTCGACGCGCTGGCAGTGCTGACTGAGCTGGGCACAGGCGAGGCGTTGGTGGGGATGCTTGAAGATAAAGGTACGCCGGCCATGGTTCAGCGAGTATTGATTGCACCGCCGCAATCGCGGATCGGCCCGCTGACCGAGGCTGAGCGGGCGGCCTTGATCGCCAGCTCACCTTTACTGGGGCGCTATGACAAACCGATTGACCGGGAGTCTGCCTACGAAGTGTTGATGGCCCGCAAGGGCGTAGCGCCGCAGGAGCAGGCCGCGCCCCACGAGCCGGGCCTTCTGGATCAGGCCGGGGACTTCCTGGGGACTACGGCAGGCAAGGCATTGCAATCAATGGCGCGGCAGGCGGCGAGCCAGATGGGGCGTCAGTTGGTTCGCGGATTGCTGGGCTCGTTGCTGGGTGGCAGCAAACGCAAGTAGTCGCTGCCGAAGGCTGCGAAGGGGGGGCGCGGCAAATATTTTGTATCGGTTACTGAGGCTTTGGCTTGGCGTGACTCGCCAATCGCTCAAGGGCGGCACGCAGAGCCGGGTCGCTGATCCCGTCGGCCGTTGCCTGGATGGTTTGTGCTGCATTGACCGAAAGGTCGAGCGTATGTCCGGCCACTTTGGCCAATACCGTGGGCGGCTGCACCTTGAACAGAATCCGGGTCAGGCTGGCGAACTCATCAAACGCCTGCAATTGGCGTTGCAGACGCTTTTGCTGATAACGCAGGCGAGTGGCCCAATGGCCATCCGTCACGATCAACAACAGGCTGCCTTCGCGCCATGACGCTACGTGGCAGTGCTCACGCGCCGCCGGTTGCAGCTGGCTTTCAAGAAGGCGTTGCAAATGCGCCAGGCGCTTGGCATGGCCAAAAATGGCTTTTAGGGGCTTGGCCTCGCGGAGCAGAACGGAGGGTGCCCGTGCTGGGTGTGGGCGAAATGCCATGTTCAGACACCTGAGAAAACAGAGCCGCAATATTAGCAGAAACAGCCTGTTTCACTCGATATGATCCTGATTTGCAAAACTTTATTTGCAAAATCAATGAGTAACTTCTGCTCATCAAGGGTTGAAGTTCAGTAAAAAGCCCTTATTTTAATGAGGCCCCGTCACAACGCTGCACCAGTATCGTGGAATAACGCCACTTTCCTCACCGACGTTTCCGGGTAGAATGCTCGCTCGCATGCGGCCATCAGGGCTGCTCGGGCGACTCTCGGGGCCGCCCTCCATCCCTATGTGTGGAAGATCCTGCCGATATGTTTGCGCCTTTGTTAAAGAAACTTTTTGGAAGCAAGAACGAGCGCGAAGTTAAACGCATGCTCAAGACAGTACAGGTCGTCAATTCCTTCGAAGAGCAGATGGTTGCCCTGACCGATGAGCAATTGCGCGCCAAGACCGAAGAGTTCAAGGCCCGCATAGCCAAAGGTGAGACCCTCGATCAACTGTTGCCGGAAGCTTTTGCGGTCTGCCGCGAGGCGGGCAAGCGTGTCATGGGCATGCGTCACTTTGACGTCCAGCTGATCGGCGGCATGACCTTGCACGAAGGCATGATTGCAGAAATGCGCACCGGTGAAGGCAAGACCCTGGTAGCAACCCTGGGTGTTTACCTCAACGCGTTGTCCGGCAAGGGCGTGCACGTTGTAACCGTGAACGACTACCTGGCCCGTCGGGATGCCAACTGGATGCGTCCGCTCTACGAATTCCTGGGCCTGACGGTCGGTGTTGTTACACCGTTCCAGCCGCCTCAGGAAAAACGTGAAGCCTATGCTGCCGACATCACTTACGGCACCAACAACGAGTTCGGTTTCGATTACCTGCGCGACAACATGGCTTTCAGCATGGAAGAAAAATTCCAGCGCGAGCTTAATTTCGCCGTAATCGACGAAGTCGACTCGATCCTGATCGATGAAGCCCGTACCCCGCTGATTATCTCCGGCCAGGCTGAAGACAGCTCCAAGCTGTACACCGAAATCAACAAGCTCATCCCGCGCCTTGAGTTGCATGTCGAGGAAGTCGAGGGCGAGGTGACCAAAGCAGGTCATTTCACTATCGATGAAAAGACCCGTCAGGTTGAGTTGAACGAAGCCGGTCACCAGTTTGTTGAAGACATGCTGACCCAGATCGGTCTGCTCGCAGAAGGCGAAAGCCTGTACTCCGCGCACAACCTGGGCTTGTTGACTCATGTTTATGCGGCTCTGCGTGCTCACAAGCTGTTCAATCGCAACGTTGAATACATCGTTGAAGACGGCCAGGTATTGCTGGTCGACGAACATACCGGCCGCACCATGCCGGGCCGTCGTCTGTCCGAAGGCTTGCACCAGGCGATCGAGGCAAAAGAAGGTCTGAACATTCAGGCCGAGAGCCAGACCCTGGCTTCGACCACCTTCCAGAACTACTTCCGTCTGTATAACAAGCTGTCCGGCATGACCGGTACGGCTGACACCGAAGCGTTCGAATTCCACCAGATCTACGGTCTGTCGGTGATGGTGATCCCGCCGAACAAGCCGCTGGCACGTAAAGACTTCAATGACCTGGTGTTCCTCACCGCTGACGAGAAGTACGCGGCGATTGTGGCTGACATCAAGGACTGCATGGCCAAGGGCCGTCCGGTGCTGGTCGGTACAGCGACCATCGAAACCTCCGAGCACATGTCCAACCTGTTGAAGCAGGAAGGTATTGAGCACAAGGTTCTGAACGCCAAGTTCCACGAAAAAGAAGCTGAAATCATTGCCCAGGCCGGTCGTCCGGGTGCACTGACCATTGCTACCAACATGGCGGGTCGCGGTACTGACATCCTGTTGGGCGGCAACTGGGAAGTGGAAGTGGCTTCCCTTGAAAACCCGACTCCGGAGCAGATCGCACAGATCAAGGCCGACTGGCAGAAACGTCACCAGCAAGTGCTGGAATCGGGCGGCCTGCACGTGATCGCTTCCGAGCGTCACGAGTCGCGCCGTATCGACAACCAGCTGCGTGGTCGTGCCGGTCGTCAGGGGGATGCGGGTTCCAGCCGTTTCTACCTGTCGCTTGAAGACAGCCTGATGCGCATCTTCGCTTCTGACCGTGTAAAAAACTTCATGAAGGCCCTGGGCATGCAGTCTGGCGAAGCGATTGAGCACCGTATGGTGACCAACGCTATCGAAAAGGCTCAGCGCAAGGTTGAAGGTCGCAACTTCGACATCCGTAAGCAATTGCTGGAGTTCGATGACGTCAACAACGAACAGCGTAAAGTGATTTATCACATGCGTAACACGTTGCTTGCTGCGGACAATATCGGTGAAACCATCGCCGACTTCCGCAAGGACGTTCTCGAAAGCACTGTCAGCGCGCATATTCCACCGCAGTCGTTGCCGGAACAATGGGACGTCAAAGGTCTGGAATCGGCTATCGAAACCGGTTTTGGGGTGAAACTTCCGATCCAGCAATGGCTCGATGAAGACGACCACCTGTACGAAGAAACCCTGCGTGAGAAGCTGCTGAACGAGTTGCTGGCGGCTTACAACGAGAAAGAAGAGCAGGCGAGCCCGGAAGCGCTGCGCACCTTCGAGAAACAAATTGTGCTGCGTGTACTGGATGACTTGTGGAAAGACCACCTGTCGACCATGGATCACCTGCGCCACGGTATCCATTTGCGCGGCTATGCGCAGAAGAACCCGAAGCAGGAGTACAAGCGCGAGTCGTTCAACCTGTTCTCCGAGCTGCTTGATTCGATCAAGCGCGATTCGATCCGTGTGCTGTCCCATGTACAGGTTCGTCGCGAAGACCCGGAAGCAGAAGAGGCTCGTCTGCGTCAGGAAGCCGAAGACCTGGCTTCGCGTATGCAGTTCCAGCATGCCGAAGCACCGGGCCTTGATCAGCCTGAAGCGCTGGCTGAAGTACTTGAGGGTGCCGATGTCGAAGACGTCGTGCAGGCGACCGAGCCTGTTCGTAATGAGCAGAAGCTGGGCCGCAATGAGCTGTGCTACTGCGGCTCGGGCAAGAAATACAAGCATTGCCACGGGCAAATCAATTAAAACCCGTTCCAACTGCTGAAGTACCTGCGCCGCGACCGGCATTAGCCGTCGCGGCGTTTTACCATTGAATTTGCGTGCTTTCGCGGCGACGCACAGAACTTATTTAGGAGCGCGTCATGGCTGTTGGTCTTGGTCCTTTGCCTACATTGCACCCGGTTGCCGGTTTTGAACTGGGTATCGCTTCTGCCGGTATCAAGCGTGTGGGGCGCAAGGACGTAGTGGTTATGCGCTGCGCCGAAGGTTCCACTGTGGCGGGTGTGTTCACGTTGAATGCGTTTTGCGCAGCGCCGGTAATCCTGGCCAAACAACGGGTCCAGGGCAGCATTCGCTACTTGCTGACCAACACCGGTAATGCCAATGCGGGGACCGGTGATCCGGGCCTGATCGCGGCCGCCCGTACCTGCTCCCGGCTGGCTGAGTTAGCAGGCGTCGATGCCAGCGCCGTCCTGCCGTATTCCACAGGTGTCATCGGCGAGCCGCTGCCGGTCGAGAAAATCGAAGGTGCGCTGCAAGCCGCACTGGATGACCTCAGCGAGGACAACTGGGCACAAGCGGCCACGGGCATCATGACCACCGACACCTTGCCTAAAGGTGCCAGCCGTCAGTTCGAGCATGAGGGGGTCACCATCACCGTGACCGGCATCAGCAAAGGCGCGGGCATGATTCGCCCGAACATGGCCACCATGCTGGGTTACATCGCGACCGACGCCAAGGTTTCCCGTGAAGTGCTGCAAAACCTGCTGCTGGACGGTGCAAACAAGTCGTTCAACCGCATCACCATCGACGGTGATACTTCCACCAACGATTGCTGCATGCTGATTGCCACCGGCAAAGCCGATCTTCCTGAAATCACCGAAGCCAACGGCCCGCTGTTCGCCGCTTTGAAGCAGGCCGTGTTTGAGGTTTGCATGGAAGTGGCACAAGCCATTGTTCGCGACGGCGAAGGTGCGACCAAGTTCGTCACCGTTGAAGTGAATGGCGGCGCCAATCATCAGGAATGTCTGGACGTGGGTTACACCGTTGCTCATTCGCCGCTGATCAAAACTGCGCTGTTTGCTTCAGATCCTAACTGGGGTCGCATTCTGGCCGCCGTCGGGCGTGCAGGGGTTCCCAATCTGGATGTGCGCAAAATCGACGTGTTTCTGGGTGAAGTGTGCATTGCAAGCGGTGGTGCGCGTGCCGGCACTTATACCGAGGCGCAGGGTTCGGCAGTGATGGCCCGTGAAGAAATCACCATCCGTATCGAGCTTGGCCGCGGTGTCTGCAGCGAGACGATCTGGACCACTGACTTGTCTCACGAATACGTGAAAATCAACGCCGAATACCGTACCTGAGTACGTTTGTGCAGGATCGGGCGGCCTTGCCGGGCCAGTGCGATCCTGCAGTCAGGGGTTTTGTATTCGCAAAGGACGGCCCTTCATGAGCTTTCATCTGATCATTGGCGACAAGTTGCACTCATCCAGGTCCCTGCGCGGTGCGCTGGCGCTTGATCTTGCCGGTGTTCCCTATACCGAGCACCTGATCAGGCTGGGTCAGCCTGACACTCGGGCGTTGATCCTGCAGTACTCGGCAACGGGTAAAGTACCGCTGTTGCAGACCGCGCACGGCACTATTGCCGACTCTTTGGCGATTGCCGAGTACCTGAATGAACAATTCCCGGCCGCTCAATTGTGGCCCGCGGATATCGCTGCGCGAGCACAGGCCCGGTCGGCCTGTGCGCAAATGCACAGCGGCTTTGTTGGTTTGCGCGCAAATTTGCCCTTCGACTTGTCCCGTGACCAGGCACTCCAGCCGATGCCGGAGCAAGCTCAGGTCGATCTCGAAAGAATGAGCGCGTTGTGGGCAGAGTGTCGCGCAGTGGCCACTGAAAGCGGGCCGTACCTGTTCGGGCGTTTGAGCCTGGCGGACGCATTTTTTGCGCCGGTGGCCGTGCGCCTTCGTACTTATCGTGTTGCACTGTCGGCTGAAGATGCCGCTTATGTTGAAGCCATTTATCAATGGCCCGCGTTTAAAGCCTGGCAACAGGCCGGATTAGAGGAAGTGCAAGGGTGAAACGAGTTCATGTGGCTGCGGCCGTTATTCGGGGTACAGACGGTAAAATCCTGATCGCTCGTCGGGCCGATTCCCAGCATCAAGGCGGGCTATGGGAGTTTCCCGGCGGCAAGGTTGAGGCTGGCGAGTCTGTCGAGATGGCTCTGGGGCGCGAGTTGCAGGAAGAGCTGGGGATTACGGTCGAGTCCGCGCGCCCCTTGATCAAGGTTCAGCATGACTATCCAGACAAGCAGGTTTTGCTGGATGTCTGGGAGGTGTCTTCGTTCACGGGCCAGCCCCATGGAGCAGAAGGCCAGCCACTGGCCTGGGTCACTCAGCGTGAACTGGCGGACTACGAGTTCCCGGCGGCTAACGAGCCGATAGTTGCAGCCGCCCGCTTGCCTGATCAGTACCTGATTACTCCGGACGGGCTTGAAACCCCGCAACTGTTACGTGGCCTGAAGAAGGCAGTTGCCGACGGCATCAAGCTGGTGCAGCTGCGTGCCCCCAATGGTTATGACCCCAAATACCGGGATCTGGCGGTTGATGCTACAGGCCTGTGCGCGGGCAAGGCGCAGCTGATGCTCAAGGGGCCACTGGAGTGGCTGGGGGATTTTCCTTCGGCAGGTTGGCATTTAACGGCTGCGCAATTGCGTAAGTACGCCGCTAAAGGCAGGCCTCTATCGAAAGATCGCTGGCTTGCAGCGTCATGCCATAACGCAGAAGAATTGGCGCTGGCTGAGCAAATGGACGTGGATTTCGTGACCCTGTCACCGGTGCTTCCCACTCAGACGCACCCTGATGCGCAGCCTTTGGGTTGGGAACAGGTGCAGCAATTGATTGCTGGCTTCAGCAAGCCGGTATTTTTGCTGGGCGGTCTGGGGCCGGATGATCGCCAGCAAGCTTGGGCCATTGGTGCGCAAGGTGTTGCGGGGATTCGGGCGTTTTGGCCCCAGGTTTGACGCGCAGTCTGTAGGAGTGGGAAGGGCGGTTTGACTGAAACACCGCCTTGCCTGTATTGCCAGGCAATACAGGCTCCTGCGGGGTTTGACATGGGTTGATGCGTCGACCCTCAGTCGTAAATGGCTTTCTTCTTCCAGTCCCCTTCAATCTCGTCTGTTCGAAGCCCCTCGGTCAGTTCATTGACCTCCTGGGTCGACGGCTCAAGGTTGTTCTGCAATATCGCGTTAGCTCGGGCCAGCTGTGCTTCAAAAGCCTTTAACTGGCTGCTGTAGAGCGCGTCAGGCTGTTTGCGCAGGTATTGCGCGCCACGCTCAAAGGCAAGCCGTGCCTGGCCAGGCTGGTTCTGCTGCAGCGCCAGCTGGCCAAGGTTGTTGAAGAACTCGATATGCAAAATCACTAGCAGGTGACGAATTTCTTTGAGCCACTGCTTGGCCTCGTTGCTCGCCAGTACCCGATCCTTGGCTGCGCGGGTCACCTGACCGTGCAAGGTTTCTAGCAGAAAGCGCGCGTCTTTGGCTTTGGCTTCAGTGAGAATCGGGCGGGGAGGGTTGTTGACCGGTATCGAGTCGCCTTTGGCAACCAGGGCTTCAAGCTCGGCCACCCGCGCTTTCAGCGGGACACTGGATTTGTTCAGGAGTAATAGACGCTGTGTAGCGTTGAGCTCCAGCCGGGTCAGCAGAAGTTTGAGGCCGGGTGACATCATTTGCCCTGGAAATGTCTCGTTTACCTCGCTGCAGCGCCGGATACGATCATTGAACTCGACCTTGAGACGGGCTTTTTCCAGTTTGTTGTTTTCCACCACATGGTTGATGTAACCAATGGCGATCAATAGTACGATCCCGGCTATGACAAGCAGGGTGATCATGGAAGGAGTCAACGTTAGAACCTCTTCGGGGTGGTCTGCCGGCTCTATAAGAAAGAAGCTGGGAATCGATAGGTGCAAATTGCCATCACTCAGGCCGACCAATCATAACGCCTTGCAGGATGACGGAATATAGACGTCAGAGGTTCGGCGACATACAGCGCATGAAAAAGCCGAAAGAAGAGGGAAGTCATTGATTTCAATATATTTTAAGAATGGGGTTGACGACTTCCCAATCCATCCCTAGAATGCGCGCCAATTGCAGCGTAAAGCGAACAGCCAAACGCATGTGACCAGTGAAGTTGTAGCGTGTCCCCTTCGTCTAGTGGCCTAGGACACCGCCCTTTCACGGCGGTAACAGGGGTTCGAGTCCCCTAGGGGACGCCATTGCGGGAATAGCTCAGTTGGTAGAGCACGACCTTGCCAAGGTCGGGGTCGCGAGTTCGAGTCTCGTTTCCCGCTCCATTTTTAAGCAATCACGCTCTAGGGCGGGGTTGAGTGAAAGCCAAAGCATTAACTTCGGTAAATGCGGTTGGCACTGAAATATACAGTGTATGTTTCGGGCAACGTCCCCTTCGTCTAGTGGCCTAGGACACCGCCCTTTCACGGCGGTAACAGGGGTTCGAGTCCCCTAGGGGACGCCATTATTGCGGGAATAGCTCAGTTGGTAGAGCACGACCTTGCCAAGGTCGGGGTCGCGAGTTCGAGTCTCGTTTCCCGCTCCAAATTTTGTTTTTTGGAGCTACGCATAGTCCAGAAAACATGAAAAATCAGCCATTGGCTGTTTTTTTTTGCTTCACCCAGCAACTTTGTTTCGACAAGGTTGAGTGAAAAGTCAGAGCGATAACTCCGGTTAATGCGGCTGACACTGAAATGTACACTGTATGTTTCGGGCAACGTCCCCTTCGTCTAGTGGCCTAGGACACCGCCCTTTCACGGCGGTAACAGGGGTTCGAGTCCCCTAGGGGACGCCATTATTGCGGGAATAGCTCAGTTGGTAGAGCACGACCTTGCCAAGGTCGGGGTCGCGAGTTCGAGTCTCGTTTCCCGCTCCAAATTTTGTTTTTTGGAGCTACGCAGTTGCAAAAAACACCAGAAAGCAGCCTTAGGGCTGCTTTTTGCGTTTCAGCGTTTTAATCCCCCGGTATCCCCGCCAAACGCTCTAAGCCCATAACCAAACGATCTGCAAGAAAAGTACGACTCGCGCCACAGATGGATTCAAACCCGTGTTGAGTTCTTCAGATGTCGCATTACTTCGATAGCGCCCAGCGCCGGGACATTCTGGCCTTGTCCCGCACATTCACCGGCCGCACCCAATGGCCCACGTGGTTACTGTTGATTGCCGTGCCCGGCGCATGGTTTGCCTTGATGCTCGGCAGCCCGGTCACAGGACCGTGGTGGACGACCGGTTTGTTGATTCCGGTAGTGGTGCTGTGGATGTCGCTACAGCACGAGTTGCTGCACGGTCATCCCACCCGCTTTGAGTGGTTCAACAAGCTGCTGGGCTATGCCCCATTTGCCGTGTGGTACCCGTACACCTTGTACCGCGACAGCCATTTGTTGCATCACCGCGACCATGACTTGACCGTGCCGGGGGTTGATCCCGAAAGCCGCTATTTGAGCCGGGCGCGCTGGCAAGGCAGCTCTAAAGTGCTGCGCGGCGTGCTCTGGTTGAACAAAACCGTGCTTGGACGACTGCTGCTGGGGGCGCCGCTATCCTTGGCCGGTCTGGCCGGGCAAGAACTGCAGCGCTTGCGCAGGGGGGATGCCCAGGCCTGGTGCATGTGGCTGACCCATGGCTTCGTGACGTTGCTGATGTTTGCTTTTATTGCCCGCTACAGTGAAGTGACAGTTTGGCAGTATGTGTTTTTTGTCAGTGTGCCAGCGCTGTCGGTGGGCGCCATTCGCTCCTTTTATGAACATCGGCCCGCTTTACGTCCCGAGCAGCGCACGGTGCTGAACGAGGCAGGCTGGCCCTGGACCTGGCTGTTCCTGAATCTGAACCTGCATCTGGTGCACCATGATTTGCCGGGTTTGCCATGGTTTTACTTGCCCGTAATCTATCAAGCGCGGCGTGCCCAATGGCAGCAGCGCAGTGGCGGCTTTCTGGTGCGGGGGTATGGCGAATTGATTCGTGGTCACGGCCTGCAGCCGATTGATAGCCCGCAGCACCCATTCAGTTGAATTCACAGGGAGCACCCGATGCCGGGACGTTATGCAGAACTCGCGATGTACGTTGCGCCGCAACCGGTACAGGTCGCCAGTGAGCAGTGGCTGACTCGAATTGTGGCGTTACTGGATGCACCGCGTCGTGATGGACGGGGGCTGGAGTTGCTTGAGTTGTTCCGGTCCCCGGATCTGTTGCTGACCCAGACCTGTGGTTACCCGCTGATGACCCTGTTGCGCGGTCAGGTGCAGTTGGTAGGTCGCCCGCGCTATGAGCTGAACGACAGTAGCGCGGGCAACCACTGCAGTTTGATCGTCAGTCGCGCTACCGACCCGCGTATCGATTTGGCTGAGTTCAAGGGCAGCCGCGGGGTGATCAACGACCGGCATTCCAACAGCGGTATGAACCTGTTTCGTCACCGTCTGGCACCGTTGCAGCAGGGCGGGCGATTCTTTGCCAGTGTGGCGGTCAGCGGTGCACATCAACAAAGCCTGCGCTATGTGCGTGAAGGATGGGCTGACCTGGCTTGCATCGACAGTGTCACCTTTGACTGTCTGGCCCGCTACGCCCCGGCTGAAGTCGCCGGGCTACGCCTGGTGGCACGTACCGCGACCAGCCCGACCTTGCCTTACATCACCGCGCTCGACACTGGGGGCGTCGGGGCAGAGCAGATTCGCCGGGCAATGAATCAGGCTTTGCAGCAATTGCCGCAGGTCAGGGCTGTATTGGGCGTGCAGGAAGTATTGCCGGTCAGCGAAGCGGATTATCAACCTGTGCTCGATCTTCAGCGAGTCGCCACTGATTGTGGGTATGAAGTGCTGGCTTAGAATTTTGTTAGTTCAATAACGAATAACTAAATGTGTTTTTAATATTTAAATTGAATAAAGGCCTTTGGTAGGATCGCCGCACCGGATCACCGGACATACCGTTTTTACTTCTTTTGGAGCCTTTATGTCCGGCGCCGACACCTCTCACCGAGACTATGTGGGTCTGCTTTATCGCACCCACCATGCCTGGCTGCAGGCGCGTTTGCGCCGCTACCCTGGTTCCAGCAGCTACGCTGAAGACATTGCGGCCGATACCTTTACCCAGCTTTTGACCGCCGGGCAGGGGATGTCGATCCGCGAACCCCGTGCCCTTTTGACCACCATTGCCCGACGTTTGATTTATCAGCGCTGGCGCCGCCGAGATGTGGAACAGGCGTATCTAATGAAGATGCAGCATGAGGCTCCCGCGTACTCGCCATCTCCTGAGGCGCTGACTCAGGTTGATCAGGCCTTGCAGGTGGTTGAAGCGCAGCTCCAGGGTTTGCCGCAAAAGGTTCGGAACACTTTCCTGCTCTCCAGGGTCAATGGTCTTACGTATCCAGAAATAGCGGCGCAGTTGGGTATTTCCCGGCGCTCCGTCAGCGATTACATGAGCCTTGCGCTTGGCCGCTGCTTGATAAACGACGCTGTACTGCCGAAAAAAAGCCCCTCCATAACAAGAGACTCGCTATGAACAACCTTAAACAATGGCTCGGCGGCACGCTGCTGGCACTGGGGATCGCAACGCAACCGGTATTGGCCGCACCTGCGGCTGCACCTGTGCACTTCGGTGATATCACTTGGGAAAGCGGTAGCCTTATCACGGAAGTACTGCGTTTGATTACCGAAAAAGGCTACGGCGTTGAAACGGACACCCTGCCTGGCAGTACCGTTAGCCTTGAGGCCGCGCTGGCCAAAAATGATATTCAGGTGATTGGCGAAGAATGGGCGGGGCGCAGCCCTGTGTGGCTCAAGGCGCAAGCAGAAGGCAAAGTGTTCGGTTTGGGCGACATCGTCAAAAACGCGAGTGAAGGCTGGTGGGTGCCGGAGTATGTGGTCAAGGGCGACCCTGAAAAAGGTATCAAGGCCGTGGCTCCCGACTTGAAGTCGGTGAGCGACCTGGCGCGCTATAAAGACGTGTTTCGCGATCAGGAAGACCCGAGCCGCGGGCGCTTTCTCAATAGCCCGACCGGCTGGACCTCTGAAATCGTCAACAGCCAAAAGCTCAAGGCTTACGGTCTGGACAAAGACTATGTGAACTTCCGCACCGGCTCCGGTGCTGCTCTGGATGCAGAAGTCAGCTCCTCGATCCGGCGTGGCAAGCCCGTGTTGTTTTACTACTGGTCGCCAACCCCGCTGATCGGGCGCTACAAACTGATCAAGCTGGAAGAGCCTGCGTTTGATGCCGAGGCCTGGAAAACCCTGGCTGACGCCAACAACCCCAATCCCAAAGGCACGCGCTCTTTGCCGGCAAAACTGGCCATTGGCGTATCGGCCCCCTTTAAAGCGCAATACCCGCAGTTAGTGGAGTTCTACGAAAAGGTCGATTTCCCAATCGACCTGTTGAATACCACCCTGGCCGGGATGAGCGAAAAACGTACCGAGCCACGTAAGGCGGCTGAAGCCTTTTTACGTGACCAGCCGCAGATCTGGCATGCCTGGGTCACCCCCGACGCTGCGGCCAAGGTCGATGCGGCCCTCAAAGCGGATTAACGCGTTCAATCAAGAGCACTGAATGTTCCCTGAAAATTTGACGTTTTCCATCGCAGGCTGGGTCAATGACGGCGTTGATGCCCTGGTGAGCAATTACGGGGATGTGTTCCGGCACATCTCCGACACCTTGCTCTGGGCCATTATCAACCTCGAAAACCTGCTGCGCCTGACCCCGTGGTGGTTGATGCTGGTCATTGTCGGCGCCATCGGCTGGCACGCCACCCGTAAAATCCTCAGTACGTTGCTGATTGTCGGCCTGCTGTTTCTGGTGGGGGCTGTCGGCCTGTGGGACAAGCTCATGCAAACCCTGGCGCTGATGATGGTGGCCACGGTTATTTCCGTGTTGCTGGGTATTCCGCTGGGGATTCTGGCGGCCCGTAACAACCGCTTGCGCGCGGTGATGATGCCGCTGCTGGACATCATGCAAACCATGCCCAGCTTTGTGTACCTGATACCCGTGCTGATGCTGTTCGGGCTGGGCAAGGTGCCGGCGATTTTTGCCACGGTGATTTATGCCGTGCCACCCCTGATCCGCCTGACGGATCTGGGCCTGCGCCAGGTTGACCGTGAGGTGATGGAGGCGATCAACGCCTTTGGTGCCAACCCGTGGCAACAATTGTTCGGCGTGCAATTGCCGCTGGCGATGCCCAGCATCATGGCGGGGGTTAACCAGACCACCATGATGGCGCTGTCGATGGTGGTAATCGCCTCAATGATCGGTGCCCGGGGGCTGGGTGAAGATGTACTGGTGGGCATTCAGACCCTCAATGTGGGCAAGGGGCTGGAAGCCGGACTGGCGATTGTCATTCTGGCTGTGGTCATCGATCGCATCACCCAGGCCTATGGCCGCCCTCGGCAAGGGGAGCAAAAATGACGCTGGCGGTGCATGACAAGATCGAGTTGCGCAACGTTTTCAAGGTGTTTGGTCACCGCGAAAAAGAAGTCATGGCGCTGATTCGTGAAGGTAAAAGCAAGGATCAAGTGCTGGCACAAACCGGTTGTGTGGTGGGGGTCAATGATCTGTCCCTGACGATCCGTGCGGCAGAAGTGTTCGTCATTATGGGCTTGTCCGGCTCGGGCAAGTCGACGCTGGTGCGGCACTTGAATCGCCTGATCGATCCCACCAGCGGCCAGATCCTGGTGGACGGTGAAAACATCCTGGATTACGACATGCCTGCCTTGCGCCAGTTTCGACGGCACAAAATCAGCATGGTGTTTCAGAGTTTTGGCCTGCTGCCCCATCGCAATGTGCTGGAAAACGTTGCATACGGCCTCAAGGTGCGCGGCGAGAGCAAGGCGCAGTGCGATGAGCGGGCACGACACTGGATCTCGGTGGTTGGGCTGCAGGGGTATGAGCAGGCTTTTGTGCCGCAGCTGTCGGGGGGGATGCGCCAGCGGGTAGGTCTGGCGCGGGCATTGGCGGCGGACACGGACATCATCCTGATGGACGAGGCGTTCAGCGCGCTCGATCCGTTGATCCGTGCAGAAATGCAGGATCAACTGATGGAGCTACAACGAACTCTGCAAAAAACCATTGTCTTTATTACCCACGATCTGGACGAAGCGCTGCGCATTGGTAATCGCATCGCCATGCTCAAGGACGGGCAGTTGATTCAGGTAGGCACGCCGCAGGAAATCCTGCTGACGCCTGCGGATGACTACGTTGACCGTTTTGTGCAGCGTCACCGGGCCAGGCTTATTTGACCTCGTAGCGAACGGACAGCACGCCCTTTTTCTGGCTGATCGATAGCACGCTGACGGCATGTAGCGCGGCCAGTGAGCGGACATGAGTGCCGCCACACGGATAACCCGGCAAGTCGCCAAAGCGCACAACCCGTTGCCCGCTATCGTGCTGCATGTGCCTTGGCAAGTCGGCTCTGATCCATTGCTCAAGGTGCTGCTCGATGGTTTCGGGCTCCAGTGGTTGCGCGTTATCGCCGGGGGTAAAACTCACCCGGCATTCGCCCGGCCAGTGGTGGGCTTTGGTAGGTACCCAGCCAGACTGCTCACCCAGTACGCCAATCAAGTGCCCGGCCGAGTGCAGGCGCGCGTTTAGATGGCGGCGTGTGGCGTCAACCGCTGCCCGTGCCCGGCCGGGTAAAACCGGCTGTTTAACGTAATGCACGATGCCGTCCTGTTCTTGCAGCACTTTCACCACTTCACTGTCTGCAATCCAGCCTGTATCGCAGGGCTGCCCGCCGCCCTGGGGATGGAAGGGGGTGGCATTGAGAACCACTGCAAAGCCGTCTTCATGAGGCGTACAGCTGATGACGTCGACCTCTGCGGTCAGTGCGTCGTCGGTAAAAAACAGGCGTTCGGTCATGGCTATATCCAGGGGGGTACTTTTTTCCAGTATAGGGATGGCGCCTGGGTGTGATAATCCATGCAAATTTCAATGGACCTGTGCGCCGTGAGCATAAATCTTCCGCTGTCGTTGTTGGCTGAGATGGTGATTTTCGTAAAGGTGGTCGAGGCCGGGAGTTTCTCCGGCGCGGCGCGCCAACTGACGATGTCGCCCTCAGCGGTAAGCCGCAGTATTTCTCGGCTGGAAAAAGCCCTTGCCATCCGTTTGCTGCAGCGCACCACGCGCAAGTTGCGCCTGAGCGAGGGGGGCGAAGAAGTGTTCAAGCGCTGCCTTGAGGTGACGGGCGCAGCGCAGTCGGTGATGGATTTGAGCGGGCGCTTTACCCAGGAGGCCGAAGGGCTGATCCGGGTCAGCGTGCCCAAAGCGGTGGGCCGCTATGTGATTCACCCGCATATGCCCGAGTTTTTGCGGCGCTATCCCGGGGTTGATGTGCAACTGATTCTGGAAGATCGCTATGTTGACCTGATCGATGACAACGTTGACCTGAGCCTGCGCATTACCGACCAGCCGCCCCCGGGGCTGGTGGGGCGTCAGTTGTTTGTGATTGAACACTTGCTGTGTGCCACCCCGCAGTATCTGGCCGAGCATGGAGTGCCGCTACAACCGGAGGACTTGCTTGATCACAGTTGCATTTATCTGGGGGAAACCCCCGCGGATGCGCGCTGGAAGTTCAGGCAAGGCAGCAAGTCAGTGACAGTCGGAGTGCGTGGCCGTTATGCGGCCAACCACACGGGCGTAAGGCTGGACGCGGTGCTGCAGCATATCGGGATTGGCAGCCTGCCGTATTTCACGGCGTGTCAGGCGCTGGAGCAGGGGTTGATCGTGCAAGTGCTGCCGGCGTGGAATTTCATCGCCTCCTACCACGGCGCTGCCTGGCTGTTGCATACCCCTTCGCGCTACATGCCACCCAAGTTGCGGGTGTTTATCGATTATCTAGTGGATCGACTGGCGCAAGAGCCGGTGCGGCCACTGTAAGAGGCAGGCTCAAGCTGCGCGAACAGCGGGCCGGGTACAAAAAAGCCCGCCAGGTAAACCGGGCGGGCTTTTTGAATCGGGCGTCTGGCGCGTTAATCAGTGTTGTGGGCTGTCTTCGTTGGTCGGCAGCGCCATAAATTGTTTTTCCTGGTTCCAGTCGAATGGCTCGCCGTTTTGTTCGGCTTCGAAGCGACGTTCTTCCAGCGCTTCGTACATATCCAGTTCTTCATCGGACAAGAAGTTAAAGCACGCGCCGCCGAAGAACCACAGCAAATCACGTGGCACCAGGTGGGCGATTTGCGGGTAGCGTTCGATCACTTGGCACAGGATGTCCTGGCCCAGATACTGGCTGCTGTCAAAATCAGTCAGCAGGCCGCTTTTCATTTCATCGAAGCGTTCCAGGAACAGGGCATGGCTTTCTTCCGGGATCTGTTCGGCATCACCGACAGCAACCAGAATGCTGCGCAACATATCGAGCAGGGCCAGGTTGTGGTTGAGATCGTTGGTGGCCATTGTGGTGTCCTCTAGAGCAAAACGGGCGCCGGAGTATAAAGCCCCCGGCGCCCGCTGTCCTGCTAGCGAATTTTTCCTTCGCTGTGAGTGAGCTGCTCTTTGCTGAAATCATCCACATCAATCACCTTGCGCCGTGCGGCTTCAGCCTCACGCAGGGTCTGGGCTTCAGCCGGTTGCAGCACGCCTGCCTGCAATGCCGAATCGATGGACGGTTCACCGGCTGCCGGTTTGACCTGACCGCTTTTCAACGCATCGTGGAGTTTTTTGTGCAGCGGATGTGCGGCGTTGAGCAGGTCGCAGGCGTGTTGCAGGGCGCCTACCGCATCATCCGGTGACTGCGGGCGATAACAACCGGCCAGCACTGCTTCCAGGGCCGGATCGCCTTTAGTACGGCCCAGCACGGCGGCCACTTCAGCATCCAGTGCGTCCGATGGCCCGGTATGGCGACGGCCAAACGGGAACACCACGACGCGCAACGCACAGCCCAGCACAGGGTTCGGGAAGTTTTTCAGCAGTTCGTCCAGCGCGCGCTCGGCGTGACCCAGACTTTCTTCCATGGCCCATCTGAACAGCGGGCTGAGGTACTCGGGGGAATCCAGGTCGTGATAGCGCTTCAGGGCAGCCGAGGCCAGATACATATGGCTGAGCACATCACCCAGACGCGCCGACAAGCGTTCGCGACGTTTAAGTTCGCCGCCGAGCAGCATCATGCTCAGGTCGGCCAGCATCGCGAAGGCTGCAGCCTGGCGGTTCAGTGCACGGAAGTAGCCCTGGCTCAGGGCATTGCCGGGGGCGTGTTCAAAGCGGCCAAAGCCCAGGTTCAGCACCAGGGTGCTGGCGGCATTACTGACGGCAAAACCGATGTGCTTGAGCAGCAGGTCATCAAACTCCAGTAAGGCCTGATGTTTGTCTTCGCGTCCGGCCAGCGCCATTTCCTTGAGTACGAAGGGATGGCAGCGAATTGCACCCTGACCAAAAATCATCAGGTTGCGCGACAGAATGTTCGCACCCTCCACGGTGATGAAGATCGGTGCGCCCTGCCAGTTGCGACCCAGATAGTTGTTGGGCCCCATGATGATGCCCTTGCCGCCGTGCACGTCCATGGCGTGGCCGATACATTCACGCCCGCGTTCGGTGAGGTGGTACTTGAGAATGGCCGACAGCACCGAAGGTTTCTCGCCCAGATCAACGGCATTGGCTGTCAGCATGCGCGCGCTGTCCATCAGCCAGGCATTGCCGCCAATCCGGGCCAGAGCTTCCTGAATACCCTCAAAAGCGGCCAGGGGGACATTGAACTGTTCGCGCACCTGAGCGTACTGACCGGTCACCAGGCTGGTGAACTTGGCAGCGCCAGTGCCTACGGCCGGCAGTGAAATCGAGCGCCCGACCGACAGGCAGTTCATCAGCATCATCCAACCTTTGCCGAGCATGTCCTGGCCACCGATCAGGTAGTCCAGCGGGATGAACACGTCTTTACCCGAGTTCGGGCCATTCATGAATGCTGCGCCCAATGGCAAGTGCCGGCGCCCGATCTCAACCCCCGGGGTGTCAGTGGGGATCAATGCCAGGCTGATGCCCAGGTCCTCTTTGTCACCCAGCAGGTGCTCCGGGTCGTGGGCCTTGAACGCCAGCCCCAGCAGCGTGGCGACAGGGCCCAGGGTGATGTAGCGCTTTTCCCAGTTCAGGCGCAGGCCAAGAACTTCTTCGCCCTGCCACTGGCCTTTGCAAATTATCCCGGTATCGGGCATGGCGCCCGCATCGGAGCCTGCGAGGGGGCCGGTCAGGGCAAAGCAGGGGATGTCATCGCCGCGGGCTAGGCGCGGCAGGTAATGGTTGCGCTGCTCGTCGGTGCCGTAATGCAGCAGCAGTTCAGCCGGGCCCAGTGAATTGGGCACCATTACTGTCGACGCGAGATCACCGCTGCGGGTGGCAAGTTTCATCGCCACCTGGGAGTGGGCATAGGCCGAGAAGCCTTTGCCGCCGAACTCTTTGGGAATGATCAGGGCAAAGAAGCCATGGGTTTTGATATGGGCCCAGGCCTCGGGCGGCAAATCCATGGCCTGACCGATTTCCCAGTCGCTGACCATTGCACACAGTTCTTCGGTCGGGCCATCGATGAAGGCCTGTTCTTCTTCAGTCAGTTGCGCTTTGGGGTAGGCCAGCAGTTGTTCCCAGTCGGGGCGGCCACTGAACAGCTCGCCATCCCACCATACGGTCCCGGCATCGATGGCATCGCGTTCGGTTTGCGACATGGGCGGCAGGGTTTTTTGAAACCAGTTGAACAGCGGTGCGGTGAACACCTTGCGACGCAGGTCGGGCAACAGCAGCAGAGCTGCGGGAGCCGCCAGTAACACCCACAGAATAGCCAGCAACCAGCCTGGTACATGGCCGATGACGCCCATGGCCAGCAGATAAACCGCCACCACGGCCATTGCCGTCAGGGGCGCAACACGGCGATGGGCCAACCAGGCTACGCCAACGATCAAAACCAGTATCCACAACAACAGCATATTCAATCCCCCGTGAAACCAGAGTCAGACACCCTTGTGAGCTTAGTCGCAACTCCTGATCAAGGTAGTTGCATTAGTGACCTCGTGCGGGAGACGGAGTTCGACGTCACGGCGTAGACTCCTGTGGCGTCTATCAATCAGGAGTCGAGTCATGCTGAAAGTGTGGGGTCGCAAGAATTCGTCAAATGTCAGAAAGGCATTGTGGTGTATTGAAGAGCTGGCATTGCCCTACAGCCGGGAAGAGGCGGGGGGAGCGTTTGGAGTGGTCAACAGTCCGGAATACAGGGCGTTGAACCCAAATGGCCAGGTGCCGACGATTGACGATGACGGCTTTGTATTGTGGGAATCGAACACCATCGTGCGTTATCTGGCTGCCCAATATGGAGCGGATACTTCCTGGTATCCAACCGATCCCCGGGTGCGCGCTCAAGCCGATAAATGGATGGACTGGACGAGCACATCGTTTGCCGGGGCCTTCCGCCCGTTATTTTGGGGTGTCTTGCGCACGCCGGCCGAGCAGCAGGACTGGGTGGCAATCAATGCCGCCATCACGGCCTGCGCGCAATTACTGCAGATTGTGGATCAGGCCCTGTCTGAAACCCCCTACTTGTCGGGGGATGAAATCGGTATGGGCGATATTCCGCTGGGTTCGTTCATCTATGCCTGGTTTGAAATGCCCATCGAGCGTGCGTCCCTGCCGCACTTAAGTGACTGGTATGAACGTTTGAAGCTGCGTCCCGCCTACCGCAGTGCAGTCATGACTGCGTTGACCTGATAGCCACTATTAATACGAGCGACTGTACTTGTGCGGCCGGGCCAAGCACCATACGTGGTGTTCAAAGGCCTTGCCGGACTCGTCTTACAGACAGTCAGTCCTTGTTTGGCCATCTCCCTTTCCTCCATCTTGGTGCGTAATCCGATATGAGTTCCGCTCTGTCCATACGGCAGCTAACCAAAACCTACGGCAACGGTTTCCAGGCCCTGAGTGGTATCGATCTGGATGTTGCTGAAGGTGACTTTTTTGCCTTGCTGGGCCCCAACGGCGCCGGCAAATCCACCACCATTGGCATTCTCTCTACCCTGGTCAACAAGACCAGCGGCACCGTGAATATCTTCGGCCATGATCTCGATCGGGAACCTGCCGCGCTCAAGCGCTGTATTGGCGTGGTGCCGCAGGAGTTCAACTTCAACCAGTTTGAAAAGACCTTCGATATCGTGGTGACGCAGGCCGGCTATTACGGCATCCCGCCGAAAATCGCCAAGGAACGCGCCGAGAAGTACCTGACGCAACTGGGGCTCTGGGACAAGCGCGAAACCCCTTCGCGCTCGTTGTCGGGTGGTATGAAGCGTCGCCTGATGATCGCCCGGGCACTGGTGCACGAGCCGCGCCTGTTGATTCTCGACGAGCCGACTGCGGGGGTGGACATCGAGCTGCGCCGTTCGATGTGGACCTTCCTCACCGAATTGAATGAGCAGGGCACCACCATCATCCTCACCACCCACTATCTGGAAGAGGCTGAGCAGCTGTGCCGCAACATCGGGATCATCGATCACGGCACCATTGTCGAGAACACCAGCATGCGTCAATTGCTGGGCCAGCTGCACGTCGAGACCTTTTTGCTTGATCTGAAGAACCCCCAGACCGTGCCGGTGCAACTGATCGGTTATCCGAGCCAGCTGCTCGATGATCACACCCTGGAAGTACAGGTGGATAAAGCGGTGGGTATTACCGGTTTGTTCACTCAGTTGGCCGCTCAAAATGTTGAAGTGGTCAGCCTGCGTAATAAAACCAATCGTCTTGAGGAGTTATTCGTGTCGCTGGTCGAGAAAAACCTGGCAAAGGTGGCGATATGAGCTCGGAGCTGCGCCCCAACCTGATTGCGTTGAACACCATTATTTATCGTGAGGTGCGGCGTTTTACCCGCATCTGGCCGCAAACCTTGCTGCCGCCTGCGATCACCATGGTTTTGTACTTTGTGATCTTCGGTAACCTGATTGGTCGGCAAATCGGTGATATGGGTGGTTTCACCTATATGGAGTACATCGTGCCGGGTCTGATCATGATGTCGGTGATCACCAACTCCTACGGCAACGTGGTATCGAGCTTCTTTGGTGCCAAGTTTCAGCGGTCGATTGAAGAGTTGATGGTCTCGCCGGTATCACCGCACACTATTTTGATCGGCTTTACCGTGGGCGGCATTCTGCGCGGGTTGATGGTCGGTGTGATCGTGACCCTGCTGTCGCTGTTCTTCACCCATTTGCAGGTGCATCACCTGGGCCTGACCATTGTGGTGGTGGTGCTGACGGCGACGATCTTCTCGCTGCTGGGGTTTATCAACGCAGTATTTGCACGTAACTTCGACGATATCTCGATAATCCCGACGTTCGTGCTGACACCGCTGACCTACCTGGGCGGGGTGTTTTATTCGATTAGCCTGCTGCCGCCGTTCTGGCAGACCGTGTCGCTGGCCAACCCGGTGCTGCACATGGTGAACGCCTTCCGTTACGGCATTCTTGGCGTTTCGGACATCAAGATCAGCGTGGCCCTGACCTTTATGGTGGTGGCGACGATCGTGCTGTACATCGCCTGCGCCCGCTTGCTGGTCAGTGGGCGTGGCATGCGCCAGTAGTCGCCCTGCAGCATGCAAAAGGCCCTGTAACGGTAGTGCTGTTCATATAAGTAAACCCTGCGTTGTAGGAGCGAGCTTGCCTCGCGATGATTGTTAACGAGAATGTGTGTTTGCAGATTAAACACGGCGTTCCCGAGGCCATCGCGAGACAAGCTCGCTCCTACAGTTGAGATAGCAGTCGTTTAAGTGAACGGCATTACCCTTTACGGGGCCTTTTTCATGGGTGCTTGTTTTTGCGCCGCTTCCATTGGCGGCTCACCCACCAACGCCAATACAGCTGGGTCAGGCAGTAGGCCAGTGCGCCCAGCACAACGCCGCAGACCACGGACCCCAGCAAAAAGGGCTGCCATAGCGTGCTCAACTGGCTGCTGATCCACTCCCAGGTCAGTTTGTCGGGCAGCGAGCGGGCAGGGACGTTCATCAGCCATGCCCCCGTCTTGTATGTGCAATAGAAAACGGGCGGCATGGTGATCGGGTTGGTCAGCCACACCAGACTCACCGATATCGGCATGTTGCTGCGAACCGTGATCGCCAGAAAAGCCGCCAGCAGCATCTGGAAGGGGATGGGGATAAACGCGGCAAAGATCCCCACCGCCATTGCGCGAGAGACGGAATGCCGATTGAGGTGCCAGAGATTGGGGTCGTGCAGCAAGGTGCCCAAAAAGCGTAAGGACTTGTGTTCCCTGATGCTGGCCGGATCCGGCATGTAACGTTTGAAAATTCGCCGTGGCATAGGCTTCTCGCTCGGAGCAAGGGGGCAGTATGCCCAAGTTCGGGGATCCGCCCGTTTAGACTTTGTGACAAATCTTAAAACCTGTAACGCAGATTCCGACTAATCCGATGGAAGGAATTCACGGGATCTGGTTATGCACACAGGAATGCTGGCACTGGCGTCGGGCTTGATTGCGTTGCGCTTTTTACCGGGGCTGCCATTGGGCGGGTGGATGTTGTCAATGCTGGTTGCGGGGCTGCTGCTGGTAGTGTTTCGCCTCTATCCGCCCGGGCTCTTCCTGATTGGACTGACGTGGGCCTGCTTTCAGGGGCAAGCCGCCCTGGATGATCGATTGTCCGCTGCGCTGGATGGTCGCACGCTCTGGGTCGAGGGGCGGGTGGTCGGGTTGCCTCAAAAGTCCGGTGCCTCGCTGCGTTTTGAATTGCAGGATGCGCAGTCGCGCCATGCAACGTTGCCTGCAACCATTCGGTTGAGCTGGTATGGCGGGCCGCCGCTCAACAGTGGCGAGCGTTGGCGGCTGGCAGTCAAGCTCAAGCAACCCCGCGGGTTACTTAACCCCCAGGGGTTTGATTATCAGGCCTGGTTGCTGGCGCAGCGGATTGGTGCAACCGGCACTGTCAAAACCGGCCAGTTACTTGAGCCGGCCACTAACGCCTGGCGCGACGGCCTGCGTAAGCGTCTGTTACGCACTGATGCCAATGAACGTGCGCCGTGGCTTGCGGCGCTGGTTATGGGCGACAGTTCGGGGCTAAGCAGCGACGACTGGAAGCTGCTGCAAGCGACCGGGACTGTGCATTTGCTGGTGATCTCCGGGCAGCATATTGGGCTGTTGGCCGGACTGATTTACGGCCTGATCGCCTTGTTGGCACGTTATGGGTGGTGGCCGCGTCGATTGGCATGGCTGCCCTGGGCCTGTGGCCTGGCATTTGTCGGTGCGCTGGCCTATGGCTTGCTCGCGGGCTTCGGGGTCCCGGTGCAGCGCGCGTGCGTAATGCTGGGGCTGGTGCTGATATGGCGTCTGCGGTTTCGGCATCTGGGAGGCTGGATGCCATTTTTGGTGGCGCTCAATGCGGTGCTGATCATTGAGCCGCTGGCCAGTCTGATGCCGGGTTTTTGGCTGTCCTTTACCGCTGTGGCGGTGCTGATGTTTACCTTTGGCGGGCGGTTGGGGCCGTGGGGCTGGCGTGTGGCGTGGACCCGGCCGCACATATTGATTGCTCTGGGCCTGTTTCCGATGCTGTGGATACTTGGCTTGCCCGTCAGCCTGAGCGGTCCGCTGGCCAATCTGGTGGCTGTGCCGTGGATCAGCCTGCTGGTGCTGCCGACAGCCCTTTTAGGCACATTGCTGTTGCCGGTGCCCTGGCTTGGCGAAACCCTGTTATGGGTTTCAGGCGGCTTGCTTGACGGGTTAATTCGGGGGCTGGCTTTGCTGGCCGGGCATTTATCTCCCTGGCTGGCTGCAGCAGTGCCGTTTGGTGTATGGCTTTTGAGCGCTTTTGGAGTGCTGCTTCTGTTGTTGCCGGCAGGCGTGATTCTCCGCCCGCTTGGCTGGCCGTTGGTGCTGCTCGCAGTTTTTACACCCCGTGAACCGATCCCCCGGGGGCAGGTTGAGGTGTGGCAGCTGGATGTCGGGCAAGGGCTGGCTATAGTGCTGCGCACCCGCAATCACACGCTGCTGTATGACGCTGGACCCAAGGTCAGGGATTTTGATCAGGGCGAGCGGGTGGTGGTTCCGGTGCTGCGTTCCCTGGGGGTAGGCGAGCTGGACCTGATGCTTGTCAGTCATGCGCATCTGGATCACGCCGGCGGAGCATTGGCGGTGCAGCGGGAAATCGGTGTGATGCGGGTAATCAGCGGCGAGGTGTCAGGGCTGCCTGAGCAATTACGGGCGCAGCCTTGTATCAGCGGCCAGAGCTGGGAGTGGGACGGGGTGAGGTTTTCACTCTGGCAGTGGTCCGGGGCGAGTGACAGCAATCAGAGATCCTGCGTGCTGCAGGTCGAAGCCAGCGACGAGCGGCTTCTGCTGACGGGGGATATTGATGCCCAGGCTGAGCGTGCCTTGTTGCAAAGCCCGCTGGCAGTTCCCACCCGCTGGTTGCAGGCCCCGCACCACGGAAGCCGCACTTCATCGTCGGCGGATTTCCTCAAGGCGCTGGCATCGCAGGTGGTGTTGATCTCCCGTGGTCATGGCAACAGTTTTGGCCATCCCCATCCTCAAGTGCTGGCGCGCTATCAGGCGTTGGGCATGCAAGCCCTGGACAGTGCCGAACGGGGGGCAGTGCGGTTTCGATTAGGCACTTTTGGCAACGCAGAGCCTCTGCGTGATCAGCGCCGTTTCTGGCGTGATTGAAGCTTTAACCAGGCCAGGCCGGGCCTCACGCTTGCCTTGGAAGACAGGCTCGGCGGCTACACGAGGGCGACGTCAATCCTGTGGTAAAGTGGCGCACTTTTTCGAGGGGATTTTCACTGTGTGGGAACTGGTCAAATCCGGCGGCTGGATGATGCTGCCGATCATTCTGAGCTCTGTTGCCGCGCTGGGCATTATTGTCGAGCGCCTGTGGACCCTGCGTGCCAGTCGCGTGACTCCGCCTCATCTGCTCGGGCAGGTCTGGGTCTGGATCAAGGACAAGCAGCTGGACAAGGAAAAACTCAAGCAATTGCGCGCCGACTCCCCGCTGGGCGAAATTCTGGCTGCGGGCCTGGCCAACTCCAGACATGGTCGCGAGATCATGAAAGAGTGCATCGAAGAGGCCGCTGCCAGGGTCATCCACGAGCTTGAGCGTTACCTCAACGCCCTGGGTACCATTGCTGCAATGGCTCCGCTGCTGGGCCTGTTGGGTACGGTTCTGGGCATGATCGATATCTTCAGTTCATTCATGGGGTCTGGCATGACCACCAATGCTGCCGTGCTCGCGGGCGGTATTTCCAAAGCGCTGATTACCACCGCTGCGGGCCTTATGGTCGGTATTCCGGCCGTGTTCTTCCATCGCTTCCTGCAGCGTCGGGTTGATGAGTTGGTGGTCGGCATGGAGCAGGAAGCGATCAAACTGGTCGAAGTGGTGCAAGGCGACCGTGAAGTCGACATGGTCGGGAGCAGAGCGTGAAGTTTCGCCGCAAGCCACGGGAAACCGTCGATATAAACCTCGCGTCGTTGATTGACGTGGTGTTTATCCTGCTGCTGTTCTTTGTCGTGACCACCACCTTTACCCGCGAAACCCAGTTGCGGGTGGATCTGCCGGAGGCCGTCACCGGCTCGCCCAGTGACGAGCAGAACGCCAAACAGCTGGATATCGCCATCAGCGCAGACGGGGTTTTTTCGGTGAACGACCAATTGCTGCCAAAAAACGATCTGGCGAGCCTGATCGAGGCCCTGCAGAAGGAGTCCGGCGGCGATACCAGCTTGCCATTGTCGATCAGTGCCGATGGTAAAACCCAGCATCAGGCGGTTATTACAGCAATGGATGCGGCCGGCAAGCTCGGTTTCAGCCATTTGCGCATGACCACTGTTGAGGCGCAGGCGCCTCACTGATGGCCATGTCTGATCGTTTGCTGCGTGCCTGGTATGCCGGGCATCCGCTGCTCAAGCTGTTGAGCCCGCTGGAATGCCTGTACCGCAAAGTGGTAGAGCGCAAGCGCGCGCGCTTTGTCGCGGGTCAAGGCGAGATTTATCGTGCGCCGGTGCCGTTGGTGGTAGTGGGTAACATCACCGTCGGCGGTACCGGTAAAACACCGCTTATATTGTGGTTGATCGAGCATTGTCAGCGCAGAGGCCTTCGGGTCGGGGTGGTGAGCCGTGGTTATGGCGCCAGGCCACCTCAATTGCCCTGGCGTGTCAGCGCCGAGCACAGTGCCAAAATAGCGGGTGATGAGCCCTTGCTGATCGTGCAGCGTACTGGCGTGCCGTTGATGATCGACCCTGATCGCAGCCGGGCAGTCAAAGCCTTGCTGGCAAGCGAGCCGCTGGACCTGATTCTTTCTGACGATGGTTTGCAGCACTACCGGTTGGCGCGGGATCTGGAGCTGGTGCTGATCGATAACGCCCGGGGCCTGGGCAACGGCCATTGCCTGCCTGTCGGCCCGTTACGTGAGCCGGCCGAGCGTTTACAGAGTGTGGACGCGGTGTTGTACAACGGTGCCGCCAGCGACCCGCCGGGCGGATTTGCGTTTCAGTTGCAGCCGACGGCGCTGATCAATCTGCTCAGTGGCGAGCGTAAGTCGCTGGACTTTTTCCCGCCGGAACAGGCAATGCATGCCGTGGCCGGGATCGGTAATCCGCAGCGTTTCTTCACTACCCTCGAAACGCTACACTGGCGGCCAATCGCCCATGCTTTCGCAGACCACGCGCCCTATAGTGCCGAGGTCTTGAATTTTATGCCGCCACTGCCGTTGGTCATGACTGAAAAGGACGCGGTAAAGTGCCGCGACTTTGCGTCGCCTGACTGGTGGTATCTGGCGGTTGACGCTGTACCGTCCGCCGCCTTCGTGCTGTGGATTGACCGACAGTTATTGCGTCTTTTACCCAATCGTCTTTTGCCCTAACCGATCTTTTTCAGGGGAACATTTTATGGACACCAAACTGCTCGATATCCTCGCGTGCCCTGTTTGCAAAGGCCCGCTCAAGCTCAGCGCCGATAAAACCGAGCTGATCAGCAAGGGTGCAGGTCTGGCCTACCCGATCCGTGACGGCATTCCGGTGATGCTGGAAACCGAAGCCCGTACCCTTAGCACTGATGAGCGTCTGGATAAATGATTCCGGTTTTTACCGTTGTGATTCCCTCGCGCTTCGCATCGACCCGTTTGCCCGGCAAGCCGCTGCAAATGATTGCCGGCAAGCCGATGGTTCAGCACGTCTGGGAACAGGCCTGCAAAAGCAGCGCGCAACGGGTGGTGGTTGCCACTGACGATGCGCGCATTGTCGAGGCTTGCAAGGCGTTTGGTGCCGAAGTTCTGCTGACCCGCGCCGATCACGAGTCCGGTACCGACCGGCTGGCTGAAGTGGCAACCCAGCTGGGGCTGGCCAGTGATGCCATCGTGGTCAATGTGCAGGGCGACGAACCGCTGATTCCGCCGCAAGTGATTGATCAGGTCGCGGTCAACCTGGCTGCCCACAGTGAGGCAAGCATGGCGACCCTGGCTGAGCCGATCATGGACGTCGAGACCCTGTTCAACCCGAATGTGGTCAAGGTGGTCAGTGATATCAACGGGCTGGCGCTGACGTTCAGCCGTGCGACCTTGCCCTGGGCCCGTGATGATTTCGCTCTGCACCCCGATCAGTTGCCTGCGGGTGTGCCTTATCGCCGCCATATCGGCATCTACGCCTATCGTGCCGGCTTCTTGCATGACTTCGTGAGCTGGGGCCCTTGCTGGCTCGAAAACACCGAGCGTCTGGAGCAATTGCGGGCACTTTGGCACGGTGTGCGAATCCATGTGGCTGACGTCCTCGAAGCGCCTCCTGCCGGTGTCGATACGATTGAAGACCTCGAGCGCGTTCGGCGTTTGCTGGAGGCTTGATGCGCGTCCTGTTCGTTTGTCTGGGTAATATCTGCCGCTCCCCTACGGCCGAAGGCGTTCTGCGTCACAAGTTGCAGGTGGCGGGTCTGGCAGGGCGCGTTGAAGTGGCTTCTGCAGGAACAGGCAACTGGCATGTGGGTGCAGCTCCCGACAAGCGTACTCAGCGTGCGGCCCTGCTGCGCGGCTACGACTTGTCGGCACAGCGTGCGCAACAGGTCGTAGCCCCCGACTTCAATCACTATGATCTGATACTGGCCATGGACCTGAGCAACCTGCGGGACCTTAAAGCCTTGCAGCCCGCTCATGGCAAGGCTGAGCTTGATTTGTTCCTGCGCCGTTTCGATGGTGTTAAAGACGAAGTGCCCGACCCTTATTACGATGGCGAGGACGGCTTTGAAGAGGTACTGGATCTGGTTGAGTCTGCCTGCGATTTGCTGGTGATTGAGTTGAAGGGACGTTTATGAGTTTGCTGTTGCAGGTTGATGAGTCGCTCAAGCCGTTCAATAGCTTTGGTGTGGATGTGCGCGCGAGCCTGTATGCCGAGGCCCGTAGCGATGACGATGTGCATGAGGCATTGCAGTGTTCGCAGCAGCACAATTTACCTTTGCTGGTAATCGGTGGCGGTAGCAATTTGCTGCTCACCAAGGATGTACCTGCCCTGGTTCTGCGCATGGCCACCCGTGGGATTCGTGTGGTCGAAGACGATGGTCAGCGTGTGGTGGTCGAGGCCGAAGCGGGCGAGGTGTGGCATGCCTTTGTGCTGTGGACACTCGAGCAAGGCCTGTCAGGGCTGGAAAACCTCAGTTTGATCCCGGGAACAGTGGGGGCTGCGCCGGTACAGAACATTGGCGCTTATGGGGTTGAGATCAAAGACGTGTTTGCGGGGCTTACCGCGCTTGACCGGCAATCCGGCGCAATACGCGATTTCACCCTGGCTGAATGCGATTTTGGCTACCGTGACAGCGTGTTCAAGCAACAGCCGGGTCGCTGGGTAATTCTGCGGGTCAGGTTTGCCTTGAGTCGTGCCGCAAGCCTGCACCTTGAGTACGGGCCTGTACGCCAGCGCCTGAGTGAGCAGGGTATCGAACAGCCGACGGCAACGGACGTGAGCCGCGCAATCAGCAGTATTCGTAGCGAGAAGCTTCCGGACCCGGCGGTACTGGGTAACGCGGGCAGCTTCTTTAAAAATCCGCTGGTGTCGGCAGCGCTGGCTGCTGAGCTGAAGCTGGCGCACCCCGGCATGATCGGTTATCCACAAGCGGACGGGCGGGTGAAGCTGGCGGCCGGCTGGTTGATCGAAGCGGCGGGCTGGAAGGGCTTTCGTGAGGCTGATGCCGGCGTGCATCGCTTGCAATCGCTGGTTTTGGTCAACTATGGCTCGGCTACCGGTTTGCAGTTGCTGGCCCTTGCCCGGCGCATTCAGGAAGATATCGAGCAGCGCTTCGCAGTGCAGCTGGAGATGGAACCGAACCTGTATTAATGGCTGCAGTGAGCCGGTGGGGTTGCGCGCCCCTGTTTCCTCATCTGGGTGATTAATGAAGCAAATACCGGCATGGGCGATAGCGTTGACCCTGGTGACGTTAACCGGGTGTACGACCGCTCCGCCCAAAGACCAGAGCAATCTGTGCAATATCTATCGTCAGTACCCTGCCTGGTACAAGGACTCTGTCGCGATGCAGAGCCGCTGGGGAACGCCTCCTCATGTGGCGATGGCAATCATGAAACAGGAAAGCAGCTTTGTCGCCGACGCGCTTCCGCCCCGAGCTTATCTTCTGTGGGTAATCCCGTGGGGCAGGGTCAGCCCGTCATACGGCTATGCGCAAGCTCAGCCGCCTGCCTGGAAGGATTTTGAGCGGAGCATGGGCAGTAGCGGTTCACGCGACAACTTCGCCGACGCCATCATGTTTATCGGCTGGTATGCCGCCGGTACGCAGCAGCAACTGGGCATTTCCAAATGGGATGCCTACAACCAGTATCTGGCGTATCACGAGGGCAGGGGAGGGTTCAGTCGTAATACCTATCGCGCCAAGCCCTGGCTGATGCAGGTGGCCCGCAAGGTTGAGCAACAGTCGAAACCTATGGTGCGCAACTTAATCAGTGCCGTGGAGAGCTGGAAAGTAACAGGCGTTCGTTCTGGTTCTTCTAGCTCCCCGCAATTCATTGTAGGAGCGAGCTTGCTCGCGAGCTTTTCAGCGCGCTTGTAAACAGCTCGCGAGCAAGCTCGCTCCTACAGTTGATACGGTAGATAGCGGAAATAAAAAAAGCCCCGCCAGTTCAGAACTGGCGGGGCTTTTTAGTGGCCTGCAGGATTAGACGAGCGGTTTGTGCTCGTGTTCATTGCCTTCGGCTACGGTTTCGCCAGCAGCTGCTTGAGCGGCAGCAGCGGCGGCTGCTTCACGCTTGCGGCGACGTACTTCGCGCGGGTCGTTAGGAGCGCGACCGTTGCTTGGCGCAGTGCTGGCAACCGGAGCTGCAACCACTACTTCAGTCACTTCAGTCGCTACAACGACTTCTGCCGGAGCAGGCTGTGCAACCACGACTGTCTCGATCACGGCGGCTTCAGTCACTACGGCTTCAACAGCAACCGGTTCTGCAACAGGAGCCGGAGCAGCCTCAACAATAGCCGGCTCGGCAATTGGCTCGCGTACAAAGCGGGCTTCCTTGACATGCTCAGGCGCTTTCTCGATGGCTGGTGCCTCAACAACCGGTGCTTCCACGCTTGGCGCTTCTACTGCCGGTGCTTCGACTACAGCTTCAATCACAGGCTCTGGCGCAGCTACTACTGGCGCTTCGACTGCAGGGGCAGGCTGCTCGACAGCTACCTGAACTTCAGGCTGTGCTTGCGGCGCTGCAACGACTTCGACTTCCGGCGCCTTGACTGCTTCGACCGGGGTTGTTGCTTCAACACTCGGCGCTTCAACCACTGGCACTTCAACTGCAGGGGCTTGAACAACCGGGGTTGGCACTATGGCTACTTCAGTTGTTTGAGCTTTTTCTGCAACCACGGTTTCTGCCGGAGCCGATTCCTGAACGGTTTGGGTGGCACGTTCTGCCTGCTGATTGGCTTGGGCTTCAGCAGGAGCGCTGATGACCGAGCTGGCAACAGCTTCAGTGACGGCCAGGCCGGCAGCCAGTTCAGTGGCGGACGGAGCGTTTTCGCCGTTGCCTTCTTCGCTGTTTTCTTCCGAACCTTCAATCACGTTGCCGTTGGCATCGCGTTGACGCTCACGACGGTTGCTGCGGCGACGCTGGCCACGGGAGCGGCGGCGTGGACGATCGCCTTCGGCGTTGTCCTGCGACTCGTCCTGCGATTGCTCTTCGTTCGACAGAACTTCTTCGTCTTCGGTGGCGGCTACAGGCTGTACTTCGCGTGGTGCACGTTCTTCGCGGGGAGCGCGCGGCTGGCGTTCTTCGCGCGGTGGACGCGGTGCGCGCTCTTCTTCGGCGGCCACTGCAGCAACGGCTGCTACAGGAGCTGCATCCAGAGGCTCGCGCAATTCCCGAACACGCTCTTCACGGGCTTCGCCACGTGGCTTGCGCTCTTCACGAGGTGCGCGTGGAGCACGTTCTTCGCGTGGAGGACGCGGTGCGCGTTCTTCGCGGGCAACTGCAACTACCGGAGTTTCTTCACGCGGCTCGCGAACTTCGCGTGGTGCGCGTTCTTCCCGCGGTGCACGCTCTTCGCGTGGCTTACGCTCTTCATCGCGACGGCCATTGCGATTGCGGCTTTGCTGGCGACCATTGCGGCGCTCTTCATTGCGCGCAGGACGTTCAGGAGTTACCGGCTTCTCAACCACGGTTGGAGCAGCAGGCTCTTCTTTGGAGGCGAACAGGCTTACCAGCGATTTGACCAGGCCTTTGAACAGGCTTGGTTCGGCGATGGTGGCGGCTGGTGCAGCAGCTGGAGCCGGTGCGGCAGCAGCTTCGGTCGGAACCGGTGCCGATGTGCGCGGCGGTGCTGTTTTAACTGCAGCTTCCTGGCGAACCAGAGTGCGAGTGGCGGCAGCCGGCTGAACTTCTTCCACTTCAGCAGCAGCGGCAGCAATTTCGTAGCTGGACTGGTTGGTGTGGGCTTCCGGGCTGTCATCACGCAGGCGCTGAACTTCGAAGTGCGGCGTTTCGAGGTGATCGTTCGGCAGGATGATGATGCGTGCACGGGTACGCAGTTCGATTTTGGTAATCGAGTTGCGTTTCTCGTTGAGCAGGAACGCGGCCACCGGGATTGGCACCTGGGCGCGCACTTCGGCAGTGCGGTCTTTCAGGGCTTCTTCTTCGATCAGGCGCAGAATGGCCAGCGACAGCGATTCAACGTCACGGATGATGCCGGTGCCATTGCAGCGTGGGCAAACGATGCCGCTGCTTTCGCCCAGCGATGGACGCAGGCGCTGACGGGACATTTCCAGCAAGCCAAAGCGCGAGATGCGGCCGACTTGTACGCGGGCACGGTCTGCTTCCAGGCACTCGCGGACTTTTTCTTCCACTGCGCGCTGGTTTTTGGCGGGGGTCATGTCAATGAAGTCGATGACGATCAGGCCGCCGATGTCGCGCAGGCGCAACTGACGGGCGATTTCTTCAGCCGCTTCAAGGTTGGTTTGCAGTGCGGTTTCTTCGATATCGCTGCCTTTGGTGGCGCGCGCCGAGTTGATGTCGATGGACACCAGGGCTTCGGTCGGGTCGATAACGATGGAGCCACCGGAAGGCAGTTCAACGACGCGCTGGAAGGCGGTCTCGATCTGGCTTTCGATCTGGAAACGATTGAACAGCGGAACGCTGTCTTCGTAGAGTTTGATTTTGCTGGCGTACTGCGGCATGACCTGGCGGATGAAGGTCAGGGCTTCGTCCTGGGCTTCAACGCTGTCGATCAGTACTTCGCCGATATCCTGACGCAGGTAGTCGCGGATGGCGCGGATGATCACGTTGCTTTCCTGATAGATCAGGAATGGCGCGGAGCGATCCAGGGAGGCTTCTTTAATGGCGGTCCAGAGTTGCAGCAGGTAATCGAGGTCCCACTGCATTTCTTCGCTGCTGCGGCCCAGGCCGGCAGTGCGCACGATCAGGCCCATGTCGGCAGGGGCGATCAGGCCGTTCAGTGCTTCACGCAGTTCGTTGCGCTCTTCACCTTCGATGCGACGGGAGATACCGCCGGCACGCGGGTTGTTAGGCATCAGAACCAGATAGCGGCCAGCGAGGCTGATGAAGGTGGTCAGGGCTGCGCCCTTGTTGCCACGCTCTTCTTTCTCGACCTGCACGATAACTTCCTGGCCTTCGCTCAGGACGTCCTTGATGTTGACGCGGCCTTCGGGGGCTTTCTTGAAGTACTCGCGGGAGATTTCTTTAAGTGGCAGGAAGCCGTGGCGCTCAGAGCCAAAATCGACAAAGGCAGCCTCAAGGCTCGGTTCGATGCGAGTAATACGGCCTTTGTAGATATTGGCTTTCTTCTGCTCGCGCGCACCCGACTCGATGTCCAGGTCGTAGAGGCGTTGGCCATCTACCAGTGCAACACGCAACTCTTCAGGTTGAGTTGCGTTAATCAGCATTCTTTTCATGTTGTACCGTCGGTTTCCGGGCTACCGGAAACGGCGTTCGGCACACACGACTTCTCATGGTCGGTGTCAGGTGCGTCAGGAGCAGTTGGCCACTCCTGTGTCCAGCGAGGTTCGACCAATGGGGGCGAAGTCGCGACTTACGCTTCCTGCTTGCTGTGGTGACTTAAGCACTCAGTCAGGAGGAGGAATCAACCATCGGCTGTGGACGAGATGAAGCGTCTTGATAAAGCCTAATGCTACACAGTCCGGCGGTTGTGCATCTCCACCCTACACGTATCCCTGATAATTCGGGTGCTGCCGCGCGCAGAATCCGCAGCGGGTTGGCATTTACCGTGTCCTCCAAAAGGGGAGTTCACGCATCATGGCTAATAAAGGCGATGTTTCCGAAGCATTCGCTTGAAATGCCCGAAGCTGACTGCACTTTGTGAACTGGCCGTGAATATCGGCGTAAAAGGCGAGTTTGCACTCTGCTTTCCAGGCTCGCTTCAGGCCTCATGTCACCTGCGCTTGTTACAACTCCAGGTGTTCCGTATGCAGCAAAAGCCCCGTAGGACGGCCTCGCGTCCTGATTAAGAGCGTTGAGCAGGGCCGGTTATTCACCGTTAATCCGCTGTCCAGGCCGCTTTTGGCGGCGTTCGCGACTATAGCAGCAATGATTAAGTGCTTCAATTCCATAAAAAATTGTTATCATCCGCGACATGACGACCACTACCCCCCCGACCCCCAGCGTTCAGCTGCTTGAGGTCTCGCCGGAATATGCCGGCCAACGCATCGACAACTTTTTACTTGCACGGCTCAAGGGTGTTCCCAAGACCTTGATTTACCGCATTTTGCGTAAAGGCGAAGTGCGTGTGAACAAGGGGCGGATCAAGCCCGAGTACAAGCTGCAGGCGGGCGATATCGTGCGCGTGCCGCCGGTTCGCGTGCCGGAGCGTGACGAGCCGGTACCTGTGGCACAGGGTTTGTTGCAGCGACTCGAAGCTGCCATCGTCTATGAAGACAAGGCGCTGATTGTGCTGAACAAGCCGGCCGGTATCGCTGTTCATGGCGGTAGCGGTCTGACTTTTGGCGTAATTGAAGCCTTCCGTCAGATGCGTCCAGATGCCAAGGAGCTGGAACTGGTGCATCGCCTGGACCGTGATACTTCCGGTCTGTTGATGATCGCCAAGAAGCGCAGCATGTTGCGTCACTTGCATGCCGCTTTGCGCGGTGATGGTGTCGACAAGCGCTACATGGCGCTGGTGCGCGGTAACTGGGCTGCCTCGATCAAGCAGGTGCGTGCGCCGCTGATGAAGAGCAATCTGCGTTCCGGGGAGCGCATGGTTGAGGTCAACGAAGAAGGCAAGGAGTCGGTCACCGTGTTCAAGGTGCTGCGTCGCTTCGGCGATTTCGCAACCATGATCGAGGCCAAGCCGATTACCGGGCGTACACACCAGATTCGTGTGCACACATTGCATGCAGGTCACTGTATTGCCGGTGACACCAAGTATGGCGATGAAGGCTTCTCTAAAGAAATTCGCGACCTGGGTGGCAAGCGCCTGTTCTTGCATGCCTACATGTTGACGGTGCCTCTGCCGGAGGGTGGCGAGTTGAAACTGCAGGCCCCTGTTGATGAAATGTGGGCCAAAACCGTGGAGCGCCTGCTGAGTGCCGAATGAGTACAAGCTGCTGATTTTTGACTGGGACGGGACGCTGGCCGACTCGGTTGGTCGAATTGTCGCTGCGATGCATGTTGCGGCGCAGCGTGCAGGCCGTCCTGAGCGTGATGAAGAGGCAGTTAAGGGGATTATTGGCCTGGGCTTGCCTGAGGCCATCCTGACGCTTTATCCAGACATGACAGAAGCGCAGGTGATTGCCTTTCGCCAGCATTATGCTGATGTCTATATGGCCATGGATACCGAGCCGTCACCGCTGTTTGCGGGGGTTGCCGAGTCGCTGGAGGCCTTTCGTGCCGAGGGTTACCGGCTGGCAGTTGCTACGGGCAAGGCTCGTCGAGGGCTTGATCGGGTGCTTAAAGCCCATGGCTGGGAAGATTTTTTCGATATCACCCGCGCGGCGGATGAGACGGCCAGCAAGCCTGACCCATTGATGCTGAATCAAATCCTGGCCCATTGTGCCGTGCAGCCCGGTCAGGCCTTGATGGTGGGAGATGCTTCTTTTGATTTGCTGATGGCGCGCAACGCAGGTATTGACTCTGTAGCGGTGAGCTATGGTGCTCAGTCGGTCGCGCGTTTGCTTGAATTTGAGCCCCGGTTGGCGATTGATAGTTTTCCAGAATTGCGCACCTGGCTGAATCGCCGGGTTAATTAAGATTTTTGCTGGGGTAGAGCATGGTTGATCAATGGAAGGCACCTGCAGAGTCTGAACCGGCTACCGGTGATGACAAGAGCTGGAAATTGCTGGAAAAAACCTTGTTGGCGGGTATCCAGGAGCAGCGCCGGGCGCGTCGCTGGGGCATTTTGTTCAAGGTCCTTACTTTCTGTTACCTGATCATGGTGCTGTTTCTGTTTTCTCCATTGATGGATATGGAGCGCAGTGCCACCAGCAGTGCGTACACCGCCTTGATCGACGTGCGCGGAGTGATCGCGGATAAAGAGGCTGCGAGTGCCGACAATCTGGTCACCAGCCTGCAAGCTGCGTTCGATGACCCCAAGGTCAAGGGTGTAGTGCTGCGCATCAACAGCCCGGGGGGCAGTCCGGTGCAGTCAGGTTATGTCTACGATGAGATTCGCCGTCTGCGCGGCCTGCACCCTGATATCAAGGTGTATGCGGTGATTTCAGATCTGGGTGCTTCGGGTGCTTATTATATTGCCAGTGCGGCCGATGAAATTTACGCCGACAAAGCCAGTCTGGTCGGCTCGATCGGGGTCACGGCTGCTGGTTTTGGTTTTGTCGGGGCAATGGACAAGCTGGGTATTCAGCGTCGTGCCTACACTTCTGGCGAGCACAAAGCCTTTCTTGATCCGTTCGAGCCTGAAAAGCCGGACGAGACCAAGTTCTGGCAGGGCGTGTTGAATGTCACCCATGAGCAGTTTATTGCCAGCGTCAAGCAAGGCCGTGGCGATCGTCTCAAGGACAAGGATCATCCTGAGTTGTTCTCGGGGCTGGTCTGGACTGGCCAGCAGGCTTTGCCGCTGGGTTTGATCGATGGGCTGGGCAATGCCAGTTCGGTTGCGCGTGATGTGATCGGTGAAAAAGAGCTGGTTGATTTCACGGTGCAAGAATCGGCTTTCGATCGCTTCTCTAAAAAGCTCGGCGCCAGTGTCGCTGAGCAATTGGCGATGTGGATGGGGTTTCAGGGTCCAACGCTGCGCTGATCGGTAGGTATTTAAAGAAACCGGCCTGAGATGGCCGGTTTTTTTGTTTAGGGAGTGGCTACGCCTTCGGCGAGCAGCATGTCGACCAGACGAATAAGCGGCAGGCCGACCAGGCTGGTGGCGTCGTCGCCTTCGGTGCGCTGGAAGAGGCTGACTCCCAGGCCTTCTGCTTTAAAGCTGCCAGCGCAATCGTAGGGCTCCTCGGCGAGCAGGTAGCGTTCGACTTGTTCCGGGGTGAGGGCGCGCATGTGGACGGTGAAGGGTACGCAGTCTGTCTGATAGCGGCCTGTCTGGCTGTTGAGCAGGGTCAGGCCGGTGAGAAAGGTTACGCTGGCGCCGCTGGCGTCAAGAAGTTGCTGGCGCGCCTTGTCAAAAGTGTGAGGTTTGCCGATGATCTGTCCGTTGAGCGCTGCCACCTGGTCGGAGCCGATGATCAGGTGTTCGGGATGGAGGGTGGCAAGTGCCCGGGCTTTTTGCAGGGACAGGCGTTTAACCAGTTCGACGGCTGATTCCCCGGGGCGGTGGCTTTCGTCAATGTCGGGTGAGCTGCAACTGAAAGGCAGGCGCAGGCGAGCCAGTAGATCACGGCGATAAACCGAGCTTGAAGCGAGTAATAAAGGCAGCATGCGCGTCTCCTGTGGGCGGTCAGGGATTCTAACGATCGTACAGGATGTCGCACAGGCACAATTTCCTTTGACAGGTGAAGGGGTCGTCCCTAGAATGCTGCGCCTATGTTGAATGACCCGATTCCACCTCACGTTGACCCGCGCAAATTAGCTGATCGTGGCACTACCCTCCAAGGTGAAGTGCTGCTGGCTGATTTGGAGAGACTCTGCGACCCGCTTTCCGATACTCTCGGAACGGTCCAGGCGAAATTTGTTTTTGAACGAGATGAACGTAGGTCTGTGGTCATCCACAGCTCTATCGACACCGAAGTCAAAATGGTTTGCCAGCGTTGTCTTGAGCTGGTCACCCTGCCGATCCACAGCGAGTGCAGTTATGCTGTGGTGAAAGAGGGTGCGAACACCCAGTCGTTACCGCAAGGTTATGACGTGCTGGAGCTGGGCGAGGATCCTTTGGATCTGCTGGCACTGATCGAGGAAGAGCTTTTGCTCGCCTTGCCCATTGTGCCTGCTCATCATCCGGAAGAATGCCAGCAGCCGGCGGGTCTCGATGAGCCCGATCCAGGCGAGGACGAGGTAACGCGGTCCAACCCGTTCAGTGTATTGGCGCAGTTAAAGCGTGACCCAAACGTTTAGGAGTTAATTAATTATGGCTGTTCAGCAGAACAAAAAATCCCGCTCTGCCCGTGACATGCGTCGTTCGCACGATGCTCTTTCGGCTAGCACTCTATCTGTAGAAAAAACCACCGGTGAAATTCACCTGCGTCACCACGTATCGCCAGAAGGCGTATACCGTGGTCGTAAAGTGATCGACAAGGGCGCTGACGAGTAATCACTTGTCCGTTCAGGTCATCGCGATCGACGCAATGGGCGGGGACTTCGGTCCCCGCAGCATTGTTCAGGCATGTATTGCTTGCCTGTCTGCTACTCCCTCGTTACACCTGACCCTCGTCGGTCAACCCTCCGAACTTGAAAACCTGATTGCCAGCTATTCGGCTGTAGATCGTACGCGCCTGACTATTACCCCTGCCTCAGAAGTTATCGCCATGAATGAACGGCCTTCGCAAGCTTTGCGCAGCAAGCCGGATTCTTCGATGCGTGTGGCGCTGGAGTTGTTGCGTGACGGCAAGGTGCAGGCGTGCGTGAGCTCCGGTAATACCGGGGCGCTGATGGCGCTGTCACGGCATGTGCTCAAGACCTTGCCGGGGATTGATCGTCCGGCAATGGTGGCGGCGGTCCCGACTCAAACCGGCTACTGTCAGTTGCTGGATTTGGGGGCCAATGTCGATTGCACTGCCGCACAGCTGTTTCAGTTTGCGGTGATGGGCTCGGTGGCGGCGCAGGCGCTGGGTATTCTCCGTCCGCGGGTTGCCTTGCTCAATATCGGCACCGAGGACGTTAAGGGCAACCAGCAGGTCAAGGAGGCCGCAGCATTGTTGCAGGCGGCACCGGGGCTCAATTACATCGGCTTTGTTGAAGGTGACGGCGTGTATCGGGGTGAGGCGGATGTGGTGGTGTGCGATGGGTTTGTCGGCAATATTTTGCTCAAGTCCAGCGAAGGCCTGGCGACAATGATTTCGAGCCGTATACAGGCCGTCTTCAAACGCACGCTGTTCAGTCGCTTTATCGGTGCGCTGGCATTGCCGCTAATGCGGCGTTTGCAGGCTGATCTGGCACCCGCCCGGCACAATGGGGCCAGTTTTCTCGGGTTGCAGGGCATTGTTATCAAAAGTCACGGTTCGGCAGGTGCTCAGGGCTTTCAGAGTGCAATAGAGCGCGCACTGATTGAAATCCATGAAGACCTGCCAAAGCGTTTGTATGGACGCCTTGAAGGGTTGTTGCCGTAGGCGTTTTGCCGGCCGGGCGCTTAAATGTGACTGCTCGGTCTAATCTGCCATCCAACTGTCAGTTTCTTGCGTCCGCCACGGCAGGACGTCAATTCTCCGACGACAAGATCATTAGGGGCTTGTTACATGTCTACATCCCTCGCATTTGTCTTTCCAGGGCAGGGTTCGCAGTCCCTCGGCATGTTGGCCGAGCTGGGCGCGGCTCATCCGCTGGTCATTGATACCTTTAAAGAAGCTTCCGATGCTCTGGGTTACGACCTGTGGGCAGTGACCCAAGAGGGTCCGGCTGAGAAGCTCAATCAAACAGATATTACCCAGCCAGCCATTTTGACCGCCTCGATTGCCTTATGGCGTCTGTGGCTGGCCGAAGGCGGCAAGCATCCGGATTTTGTTGCAGGTCACAGCCTGGGCGAATACAGCGCGCTGGTTGCTGCCGGCTGCCTGAGCCTGGCGGATGCGGTAAAACTCGTTGAGCGTCGTGGGCAGCTGATGCAAGAGGCTGTTCCGGCTGGTCAGGGCGCCATGGCGGCGATTCTGGGGCTCGAAGACGCCGTTGTGCTGCAGGCCTGCGCAGAGGCTGCGCAGGGCGAAGTAGTCAGTGCTGTTAACTTCAACTCGCCGGGCCAGGTCGTAATTGCCGGTTCCAAGGCTGCTGTCGAGCGCGCCATGGAGCTGTGCAAGGCTGCTGGAGCCAAGCGTGCGCTGCCGTTACCGGTCAGCGTACCTTCGCACTGTGAGCTGATGCGTCCAGCTGCAGAGCGCTTCGCCGAGTCGATTCAAGCCATTGACTGGCAAGCGCCGCAGACTCCGCTGGTGCAGAACGTCAGCGCTGCGGTAGTGAAAGATCTGGAAACCCTTAAGCGCGATCTGCTTGAGCAGTTGTACAAGCCTGTGCGCTGGGTTGAGTCGGTACAGGCGCTTGCAGCCAGCGGTCCGGTTGATTTGGTTGAGTGCGGTCCGGGCAAGGTCCTGGTTGGCATCAGCAAACGTTGCGCTGAAGGCGTAACCACTCACAACTTGAATACCCCAGATGCCTTCGCCGCCGCGCGTTCGGCACTGGCCTGAATTAGGAGAAGCCTGCATGAGCTTGCAAGGTAAAGTCGCACTGGTAACAGGTGCCAGCCGTGGTATTGGCCAGGCTATTGCTCTGGAATTGGGTCGTCAGGGCGCCGTTGTAATCGGCACTGCTACGTCGCAAGCCGGTGCCGAGCGCATTGCTGCCACCCTGAAAGAACACGGTGTTCAGGGCACAGGCATGGAACTTGATGTTACCAGCGATGAATCAGTTGCTGCGGTGCTGAACAGCATCCAGGAGCAGTTCGGTGCGCCGGCAATCCTGGTCAATAATGCCGGTATCACCCGCGATAACCTGATGATGCGGATGAAAAATGACGAATGGCATGACGTCGTCGACACCAACTTGAACAGTCTGTTTCGCCTGTCCAAGGGTGTTTTGCGCGGCATGACCAAGGCCCGTTGGGGACGAATTATCAGTATTGGCTCTGTTGTGGGTGCCATGGGCAACGCAGGCCAAGTAAACTATGCCGCCGCCAAGGCTGGCCTGGAAGGTTTCAGTCGTGCGCTGGCACGTGAAGTGGGTTCGCGCTCGATTACTGTCAACTCGGTAGCACCAGGGTTTATCGACACCGATATGACCCGTGAGTTGCCAGAAGCACAGCGTGAAGCCTTGCTGACACAGATTCCGCTGGGCCGTTTGGGCCAGGCCCAAGAGATTGCAAACGTGGTCTCTTTCCTGGCTTCTGACGGTGCAGCCTACGTGACCGGAGCTACAATCCCGGTCAACGGCGGGATGTACATGAGTTAAATGTGACGGATTGCTTCAAAAAAATGTCATACGAGCTGTCTAAAATCCGTTATAAAGCTGCAATCTATTTATAGGCAGAGGGTCGTTGAGGGATGAGTGCAAAGCTTTCAGTTGAAAAACTGAAAAGTCTTTCGATACACTTGCCCGCTGGCCAGCTGCCTGAATTTGTCCATTAGGAGTGAAAACAAGGTATGAGCACCATCGAAGAGCGCGTCAAGAAAATCGTAGCCGAGCAACTGGGCGTTAAAGAAGAAGAAGTAGTAAACACTGCTTCCTTCGTTGAAGACCTGGGTGCCGACTCCCTTGACACCGTTGAGCTTGTGATGGCTCTTGAAGAGGAATTCGAGACTGAAATTCCTGACGAAGAAGCTGAAAAGATCACGACCGTACAAGCTGCTATCGATTACGTGACTAACCACCAGGCTTAATTGCTTGTAATCGTTGCTCGCTGTTATGGAAAAACCGCACTGCCGCTCTGGCGTGCGGTTTTTTCTTTAGGTGTGAGGCAAAGTGTCGTCAATAGAATAAAGGAGAGTGCTGTGTCGCGTAGACGCGTCGTAGTCACCGGTATGGGGATGTTGTCGCCACTGGGTGCAGATGTACCAAGCTCCTGGCAAGGCATTCTGGCAGGCCGAAGTGGCATTGGTCTGATCGAACACACGGATCTTTCTGCCTATTCCACCCGTTTTGGCGGCTCGGTACAGGGTTTTAACGTTGAGGATTACCTCTCCGTCAAAGAGTCCCGAAAACTTGACCTGTTTATTCAATACGGTCTGGCCGCCGGGTTTCAGGCTGTGCGTAATTCCGGCCTGGAAGTCACAGATGCCAATCGTGAGCGCATCGGTGTGGCAATGGGGTCCGGTATTGGTGGTTTGACTAATATCGAAGAGACCAGTCGTACCCTGCACGAGCAAGGCCCGCGACGGATTTCTCCGTTTTTTGTGCCAGGTTCGATCATCAATATGATTTCCGGGTTTCTGTCTATCCATTTGGGTACGCAGGGCCCCAACTACGCCATTTCTACAGCGTGTACCACGGGTACGCACTGCATCGGCATGGCGGCGCGCAATATTGCTTACGGCGAAGCCGACGTGATGATTGCCGGCGGCGCCGAAATGGCCGCTTGTGGTCTGGGCATGGGTGGCTTTGGCGCCTCGCGTGCGCTGTCGACCCGCAACGACGACCCGGCGCGAGCCAGCCGTCCCTGGGACAAAGGCCGTGACGGCTTTGTGCTTTCTGATGGTGCCGGTGCGCTGGTGCTTGAAGAGCTTGAGCATGCCAAGGCTCGTGGTGCGACCATTTACGCTGAGCTGATCGGCTTTGGCATGAGTGGTGACGCGTATCACATGACCTCGCCTCCGGCTGACGGTGCGGGTGCTGCACGCTGCATCACCAACGCCTTGCGCGACGCCAAAATAAACGGCGATCAAGTGCAATACATCAACGCCCATGGCACGTCGACCCCTGCGGGTGACCTGGCAGAAGTGTCGGCGATCAAGTCGGTGTTTGGCGAACACGCCTACAACATGGCAGTAAGTTCGACCAAGTCCATGACCGGTCACTTGCTGGGTGCTGCCGGCGCGGTAGAGGCTATCTTCAGCGTGCTGGCGATCAACAGCCAGATTGCCCCGCCAACCATCAACCTCGACGAACCGGATGAAGGCTGCGACCTCGACTTCGTGCCGCACAAGGCGCGCGAAATGCCGATCGACGTGGTGCTGTCCAACTCATTCGGCTTTGGCGGTACCAACGGCTCGTTGGTGTTCCGCCGGTTCACCGACTGATGCAGAGCTGGGTCGACGGTCGGCCGGCGAACGCTTTGGCGTCGCTCAAGGACCGTGGGCTGGCCTACGGCGATGGTCTGTTCGAGACCATCGCCGTCAAGGCTGGCAAACCGCTGCTGCTGGACCTGCACCTGCAGCGTCTGGCACTCGGTTGTACCCGACTGGTAATTGCTGCGGACATGTCATTGATCCGCAGCGAATTGCTGGCCTATGCAAAAGCAATGGGCGAGGGCGTCCTCAAGTTCATCCTGACCCGTGGCGACAGTCTGCGCGGTTACGGCGCCTGCCCCGAGGCTCATCCTCGAAGAATTCTGCAAGCCAGTCCGGCTGCTGCTTACCCGCAGGCGCATGCCGAGCAGGGCGTTCAGCTGTTTGACTGTGCCACCCGTCTGGCCGAGCAGCCGCTGTTGGCGGGGCTCAAACACCTCAACCGTCTGGAACAGGTGATCGCGCGCTCTGAATGGCAAGACCCGGCCTATGCCGAGGGCTTGATGCGCGACACGTCAGGGCGGGTCATCGAAGGCGTGTTCAGCAACCTGTTTCTGGTTCGCAACGGGGCCTTGCTGACCGCCGACCTGCAACGCTGCGGTGTGGCCGGTGTAATGCGTGCTGCGCTGCTGGCTGAAGCCGGGCAGCTGGGCATCCCTTGTCATGTCACTGACATCAGCCTGGCGCAGTTGCAGCAGGCCGATGAACTCTTTCTCTGCAACAGCGTATATGGCATCTGGCCTGTTCGCGCGTTTGCAGACCTGAGCTGGCCGGTGGGGCCGCTCACCCGTAAACTGCAAGGCATTGCTCGCACCCTATTGGATGTTTGATTCGTGAAACGTAAATTCTTGGTGCTGCTGGAGACAGGTCTGGTGCTGGCCGGATTACTGCTGGGCGCAAGCGCCTGGAAGCTCAATTCGGCGCTGGACCAACCGCTCAACCTGACACAAGAGCAATTGCTCGACGTACCGCCAGGCGCGACCCCGACCGGCACCTTCAATCGTCTGGAAGCCGAGGGCACACTGGACGATGCTTTCTGGCTGCGTCTGTACTGGCGCTTCAATCTTGAGGGCCAGCCCCTGCACAGCGGCGAATACCGCATGACCCCCGGCATGACCGCCCAGGACCTGATTGGTGTGTGGCAGCGTGGCGAAGTGGTGCAATACAGCCTGACCCTGGTCGAAGGCTGGAACTTTCGCCAGGTACGCAGTGCCCTGGCAAAGCATGAAAAAATCGAGCAGACCCTCGACGGTTTAAGCGACAGCGAAGTCATGGCCAAACTCGGGCACCCCGGGGAATTTCCGGAAGGCCGGTTCTTTCCGGACACCTATCGCTTCGTGCGAGGCATGACCGACGCGCAACTTCTCGAGAAGTCCTACAACCGTCTGGAGAAAGTGCTGGCACAAGAGTGGGAGCAGCGTGACCCTGCCGTGCCCTATGCCGACCCGTACCAGGCGCTGATCATGGCCTCGCTGGTAGAGAAAGAAACCGGTGTTCCCCAGGAACGCGGGCAGATTGCCGGGGTATTTGTGCGCCGCATGAAAATCGGCATGCCGCTGCAAACTGATCCGACCGTCATCTACGGGTTGGGCGAGCGCTACAACGGCAAGCTCACTCGCAGCCATCTGCGAGAGCCCACGCCGTACAACACCTATACCATTCCCGGTTTGCCGCCGACGCCGATTGCCATGGTCGGGCGTGAAGCGATTCATGCCGCCTTGCATCCGGTCGACGGCAGCAGCCTGTACTTTGTCGCCAAGGGCGATGGTAGCCACACATTTTCCGATGATCTGGATGCGCACAACAATGCCGTGCGCGAGTTCCAGATCAAGCGTCGGGCCGACTACCGTTCAAGTCCTGCACCGACACCTGCTGCCGAACCGGCGAGCCCTGCGGTCGAGCCGCAAAGCCCGCAATGACACTGATTAAGGATTGCTGCCTGTGACTGGCTTGTTTATTACCCTGGAAGGTCCCGAAGGCGCGGGCAAAAGCACCAATCGCGAATACCTGGCCGAGCGCCTGCGCAACGCCGGTATCGACGTGGTACTGACCCGCGAGCCCGGCGGCACGCCACTGGCCGAGCGGATTCGCGAGCTGCTGCTGGCACCCAGCGATGAAGCCATGTGTGCCGACACCGAGCTGCTGCTGGTGTTCGCCGCCCGTGCCCAGCATCTGGCCGAAGTGATTCGCCCGGCACTGGCCCGCGGCGCCGTGGTGCTGTGCGATCGCTTCACCGACGCCACCTACGCTTATCAAGGTGGCGGCCGCGGTTTGTCACAAGAGCGCATCGCCAGCCTCGAAACCTTCGTGCAAGGTTCATTGCGCCCGGACCTGACCCTGATCTTTGATCTGCCGATTGAAGTCGGCATGGCCCGGGCCAGCGCCCGTGGCCGGCTTGACCGCTTCGAGCAGGAAGGCCGCACGTTCTTTGACGCGGTGCGCAGCACTTACCTCAAACGCGCCGAGGCAGAACCCGCGCGTTATCGCCTGGTAGATGCCGCCCAGTCACTGGAAAACGTTCAACTGCAGCTGGATGCCTTGCTGCCGGAACTGCTGGATTTGCACCGTGGCTGAGGCCTATCCGTGGCAAGACAGCCTGTGGCAGCAAATGGCCGGGCGTGCCCAGCATGCTCACGCCTACCTGCTGCACGGGCCTGCGGGCATCGGCAAGCGCGCGCTGGCCGAGCGGCTGATGGCCAGCCTGCTGTGCAAGCAGCCGGTCGGGCTTGAAGCCTGCGGGGCGTGCAAGTCTTGCTCGTTACTGGCGGCGGGCAGCCATCCCGACAACTACATCCTGGAACCCGAAGAGGCCGACAAGGCAATCAAGGTCGACCAGGTGCGGGATCTGGTCAGTTTTGTGGTGCAAACCGCACAGCTGGGCGGGCGCAAAGTGGTATTGGTCGAGCCGGTCGAGGCGATGAACATCAACGCCGCCAACGCCTTGCTCAAAAGTCTTGAAGAGCCGTCCGGCAACACCATTCTGTTGTTGGTCAGCCACCAGTCCAGTCGCCTGTTGCCGACCATCCGCAGTCGTTGCGTGCAGCAGGCCTGTCCACTGCCGGGCCAAGCCATGAGCCTTGAGTGGCTGGCCGGGGCGTTGCCCCAGTGCAGCAGCGAAGAGCGGGTTGAATTGCTGACCCTGGCCGCGGGTTCACCCCTGGCCGCTGTCAAGCTGCAGGCACAAGGTGTGCGTGAACAGCGGGCTACGGTAGTGGCCGGGGTAAAAAAACTGTTGAAGCGCGAGCTGTCAGCGACGCAATTGGCTGAAAGCTGGAATGCCATACCGTTGCTGCTGCTGTTTGACTGGTTTTGCGACTGGTCGAGTTTGATCCTGCGTTATCAATTGACCCAGGACGAGTCTGGCCTTGGTCTGGAAGACATGCGCAAAGTGTTGCAATACCTGGCGCAGAAAACCCCGCAGGACAAGGTGCTGAATATTCAGGACTGGATTCTTGCGCAACGGCAAAAAGTGCTGAGCAAAGCCAACCTCAACCGGGTGTTGTTGCTTGAGGCATTACTGGTGCAGTGGGCGAGTCTGCCCGGCCAGCGTTGATTTGATTGAATGGTTAAGCAGGTAATTTTTGTATGCTCGTAGACTCCCATTGCCACCTCGATCGCCTTGATCTGAGCGCCCACGACGGCTCGCTGGATGCAGCCCTTGAAGCCGCCCGCCAGCGCGGGGTCGGGCATTTTCTGTGCATCGGCGTGAGTGCCGATAACGCCGGTGATGTCAAAGCCCTGGCGGATCGCTATGCCGATGTCGATTGCTCGGTAGGTGTCCACCCGCTGGATGTGCAGCCAGGTGCTGCGCCGGCGCTGGACTGGCTGTTGAACGAGCTGAATCACCCGCGCGTGGTAGCCATTGGCGAAACCGGCCTGGATTACCACTACGAGCCAGAGGCCGCGCAATTACAGCAACTGTCGTTCCGGGTCCACCTGGAAGCGGCGCAGCAGACCGGCAAGCCGGTAGTGATCCATACCCGCGGAGCACGCGCCGATACCTTGGCCATGCTGCGTGAAGCGGCGCTGCCCAATGCTGGCGTGTTGCATTGCTTCACTGAAGACTGGGATATGGCTAAAGCCGCCCTGGACATGGGGTATTACATTTCATTGTCGGGCATTGTGACCTTCCGTAATGCCGACGCCCTGCGTGATGTGGCCAGCAAAGTGCCGGCTGATCGTCTGCTGGTTGAGACCGACTCGCCTTATCTGGCGCCGATTCCCTATCGTGGCAAGCCGAACCTGCCGCAATACGTACGTGAAGTCGCCGAGTTCCTGGCCATGTTGCGCGGTGAGTCCTACGAGCGTTTTGCCGAGCAGACCACCGAAAACTTCAAGCGCCTGTTCCCCCTGGCCCGGGTTCAGGGCTAGCCCCAACACACTGCAGGAGCGGGCTTGCTCGCGAGCTGTTCAATGTGAAACAAAAGCTCGCGAGCAAGCTCGCTCCTGCAGTGAGTGGCAAAAAAAAACCCGGACTCTGGGGAATCCGGGTTAAGACCATTAGGAGTAAAACAAAGGCCTACACTCCATTGTTGCCTTGGTCGGCGAAACACTTGGGGGGGATGTCGCGCCGACACCCTAAGTATTGGTCAGGTTTGTTTAACGTCCAGTCGCGATTGATCATTTTTTAAACAGATTTGGAATACTCGTAATTCGTTTGAGTGCTCATATTGTTTATATGAATTCATCGTCAAACGTTATCCGCAGGATGGTCCGTGCAATTTAGCGTGACTAATGCATAATACTGCGCTTCGATTTTGACCCGAACAGACCTTTTCTTATGCATAAAGAACCCCGTAAGGTCCGTGAGTTTCGTCGCCGCGAGCAAGAAATTCTCGATACCGCGCTCAAGCTGTTCCTCGAACTTGGTGAAGACAGCGTCACCGTCGAGATGATTGCTGATGCCGTAGGTATCGGCAAAGGCACGATTTACAAGCATTTCAAGTCCAAGGCCGAGATCTATCTGCGCCTGATGCTCGACTACGAGCGTGATTTGAATGAGCTGCTGCATTCCGCTGACGTTGATAAAGACAAAGAGGCGCTGTCGCGTGCCTACTTCGAATTTCGCATGCGTGACCCTCAGCGCTACCGGTTGTTTGACCGCCTTGAAGAAAAGGTCGTCAAAGGCAATCAGGTGCCTGAGCTGGTGGAAGAGCTGCACAAGATCCGCGCTTCAAACTTTGAGCGCCTGACCCTGTTGATCAAGGGCCGCATCAGCGAAGGCAAGCTCGAAGACGTGCCACCGTACTTCCACTATTGCGCGGCCTGGGCGCTGGTGCACGGCGCGGTAGCGCTGTATCACTCGCCGTTCTGGAGCAATGTGCTGGAAGACCAGGAAGGGTTCTTTCAGTTCCTGATGGATATCGGCGTGCGCATGGGCAACAAGCGCAAACGTGATACGGATACCCCGGCTGTCGAGTAACCCTGTCAGGCCTATACTCGGTTCTGGGGCTTGCCAAAACTTGAGTTCTGAGTCAAGTTTTGGCGCGCTTTATATTCCCCGTGCCGGAGTCATCCATGATTGTTGATCGCCAAGGCAGACGTTTTCGCAATTTGCGTATCAGTCTGACGTCTGCCTGCAACTATGCCTGTACCTACTGCGTGCCCAACGGCAAGCGGCTGGTAGCAGCGCAGGATGAACTGTCGGCCGAGGCCATGGTGCGCGGCGTGGCCTACCTGATCGAAGCCGCAGGCATCGAGCGCTTGCGCATCACTGGCGGCGAACCGCTGGTCAGTCCCAAACTCGAAACCTTTATGCGTGCAGTGGGCCAGTTGGGCTTGAGTGATATCAGCCTGACCACCAACGGCCAATTGCTTGCGCGAAAATTGCCGCTGCTGGTGGACGCCGGGATACGCCGTCTTAACGTCTCCCTCGATACCCTGGACCCTGTTGCGTTCCGCAGCATTGCCCGGGGCGGCGACTTGCCGACAGTACTCGACGGCATGCAACAGGCCAGCGCCGCGGGGATCAAAATCAAGGTCAACATGGTGCCGTTGCGCGGGCAGAACCTGGACCAGGTAATGCCGCTGCTGGACTACTGCCTTGAGCGCGGCTACGAGTTGCGCTTTATCGAATTGATGCGCATGGGGCATCTGGCCAGTGATGGCAACGCCTTCCTGCAACAGTTCGTCAGCCTGCAACAACTGTTGTCGCTGATTGGCGAGCGCTACGAATACCTGCAGGCCGATGCACCGGTCGATGCCACGGCGGTGCGTTATCAGATCCCGGGGTTCGGTCACTTTGGTGTGATTGCCAACGAAAGCGTCCCGTTCTGCCGCACCTGCTCGCGGCTGCGGCTGTCGTCCACCGGGTGGCTGCACGGCTGCCTGTCGTCGAGCAATCGCCACTATGTCGGCGATCTCCTGAACAAGCCCCGCCACCAGGCCCTGCCAGCGCTGCAAAGCCTGCTGGTCAAAGCCCTGGGTGACAAGCAGGACGTCGCCTTCTCGGGCGGCGCCACTGTGATGAAAATCATCGGCGGCTAACCCTTCCTTATTGAAAGAGCGAGCTTGCTCGCGAGCTCTTAAAAGGCTCGCGAGCAAGCTCGCTCCTACAGATATTTATGCTTAATCCCTGTATATGGGACGCAAAATTATATATTGAGACTTTCCCGTTTCCGGGTTTATAGTCGGCATCAGCTCCACGCACTCACACTAAAAAAATAAAACAGGTGAAGTGATGCCCAGATATCCCAGGATTCCCCTGCGCGCCCGTGTGACTCCCCCATACCCCAGGTTTCTAGGCCGGCCATCGACAGATGTCCGGTTTTCGTCGTGCCTTTTTTTTGGAGTTTTGATCCATGGCTGAAGCCCTTTCCTTGCCGCCGGTACCTGCGCCGCCCCGTGGTGAGCGCCTGAAAAACAAGGTAGTGGTGCTCACCGGCGCCGCTCAGGGCATCGGCGAGGCGATCGTTGCCAGCTTCGTCTCGCAACAGGCGAAAATGGTCATCAGCGATATCCAGGCCGAAAAGGTCGAGAAAGTCGCCGCCCATTGGCGTGAGCAAGGGGGCGATGTGCAGGCCATCAAGGCCGACGTGTCGCGCCAGGCTGATCTGCATGCCATGGTCGCGCTGGCCATGGAGTTGCATGGCCGGGTCGATGTGCTGGTCAATTGCGCCGGGGTCAATGTGTTTCGCGATCCGCTGGAAATGACCGAGGACGACTGGCGCCGCTGTTTCGCCATCGATCTGGATGGCGCCTGGTATGGCTGCAAGGCGGTATTGCCACAGATGATCGAGCAGGGCGTCGGTAGCATCATCAACATTGCCTCCACCCACTCCAGCCACATCATTCCGGGCTGCTTCCCGTACCCGGTGGCCAAGCACGGCCTGCTGGGGCTCACCCGCGCGCTGGGCATCGAGTACGCGCCCAAAGGCATCCGCGTCAACGCCATCGCCCCCGGCTACATCGAGACCCAGCTCAACGTCGATTACTGGAACGGTTTCGCCGATCCCCATGCCGAGCGCCAACGGGCCCTTGATCTGCATCCGCCACGGCGTATCGGCCAGCCGCTGGAAGTGGCCATGACCGCGGTGTTCCTGGCCAGCGATGAGGCGCCGTTCATCAATGCGTCCTGCATCACCATCGATGGCGGGCGCTCGGTGCTTTACCACGATTGAGGCAATGGCCCGACCTGTCAGGTTTTCAAACACTTTAAAAATAACAACAAGGAGTTTGCCATGAACCGTCGTCCCATCATTCGTAGCCTGTGCTGCGCAGCCCTGGCGGCTACTGCATTGAGTCTGAGCAGTGCTTTGCTGGCTGGCGACCCGGTCAAGATCGGCTTTCTGGTCAAACAGGCAGAAGAGCCCTGGTTCCAGACCGAGTGGGTGTTCGCAGAAAAGGCCGCCAAGGACAAAGGCTTCGAGCTGATCAAAATCGCCGTGCCCGATGGTGAGAAGACCCTGTCGGCCATCGACAGCCTGGCGGCCAACGGCGCCCAGGGCTTTGTCATCTGCCCGCCGGATGTCGGCCTGGGCCCGGCGATCATGGCCAAGGCCAAGGCCAACGGTTTGAAAGTGATCGCTGTCGATGACCGCTTTGTCGATGCCAACGGCAAGTTTATGCAAGAGGTGCCGTACCTGGGCATGGCGGCGTTCGAAGTCGGCCAGAAACAGGGCAATGCGATGGTCGCCGAAGCGAAAAAACGCAACTGGGACTGGAACGATACCTACGCCGTAATCAACACCTTCAATGAACTGGACACCGGTAAAAAACGCACCGACGGCTCGGTCAAATCCCTCAAGGACGCGGGCCTGGCGGATGATCACATTCTGTACTCGGCGCTTAAAACCCTCGACGTCCCCGGCAGCATGGATGCCACCAACTCGGCATTGGTCAAACTGCCCGGCGGCGCGAAAAACCTGATTATTGGCGGCATGAACGACAGCACCGTGCTCGGCGGGGTGCGGGCCACGGAAAGCGCCGGTTTCGCCGCTGCCAACGTCATCGGGATCGGCATCAACGGCACCGACGCCATTGGCGAACTGAAAAAGGCCAACAGCGGTTTCTACGGCTCCATGCTGCCGAGCCCGCATATCGAAGGCTACAAGACGGCGACCATGATGTTTGAGTGGATTACCGAAGGCAAAGAACCGCCGCTGTACACCGCCATGGACGAAGTAACGCTGATTACCCGGGACAACTTTCAGGAAGAGCTGACCAAGATCGGTTTGTGGAATTGAGTCGAGGTCACTATGCAGCAGCCATTAGCCACTTCAGCACTGACGAGCAACACCGACAGCCTGCGCTTCAATGGCATCGGCAAGCATTTCCCCGGGGTCCAGGCGCTGGCCAATATCAGCTTTGTCGCCCATCCCGGCCAGGTGCATGCGCTGATGGGCGAGAACGGTGCCGGTAAATCCACCCTGTTGAAAATTCTTGGCGGTGCCTACACCCCAAGCAGCGGCAACTTGCAGATCGGCGAGCAATTGCTGGTCTTCAAATCTACCGCCGAAAGCATCGCCAATCGGGTCGCGGTGATCCATCAGGAGCTGCACCTGGTGCCGGAAATGAGCGTGGCCGAGAACCTGTTTCTCGGCCACCTGCCGGCGCGTTTTGGCCTGATCAAACGCGGGGAATTGCGGCGCAATGCCCTGCAGTTGCTCAAGGGCCTGGCGGATGAAATCGACCCGCAGGAGAAGGTTGCCCGCTTGTCGCTGGGCCAGCGCCAACTGGTGGAAATCGCCAAGGCACTGTCCCGCGGGGCCCATGTCATTGCCTTCGATGAACCCACCAGCAGCCTCTCGGCGCGGGAAATCGACCGCCTGATGACCATCATCGAGCGCCTGCGTGACGAAGGCAAAGTGGTGCTCTATGTCTCTCACCGCATGGAAGAAGTATTCCGCATCTGCAACGCGGTCACTGTGTTCAAGGATGGTCGCTATGTGCGCACCTTCGAGCACATGAGTGAGCTGAGCCATGACCAGTTGGTGACCTGCATGGTCGGTCGCGACATTCAGGATATTTATGACTATCGCCCCCGTGAGTCTGGCGAAGTGGCGCTCAAGGTCGACCGCTTGCTCGGGCCGGGGCTGCGCGAGCCGGTGAGTTTTGAGGTGCACAAAGGCGAGATTCTCGGCCTGTTCGGGCTGGTGGGCGCCGGGCGTACCGAACTGCTACGCCTGCTCGGCGGGCTGGCCCGTCACAGCGGCGGCCAGGTAGAGCTGCAAGGCGTTGCACTCAAGCTGCGTTCGCCCCGGGATGCAATTGCTGCCGGGGTGCTGCTATGCCCGGAGGACCGTAAAAAGGAAGGCATCATTCCTTTGGCCAGCGTCGCGGAGAACATCAACATCAGTGCCCGTGGCGCCCATTCCACCCTGGGTTGCCTGTTGCACAGCGAGTGGGAGCGCAGCAATGCCGACCGGCAGATCCGTGCCCTGAATGTGAAGACCCCGGCCGCGTCGCAGAAAATCATGTACCTGTCCGGGGGCAATCAGCAAAAAGCCATCCTCGGGCGCTGGCTGTCGATGCCGATGAAAGTGCTGCTGCTTGACGAGCCGACCCGGGGCATCGATATCGGCGCCAAAGCGGAGATCTACCAGATCATCCACAGCCTGGCAGCCAGCGGCATTGCGGTGATCGTGGTGTCCAGCGACCTGATGGAGGTGCTGGGGATCAGCGACCGCATTCTGGTTTTGTGCGAAGGCGCGGTCAGCGGTGAACTGCCGCGAGCCCGGGCCAATGAATCGAACCTGTTGCAAATGGCCTTGCCCCGCCAGCGCGGCTAACGGCGTGACCCACTGAGAGGTTTGTATGACAACCCAAGATTCGACACTGCCGACACCCCGCAAAAAACTCGACATGCGCCGCTTTCTCGACGACTGGGTCATGTTGCTGGCGGCGTTTGCGATTTTTCTGCTCTGCACCTTGCTGATCGACAACTTCCTGTCGCCGCTCAACATGCGTGGCCTGGGCCTGGCCATCTCCACCACCGGGATTGCTGCCTGCACCATGCTCTATTGCCTGGCGTCGGGGCATTTCGATCTGTCCGTAGGGTCGGTGATTGCCTGCTCCGGCGTGGTGGCGGCGGTGGTCATGCGCGACACCGACAGCGTTTTTCTGGGTGTCAGCGCGGCACTGGGCATGGGCCTGATTGTCGGCCTGATCAACGGCATCGTCATCGCCAAGCTGCGGGTCAATGCGCTGATCACCACCCTGGCAACCATGCAGATCGTGCGCGGGCTGGCGTATATCTTTGCCAATGGCAAGGCAGTAGGGGTGTCCCAGGAGGCGTTTTACGTCTTTGGTAACGGCCAGGTGTTTGGCGTACCGGTACCGATCCTGATCACCATCGTCTGCTTCCTGTTCTTTGGCTGGCTGCTCAACTACACCACCTATGGCCGCAACACCATGGCCATTGGTGGCAACCAGGAGGCGGCGCTGCTGGCAGGGGTCAATGTCGACCGTACCAAAATCATTATCTTCGCCGTACACGGGCTGATTGGCGCGCTGGCCGGGGTGATCCTGGCTTCGCGCATGACCTCGGGCCAGCCCATGATCGGGCAGGGCTTCGAGCTGACCGTGATCTCGGCCTGTGTGCTGGGCGGGGTATCGCTGAGCGGTGGGGTGGGGATGATCCGGCATGTGATCGCCGGGGTGTTGATTCTGGCGATTATTGAAAACGCGATGAACCTCAAGAACATCGACACCTTCTACCAGTACGTGATTCGCGGCTCGATCCTGTTGCTGGCGGTGGTGATCGACCGCTTGAAGCAGCGCTGATGAGGCCAAACCGTAGATAACCCGTAGCAGCTGCCGAAGGCTGCGTCCGAGGGCGCAGCCTTCGTAAAATCAGCCTGTGCGGTGTGTCAGGCAAGCTGCATGATCAGCCACTACGATCGCTTCGCAATCGGACGCAGCCTTCGGCAGCTGCTACGGATGTATGAGGCCCCTGCAAACTGGCGCGCAAACTGCATTACGCGACTATTCGCCGGTTTTCTGTCGCCGGCCCTCGGGAGAGCGCAATGCGTAGTCTGTTTGTGGTGCTGTCGGTTCTGGCGCTGGGTGGCTGTATGACGGTCAGCGACCTGGGGGAGGGCGCGCGCTATCAAATGAGCGATGCCGGTCTGCTCGATCACAGCAATACGCGACGCAGCAATTCGTTGCGCATCCAGCCGGACTCCTTTATCTACATAGCCCAGGGGGCATTTGCACCCGTGGGCGACCCTTATGTGCGACCCAATGTGGTGGCCGAAGAAGCCTATAACGGCTTTATCGAATACTTCCCTATGGTGCGCCGCGCCAAAGCGCCGCTGGGGCTTGACCAGGCCATGACCGAAGCCCGTGGCTTTGGTGCGCATTACTTGCTGTACACCCGCTTTGCACGGGCTGACGACCGTATCGGGAACAGCGATGAATGGCTGGATCAGGAAGAAATCAGCCGTTTGGGAATTGATAGCGGCGTCATCCAGGTGATGCTGATCGAGACCAGCACCCAGTACCTGATCGATACCGCGACCATTCGCAGTCGCGGCGGGTTGCTGACGTTCCATGACAACAAGCCGGCGGACCTCATCGGCCCGCCGCTCGCCAAGTACGCGCGCAGCTTGATAGGCTTGAGCGACCAATAAAACCAGGAGAGCAACATGAGTGAGCCGGTAGACGTCAGTAACCTGTTGGCGCAAATCCCCAAAGCCGACAAAGGCCTGCCACCTGTTCACCTCTGGAATACGGCATTCTGCGGCGATATCGACATGCGCATCGCCCGTGACGGCACCTGGTACTACATGGGTACGCCGATTGGCCGCAAGCCCATGGTCAAACTGTTCTCGACCATCATCCGCCGCGACGGCGATGATTATTTCCTGATCACCCCGGTGGAAAAGGTCGGGATCAAGGTTGATGACGCGCCATTTGTGGCGGTCACGCTAGAGGTTCTAGGGCAGGGCGAGCAGCAGGTACTGCGCTTCACCACCAATGTTGAGGAGCAGATCACGGCCGGCAGCGAACATCCGCTGCGCATAGTGATTGATCCCGATACCCAGGAGCCTGCGCCCTACCTGCTGGTGCGGCGCAATCTTGAAGCGCTGATCCACCGCAACGTGTTCTATCAACTGATCGAGCTGGCGGTTGCCCGGCCCATCGACGGCCAGAGCTGGCTGGGCGTATGGAGCAGCGGCGTGTTCTTCCCCATCGGCCCCGAGCCGGCCTGAATCCTGCCAGCACCCCGCTGACACTCTATGGGAGCCGGCTTGCCGGCGATTGCCTGTGCGCGGTGAACCAGACCTGCGCACTGTTTGCATCGCCGGCAAGCCGGCTCCCACAAGGATTTTACTCACATACAAATATCCCTATATGTGGGAGAGCAATTTATATATTGAGATTTTGCCGCGCCAAGGTTTATAGTCGCCTGCACTGATTCACAGCATTCACTGCTAAAAACAAAACAGGTGAAGCGATGCAGGCGCAATTGATCGCCCTCGATTGGGGGACAACTTCCCTTCGTGCTTATTTACTCGGATCCGCTGGCCAGGTGCTGAAAGTGCGCACGCTGGCCTGCGGGATCATGCAGTTGCCCGGCACTCCCCGGCTGGTTGCTGGCCAGTGGTGCGCCGACGGCTTTGAGCTGGCGTTCGACGATGCCTGCGGCGACTGGCTGGATGCCAACCCGGGTGTTCCGGTGATTGCCTGCGGCATGGTGGGCAGTGCCCAGGGCTGGTGCGAAGCGCCTTACCGGCAAACCCCGGCCAGCCTAGATGCTTTGAGCACGGCCTTGCAGACAGTCCGTAGCGTGCGTGGGGTCGACCTGCATATTGTGCCGGGTGTGATCCAGCGTTGCGCCTTGCCCAATGTGATGCGCGGCGAAGAAACCCAGGTGCTGGGGGTGCTGCAGAGTTTCCCTCAGCTCGATGATTGCTTGATCGGTTTGCCCGGCAGCCACTCCAAATGGGTGCAGGTGCAGGACGGCAATCTGGTGCACTTCGATACCTTCATGACCGGCGAGTTGTACGCGGCCGTCTGTGAACACACGATTCTGGGGCGCACCCAGCAGCGCTCCGCGCAGTTTGATCCCGCAGCCTTTGATCGCGGTGTGCAGGTGGCGCTCTCGTCCGACGGTCGGCTCGGGCCGCTGTCGACGCTGTTCAGTGCCCGCACGCTGGGACTGACCGGGCAGTTGAGTCCCACCCAGCAACCGGACTACGTGTCGGGCCTGTTGATTGGTCACGAGCTGTCAGCGTTGGGCGGCGCATTGCGTGAACGCCGAGCTGAAGCGCCGATGCCCGCGATCATCCTGATTGGCAATTCCCTACTGTGTGAACGCTACCAACGGGCACTGGCTGCCTGCGGGTTCGCAGATGTGCGCCTGGCAGAACAGGCCACCGAGCAAGGTTTATGGCACCTGGCCCAAGCTGCCGGGTTACTCCGACACATGCAACTGGAGGGCTGAGATGCTCAAGCAAGCACTGGCAAAAAACGGACTGATCGCCATTCTTCGTGGGCTGCGTCCACAAGAGGCGCAGGCCATCGGCAAGGTGCTGTACGACGCGGGTTTTCGTACCCTCGAAGTACCGCTTAATTCCCCCGAGCCGTACGAAAGCATCCGCATATTGCGCAATACGTTGCCCGCCGACTGCCTGGTCGGTGCCGGCACGGTACTGACTCCGGAGCAGGTCGAACTGGTCAAGGCTGCAGGCGGGCAGGTGATTGTGATGCCCCACAGCGACCCGAAAGTGTTACGTGCCGCCAAGGCGGCCGGCCTGTACCTGTCACCGGGGGTCGCGACACCGACCGAAGCCTTTGCTGCGCTGGCCGAAGGTGCCGATGTATTGAAGATGTTCCCGGCCGAGCAAATGGGCCCGGCTGTGGTCAAGGCCTGGCTGGCGATATTGCCTGCAGGAACCTTGCTGATCCCGGTCGGCGGGATTACCCCGGACAACATGCAGGTGTTTGTCGACGCCGGGGTGTCCGGTTTCGGGCTGGGTTCGGGGCTGTTCAAGCCCGGCATGAGTGCCGAGGACGTGGCGGTTACCGCCAAAGCGTATATGCAGGCCTGGAACGCCCGGCGCAAGGCTGACTGAAAGGCGCTCGCGCCCCATCGAACAAGAGAGACAACGCGATGAAAATTACCAAACTGACAACCTATCTGGTCCCGCCGCGCTGGCTGTTCCTGAAAATCGAAACCGACGAGGGCGTCACCGGCTGGGGCGAGCCCGTAGTCGAAGGCCGTGCCCACACCGTGGCGACTGCCGTGGATGAATTGTCGGATTACCTGATCGGCAAAGATCCGCGCAATATCGAAGATATCTGGACCGTGCTCTATCGCGGCGGTTTTTACCGTGGCGGCGCGGTGCACATGAGCGCACTGGCCGGTATCGACCAGGCGCTATGGGACATCAAGGGCAAGGCGCTGGGGGTGTCGGTCAGCGACCTGCTGGGCGGCCAGGTGCGGGACAAGATCCGGGTGTATTCGTGGATCGGCGGCGACCGTCCGGCCGATACGGCCAGGGCGGCCAAAGAAGCGGTCAGCCGCGGCTTTACTGCGATAAAGATGAACGGCACCGAAGAGCTGCAATTTGTCGACAGCTTTGAAAAGGTCGACCTGGCGCTGGCCAACGTGGCCGCAGTGCGTGACGCCGTGGGCCCCAACGTGGGAATCGGCGTGGACTTCCATGGCCGGGTGCACAAGCCAATGGCCAAAGTGCTGATGAAGGAACTGGACCCGTACAAACTGATGTTTATCGAAGAGCCGGTGCTCAGCGAAAACTACGAGGCCCTCAAAGAGCTGGCGCCGTTGACCAGCACCCCGATTGCCCTGGGCGAGCGGCTGTTCTCGCGCTGGGACTTCAAGCGCGTACTCAGTGAAGGCTACGTCGACATCATCCAGCCCGATGCCTCCCACGCCGGCGGCATTACTGAAACCCGTAAAATCGCCAACATGGCCGAAGCCTACGATGTAGCGCTGGCCTTGCATTGCCCGCTGGGGCCGATTGCGCTGGCTGCGTGCCTGCAACTGGATGCGGTTTGCTACAACGCGTTTATCCAGGAGCAAAGCCTGGGCATTCACTACAACGAAAGCAACGACCTGCTGGATTACGTCAAGGATCCGGCGGTGTTCGACTACGACAAAGGCTTCGTCAAAATCCCCAATGGGCCGGGCCTGGGTATCGAGATCAACGAAGAGTACGTGCGCGAGCGCGCGCTGGTTGGCCACCGCTGGCGCAACCCGATCTGGCGTCATGCCGATGGCAGCTTTGCCGAGTGGTGAGTCCCTGATCTGATGCAAGACCTGTGGGAGCCGGCTTGCCGGCGATGGGGTCAATGCGCTTCGGGTTGAGACGCATCGCTGGCAAGCCAGCTCCCACAGGGGTGTCGGACCCTGTATTTGAAACGACCTCAATAACCATAAAAAAGAGGCATGCCCATGTCATCTTCAAGCATCGTCGCGCCTGCGTCTTTGGTGACGCCGAGCCGCAAGCGTTTTTTTATCATGGTCCTGCTGTTTATCACGGTGGTGATCAACTACCTGGACCGCAGCAACCTGTCGATTGCAGCGCCGGCACTGACTACTGACCTGGGGCTTGACCCGGTTCATGTCGGACTGATTTTTTCGGCCTTCGGCTGGACCTATGCGGCCATGCAAATTCCCGGTGGCTGGCTGGTGGACCGCGTGCCGCCACGCATTCTGTACAGCGTGGCCCTGCTGCTGTGGTCAGTGGCCACGGTAATGCTCGGTTTCGCTGCCAGCTTCATCGCCCTGTTCGTGTTGCGCATGGCCGTTGGCGCCCTGGAAGCGCCGGCGTATCCGATCAACAGCCGGGTGGTGACCACCTGGTTCCCCGAGCGCGAACGTGCCACTGCCATTGGCTTCTACACCTCGGGGCAATTTGTCGGGCTGGCGTTCCTGACGCCGGTACTGGCCTGGCTGCAGCACCAGTGGGGTTGGCACATGGTGTTTGTCAGTACCGGTATTGTCGGGATTATCTGGGCCGTGATCTGGTATGCGGTGTACCGCGAGCCGCGGGATTTCAAGGGCGCCAATCAGGCAGAGATCGACCTGATCAGTGAGGGCGGCGCGCTGGTGGATATTCAGAGCCAGACCGCCAAGCGCAAAGCACCGTTCAGTTGGCTGGACCTGGGCATCGTGCTCAGCAAGCGCAAGCTGTGGGGTATTTATCTGGGGCAGTTTTGCCTGAACTCCACACTGTGGTTTTTCCTGACCTGGTTTCCTACCTACCTGGTGAAATATCGCGGCATGGACTTTATCAAGTCCGGCCTGCTGGCTTCGTTGCCGTTTCTGGCCGCATTCGTGGGCGTGCTGTGTTCGGGGTTCTTCTCCGACTGGCTGATTCGGCGCGGCTACTCGGTGGGCTTTGCCCGCAAGCTGCCGATCATTGGCGGGCTGCTGATCTCGACCTCGATCATCGGCGCCAACTTTGTCGACTCGACGCCGCTGGTGATTGCATTTCTGGCGCTGGCGTTTTTCGGTAACGGCCTGGCGTCGATTACCTGGTCGCTGGTTTCAACCCTGGCACCGGCCCGGCTGCTGGGGCTGACCGGCGGGGTGTTCAATTTCATCGGCAACCTGTCGGCGATCACCACCCCGATCGTGATCGGCTTTCTGGCCACCGGGGACTCGTTCGCCCCGGCCATCACCTACATCTCGGTGCTGGCGTTGCTGGGTGCGCTGTCCTACATCCTGCTGGTAGGCAAAGTGGAACGTATCGAGCTCTAGGGGTGGGGCCAGAGGCAAACCTCAACAGACCCTAGCCGTCAGTCGACCGGGCGACCATAATGCCGCCCGGTTCACCTCCTAAATGCAAAGGCTGGCTATGCAGGACGACTCCCCGAAAATCGCACCCACCGGCACTCAAACCCTACTTCGCGGACTGGCGGTGGTACACGCTGTGGCCAATGGCGCGCGCGACCTTAAAGACATCGCCCGGGCGATCGGCACTACGCGCAGCACGACCCATCGCCTGGCCAGTTGCCTGGTGGACGAGCGTTACCTGCGGGTCTTGCCGCAGGTGGGGTACTTGCTCGGGCCAAAGCTGATCGAGCTGGGGTTTCAGGCGCGAGAAGAGGTGCCGCTGGTGACGCTGGCCGGGCCGTATCTGGATGAGTTGTCGTTGTTGACCGGCGATACCATCCATTTGGCGGTGCGCGAAGGCGACGAGGTGCTGTACCTGCACAAAAACCCGGGGCGCAATGGCCCGGAGATGCGCTCTCGGGTAGGGCATCGCATGCCGCTGGCACGGACCGGGATCGGCAAGGCGATGTTGCTGGATGCGCCGCCGGGAGAGTGGCGACGGCTGTACGAAGCCAGCCATCCTGCCGATGGCAAGAACCCGTTGTGGCCGGAGCATCAGGAAGTGTCGTGGGAACAGTTTGAGCAGCGTATGCGCAGTTATGTGGCGGGTGGCTACGCGTTTGACCTGGAAGACAACGAACCTTCGATCCGTTGTGTGGCCGCACCGATACGCGATGCCAGCCGCAAAATCGTGGCTGCCATCAGTATCGCCAGCACCGTGCCGTACATGTCACTGGAGAAAATGACCGGCTTGATACCGGTCGTCACTCACGCAGCGCAGCAGATATCGGCTGAGCTGGGTGCCGCCAGCTAACGCGACCCCCACTGCAGGAGCTGGCTTGTCGGCATCGCTGGCAAGCCAGGCTCCTACAGAGCGAGGAGGGTGAGCTTTAGGCCTTCAGGGTTTTCATGTCGATTACAAAACGGTATTTCACGTCGCCTTTGACTACGCGTTCAAAGGCTTCGTTGATGTTTTTGATGTCGAGCATTTCGATGTCGCAGGTGATGCCGTGTTCGGCACTGAAGTCGAGCATTTCCTGGGTTTCGGCAATGCCGCCGATCAAGGAACCGGCCAGTACGCGACGCTTGAACACCAGGTTGAACGCATTCAGTGCAGGTTCTACCGGTTCGATCAGGCCGACCAGAATGTGTACGCCGTCAAAGCGCAGGGTTTCCAGGTACGGGTTCAGATCGTGCGGCACCGGAATGGTGTCCAGCAGGAAGTCGAAGCTGTCAGCTGCGGCTTTCATCTGCTGCGGGTCGGTAGACACGATCACGTGGTCGGCGCCCTGACGGTAGGCTTCTGCAGCCTTGGCTTCAGAGCGGGTGAACAGGGTGACTTCGGCGCCCATGGCTTTGGCGAACTTGATGCCCATGTGGCCCAGGCCGCCCATGCCCAGAATCCCGACTTTATCGCCCGCCTCAACACCGTAGTGCTGCAGCGGCGAGTAGGTGGTGATACCGGCGCACAACAGGGGAGCTGCGCTGGCCAGGTCGAGTTTTTCCGGGATACGTACCACGAAGTGCTCGCTGACCACGATGCTGTCGGAGTAACCGCCCATGGTGTTGCTGCCATCCACCCGGTCCGGGGTGCAGTAGGTCATGGTCGCGCCTTCAAGGCAGTATTGCTCCAGGTCTTCCTTGCACGCGGAACACTCGCGGCACGAATCGACCATGCAGCCCACGCCAACCAGATCGCCGACTTTGTGCTTGGTGACCTTGTCGCCGACAGCCGTAACCTTGCCGACGATTTCATGGCCCGGCATTACCGGGTAAACAGCAAAGCCCCACTCATTGCGAGCCTGGTGAATGTCGGAGTGACAAACGCCGCAGTACAGAATTTCGATGGCCACATCATCCGGTCGCGGATCGCGGCGGGTGAACTTCATGGGCGTCAGGGGAGCGGTAGATGTCTGTGTGGCATAACCGATGGCGTTGTACATGTGGGGAACCTCGAAAAGCGTTAACAGTGAACAGGGGGCAATTTTGCGCTTACAAATCTTGCAGGACTATGACGATTCCTCCGCCTGTCATGCCTATTCCTCCGGCGACGCGGATGAACTGTCGCTTTAATGACCAGTTCTGCGAAGATGCGGCTGTCTATTCCTCTTGTGAACTTACTTCATGTTTCTGACTCGTCACCGTGATGAGAATGCCGTGCTGGTGTCGCTTATCAAGCCTCTGGCTACTCAGCTGGGTTTTGTCCATACCTTGATGCCTGAAGTGAGGGTGGTCTCGGCGTGTAATACCGTGGCCCGGATGCCGCAGATCTATGAGCCTAGCCTAATGGTGATCGCCCAAGGCAGTAAGTTGGCCTATCTGGGGCAGCGCACCCTGGAATACGGTGCCGGACATTACCTGGTGCAAGCGCTTTCGGTGCCTTTTGAGTGCGAAACCTTCGCCTCTGAAGACATGCCATTGCTGGGGGTTGCGATCAGCATTGATCGTGCAGTGTTGGGCGAGCTGGTGCTGGCCATGGGGCTGGACCCTGAGCGCAGCGCGGTGGCACAGACACCGGAGTCCATGACCTCGGCAGTGCTGGATGACGAAATGCGCCAGGCCGTTGAACGCTTGTTGCGGTGTCTGCATGACCCGCTGGAGTGCCGGATCATGGGCCGGGCCCGTTTGCGCGAGGTGCTGTTTGCCGCCCTGCGCGGACCACAGGCGAGTGTGTTAAGGGCGTTGGTCGAGCAACAAGGGCAATTCGCGCGGGTAGCTGCTTCGTTGAGCCACTTGCACGAGCACTTTGCCGAACCGCTGAATGTCGAGACACTGGCCCGCTGCGCCAACATGAGTGCGTCGACCTTTCATGAGCATTTCAAGCGCAGTACCTTGCTGTCGCCGGTGCAGTACCTCAAGCGCCTGCGCCTGCTGCGCGCCCAGCAATTGTTGCTGAGCGAAGGGCTGGGGGTGGCGCAAGTGGCGGAGCGGGTGGGTTATCAAAGCACCTCGCAGTTCAGCCGCGAGTACAAACGCTACTTCGAGCGTAGCCCGGGCCATGAAGGCGCAGGCTGCTGACGCGCATCTGCATATTCTTCTGTAGGAGCGAGCTTGCTCGCGAGCTCTTCAGCGCTTTCAAAGCTCGCGAGCAAGCTCGCTCCTACAGGTTTGTGTCGGTTTTTTGATTTGTATGGTGGTGCAGTTGGTCGAGCGGGTATGAAGGTGTGGGGCGCTAAAGGCATCTGCATATTCCTCTGTAGGAGCGAGCTTGCTCGCGAGCTCTTCAGCGCCTTCAAAGCTCGCGAGCAAGCTCGCTCCTACGGGGCTTTTGTTATTTCGCACCGATTAAAAAAGGCTCCCGAGGGAGCCTTTTTAGTGGGCGCGAAACGACTTACATGTTCGGGTAAGTCGGGCCGCCGCCACCTTCCGGGGTGACCCAGGTGATGTTCTGCGACGGGTCTTTGATGTCGCAGGTTTTGCAGTGCACACAGTTTTGCGCGTTGATCTGGAACCGCTTCTCGCCGCTTTCCTGGGTGATCACTTCATACACGCCAGCCGGGCAGTAACGCTGGGCCGGCTCGTCGTAGAGCGGCAGGTTGACGTTGATCGGAATGCTCGCGTCGCGCAGCTTGAGGTGACACGGCTGCTCTTCTTCATGGTTGGTGCTGGAGATAAACACCGAGCTGAGCTTGTCGAAGCTGAGTTTGCCGTCCGGTTTCGGATAGCTGATCTGCTTGCAGTCTTTGGCCAGCTTCAGGCACGCATAGTCTGGCTTGGTGTCATGCAGGGTGAACGGCAGTTTGCCACCAAAGATGTTCTGATCGAGCCAGTTGAAACCGGCGCCCATGATCGGGCCGAACTTGTGCATCGCCGGGCCGAAGTTGCGGCTGGCGAACAGTTCGTCGAACAGCCAGCTGGCTTTGAAGGCTTCAACATAAGTGTTGAGCGTATCACCGCCCTCCGAGCCGCCAAGCAGCGCCTCAGCCACCGACTCGGCGGCGAGCATGCCGGACTTCATTGCCGTGTGGCTGCCTTTGATCTTGGCCACGTTCATGGTGCCCAGGTCGCAACCGATCAGTGCGCCACCGTTGAAAACCATTTTTGGCAGCGAGTTCAAACCGCCTTTGGCCAGTGCCCGCGCCCCGTAGCTGATGCGCTTGCCGCCCTCGAGGTATTGTTTGAGTACCGGGTGATGCTTGAGGCGCTGGAACTCATCAAATGGCGACAGGAAGGTGTTGCTGTAGGACAGATCGACGATCAGGCCGACAACCACCTGGTTGTTTTCCAGGTGGTACAGGAACGAACCGCCGGTATTTTCACTGCTGATGATGTCCAGCGGCCAGCCGGCAGTGTGAACCACCAGGCCCGGTTGGTGCTTGGCCGGGTCGATTTCCCAGATTTCCTTGAGGCCGATGCCGTAGTGCTGGCTATCGGCTTCGCTGTCGAGCTTGTAGCGTTCGATCAGTTGCTTGCCCAGATGGCCGCGGCAGCCTTCCGCGAACAAGGTGTACTTGCCGCGCAGTTCCATGCCGGGGGTGTACAGGCCTTCTTTCGGGGTGCCTTCACGGTCAACCCCCAGATCACCGGTGATGATCCCGCGAACCACGTTGTTTTCGTCGAACAGCACTTCCTGGGCGGCGAAGCCCGGGTAGATTTCTACACCCAGGTTCTCGGCCTGTTGCGCCAGCCAGCGGCACAGGTTGCCCAGCGAGATAATGTAGTTGCCTTCGTTGTGCATGGTTTTGGGCACAAACAGATCAGGCACCTTGGTTGCGGTGCTGTCGCTGCGCAGTACATAAATATCGTCGCGGGTAACGGGAGTGTTGAGAGGAGCGCCCAGTTCTTTCCAGTCCGGGAACAATTCGTTCAGGGCGCGGGGTTCGAACACGGCGCCGGACAGAATGTGAGCACCGACTTCGGAGCCTTTTTCAACCACGCAGACGCTTATTTCTTTACCGGCTTCGGCGGCCTTCTGCTTCAAACGGCAGGCGGCGGACAAACCGGCAGGGCCGGCGCCGACGATGACCACGTCGAATTCCATGTATTCGCGTTCCACAGGTTCTCTCCTACTCAAGGCTCAACGGTATTTTTCTAATTGGAGGTTTGGCACTTCATCCATTAATCCCTCAGCAGCAGCCTGAAGACGCAATGGATGACGCGCCGTTCTCTCTAGGGGCGGCATTATATCTACACCACTAGCAGCGTCCAATACAAACGTTTGTTTGAATCTGCTGCAGCCCAGACAAATCAAAGATGCACGGCTTAAAAGTGGCGGATTTGCTGTATTGACCGCAAAAGGCGTTCCGGTCAAGATACGGTCGGTTTTGCGCTCGCCGTAGGCTGATTATTGGTTTCAAGAGCACCTCTAAAGACAGGGCACAGGCACGAGCCTGTAGGAGCCTGCCATTTTTTGAGCGGAGTTTACACGTCCTTTTGGTGGATGACTTGGTAGTCACACCTGATAGACGGTCGCAAGGGAAGTATTTGGCGCTCGTCATTCTTTCTATAAGAAGGGCACAGCAACGATCTTTGGAGGTGCCCTTGTGCCGATGAGCATCAACCGCCAGGTTCGCCTAGGCGACTTTCTTTTCACCGGAGAGTAACGAGGAATCCATGAAGGTTCTTGTAGCTGTCAAACGAGTGGTCGATTACAACGTTAAGGTTCGCGTCAAAGCGGACAACTCCGGCGTTGACCTCGCCAACGTCAAGATGTCGATGAACCCCTTCTGCGAAATCGCTGTGGAAGAAGCCGTACGCCTGAAAGAAAAAGGTGTTGCGACTGAAATCGTCGTCGTCTCCATCGGCCCGACCACGGCTCAGGAACAGCTGCGTACCGCGCTGGCTCTGGGTGCCGATCGCGCCATCCTCGTCGAATCCGCCGAAGACCTGACCTCGCTGGCCGTGGCCAAGCTGCTCAAGGCCGTGGTCGACAAGGAACAGCCGCAACTGGTGATCCTGGGCAAACAGGCCATCGACAGCGACAACAACCAGACTGGCCAGATGCTGGCTGCGCTGACCGGTTACGGTCAGGGCACCTTCGCTTCGAAAGTTATCGTTGCGGGCGACAAGGTTGCCGTGACCCGTGAAGTCGACGGCGGCGCGCAAACTGTTTCGCTGAGCTTGCCGGCCATCATCACCACCGACCTGCGTTTGAACGAGCCGCGTTATGCGTCTCTGCCAAACATCATGAAGGCCAAGAAGAAGCCGCTCGAAGTGCTGACGCCAGACGCGTTGGGTGTTTCGACCGCTTCGACCAACAAGACCCTGAAAGTTGAAGCGCCGGCTGCACGCAGCGCCGGCATCAAGGTCAAGTCGGTGGCTGAACTGGTCGAGAAACTGAAAAACGAAGCGAAGGTAATCTAATCATGACTATCTTGGTAATCGCAGAACACGACGGCAAGACGCTGGCTCCGGCTACGCTGAACACCGTAGCCGCTGCCGCAAAAATCGGTGGCGATATCAACGTTCTGGTTGCAGGCCAGGGCATTGGTGCTGTGGCTGAAGCGGCCGCGCAAATCGCCGGAGTGGCTAAAGTACTGGTTGCTGACAACGCGGCTTACGCCCACCAGCTGCCGGAAAACGTTGCTCCGCTGGTAGCTGAGTTGGGTAAGGGCTATAGCCACATCCTGGCTGCCGCCACCTCCAACGGTAAAAACATCCTGCCGCGTGTTGCTGCGCAGTTGGACGTCGACCAGATATCCGAGATCATCTCGGTTGAAAGCGCTGACACCTTCACGCGTCCGATCTATGCCGGTAACGCCATTGCTACCGTACAGTCCACTGCGCCAGTCAAAGTGATCACCGTCCGCGCCACCGGTTTCGACCCGGTTGCCGCACAAGGTGGTTCGGCAGCGGTTGAAGCGGTTGCAGCGGTTCACGATGCAGGCACTTCGTCGTTTGTTGGCGAAGAACTGGCCAAGTCGGACCGTCCCGAACTGACCGCTGCCAAAATCGTCGTTTCCGGCGGTCGCGGCATGCAGAACGGCGATAACTTCAAACTGCTGTACACCCTGGCTGACAAGCTGGGTGCTGCAGTGGGCGCCTCCCGCGCGGCGGTTGACGCAGGTTTCGTACCGAACGACATGCAGGTCGGCCAGACCGGCAAAATTGTCGCGCCACAGCTGTACATCGCGGTCGGTATCTCCGGCGCGATCCAGCATCTGGCCGGCATGAAAGACTCCAAAGTGATCGTTGCGATCAACAAGGACGAAGAAGCACCGATCTTCCAGGTGGCCGATTACGGTCTGGTGGCGGACTTGTTCGAAGCAGTACCCGAGCTGGAGAAGCTGGTTTAATCCAGTTGCTTCACTTATAAAGAGCCCGGTCACGCGGGCTGCGGGGAAGGGCGAAACACTCTGTGTTTTGCCTGCTCCTTGCAGCCGGGTGATCGGGTTTTTTTATGCGTCTGAATCGGGTGTGTGGAGTGTAGGGTTATGGATATGCGTCAGATGAGCAGGCTGCTTGTGGGGTTGGTGTTTTTGCCCCTGCTGTCTGAGGCCGCGGGCAAGTGTGAGCGCCTGATCGTGACCGGTAGCCCGGATGCGCCGCCTTATCTGTGGCGTGACCCCGGTAATCCGGAGCATTTGATGGGTGCCAGTGCTGACCTGATGCAGCAAGCGGGTCAGGAGTTGGGTATCAAGGTTGAAGTGCTTTATGGCGGCAAGCGTTCCCAGGCTCAGGACGAAGTCCGGACCGGGCGCATGGACATGCTGCTGGATGCGCCACTGACAGTGGCCGGGCTCTCTTCACTGGATTACATTCATCCGCCTCTGGTGCGTAACGACTATTTGGTCTGGACCCTTAAAGATTCAACGCTGGCCTACGAAACGCCGGCCGATCTAAGCGGGCATGTAGGGGCTATCTCGGAAAAAGCCCGACCCACAGAGGCCTTCGATACATTTGCCCGGCATCAGTTAACGCTCAAGCCTCAGCCGGGCCTGACTCAAGCTTTCCAGAAATTGCTGCTGGGGCAAGTCGACTATGTAGTGGCTGGCCGCTACGCGGGCATGGCCACGGCTCAAACCCTGGGCATTGCCGACGACGTGCTGGCGCATTCACAGCCAATTGATCAACCGGGGCTGTTTTTGGCGATTTCCCATGACTCGGCCTGCAATGAGCCCTGGTTGCGCGGACAGCTTGCCAAAAAGATGACAGAATTGCCCGCCTCCGGCCTGGCCGAGGCAGCAGTGCAACGCAATCTGGAGCGGTGGAAAGCCCAGCTGCAACAACCGCTCAGCGCCCCAAAACAGTAGGAATTCTTAGTGACATTGCGACCTTTTTTCGTCGCCCTGGCCGTTTTGGCTTTGGCGGGTTGTGCAGCCGATCCGGCGCCCAATGAACAATTGCGTTTGAGCGAGCAAGCTCTGGAACAAGCCAGGGCGGTAGGCGCAAGTACCGACGATACGGCTGAACTCAAGCAAGCCGAAAGCAAGTTGGCTCAGGCGCAGGCAGACATGCTCGATGAGTCCTACAAGGATGCGCGCATGCAGGCTGAACAGGCCGAACTGGATGCCCGACTGGCCGAGGCCCGGGTACTGACGCAAAAAAGCCAGGAGCAATTGAACGTGCTCAATACCCGCATTGCGCGTTTGCGCAAGCAGCTGGCGGAGGCGCAATGAGCCTTAAATCTGCAGTTTTCAGTGGTGCGCTGTTGTCCGGTTGCATGAGCCTGGCCGGCTGTGCGGGGCATCACAACAGTGATCAGGTCCTGCAACAGGCCACCAGCGATTTTCAGGCGGTCAAAGAAGACAGCAACGTGCTGCGCATTGCGCCCAAGGATGTGATTCGCGCCGGCGAGTCGCTGGCGCGGGCTGATCGTTTGTCCTCCTACTGGGGCAGTGGCAACGATGTGGAGCATTACGCTTATCTGAGCCAGCGCTACAGCGAAATCGCCCGTGAACACACCCAGCAGGTACTGAACGAAGAGCGGGCCGCCAAGCTTGAACTGGAGCGCCAGCGTCTGCAATTGGCACTGCGTGAAGCCAAATTGTTGAGCGTTCAGCAGCAGGGCCAATGGCTGGAAGAACAGATCGTCAGCCTGGCCACGACTCAGACTGACCGTGGCTTGGTGATGACCCTGGGCGACGTGTTGTTTGATACCGGCGAAGCCGACCTGAAAAACTCTGCCAACCGTACGGTGCTCAAGCTGGTGCAGTTTCTGCAACTGAATCCAAAGCGTGTTGTACGAATTGAGGGTTACACCGACAGCACTGGCGGCAGGGATGACAACCTCAAGCTGTCCCTTGCGCGGGCACAGGCGGTGGCGGATGTGCTGATCGATCTGGGTATCGATGAAAAGCGTATCCAGGTGGAAGGTTACGGCGATCAGTATCCGGTAGATGTGAACGCCACCGAGCGTGGTCGTGCACAAAATCGTCGCGTTGAAATCGTCTTCTCTGACGAAAAAGGTCAACTCGGCGCGGCTCGTTAATACACCTCTCAAGGGGGGCCTCGCGAACGTATCAACCCGGTTTTAATCCAGGCCGGGTCGACAGCATCGCGAGGCCCGCTCGCTCCTGCATAAGTTCACTCGCTATCCTCAGCTGTACCCATACAGTTAAACCTTCTGCGCACTGTACCGCTGATGTGGGTGACAACTGTGCCCGTACACTTCTAAACTGTTCCGGTTATTGCTCTCAAGAACATGCTCTTCATAAAAATAATGCCTGAACATCGAGTGCTGCGACATGACCAACCTCTTGCTCTATCAACGTATCGCTCAGCAGTTGGCTGAAGATATTCGGCGCGGTGTGTATCAGCCGGGCGAACGGGTACCCTCGGTGCGCAAGATGAGTTCGCAGCTCAATGTCAGTCACGCGACGGTGTTGCAGGCTTACGCCAACCTTGAAGATCAGGGCTTGATCAGGGCGCGTCCGCAGTCTGGTTATTACGTGCACCAGACCCCCGCGTTGACGGCACCTACCCCCGATATTGCCCGGGTAGAACGTCCAGGGCTGGTTACCCGCAGCAGTATCATTCAGCAAGTGCTGGTTGAGTCGCGCCGCGAAGGGGTGTTTCCACTGGGGGCTGCAGTGCCCAGCGTCGACTATTTGCCGGTGCGGGCATTGCATCAGCAATTGGCCAAGGTCACGCGCTTCCATAGCCCTCGGGCATTCAGCTACATGTTCAGTCCGGGCTTTGAGCCGCTGCGCCGCCAGGTTGCGATCCGCATGCGCGACGCCGGGGTTGTGGTTGATCCCTCAGAGGTGATCATCACTCACGGTTGTGTCGATGCCCTGCAAATGTCGCTGCGCACGCTGACCCGCCCGGGCGATCTGATTGCCGCAGAATCACCTACCTATTACGGGCTGCTGCAGCTTGCCGACCTGCTGGGTCTGAAAGTGATCGAAATTCCCAGCGACCCTGCTACCGGCATGAGTCTTGAGGCCTTGCAACTGGCGGCAAATCAATGGTCGATCAAAGCCCTGGTCCTGACCACCCGCCTGAGCAACCCTCTGGGTGGCACCATGCCCGAAGAGCGGCAGAAGCAGTTGCTGCGCCTGGCCTCGGACTTTGATATTCAGATTGTTGAAGATGACATTTATGGCGAGCTGATGTTCGAAGTCGGTCGCACCAAGGCTTTGAAGGCCTATGACCGTCTGGATCGAGTGATTTATTGCTCCAGCTTCTCTAAAACCTTGTCGCCGGGTGTGAGAATCGGCTGGATGATCGCCGGTAAATTCCAGCAGGAAATCCAGCGCCTGCAAACGTTCACCACTCATTCGGCATGCAGTGTCACGCAGATGGGGGTAGCGGCCTACCTTGAAAACGGCGGATACGATCGCCATCTGCGCTTTATCCGTCAGGAGTACCGCAAGAATCTCAGCGCGTTTCAGCTGGCGGTTCAGCAGCACTTTCCGGAAGGTACGCAAATGTCGCGCCCCAGTGGCGGCTTCATTTTGTGGGTCAGCTTGCCGGGACGGGTCAATACCCAGGAGCTGCATGTCCGCGCGCTGCAACAGGGTATCAGTATCGCGCCGGGGCTTATTTTCAGTAATACCGAACAGTTTAACCACTGCATCCGCCTCAACTGCGCATTACCCTGGAACCGCGAGGCCGAGCGGGCCGTGATGACGCTGGGCATGCTGGCAAGTCAGCTTTGCATGGAGACGGCAAGCCTCTATTAATGAGTGAATACAGCTGCCGATATGACCATTAAGTCACAATGGACTTGTCACTCTGGTACTAAAGCGCCAGCATATGCACCTCAACCGTTAAAGCTGTGGAGTTATGAAAGCGACATTTAGTGTGGGGCTTATATTGATGGGCGTGTTGGCTGCGTTCAACGCGGGCGCGGCAACTGCCGTTCAGGCACAGCCGCAAACATCCACTGCGAAGCCGCACACTGCCAGTTCCACAGCAAAGCCTGCGGCTGCCAGGCAAGCCCCGACAAAAAAGCGTGCGCCCATTGCGTCCAAATCCAGGTCTGCGCATGAAATTGCGCAAAAGCGTTTGCCCGCCGCCAAACTTGATTTGAGCCTGCCACCCGACATGGTCAGCCAGCTCCGGCCTCTGGGTACCATTCCCATGCCTGCGCACAAGCCGCTACTGCCAAACATGTTTGGCGAAAAGCCCGAGCATGAAAGTCCTTTTCAACTGAATGGACGTCTGCTCAGCAATGAGATGGGGCTGCCGTTGCGCAATGAAGCACGCCAGAATGAAATCGACGGCGCCGCGCTTGAGTTTGAATTCAAACAATAAGCGCCGAATGCACCGTCTTCGATTTTATTGAGGCAAACTTAAAAACTGACTGTTCAGTCACGATCATTTCTGCTGAACGGTCAATTTCAAACGCCCGTTCCAGCGAGTACTATCCCTTGTCATCAACGCACTTTGCCCCGAATGAGGAGCTAACGTCATGAACTGCCGTGAAGGCTGTGGCGCTTGCTGTATAGCCCCTTCCATCAGTACACCGCTACCCGGCATGCCCCATGGCAAACCTGCCGGGGAACGCTGCCTGCATCTTTCTGTCGACTACTTGTGCGGTTTGTTCGGCCAGCCTGAGCGTCCGGCCGTGTGTGGTGCTTTTCAGGCCGACATCGAGGTTTGTGGCAGCAGTCAGGCAGAAGCCATCAAGCTGATCGGCTGGTGGGAGCGGATGACTGCGGCTTAGTGTGTTTTTGTTCAGTGAGCTGACCTTCAACAATAAGGAATAAGACAATGGGTTCGTTGCATCGAGTGGCATTGGCGTGTGGTTTGAGTGTACTGCTGGTGGGTGTGGCCCAGGCAGAAGACTGGAAAGTTGCGAAAAATGAGGACGGTATCAAGGTCTCGTTGAGTGAAGTTCCCGGGTCTCAGTACAAGGCCTACCAGGGGGTGACCACCATCAAGGCACCTCTTGCCAAAATCAGTGCTTTGCAAGAAAACGCGGCGGGCGCCTGTGCCTGGATCCACGAATGCAAAACGCAAAAGCTGCTCAAGCATGAAGGCGATCAGAGCTGGACTTACACCCAGTTCAATACCCCTTGGCCGGTTACCCCTCGCGACTCGGTACTGCTGGTCACTTCGAGTGTTGGGGCCGATGGCACCCTGACGCGTGCCTTGAAAGGCCTGCCGACTTACATCCCGGAAGAAAAAGGCTTCGTTCGGGTGGCTCAGGTCGACGGGTTCTGGAAAATGGTCCCTAAAGGCGACAACCTCACAGAAGTCACCTACCAGGTGCATACCGAGCCGGGTGGCAGCGTGCCTTCCTGGTTGGCCAACAAGTTTGTGGTAGATGCGCCTTTCAATACCCTCAAAGCGCTTCGCGAGCGCGCCGAGAAGTAAAAGAGCCCGTTGCCTGGTTCCTGGACAGCGCATCTGTTCAGGTGCCGGGCGAGGACGTGCAAGTCTTTGACGGTCAAAAAATCCGGCTATTTCAATCTTCCCCTCTTGGCAGTCATTGCACGGCGGGGCTACTCTTCAACCGGACCAGCGAAGTAATCGACTGGCTCTGATCTTGTTCGCTACATGCTTATTACTCTCTGTCACGGCCAACCAGTTGCCGGCAGGGAGCGCTGAATGTCTATCCATTGCGAGGAGGACGTTTCATGAGCACAGCCCATCAAGAAGACCTCAGCAGCTATGTGCTGCGCCGCATGAAAGAAGGCGGTTTTGATTTTTCCCGCATCCATCCCATTGAGTTTTACGCAATCTTCCCGGACGAGGAGCGGGCGCGCAGAGCAGCAGGAAAATTTTGTGGTGAATCCCTGAATGCCCAGATCAACGTACGTGATGACGGTGCCTGGAATCTGGAATTGAGCAAAGTGATGTACGCCACCTATGGTGGTATTGGTGATTTTGAACAGGACTTCGAAGCGGTGGTTGTACCCCTGGGCGGGATTATTGAAGGCTGGGGCGTCAAGCAGGAGGTGCGTGGCCTGCTAAATTGAGTCAAGTTTAAAGAGTTAACGGCTGGCCTCTGGGCTGGCCGTTCTGGTTTTAGCGGTCTGCATTGCGCTTGTGTCGCGACCGCGAGCAAGTCTTTGTTCTCAAGAGCTCACTTTGCGCGTTGCCATGTGCTGCAAATACTGGATCAACAGTTCCAGTTCATTGTCAGGTAACACAGTTGGCGAAAACCCGGGCATGCGCGCCTGTGGCCACTGCCGCAGGCTTTGTGGGTCCCGGATGTAGTGCTTGAGAAAGTCGGCAGCAAAATATTCGGTCGGATTGTATGGAATGTTCAAGTCGGGACCGAACTGAGCATCGCCGGCACCATTGAGGCGATGACAGGCCAGGCAGTTCTTTTGAAACAGCACAAAGCCCTGATTGACCGGTGAATCCTTGGGCAGGGCGGGGTCCGGGCGCAATGCCGGGAAGCGTTCGGCAACCGGCAATTGGCGTTTAAAACTGACCACCTGGAAAGGCCATTGTTCGGGGCTGATATGGCTGGCTTGAGGGTCGGTCCACACCAGGTAAAAAGGCCCCGCACTGGGTTTCCCCTTGCCCAGCGGTGGCCAGGGGTGAGCGGGGTCTTCAATTGCCAGCCAGGCTTTTGCACCGCTCTGGCTGAGCAATGGGGCAGCGGCGAGTTCTGCGGCAAAACCATCCAGCGCGACCGCTTGCAGGTGGTCATCGGGCTTTATGCCTTCAAGCAGGGTGGCCAGTGGAATAGCGCGATAGGTCATGTTGCGTTTGTAAGAAACATCATCAGTTATATGCAGAGTTTGCGCCGCCGGATGCTGCAATAGCTCGGCGGTTTGCCAACTGCGGCTGCCGCTGCCGGACTCGACTGTGAGTTGAGCAGCGCAAGCCGGCAGGCTGAGTAAGAAAACGATGAAGAGAGTCAGTGATTTCAATGGGGATGCTGTTCTGTTGTGATCGACGGGCCGTGTACCACTGGCCCGAACTGAAGGCGATACCTTAGCCTATTACCTTGGTGAGGTTGGGCAAAATCAGGAGCAAGGTGGTGGCGAAGAGAATAAGCCCGGCCTGGCGTACTTTCGTATATTTGAGCATGGCGACCTGCCTTTTTTTGTTATTCCTGGGCGGCGATGCGGAAAGACAAGGGCGCAATTAATGAAAGCGCCTTATCCGTCGACAAAGTTAACCTTAGAGGCCACATAACATATGGCTTAGAACCCTTTTACATCATCCATATAAATTAGGTTTCTAAAACGCTATTAGACTTTCTGTGCTCGCTCTGTCAGGCCATTGCTAGACGCAGTGGGCTCAAAGGTCTCGCTAACTGTTAGTACCCTACCGTTCGTCAGGGAGCCTGATTAAGGCACCATCTGTCCGGCGGCATCCGGTGCCGGGCCGTGGAGTAATTGCTCGCCATGGGGCAAGCCCGCGTTGAGTGCTTGCCTTGAAATACCGTTTCAAGGCAGGCTCTGTCGAGTTGCAATCATCTCTATCGCCTTTTTCGTGCCAGGTACTTTTATGTCGCTACGCATCTGCATTCTGGAAACCGACATTTTGCGTCCAGAGTTTGTTGATCAATATCAAGGTTATGGCCAGATGTTCAAACATCTGTTCTCCCAGCAGCCTATTGCTGCGCAATTCAGCATCTTTAACGTAATGAATGGCGAGTACCCGTCAGACGATCAAAGCTTTGATGCGTATCTGGTTACCGGCAGCAAAGCGGACTCTTTCGGCACTGATCCATGGATCCAGACGCTGAAAACCTATTTGCTGACCCGTTTTGAGCGTGGTGACAAATTACTCGGCGTCTGTTTTGGTCACCAGTTGTTGGCGTTGCTGCTGGGCGGCAAGAGTGAGCGCGCTACCCAGGGTTGGGGCGTCGGTACTCATCAGTACAAACTGGCCGCCAGTGCGCCGTGGATGAGCCCGGCTATCGAAGACCTCACATTATTGATCAGCCATCAGGATCAAGTGACCGCCTTGCCGCAGAACGCCACGGTAATTGCGTCCAGCGACTTTTGCCCGTTTGCCGCCTATCACATCAATGATCAAGTGCTGTGCTTTCAGGGGCACCCCGAGTTCATTCATGACTACTCACGGGCCTTGCTCAATCTGCGTCAGGAGAGTCTGGGGGAGCAGATATACAGCACCGGGATCACCAGCCTGGAACACGACCATCACGGTCGTACAGTTGCCGAGTGGATGATGCGTTTTGTCTCGCACAAACCCCAGGCTGAATCGGCATAACTCACAAGCACCGCAGCCGCGGCCCTGCTCGCGATGGCATCACCGGCGCGAAGCCGCGGTGCCAGTCTCGCGGGCAAGGGTAGCGAGGCTTGTGATTACAGCCAGCCAGAGCGCTTGAAGCTGGCCCACAACCCGGTCACGCCCAGAGTGATAAACCCCAGCACGCCGAAATAGCCGTAGTGCCAGCTCAGCTCCGGCATGTTCTGGAAGTTCATCCCGTAAATACCTGCTACCGCTGTCGGGAAAGCCAGAATGGCTGCCCAGGCGGCAAATTTGCGCTGCACAATGCTTTGCCGTGATGACTCCAGCAGCACGACTATTTCAATCGTTTGAGTGGCAATGTCGCGCAGGGTGGTCAGGTCTTCCATTTGCCGGGTGACGTGGATCTGCACATCGCGGAAATACGGACGCATGTTCTTGTCGATAAAAGGGAAGGTCAGGCGCTGCAACTCTTCGCTGATTTCGACCATGGGCGCCACATACCGCCGCAAGCGCAGAACATCGCGGCGCAGTCCGTGCAAATGCACAATGTCGGCTTCATTAAGGGCGTTGCCCAAAATATTGCGTTCCAGTTGCTCGATTTCAGCGTGAATGGCCTCGCTGACGGGCTGATAGCTTTCGGTAACGAAATCGAGCAGGGCGTACAACACAAAGTCTTCGCCATGATCCAGCAGCAGCGGGCGGGCCTCGCAGCGTTGACGAACAGCTCTATAAGAGGCGGAGTGACCATTGCGACAGGTAATGATGTAGCCATTACCGGCAAAGATATGGGTTTCGACGAAGTCCAGCTTGCCTTCATTGCGGACTGGCGAGTAGATGACGATGAACAGCGCATCACCAAAGGTTTCGAGCTTGGGTCGACTGTGTTGTTCCAGGGCGTCTTCAATGGCCAGTTCATGCAGGTGAAACTGGCGCTGCAAGTTGCTCAGCTCTTGGGCGTCGGGTTGTTCCAGGCCGATCCAGACGAAGTGGCCGGGCTTTTGGGCCCAGCCACTGCCTTCGTCCAGAGTGATGTCGGTGACTTTTTTGCCTGCGCTGTAAACCGCGGCAGCTACAACTCTCCCCATAGTTCTAATCGCTTCTTCTTCAAAGGGTTATGGCACGAAGATGCAGCTTAGCGTGCAATGCCCCACTTGGAGACCAGAAACATTCAGAGGTTCGGGTTAGAGGCTGGCGCATTACCCCCGGCCATGGGTGGCAAGCGGCGGTTTTGCTGTGCCAGCACCTCGCGGTCCATCGCCTCGATGCACTCGCGCATTTGCTCGCGGCACTGTTCCATCAAGGCAGGCATGTCCTCCAGTGTCAGCCCGGCGGTTGGAATCGCAGGCAAGGAACGAATCTGTATATCGGCACTGTGCCAGCGGTTGAGTTTCAAATGCTGGCTATAAGTGCTGACACAGACCGGCACAATCGGCACACCGGCACTGATCGCCATCTGGAATGCGCCTTTTTTGAATGGCAGCAGGGCTTCACCGAAATTACGCGTGCCCTCCGGAAACACCCAGATAGAGGTGTTTTTTTCTTGCAGGGTGCGGGTGGTGGTCAGCATTGACTGACGGGCTTTTTGCGCATTGCCCCGATCGATTAACACATTGCCCGCCAGCCAGAACAGCTGGCCAAACAGGGGCACCCACTTCAGGCTTTTCTTGCCAATGCACACAGTGCGATGCGGCACCACATTACCGAACACGAACAAGTCGTAGTTGGACTGATGGTTGGCCACAATCACGCAGCTCTGGGGTTTGTCCATCAACGGACCAACCTCGGCCTTGAGTCTGTAGCCCAGGATCCATTTGGACGGCCACGCATAAAGCCGCGCACACAGTCGGCTGTTGTCCGGGTTGAACGGGCGACAGATTCCAAGCAATACGCCGAGTACGCCAGCGATCATAAAATGCAGGCTCATCAACAACATACGTATCGAAAGTAGCATTTACAGGCTCGCTAAAACAAAATTTGGCGCAGTGTACGGATGTGCACTGTATTCGGCAATTACCCCGATACACACAGGAGATTGCTGATGTTTAAGTATTTGTTTCAGCGAGAGGGTTCAGGTGCAGGCTAGAGGTGTCGGGGAGGGTGGGGAGAGAGAATCCCGACCGCAGGGGGCGATCGGGACAGGAGAGCGGCGCCAGGGTCAGAGAGGGTGAAGTTGATCTTCTGCGATCGCCTTGTCCAGTGTCTCCAGCAGCTCTTTGCGCACTTTGAGCTTGGTGTTCTTGTGCGCCTTCATGTTGATCTTCTTCAACTGGCGGGCCATTTCCAGAGCCGCGGCTTGCAGTTCTTCGGGCTTGACCACCTGATCGAGGAAGCCGGCGTCTACCGCGCTGTGCGGGTTGAACATCTCGGCGTTGATCACGGAGCGATGGAAGGCCGACTTGCGTAGCCGGTCCCGTGCCAACTCGATCCCGGCATGGTGCATGGTCATGCCGATTTGAACTTCGTTAAGGCCAATGGTGAACGGGCCTTCGACGCCGATCCGGTAATCCGCCGACAACAGCACAAATGCGCCCTTGGCCACGGCATGCCCCGGGCAAGCGACGATCACCGGAAATGGGTGGGCTAGCAAACGGCGAGCCAGAGTCGACCCCTGTCTTACCAGTTCAATCGCCTGGGCAGGGCCAGCGGTCATGACCTTCAAGTCATAACCGGCCGACAAAATGCCCGGCTGCCCGGTAATAATCACCACCGCGCGATCCTCCTCGGCCTGATCCAGAGCCGCGTTGAACGCAGTGATCACGTCCGGGGAAATAGCGTTCACTTTGCCATTGCTCAAGGTCAGGGTGGCGATACCGTCTTCCAGGTGATACGAGATCAAGTCACTCATGGCGCAATTCCTTGTATTGAAGTGGGCAGACGTTACCCAGCCCCAAGGCGCAGGTAAAGCATTGTGACTGACCGGTGAGTCAGGCAAATGGCTTGCGCCTTCTATATAGAGGGCGGCGCGTCTGCCGAACAGGCGCGGCAGGGGAAGGGCCGGTTACCGGAATTTGGCAGATTCGCCCGCCATGACCCGACCCCAAAAACAGCGAATCCCGTAAGCACATGAAAATTCTGAAAAAAACATTTGTCATATCGAAAGCTTTCGACTACATTAGCGCGCCTCGACAGACAGAACTTGTTTGAAGAGATACGGTGAAGTGTCCGAGTGGCTTAAGGAGCACGCCTGGAAAGTGTGTATACAAGAAATTGTATCGAGAGTTCGAATCTCTCCTTCACCGCCAAATTTAAACCTAAAGGCCCCGTTTTACGGGGCTTTTTTGTGCTCGCTGTATTTTGTTCCCACATTTGTTCCCCCATCTGGATTTCGGTGATTTTCGCTCTGTGAACTCTGTCCTGCTTTCCGCCGTAGGCGTCACCCATTATTGCGACGTGTGGGATTTTCTTCCGTGGTTCAATTGGCAGGTAGTTTTTCGTCACGCGTCTCTGCTTGCGCTCAAATCAACCTTTCGCTAACAACGTCATGCTCAAACGCAATGAAGTTGAGCGATCTCTTCACCCCCTTCATCCGCTTTTCGACCTCTCGACGTGCATCAGCCTCGTCGCCATTGAAAGGGGGGTGATTGGTTTCCATCGACGATTCCCACATCACTAGCAGCTCCACATGGCGTTCTAGGTGCTTTATCGCCTCGTCCAGTTGGCGTTTGAGCATGGCGTTCGTTTGCTTGGCCGCTTTCTGCTCACTTTGTGCGGCTTCCTTCAGTTGTTTAGCTTTCCTCTGCTGTTCCTGGGTGAAGCTGTGCAGGTCATCAATGAGTTCGGTCACGATTGATGTTTCTGTCTGGCCGGGAGCGGCAGCCAGAAGACGGAGCTTCTTAACGGTGGAGTTGGGTAAGGAAAAGGTACAGGCCTGTTTGCCATTGCTCGGTGACCGGTACCTGCGCTGTCGTAGGGCATTTTTCATGCGTTCGACTAGCTTGAGCCCGGCGGCATGCTGCTCAAAAAAACGGATGAGCTCGACTGTTCCGCTATATTCCGGATTTCTGCGTCGAGGTATGAACGCTGCGCTGGAACCAAGACTGTTAGCGCGTTCCTGGAGGTAGCGTTCGGCCCATGCCCATTCATCCCGGTGCAGCCACTTAAGGTCATTCTTAGCTGCTTTTTCCATTGGTTTTCTCTCCTCCTAAATGTCTTTTGTACTGTGACTTAAAGACCTTTTCAATAGCGATGCATGGCGTTACCGTAACGTTATGCGTTTGTATGAAGTATTTGATTAAGTTATTTTACAGGTGTAGAAACAGATATTTAATTAAGGTAGATTTCGGTTTGGCTCTGCATATCCAGGGAATGATCGAGGCGTTGGCCACCTGTGGTGCGGAGGCGCGTTTTCTCCTGGAAGCGATGGCATGCGCTGTTCTTCAGGATTCCAACGAGCACACTGTCTACAGCGGCAAGGTGCTAGCTAAACAGCTTCAGCTTTCTGAAACGCTGGTCAGTGCCGCTCTCGCTGAACTCGTGTCAGTCGGTCTAGTGTGTCGGTTGTCGCAAGTGGCCGGACGTGGCCGGCCGACAATTAGTTACCTGCTTGCAGCGGGAACGATCGCTGCGCTGAGGGCCAATCAATGCCCATACGGGCTCCACTCCCAACACCTGCAGCGGCTCTTCTCTGGAGTCGCAATGGTGACGGAGAGGTTAGGAGAACCTCAGGAGGGGCGGAAGGAGAGGGCGGCCCTTACTAGGCTGGGTAAGCCTGCGCCCCGTGGTGCTCGCGGTCAATTGAGTGCCTGCAATCGTTTGTTGCTGGGTGTTTTGCTGGCGCATGCGGACCGCTTTGGCATGGTACTAGGGGTTGGTAACGTCGCTTTACGCCGTACCACCGGGCTCGATCCCGACAGCCTAAGATATCGACTTCAGCGATTAGTCGCCTTGGGTTTGGTCCGTCGGTGGGTGCCGGGATTATCCAGTTCGGTGTTTAGCGGTGGGAAGATCAGCAGTACGTATTACCTCAATCTGAATCATTCGATGTTCGCTGTGAAAAGCAGTACTGCGGTAATGGTGCATGTGACCAGGGACTGGGATGGCAAGCGCATTGATCACGGGGAAATTCTTCGGCGGGATATGCAGGCCCACGGAAGTAGACACGGTGAAACTCAGTCTGAAACACCCGGCGCGGTAATTCGATTTCTAGCAGGGCAAAAAATCGAAGTTTTCGAGCTGCTTCAGCACATGCTGTTGCGCCATGCCTCTGATCTGCTTTCTCGGCATTGGCTTGACCTTGATCGTGTTCACCCAATTGACGCTGGCTGGCTGTTGGCAAATATCGCTGCGGCGCTGCGCAAACCATCGGCACTCGAAGAAGGGCAAACGAACTCCGAGTTGGGGGCGGTGGTAGAGCATTTTTGCCGTCTGGTGTTTGATATAGCCCGGGAGTTCAAGGTGAGGTTTGATCAGGTGACTTGGCTCGGGTTTGAACCAGGATGCCTGAGCATCCTGCCGGCATCGGCGAACGCGGGTTATCAAGTCATTACACTGGTGCTGCAGCCGCCCCCGCTGGGCGCTCCTGAGTGCATGGTCCTTCGGGAAGCAAGGCATCGCGTGGTTGAGCCTCAAACCTGGGAAACCGAGGCAGAGATGTCGCTGCAGAATCGACAATTCTGTGGGCTGGCCTCGTCTCCCGCGAGACGGCTGGTGAAGGGGTAAGTCATTTTTTACTAACCCCGCCATTCCTCTGAGCCAAGCAGAGGAGCCCACTCATGCGAATCATCCGCCTGAAACAAGTCATCGATTCGACAGGTCTTGCCCGGTCGACCATCTACAAATACATCGCAGAAGGTACCTTCCCTCAACCGGTCTCACTCGGCGAACGCTGCGTCGGCTGGGTTGAGAGCGAAATAGACGATTGGATCTTGGCACGGATCGAGGAGCGGGATTTAGCTGAGACCGTTTCAGTTCGGTCTGCCCGCTTGAGCATGGCCAGCTAAAAACGACCCTGTGCGCCATGACCGGTTGGAAGCCGGTCATGGCGCTTATGCTGGATAGGGCAGAACCCCTCATCGGACGTCCCCAGCAGACCGAGTAATGTTTCTCCTTATTGCTCGGATCGTTGGGAGGTCGGAATTCGGGTTGATGGCTATCAAGGGCGCAGATCGATGGTTTATCTCCAGAGTAGACGCCCTGAAGAAATTCACGGTGTAACTTTGAAAACTCCTCCCACAATCCCGGTGTGGCCGAGAGAGCCATTCGCGGTGCGGGTAGTATGCTTTTACTGATACTTACTACCCATAGGGTTCGTGGGCAGATTCATTGCAGCATCGACAAGCACATCCTGAAGAGGGTAGGGGGCAGGTACGAAGTAACGGTAAAAAAATAAACAACAGGCTCAGGTTATGGAACTCACCAACTGAGGCGTCATAACATGAATAGCAATCCTAGCACCCCCCGCCACTACCCTCTTCGTCATCCCGGCAACACCAACCTCCACCTGCATTACAGCGACACCTTTGAAGGTCAGCCCGTGATGGGCGATAAGGGACCTTTCGTTAGGGAGTACCTTTCCCGGTTAAAACGTACCATAGGCATGGCACTAGCTCAGTACCCGCGGATGCTGGCCTTCAGGGTGGATCTTAGGCTGCCCGAGGGTATTGATCTCCCTATCCATGCTTGTACGAATCAGGTCATCAGTAGGTTCACCGCCTCCTTCAACGCCAAGATCGAGCACAACCGAGACAAGGCACGTGAGCGGAATCATTACGCCCGTGACTGCAAGGTTCGCTATGTTTGGGCTAGGGAGGTCGGTCAGGGAGGGAGGCCGCACTACCACCTGCTTATTCTGCTCAACCGGGATGCCTACTACACGGTGGGACGCCTACGCTCTGAGAGGGCCAACAATATCAGTCGCATGGAGGAGGCGTGGGCGAGTGCTCTGGGTCTGTCAGTGGATCACGTAAGGGGGCTGGTCCATATCCCGGAGAATCCTGAATACCGAATAGACCGGTATGCCCGTCCTGGTGATGAGGACGAATTACCTGCGTTGTTCCATCGCGCTAGCTACCTCTGTAAGGCGGCTACGAAGTCTTATGGGGATCGCCTGCGGGGCTTCGATACCAGCAGAGGATAATCGCTCGATCTGTATTACTACCCAACGGTTCAGGTCAGGCTGCGAGTTGAACAAGTCTTCGATGATCTTGACCGGTTGACTGCTCAGCATGAGCGTAACCCTATGTTTGATCACCTCCTTGGTTATCTATGCGGTGGAGCAGGGCGATGATCGTGGCATACCACATCTATGCGGCGTTCTTCTTCAACGGTAATGAGGTACGCGGAGATGTCTACAAGGCCATTTAGGTAGGCAAGTTGTGGAGTGAGATCACGCACGGCCAAGGCTACATGCACAGTTGCAACCACGACAAGGAGCGATACCGTGATGCGTGCGGTATCGGTCGTATCACTGAGAAGTGATCGAGCCATTCGGCGCCATATTCACAAGATGGTGAAGTATCGTGTGAAAGATGTCCAGCACTTGCGCTTGAGGCCCGAAGGAGCTCGATGCCTACGGATGGGACAACTGAAGCGTCCTCGTCGAGGGTGAAGTTGTCTGAACATCAGTTCCTGGATTCCGAGTGTTAAAGAACCTTGTAATTACGTGAGCAGAGCAACCGATCGTCATCGGTGTAGATGGCCTTTTTTACGCCGTTGAATTCAGCAATAAAGCAGGAGAACGGCTGTTGAATTCTGGTCGGTACCTTGTTCGTGTTCCCCCACTTCTACGGCTGGCTGTCGCGCGATTATCGTGTGCACAGTCTGCGCAAACAACAACGGGCAGAGGCGTAACAAAGTCTTGGTGTCTCTTGACTTTGTTTGGGGCATTCAACATCTTCACAGTCATATTCGACTCGGCTTTTGCAGTATGGACGATTCAGAGTTCCCTAGTGCCTGGATGTGGATGGGTAAGGTTGCGCCGCCCCAAGCCCAGCTGGAGGCGGTGCCTCGTAAGGAATTACTGGCTGCGTTACAGCGCAACCAGCACAAACCTTTAACGCTTGTCGTCTCTGCTGCGGGCTTCGGCAAGACGACCTTGTTAGCGCAATGGCGGGTTCGCCTGCTGCAAGAGCACGCTGCCTCGCCGACGGCGTGGTTGTCGTTCGACGAAGCCGATGCCGAGGTAAACCGTTTTCTTGCTTATCTAATCTGCGCGCTGCAAGCGGCAGGGCTGGATGTCGGTGGCCTGGCAGCGCTGGCGCAATCTCAGACGCTAGATGTTCGGCCGCAGCGTACGGTGACGGCGTTATTGCAACTACTTGCGAGCGATGGACGCCGAGTGACGCTGATGATGGATGATTATCATCGCGCGTCCAACAGTGCGGTCGATGAGGTGGTGTTGACGTTGCTCGAACGGGGCAGTCAATGGCTGCATCTTGTTGTCGCGAGCCGTATGCGCCCCGCCTGGCCCTTGGCCCGACTCAAGTCGCAAGGTCTGGTTCATGAACTTGGGGCCAGTGATCTCATGCTGTCACCCGCTGAGGCGGCACAGATTTTTGGCGTGCATCTTGGCGAACCAGCATTGGCAAGTCTGCACGAGAAGACTGAAGGCTGGGCGGTAGCTGTGCAGTTGGCGCACCATTGGCTTGCGGGTGCCAATGGCTCGCTGTTTGGCCTGCAGTCGTTCTCCGGTCGTGTTGCTGACGTCGCAGAGTATTTGACGGAGCAAATCTTCGAGAACCTATCTGAAGAATGTCGCGCCTTTCTGCTGGAAACGTCCTTGCTGGAGCGCTTCAACGCTGAACTGGCCGATGTAGTGCGGGGGCGCGAGGACAGTGCACAGTTGCTGGCGCAACTATCGGCATTCGACGCGTTGCTGGTGCCATTGGATTCCCATCGCAGTTGGTTCCGATATCACATGCTGCTGGCCGACTTCCTGCGTCCTCGTCTGGATATTCCACGGTCCCAGCGCATTCACCAGGCCGCTGCGCATTGGCTGGCAGTGCAAACCGACTGGGTACTGGCGGTCTCCCATGCGTTGCGTGCTAAAGATACCGTGTTGGCGGTAAACCTGGTGGTGCGCGCCGGGGGCTGGGAGCTGGTGTTGCGCAAAGGCATCAGTTACGCGCAAAGCCTGTTGCAACAGTTCGACGAGCAAGCGCGTAGCAGCGAGCCGGATCTGTTGTTGATGCAGGCATATCTTCACGCCAAGTTGGGTAACCGGGCACTGTCGACCGAGCTGTTGCGTCTGGCCAAGGTTGCAGTGCGCGGTGATGAGCGTATGGAACGTGATTTCGCCGTGATCCAGGGGTTGACCCAGGCCTATTTCGATCAGTTCGATAATGAACAGGGGGCGCTGAGCGGCGCAGACTGGGCCGGAAGTGCTTTGGCCCTGGCGACCTTGCAATGTGTGCGGGCGATGAGTTGCCTGGCGTATCCCAACCTGCCCGAAGCCTTGCGTGTGGCCCGTGCGGCGAGGTTGCAGATGCGGATGGTGGCAAGTCCCCTGGGTGAGAACTATTGCCTTATTCATGAAGCGCAAGCCTTGTCGCTGACAGGGGAGGTATCAGGCGCCGGGGTGCTGATCGACGAAGCCTTGTGCATGGCGCAGGAGAACTTTGGCAGCGAAAGCTCGCTCAAGGCTGTGGTGGGCTGTTTCAAGGCTCAACACCTCTATTGGCAAGGTGCATGGGCTGAGGTGCAACCTTTGATCCGCGAAGGCTGGGACTCGCTCGAGCATACCGATGGCTGGCTCGACGTGTTTGCCGCTACCGCGGAAGTCTCCTGGCGTACAGCCTTGCGCGCACTGGGTGTACAACCGGCACTGGCCGAACTGGAGAAAATCGCCCGAATCGCTAATGACAGGCAGCTTGATCGGCTAACACGCCTGGTTCATGCATGGCGGATCGACTTGTTGGCGCAATCGGGCCTGGTTTCCCAGGCCCGCCAGGAACTGCAGCTTCATCGATTCGACACCCTGCCTGCCGACGAATTGGACTGGCGTAATCGCGAGGCAGTCGGTTTGGCCCTCGCACGGCTATTGTTGGCCAGCGGTGCCTCGGCGGCTGCCCTTGCTCGCCTGGAGCGTGACATTGAAGCGTTGCTGCAAAAGGGCCTGATTTTGCCGGTTTGGCGTTTACGCATTATGGCGATGCTGGTCCGTTACAAAGTCCGTGGCGAGCTGGACGCCGAAGAGGTGAGCGGCACGCTTTTACCGGTTGTAGGCCAAGGCTTGATGGGACTGCTGCTGGAGGTGGGACCGGCGTTGCTGCCTATGCTCGATGTGTTACCCGACGCATTCCCCGGCATGTCCTCGGTGATCACCCGGTTACGCGGTTGGCGGGCGCATCCTGTACGTCCACGAGCTCATATCAGCGCCAAGGAGATGCAGTTGTTGACGTTGTTGGCTGGCGGTCAGTCAAACAAGGCCATCGCGTTGGCATTGGACATTTCTGAAAACACCGTGAAGTTTCACCTCAAGCAGATTTTTCGCAAACTTGAGGTCGAGAACCGTTCTGCGGCCATCAGCACCGCCCTGCGTGAAGGACTGCTCGACCCCCGCGCGTGACCGTCCTACCCATTTGGGTAGGTAACCTCGCTACCCGTCTCGTGCCTACCCACCGGCAGCGTTGAAGTCTGCCCAACGGGTTCTTAGCATCGATTGCAACAGCGATTCATTGCCTGAACGGCAAGGGATTTCAGACTCCTGTTGCCAATAAAAACAATCATGCTAGGAGATGTACTGTGGGTATGAACGGCAAGACCGTGCGCGTAGCGACCGACGTCGGGGGAACCTTTACCGACCTGGTCTATTTCGAGACAGATTCGGTCAGTGGCCGGCAAACGATCCGCACGGTAAAATCAGACACAACGCCGCCCAATTTCGAACAGGGCATTCTCAATGTGCTGGACAAGGCGGATGTTCGCCTGGATGAGGTGGACTTCCTTGCCCATGGCACCACCGTCGTCATCAACGCCTTGACCGAGCGTCGCGGTGTTCGCACCGCCTTGATCACCACCCAAGGCTTTCGCGACATCCTCGAGATCGCCCGCGCCAACCGCCCGGATTTTTTCAATCTCAAATGGGTAAAACCCCAGCCTTTTGTCCCGCGTCACCTGCGTCGCGAAATTGCCGGTCGCATGCATTGGGATGGGCAGGAACGTGAGCCACTGGATTTGAGCGGGCTTGCCCTGCTGCTCGAAGACTTGCGCCGAGAAGAAGTTGAGGCGATCGCGGTGTGTCTTCTGCATTCTTATGCCAACCCTGCCCATGAACTGGCGGTCCTGGCTGAAGTGCAGCGCCTGTGGCCCGAAGTTTCGGTCGTGGCTTCGCACCAGATTACCCGCGAATGGCGAGAGTATGAGCGCACCAGCACAACGGTGTTGTCGGCCTACGTGCAGCCCATTGCCGCGCGCTACTTGAGTGACCTTGAACGTGGGCTGCGAGCAGGGGGCTACAAGGCTCCGCTCTACGTCATGCAATCGAACTGCGGCGTCGACACGGTAGCGCACGCCCGTGAAACACCGATCACCATGGTCGAGTCCGGTCCTGCCAGTGGTTTTTGGGCCGCCGCCGAATTGGGCCGGTTGATTGATGAACCCAACTTGCTCGCCTTGGACATCGGCGGCACAACGGCCAAGTGCTCGCTGATCCGCGATGGCCAGGTAACCATCAAAACCGACTATTGGATCGAGCGCGATCGAATCAGCGCCGGTTATCCGATCATGGTGCCAGTGGTGGACCTGGTGGAAATCGGCAACGGCGGTGGTTCGATCGCCTGGGTCGACGAATTCGACAAGCTGCACGTCGGCCCGCAATCGGCGGGCGCGCAGCCCGGTCCGGCCGCTTATGGCAATGGCGGCACATGCGCTACCACCACCGACGCCAACCTGGTGCTGGGCCGGATCAACAAGGACTACTTCTGTGGTGGTGAGCTGCAAGCCGATATGCCAGCGGTGGAGCGTGCGCTCGGTTTACTGGGCGCAGAGCTGGGTTTATCGAGCGTCGAGATCGCCCGTGGCATCGTGCGTATCGCCAACGACAACATGGTCAATGCCCTGAAACTGGTTTCCCTCAACCGCGGCTATGACCCACGCGAATTCACCCTGATCGCATTTGGTGGCGGAGGTGCCATGCACGCTGTGGCGCTTGGCCAGGAACTGGGTGTGAAGAAGGTAATCATCCCGCGAGGTGCTCCGGTTTTCTCTGCTTGGGGCATGACCATGTCGGATTTGCGCCGGGACATGTTCGTCAATCGCTTCTTTGACTGTGACCGCGAAGGTGCGCTGGCCGAAGCCCAAGGCTTCCTTGACCAGTTGCTGTTGACTGCGCGTGAAGAATTTGAAGACCCAGCGGTTGATTCGCATCAAGTCGAGCTCACGGCTCACTGCAAACTGCGTTACCAGAATCAGGAGCATTCGGTCGAAGTGCCGCTGCTGGCTAACGAATGTGTTGTAGATCACTGGGAAGCAATTTCCGGGCGATTCCATGCGTTGTACGAGCAGCACTACAGCTACCGCCTCGATGCGCCGTTGGAAATTGTCGGCTTTCATGTCGTCGCCGTGGCTCAGATCGGCAAGCTCGACCTGGGTGAAATGCCGGTAACCGGGGCAACGCTGACAGCCGCCCTCAAAGGCCGACGCCTGGTGGATTACGCATTGGAAGGCCGCCACGAAGCGTGCATCTATGACAACGCCAAATTGGAGCCGGGCATGACCTTTGACGGACCGGCAGTGATCGAGGATGCGGGGACCACGATTGTCGTGCACCCACGTAACCGTGTGCGCGTAGATCAGCTCGGCAACATCCACATCACAATTGGCCAGTAAAGGAGCAGGGCGATGAGCAGCGTTGATATTTTTACCTTGGAAATCATCCAGAACTCGCTCCAGGCGATTGCCGATGAGATGTTTGCGGCAATGCGCAAGGCCGCCATGAGCCCGGTGATCTATGAAGTGCTCGACATGGGCACCGGCATCACCGACGCCCATGGCAATATCGCCAGTTCCGGCGCTGGCATTCCGGCTTTCGTCGGGGTGCTCGACAAGGCGGTGCGGCAAATCCTCGTAGAACACGCTCAACCAGGTGATATCGAGGACGGAGACATATTTATCACCAACGATCCACATAGCGGTGGGGTGACGCACCTGAACGATGTGGTCCTGGCAATGCCGGTATTCATCGACGGCCAAATCATCGCCTGGACTGCGAACATCGCGCACTGGAACGATGTCGGCGGCATGGTGCCGGGGTCGCTGTCCACCGAGGCGACGGACATTTTCCAGGAGGGCTTGCGCCTCGCGTCGGTCAAACTGATTGGAAAAGGCAAGCCTATCCGATCGGTCCTGCAGATTCTGCGAGCCAACACGCGCATGCCGGACTTTATGGAAGGTGACTTGTGGGCGGCCATCGCCGCAGCCCGTGGTGGTGCCGCGCGGATTGTCGAGTTGAGCAAAAAGTACGGCGCGCAGTTGTTCATCTCTGCGGTCGAAGACTTCATGACGCTGGGCGAAAAGGTCTCGCTCAGGGCGTTGCAGGACGCACCACGTGGTCGCTTCAGCATGGAAGAAATCCAGGACGACGGCCAGGTATTCAAGGTGGTGGTAGAGATTACTCAGACGCAGATGATCGTCGACCTGCGTGACAATCCGGCACAGGCGCTTGGCCCTACCAACCTGAGTCGCGACGGCACCGTAGTTGCGGCGCAGATGGCCTTCAAGGCGGTGACGGCACCGCAGGGCGTGACGAACGGCGGTACATTCCGCCCTCTGCAGGTGTTGACCCTAGCAGGCACACTGTTCGATGCCCAGGCCCCCGCGGCCGAAGGTTTCTACTTCGAGAACCTGATCCGGGTGCATGATTTGATCTTGCGCTGCCTGGCCCAGCAGATGCCTGATCGGTTGCCGGCGGGCAATTTCGCTTCGGTCTGCGCAACCATCATTGGCGGCGTACACCCCGACACCGGACGCATGTTCACCCTGGTCGAACCCGAGATCGGCGGCTGGGGCGCAGAGCAGGGGCGTGATGGCAACAACGCGGTCTATTCGGGCCTGCACGGCGAAACCTATAACTGTCCAGTCGAAGTCTGCGAAGCGCGCTATGGCTTGTATGTCGAGTGCATGGCGCTCAACGACGAACCAGGAGGCTACGGTCAATACCGTGGCGGCCAGGGTATACGCATCGATTACAGGGTACGTTCAAACGGGACTTTCCTCACCTGTGGTTACACCCGTTCCGTCGTCACCCCTTGGGGACTCGAGGGGGGCGCCGACGGCTCGCCAAACTATATCGAAGTGATCCGTAAAGACGGCGGCAGCGAGCGTCACGCAATGGCCAGCGGGGTGATGTTGAACGCCGGTGACATCGTGCGCGTCCGCACCGGGGCAGGCGGGGGCTATGGTGATCCTGCATTGCGTTGCCGCGAGGCAGTTATCGAGGATCTGAAGAACGGTTACCTCAGCGCCGAGACTGCCAATGCCGTTTACGGCGTGCGGGTTTGAACAGGCGTGCGCCAGGAGACCTGAACCATGTTCTCGAACAAAACCTACATTGAGCGTCGGCAAGCATTACGCGAGCGGTTGGCGGGCGGCCTTGTACTGCTGCCCGGCAACCTCGATGCGCCGATCAACTTCGCTCATAACGTCTATCCGTTTCGCCAGGACAGCAGCTTTTCTTACTTTTTTGGCGTCAGCAGTCCGGGGCTCAATGCACTAATTGACCTTGATGACGGCGGTGAAAGCGTATTTGCCGACGAGATCAGCCTTGACGACAGCATCTGGGTCGGCAATCGCATCCCCCTTGCGCAGCAATGTGCAGCGGCGGGTTGCACCACCTTGCAGCCCGCAGCGCAGTTGCAGGCGGTGATCGCCAAGGCACTCAAGCAAGGACGCAAGGTTCATTACCTGCCGCCTTACCGTGCTGACACCACCCTGTTGCTAGCACGGCTGCTTGAGCTACCGGCCGAAAACGTCATTGACAACGCATCCCCAGCATTGATCGCGGCGGCGGTGGCGCTACGCGAGATCAAGGATGCCGGCGAGATCGAGCAGATCGAGCAAGCCCTGGTGGTCGCCAATGAAATGCATCTGGCGGCAATGAAAGCGACCCGTCCGGGTGTGCTGGAGCGAGATGTCGTCGCGGCAATGCGTGGTGTGCTGGGGCGTCATGGATTGCAGGAAGCCTACCAGCCAGTGTTCAGTCGGCGTGGAGAGATTCTGCACAACCTTGAGTATGGCAACCGCCTGGAAGTCGGCGACCTGGTGGTCAACGATGCCGGGGCATCCAGTGTGCAGGGCTACGCCAGCGACGTGACCCGCACGCTGCCGGTGGGTGGACGGTTTCTCGCACACCAGCGCGAGTTGTACACGCTGCTGGTACGGGTTCAGGAAGAAGCCATTGCGGCGATACGACCGGGGCTGGCATTTGCAGAGGTGCATCGGCTTGCAGCACTGCGCATGGTCGAGGGCATGACCGAGTTGGGATTCTTCCAAGGCGATGCAGCGCAGGTTGTCGAGTCCGGCGCCTACGCCCTGTGTTTCCCCCATGGGTTGGGGCATCAACTGGGCCTGGATGTCCATGACATGGAAGCATTGGGCGAAGACCGCGTGGGTTACGACAGGGAGATAACGCGTAGCCCTCTTTTCGGTCTGGGCAACCTGCGCATGGGCAAGCGCTTGCAAGCGGGCATGGTCCTGACGGTGGAGCCCGGGATTTACTTTATCCCGGGCCTGATCGAGCAATGGCAAGCAGAAAAGCGCCACGCAGGGCTCATCTGTTTTGAACGCTTCAAGGCCTATAGCAATTTTGGCGGCATGCGCGTCGAAGACGTGGTGACGGTCGGTGCAAGCTCGGCCAGGGTACTTGGACCGCAAACGCCCAAGCAGGCGGACGATATCGAAACCGCCATGTCGTGAGTGAAGGCGGCCCTCGCGGCCGCCCCATTACTAGAACAACAACAAGAGAAAAAGTGATGAAACTTCGCAATTTGTCGTGCTCAAGCGCGCTGGTTCCGCTCGGCCTGACGTTGGGGCTGGTCACATCCGTGCAGGCCGATCAGTTCATCGGTTTCGCCCAACCAGGCGTCCCCGGCTCCTGGGCGCTTGAATCCTTCCCGGTGGTTAACCGCACCGCCGAAGGCGATGTTCGCGTCTCCTCCAACACCGTGCTGGCTTACTTTACCGAGACCGGGCTGACCGGCACTCAAAGGGACCAGTGGGAGTTCTGGGTGGGCGCCATACCCGGCTACACCGACACCGACGCGGGCGGCGGCAAGAGTGGCTGGGACATTGCCGCGCCCAACATCGGCATCGAGTACTACTACAACATCGTAGAGCCCACCGCACCTTGGGGATCGCCGGATTATGTGACGTTATGGACCAGCCCCACTCTGATGATCGAGTTCCCTAACGGCAATCATGACACCCAGGGATACGGCGCCGGCTACAACCGTTATGCCTATAGCTTCAGCATTGCCAACTATCTGCAGATCGGAAAATTCGGCGTGACCTTCACCCCGGTCGGCATCTACTACGCCGAGAAAAATCGCAACACCACCGACATGGGGGAGGGTGATCCCAAGCACCTGCGCGGCGGTGTGAGCGTGTGGCTGGGGGATATCGCCGCGGGCTATCTGGTGACCGACAAGCTATGGCTTGGCGTGCACCACGTCTACAACATCAACAATCGCACGGCCTCAGATTTTGAGGAGTCGCGAGAGGGCAAGATCGGCCCTTCCATGACGTACACCGGCTGGTCCAAGCAGGGGGTGTTTGTCTCCGCCAACCTGAACTTTGACTACTACCACACCGACAACCTGCCGTACTCCAACTCGTTGACCATGGCATTGGTCAAGAGCTTCTAGCCCCTGAAGGAATCGAAGATATGAGCAACTTCTTGACCTCTGCCGAGCCGCAGGACGTAGCGGTTTCCGTACGCTGGCTGAACCCTATCGGCAGCGCCGCGTTCGATGAACCTATCGCGCAATTGCTGCGCTCGATCAAGCAACCCTCGACCCAGGTCGAGGTGATCTCCCTCGATATGCACCCAAGTCCCACGCACCTGGAGTACCGCAGCTACGAAGCCTTGATCTATGAACGCAGCGTGCGTATCGCGCGCGACTGTGCCGAGCAAAACATTGATGCCTTGGTACTGGGTTGTTTCTACGATCCGGTCCTGGATGACGCCCGCGAAATCTCCGGACAAACCGTTGTGGTTGGCCCCTGCCAAGCGAGCCTGCAGGTGGCAGCTAACCTGGCCAATCGTTATTCGATCATCGTCGGTCGCAACAAGTGGATCGAGCAGATGAGCGCGCGTGTTCGGGCCTGTGGTGCCGGTGACCGGCTGGCGTCGATGCGTGCGCTAGGGATGGGAGTTGATGAGTTTCAGCGTGATCACGCGCTGACCCGACGACGCATCATCGAGCAGGCCAGGCGTGCGGTGGAAGAAGACGGCGCAGAAGCCATCATTCTGGGTTGCACTATCGAGTTTGGCTTTTTCGAACAGGTGCAAGCCGAGATCGGCGTCCCGGTCATCGATCCAGTGGTAGCCGCGTTCAAGGTGGCTGAGTCGCTGGCGGGGATGAAGCGTCGATTTGGCTGGACACCGAGTCGGGTGGGCAGCTGCGAGCCGCCGCCGGAAGCCGAGATCAAAGCGTTCGGTTTGTTCCAGGGCCCAGTGCCCATCGGCAATCGCGTCAAGGCCTGATCCACTACCGCGAGCAGAGCTTGGCCAACTGCCGGCTCTGCCGCTTTCTAGGATGACCGTTCATGAGCCAACTATCGTCAGCTACTGCTACAGACTCCACGACCACTAACGAGGTAAACCCTCAACGGGGATTGACCGTCGGCCAGGTGTTCGAGAATTTCCCGCTGACCCGGGAGCACCTGAAAAGCTGCCTGGGATTGTTCTTTGTGTTCGCCATTGAAGCCTGGGAGATGATGATCATCGTCTACACAGCGCCTTTGATCGGCAAGGATTTTCAACTTGACTCACTGGCGATCGGAAACCTCATCGGCGCCATTTTTGTCGGCATGCTGGTTGGCTCGCTGGTATGGGGCAAGCTCTCCGAGCGACTGGGGCGCAAGCGTTCGATTATCTTGAGCATGCTGGCGTATGGAGTCATTTCCCTGATCAGCGCCTTTGCCCCCAATTATGCGGTGTTCTATCTGCTGCGGTTACTCAGTGGGGTGGCCGCCGTCGGGATGCTGGTGGTGACCTTTGCGCATTTCGAAGAGCTATTGCCTGTCAAAGTACGCGGCGCCTGTACGGTGTACCTGGCCTCAGGTTGGCCGATTGGTGTGCTACTGGCCTTGGGCGCAACGGTGTGGCTGATGCCGCTGGGTTGGCGCACCATCATTGCCGTCAGTTCATTGGGCAGCTTGTGGGCCATTGCAGTCGCCTACTGGGTGCCAGAGTCGCCTTACTGGCTGGCTTCGGTGGGCCGCCAGGCCGAGGCGCGCGCGGTCATCGCCAGGCTCAGTCGAGGGGCGATCCAGTTGCCCAAGGGATACGAGCTGGCGGTCGAAAAAACGTTGCGGGGCACGCACCGAGAAATATTCGCTGGGGGCATGGGCAAAGTCAGCCTGCTGCAAATCGCAGTCAACTTCACCTTTGCCTGGGGTTACTGGGGGCTGCAGACCTGGTTGCCGACGTTGCTCCAGCAGCGCGGGTTGAGCTTGCCGCAAAGCTATGGATTCATTGCGTTCTCGGCGCTGTGCATGATCCCCGGCTACATGGTGGCGTCCTTTCTCACCAGCCGCCTAGGTCGCAAAAAGGTCGTGGTGTCTTTCATCGGTGCTGCGGTGCTGGCGGGGTATGGCTTCGCCAATGCCCAGACGCTGGAAATGCTCTATATCAGCAATTTTGCGCTGGCGTTTTTCAGCATGGGCGCCTGGGGGGTGTGGGACACCTGGATCGGAGAGCTGTATCCCACCCGCCTGCGACTGCTGGGCTACAGCTGGGCGGTGTTCTCTCAGCGGCTGGCCAACATCCTGGCGCCAAGCCTGATCGGGGTGATGGTGGCCCTCGGCACCTCCTTCAACATGACTACCACGCTGATAAACGGCTTCATGCTGGCAAGTGTCTTACTGGCGCTGTTGATCCCTGAGACCGAGGGTAAACCGCTGCATTGATTGTGCTCAGGGCAATCTTTCCGGGTCGCTGCCAGCTGTAGCGACCCTCCCACATTCAAGGAGAAATGCATGTCTGCTGCAGGCACCTGGGTAAACGAATACGGCTCGATCATGACGTTAGTGAATGAGGATGACCGGCTAAGGGGCACCTATCAGTCGTCGACTGGCTCAACAGGTACTTATGAAGTGCTCGGCATACAGGTCGGATGTGCCGCGACACCCTCGCTAGGCCAACCGCTGGCCTTGTCTATTTGCTGGCACGCCATCGATGATGCACTCCCAGACCCAAGCTGGCATTGGGGTTCTGCCTTGTGCGGCCAGATCAGCTATCAAAATGGAGAGGAAGTCATGGTGTTGGCGCACGCTCTGGTGGCCTCAAGCGATTTTCCCAGCGTGGCAGGGGTGGGAACCTACCTCGATAAACTGACGTATAAACGAGTGCCAGCCCCAGCGTTCGATCAGTTGCTCAATCGCCACCACGAAACAGCGGAAAATGCCCTCGTGGGTCGGTGGTTGGCTGCTGGCAGCAGTCTCACGTTGCGGGTGGATGCGGTTCGCGACAGTCGGCTTGGCTTAGTTTTCGGCAGCATTGTTGCGCAATCCGGTACTCATGAAATCACCGGGTTCACGGATTTACATGCTTCATCTGCCGACCTCCCCCTGCAGTCCGTTATCTTGGTCGCCGCTACCGCAGGGTCCCAAGTGATCGCTCTGTCGGGCACGCTCGATACATTGACAGGCTGTCTCAGCGTGTTCGAAATGACCAGCGCACCCACGGCGCCGTCTAGTAGTTACTGTCAGACTCAGCTGGCATCGACGGTTTACAACCGGCATCCCGCTCACTGACGTATCTCCACTGGTTCCCAAAGCTGGGGAAGTAATGCAATCGGTTCAGCAGATAGAAACCATCAAGCAACTGATTTGAGCCACGTAGCTGCTGCGCTGAGTATGAAGACACCGTCCTGCAGCAATAAAGCCAAGGAGCGGATGTGGGTTGATACGTCTTAGCTATCTGGCAGATATACACTTGGTACTGCGTGAACAGGGTCTGGTCACCCGCTAGACCCTGGAGCAGGCGGCGCGAACTGGTCTGTGTATTCGCAAAGTAACCGAAGTGGAAGGGCGCGAAGCGGCGCGTGAGACGGTTGCCTTCGAGATTGATTTAGGTGTGGAGTCGGCTACGGAGCTTAGTTTTGATCTCTCAGTACGGGCGTTGCCAATCAGCCGTTGTGAAGTCCGCTTCACTGAAACCTTCGTCTGCCTGCGCGCGTAGCGCTTACAACGTATCCTCAATACGTTCTTCGAGATCGTCCTCGAACGATGTAAAGATCGGCCAGACTGATGCCCAAGTGAGGTGCAAGCCCGAGTATCAATTCTGCAAAAATATCGATCGTGCATTTGGTGGTTGAAAATAGCTTTCGATTGTTACTGTTTTGTCAAAGTTGTTTTACAAACTTTTAGGCATATCCGAAAAAAACATCGCGATAAACTACCCCCCAGCATTCTGCCGCCTCTGCACAGCACTAACTGATACAGGTTTCGTTGGCGCTATCATTGCACAATGAACTCGGTGGCGCTTCGCTTTCAAACTGCCGGGTTGCGGCTAAAAACGGCAGTACCTGCGGACCAAAAACGTATTGGCGACACTCGGCACCACTGATCTTCCGTGCTTACTTGCTTCGGCAGGGTAGTGCATAGGGACTTTGAACTAACCACGCGTAGCCAAATACAGGGCGGTCCAATCATTCGGCCGATTTGCTCACCTTCTGTGGGAGCCGTTCTTTATTCACCAATAGGCATATTTACATATGACGGACGACAATCTTTCCCACACGGGAAGACGCTCAATCAGTGACGTCGCAAGGGTGCTGTTTTCCTTGCTGGCTTTTATCGTGGCGCTTGCATTGATCTACGGCGGGATCAAATTGCTTGCCTTGGGCGGATCAAGTTATTACTTGATAGCAGGCCTGGCTTATTTGCTGTTGGCTGCACTTTATCTACTTCGCAAGCGACTTGGCCTTGCACTTTCTGTGGTTATATTCCTGGCAACGTGTGTCTGGGCTTTTTACGAAGTGCGCCAGTTCAGTTATTGGCAACTGCTTCCGCGCCTGGTCGTTCCGGCCGTTATCCTCACGCTTAGTCTGTGGGTAAGTGCAGCGCTTGCTGGTACTTCCTTGCGCACGCAGCGTTTGGCTAATCGTTTTGGTTTTGCCGTGTTCCTGGGACTGATCGCGACATTTGTTGCGGCGTTTTTTCCGCATGGTGCCATCTCCAACCCAGTGGCAACGACGGCTGCGCCTGCTTCCAAGGCGTCCCAATCGGCCCCGGAAAACTGGGAGTTCTTTGGCCGTAATGCGTCGGGCACCCGGTTTGCACCCTACACGCAAATCACTCCGGCAAACGTCAATGAGCTGCAGGTTGCCTGGACTTACAGAACAGGTCGCAGAACCACTGGCGCGGGCGCGGGTGTGGACGAAAACACCCCACTGCAAATTGGCAGTGTTCTGTACTCCTGCACCCCGGAAAACCTGATTACTGCGCTCGATGGTGATACAGGCAAGCCGATCTGGAAGTTCGATCCGCATGCCAAAAGTGAAGAGCACGTGACCTGTCGCGGCGTCGGTTACTACGATATCGACAAGGACGACAGTCTCACGGCCGAGGTCAAAGCCTCGTACAGCAATGACCAGCAATGCCGTCAGCGCATTCTGGTGTCGTCGGTGGATGCTCGTTTGTTAGCGCTCGATGCCCATACCGGCGAACTGTGTCCAAGCTTTGGTGACAACGGTTATGTCGACCTCAAGAGAGGCATGGGCCCGACAGAGAACAGCAAGCGCTATCACCCAACCTCGCTGCCGGTGGTCATGGGCCACCTGACTGTCGTGGGTGGCTGGGTACGCGATATTGTCGCAAACGAGCCTTCTGGTGCTGTCCGGGCCTTCGACGTGCTCACAGGTGCGTTGGTGTGGGCCTGGGATGTAGGCGCGCCTGAGCACACGGATGCTGCCGCCGCCGATCATCAGTTCTCGCTCGAAACGCCGAACGTATGGACGATTCCTACCTACGATAAAGCGTTGAACCTGGTCTATCTGCCTACCGGCAACGGTCCACCCGACTATTGGGGTGGTGATCGTAACCAGGCCAAGGAAAAGTACGGCTCGGCAGTCGTCGCCGTCGACGCTTCGACAGGTAAGGCCAAATGGGTTTACCAGATCGTTCACCACGATGTGTGGGACTATGATCTGCCTTCGCAGCCTGTTCTTTATGACATGAAGAACGCCCAGGGCGAGAAAACCCCGGTCCTGATCCAGACCACCAAAACGGGTCATATCTTTGTGCTGGACCGGCGTACCGGCAAGCCGGTTACCGAAGTTCAGGAGCGCCCGGTACCCACCTCGCCGGCGGCAGAAGGCGAGCACCTCTCGCCTACGCAGCCGTACTCGGTTGGCATGCCGGTCATTGGTGCCGAGCCCCTGACTGAAAAGTCCATGTGGGGTGTGAGTACCTTCGACCAACTCTATTGCCGAATCATGTTCAAGGACTCGGTCTACGTTGGACCCTTCACGCCGCCAACTGAAAAGCCATACATCGAATGGCCTGGCTTGTTGGGTGGCATGAACTGGGGCGGCATTTCCATCGACGAAAACACCGGCATGATGTTCGTCAATGACATGCGTGTGCCGCTGCGAATGTCCTTGGTTACCAAGGAGAACACCAAGAAATTCAAAGTTTCGACTGATGAAGTGCCAGGCTTCATGGGCACAATTCGTCCGCAAGTTGCCGGTATCTATGGTGGGATCAGAATCGACATTCTGCAGTCGCCGCTGGGCGTGCCATGCAACAACCCGCCTTTCGGCAGCATGAGCGCTATCGATCTGAACACGCAGAAGTTGGTCTGGCAGGTTCCACTGGGAACCGTCCAGGACACCGGGCCTCTGGGTATCAAGACGAAGATGCCGATCCCTCTGGGTATGCCGACACTCGGCGGCCCAACCTCAACCGCGTCCGGCCTGGTGTTCTTCGCCGGTACCCAGGACTACTACCTGCGGGCGCTCGATTCGGCAACAGGTAAAGAGGTGTGGAAAGCGCGCCTGCCGGTTGGCGCAGTGGCGGCTCCGTTGATCTATAAGTCACCCGCCACAGGCAAACAGTACGTGGTCATCTCCGCCGGTGGCATGAGCCATTCGCCGGATGTGGGCGACTACATCATCGCCTACGCGCTGCCCGACAGCGTTAGCAAGTAACTCCTCGGCTGACGTTGTTGAAAAATAATCTCCGTTTACGGGGATTATTTTTGCAGCACCCACATCTTTGAAACGGAGCACATCTGGGATGTCTTTTTCTTTCCGCGCACTGCTGACCAGCAGCCTGTGCAGCGGTCTGTCGCTATGCATCTTGCCTCTGTCCTCAGCACAGGCTGACGCCTCCGATCTGATGAGTCGTTCGACACTCACCGGCGACTGGGGGGGCGAACGCCAGAAACTGGCCGACGCGGGGGTCAAGCTCACGGGGGACTACAGTTCTGAAACCATTTCCAACCTGCACGGTGGGATCAAACGCGGCACTCGCTACGCCCAACAAATTCGCATCGGCGCCCAGTTAGATCTGAGCAAACTGCTGGACACGCCTGATGCGGGGGTAATGCAGATCATCGTCAATGATCGTCGCGGTCACAGCGCCACGGAAGACTTGCTCGGCAATCGCCTTTCAGCGCAGGAGAACTACGGTGGCCAGTACACCCGCCTGACCGAGTTCAGCTATCAACGCAATCTGTTCTCGCCAGACCTGTCGACCAAGGTCGGCTTTATGGTAATGGGCACCGACTTTGGCGGCATGCCAATCCTGGCCAACTTTGTCAGCGCCGGCTTCTGTGCGCATCCATTGACCATGGGCAGCGGCAGTGGCTGGGGCAACTATCCGACGGCACATTGGGGGGGTGAGTTGCGCTACAACGTCAACCCATCATTGACGCTGCAAACGGCTGTATTCCAGGTCAACCCGGAGTACAACATGCGCTCCTCCAAAGCCTTCTCCATGCCCAGCAACGGCACCACCGGTGCAATTTTGCCCCTGGAGGCGATCTTCAATAGCGACGATTTTCTTGATGGCCAGTACAAGGTGGGTTGGTACTACGACACCTCCGATGCTCCCAAAATTGGCAGCACGGAAAAAAGCAGCAACCGCACAGGCGCCTATGTGCTAATGGACCAGGCAATCTGGAAAGATGAGCAAGACCCTGAAAGCGTGCTGCGCCTCTTTGGTCAGGCGGCCACCAGCAATGCAGCAACCTCGCCGATGCGCCGCTGGTATTCGGTAGGACTGGTCAAGCAAAAGCCTTTTGCGAGTCGCCCGAAAGACTCCATCTCGTTTGGCTATGGCCGTGCAGTGCTTAACTCGCGCACGCGAGAGGTGCAGGAAGCGGCTGCAAGCAACCCGGGCGAATACAACATGGTCGCGGGCCTGGACAATGCAGAGCAGATGCTGGAGCTCAACTATGGCGCTCAAGTCACACCCTGGCTGCTGCTGCGTCCCGACCTGCAGTACTACATTGAGCCTGGTGCGTTCTTTGGCACGAAAAGGGGTAATGCGTTGGCGGTAGGGTTACAGGTCAAGGCGACGTTTTGAAAGACCATTAGCCCTGTTCTGTCAGCGTTAGGCTGGCCCGGACGATTAACTACGATGTGCCCCAGCGCAAGCACTCCGAGCCGGTTCCAGTGCCTCCTTAAGCTTGTGGGTCAGGTTGTGGTCCGGCTGGCTGGGTTTTCAGTCATCAATTGTTATGGGTCTTGGTTGCTATTATCCAACCGGCACACCCTGACGGATCCTCAGGGAGAAGTCAGGTGCGTCATCCGCCTGTTTAGCACGTTCGGTGATACGTCCTCGGTTGCGCAATTCGCCCAGGCTATACCCTTTCTGTAGGCCGCCGACATCATGCACATAGCCTGGTAGGTAACCCGTTAATAGTAGGCGCTGATCGACGGGTAGTCCGCCAATGATGCTTTGGGCCATGTCGAATACGATGGTCGTGCAGTTGGCAGTCAGAGTGTTGTAGAAGCGTGGTCGCTCTACCAGGGTATTAGCCTGTTTCACGTAGGTCAGCAAGAGCTCACGCATGACTGGCTGAGGCATGTCGATGCGGTACAGGTAGATGTCTTCGTCACGCACGTTGGTCCGTACCCGTACAGCATCCAGCTCGTCGGCAGCCACGATGCTGAGCTCGTATTCCTTGAAGAAGCCACCAAGCATTGAGTATGTCTCGCCTTTTTCCTTGCGGGTCTCCACTGTGAAGACTAGTTGCCGACCATCCTCAAATCCGAAGGAGACTAGGATGTGGGCAATGGCCGGCATCCCCCAATAAGAGGTCAGCAGGTCGACGGATTGAAGATGGCGCAAGTCATAGTCCCGACGTTCCCAACTGATGTCATAGTCCTGGTCGCTGCGCCAGCGGAAATTACGCACATTATCCAGCTGCAAGCGTTCGTCGATCACTTGGCCTTGGGTCATGTGTGCAACGTCGTCGGCCCAGGTGCGCAAGTTGGAAGGTTGTAGGGTATGCCACCAGCTCAGTAGGGTGGCGAATGCTAGCACCTGACCGGTTAGCGCCCACAACGGCGGGCGTAGCCACAATAGAGCCAGTAGGCCGCAGCCGAGTACGCACCAGAATACGATCAGGGCATTACCCATAGGGGCTGGCAAGTCCAGCCGGAAGAGCAGGGCGAGGGCTCCCTAGGCAGTGACTAGTAGGAAGGCCGGGCAGAGTATCAGTCTCGCCGCCAGCCGCAGTATTGGATGCGAGCGCTTCATGGTGCGTTCTTCTCGAGTAGATGTTGATGGAGAATGCGGCGAATCTCGAGGATTGCCTCTGGTGTTTCCTGGACGCTGTGCCACGAAGGGATGATCTTTTCTGACTGGGCGCCCTCCAGATGGGCGCTGGTGTAGGGCAGCCTGAGCACGCGTTGCCACTGCTCACGCAGACTCTCTAGCAGCAGATCGGGCACCTGGTTCTCGGCTTGCACAAAAGCATCCGGCATATCCTTGACCAGCGTGGCGTAACCCTCTGGCAAAACTATGCCGAACTCATAGAACAAACCGCGCAACGCATTGCTTTGCATGATGAGAAAATTCAGCAGTTGGGCGCGAAGACGATGCAACGAGAGGATCGCCTGTTGATCAGGATGCTTGATCGCGGCCGTGCATGCACCAGGCTGCTGCACGGCTGTCCAGATGGCTTGGGCGTCAGCCGCATCGGTCTTGTTTCGGAGCACAAAGGGCCGAACCGAGCGCGGGGCCAGTAAGCGCACCTCATGGTCTAACTGCCGCAGGCTTCTATGGCCACCAAGCTGGTCGGATAGTTCGCAAAGAACGGCAGGACTTCCGCACGCCGTAGTTTGATGCGCTTGATGGCTCCGCTGCTCCGATTAACGGTGTGCAGTTGGAACACCAGCTTCGCAATGTCCATTCCAATCACGCTGTTTTTCATGGTGGATCCTCCTGCGCAAGTGGCGCGGGTTACCTGAAGGGTGATGGTGGTCGTCCGGCGTATCCGCTGATGGCGATGCTGCGCGTTCATCTGATGCAGAACTGGTTCGGTTACAGCGATCCAGCGATGGAATAGTCTCTATACGAGACCACCATCCTGCGCCAGTTTGCCGGACCGAGCCTGGAGCGCATCCCCGATGAAACCACCATCCTCAACTTCCGTCGACTGCTGGAGAAACACGAACTGGCTGCCGGAATTCTGGTTGTCACCAACGGCTACCTGGGCGACCGAGGTCTGTCGCTGCGCCAAGGCACGATTGTCGATGCCACGCTGATCAACGCACCGGGCTCAACCAAGAACAAGGACCGCAAACGCGGCCTAGAGATGCACCAGACCAAGAAGGGCAACCAGTATTACTTCGGCAGTGCGACCTGAAAGTCGCATGGGTTTCTGTTCCGCAGGTTAACGCCCGACGGAACCGACTGTTCCACCACTCGTTCCCTACCCAGGCAGGCGTGGCCGGTAACAGCCGGGTCTGAAGCTCTGGGGACAATGTAACCGCCGATATTTCGGTAGGTCGCACCGCGAGGCCAGACTGAATCTGCCAGCATCAAGGCGGAGAGGTGCTAGGGATGAACGGGTATGTGAAGACGCACTTCCGTGGTCTGGCGAAGAACACGGCGCAACTGATAATGCTGTTCGCACTGTCGAACCTGTGGATGGCACGCCGACATTTATTCTCGAATGCAGGAGAGGTACGTCTGTAATGTGGGAAATGGCTGCCGCGAGGTGCTCGCGGCGGCTAAAAACACAGAAATGAGCGGGTGATCTGATCGTTTTTGATCGATTTTCCGCTTTCAAAATCGGCAGGGGCTGAAGTCACCCAAAAATACAGGTCTACTTCAGACCATCCTTAGTCAACGCCGTCCGAGTCTATTCGCCCTGTCGGATTCCGCGCGAGCGGCTGCTAGTGTCCGCGAGCCAGCAACAGTTTTAACAGAGGGTAATGAACATGGCGCATAACTCTGCTTTACCCTTGGTGCGAATTCCCAGCTTCATGCTCGACGAATCCCTTGGGGATTATTCGCTGCTGTGCCACTTCTTCCGGTAATGGCCGGGGCTCTCTCCGGTCCACTGCTTGAACGCCCGGTGAAGCGCACTGGCCTCGCAGAAGCCGGCCTTCTCGGTGATCGCGGTGATGCTCAGCTCGGTGTTGCGCAGGCACTCAAAGGCGATGGCGCGGCGTACCTCGTCTTTGAGTTCCTGGAAGGAGAAACCTTCTCGCTGCAGCTGGCGGCGGAAGCTGGCGATGCTCAGGGCGCGCTCCTCGGCCATGTCGGCCAGGGTCGGCCAATGTTCGTAGCGACAATTGCGCAGCTGTTTGTAGACTTCGGCGCTCAGTCCCTGGCGATTGCTGAAACGCACGATCAGCCATTGCGGCGAGGTGCGCAGGAAGGTCTTCAGCGTCGCCAGGTTCTGTACCAGCGGCAGCTCCAGATAACTGGCGGCGAACTCGATTTCGCTATGGGTGGCCTCGAAGGTCAGGTTGGGTCCCCAGAACAGGTGGTCGTCCCCATGCTCCGGTCGCGGGTGGGTGAATTGCGAGCTGTCGATGGGGATGCGCCGGCCCGCCAGCCAGCACAGCAGGCCAAGCACCACGGTTAGGTAGGTTTCCTCGGCGACGCTGCGCGCCTGCGGGTCTGGCTGGCGGTTGTGCAGGCGGATCACGGCACGGTCGCCTCGTACCGACAGACTGCTGTGGATATCCCGCAAGAACAGGCCGAGGCCGCTCAGGCACTGGCGCAGCGCCTGGCCGAGGTTGTCGGCCTGGATCAGGCCCCGACAGATCAGGGCGAAGCTGCCGGTCGGCATCCCGTGCGAGTCGAAACCGAGGAACTCGTCGTCGAGCTCCCGGGCGACGGCCAGCCAGAGTCTGGCAAAGGCCGAGGCGGCAATGCGTACCGATTTGTCGCTCAGTTGCTGTTCGGGAATACCCGCCGCGGCCAGTACCACCGCAATCCGCTCGGGTTGCCCGTGCAGCCCGTAAAGCGCTGCACGGACAAAATACACGGCCACTGAATCCTTCTCTTGCATAACGCTCGCTCGCTGGGGGGCAGTAGCCTGGGGGTTGCAAAAAGTATCAGTCAAATCAGTAAATTTCGGCATAGGCCAGTGTTCATCGTCTCCCTAGACTACCCCACGCCTGACCTGTACGCCGCCATAGCGTACGCCGTCTACGCATCAGTTGGATCTCAATGCCACCGGAGTCTCCTATGCCTAATCCCGAAGTCTATATCGTCAGCGCTGTCAGAACTGCAATCGGTTCCTTCGGCGGTACGCTCAAGGATACCCCGCCGTGCGAACTGGCCACGACTGCGGTCAGGGCCGCCCTGCAGCGCAGTGGTTGTGACGCCGAGCGTATCGGTCATGTGGTGATGGGCAATGTCATTCCCACTGAGACGCGAGATGCCTACATTTCCCGGGTGGCCGCGATGAATGCCGGTATCCCCCAGGAAGCCCCCGCATTCAACGTCAACCGCCTCTGCGGCTCCGGTCTGCAGGCGATCATCTCGGCGGCGCAGAGCCTGCTGCTGGGTGACTGCGACATCGCTATCGGTGGCGGTGCCGAATCCATGAGCCGCGGCCCTTATCTGCTGCCCGGCGCGCGCTGGGGTGGCCGCATGGGTGATATGCAGGCCGTGGACTACATGCTCGGTACCCTCCACGACCCGTTCCAACGGATTCATATGGGCATTACCGCCGAGAATATTGCCGAACTGCATGGCATCAACCGCGCAGAGCAGGACACCCTGGCGCTGGTCAGTCAGCAGCGTGCGGCGCGTGCGATTACCGAAGGACGTTTCGCCGGCCAGATCGTGCCGGTTGAAATCAAAGCGCGTAAAGGCACGCAACTGTTCGAGGTCGATGAGTATGTGCGTGGCGATACCTCGATCGAGCAACTGGCGAGCATGAAGACCGCATTCAAGCAGGACGGCATGGTCACAGCCGGCAACGCCTCGGGGCTCAACGACGGCGCGGCGGCGGTAGTCCTGGCCACGGGGGAGGCGGTGCAGGCCGATAACCTGCGCCCTCTGGCCCGTCTGGTCAGCTACGCGCATGCCGGTGTCGATCCGGTGTTGATGGGCTTGGGGCCGATCCCGGCAACCCGCCTGGCCCTGCAACGCTCCGGCCTGAAGGTCTCCGACCTGGATGTGATCGAGTCCAACGAAGCCTTTGCCGCCCAGGCCTGCGCCGTGGCCCGCGCGCTCGACTTCGACCCGGCCAAGGTCAATCCGAATGGCTCGGGCATCTCCCTCGGTCATCCGGTTGGTGCCACCGGGGTGATCATCGTCACCAAGGCCATCCACGAGTTGCATCGCATTCAGGGCCGCTATGCCCCGCTCATAAAGGTTGCTGAGGTCACCCCTGCGATGCGGGATTTCTCGTGGGATTGTCTTGGCCGGATGCGCGCAGCAGCTTGCACAGGCGGTTCAGAATCCAGCACGCAAGGACTACGGCGACCAGCAGCGGCGGGAAACGCAGCATTAGCAGAATGCTCAGCACCAGTACGCCTGCTGCAGCCAGCGCCCCGATGAAAATTAATAGGCAGAATAGAAATCGAAGCAGGGTCATGACGGCTCTCCGAAAGAGGCTGCCTGGCCGATGCATTCAGTCCAGGCAGGAGTGGTATCAGATGGCGTGCGAGGCGAGCGCTTCCAGCTTGCCCGCGAGTGAGTTGGGTGCTGGTTGCGGTTCGTCACTCTCGGCAGCGCCGGTGGCGGCATCCGTGCTCGAATAAAACTTCTCGATCACGGCGCCACCGTCTTCCTCGCTGTCCTCGAACGCCCCGTTGCCGAGCCCGTGCTTCGCTGCGCAGTCCAATGAGGCCTGATCGAAGCCCGCAGATTGCCGGGCTTCATCGAGCTGCCGAGCGCCGAGCAACGTTTCCTCCACGCTCATGCCGCTGCGCACGGTGATATCGACGTAGAAGATCGGCGTACCGTGGCTTTGCCGGGTGGACTTGCCGCGCAAACGCAGTTCCAGCGGCAGGCAGGCCAGGCGGTTGCCCGAGATGGCTTGGAAGTAATGCAGCCGAGCGGCCAGAGTGCGGATGCTATTGAAGCCGGTAGTACGGAACACGAAGCTGCCCAGCGGATCGTCATCACCGATGAGTACGTTCAGCCGACCATAAGGCTTGCAGGCCCCCCCTTTGGCCAATGGACACGCATCCGGCGAGGGGCAGGGCAGTGACTGCATGCCGTCTTGAGTGGCACGCTTGCAGGTCTCGCCATTGCCCACGCACAACGGCCTGCCAGACTGCCGGTCGAACAGGGTGTAGTCGGCGCGGAAATTCAGCTCAGGCTCGTTGAACAAAAGGCGCACAGGAATACTGCGCAGCTTGTCTTCCTTGCTCTGGCGCAGTTCGTCATTGAGTGGGTGTAGTAGCCAGCCATCCCTACTTTGCACCTGGGATGTAATGGTGAACTGATCATCTTTCTCCGGCAGGCGCTTACCATTTCTCTCGACGATTTTGCCGATGGAGATGCGTCCAAGCACTGGGGGGGTCAGGGCTAAGCCTTTCAACATGATGGTTCTCCTGGAAATGAAAAAAGCCAGCCACGCAGCGCGAACTGCGGGTACTGGCCAAGGGGAGGGAGGTTAGGAATAGCTGAGTCAGTTGATCAGGAAGCGGCGACTACCTTCCTTGGTTTTAGCGTAGCGAACCTGCAGGTAAGACTTCTCTTTCAGTAGGCGTTCGACATCGAGCACGGTGCAACCCTTGGATTTCTTCCAGCTGATATATCCGCTGGAGAACTCCGCTCGTGTGGCCTCGCCGATGGCTTGCTGCAGCAACTGTTTAAGTTGGGCCTCGCGCGTTTCTTTCTCGCCGATGGATTGGCGCACGGCCTTGAGCTCTAAGTAGGCTGCCGCCAATCCTGCATGGCCGCTGAAGTCGACGGTCTGGCCGTTGTCCTCCGGGTAGAGTGCGCGCAGCGCCATTTCAGCCGAGACTGAGCCATCGGCAGGTGGTGGCGTGTCGGTCTCGACGTAGTACCAGAACTTGCGCTCCAACTCGATCAGGCGAGCAATCATCTGCTCGTCACGCTCCATGCGGTGGATCTCCAGCGTCTGACCACCGAGCAGTACCGCCACATCCGCAGCCTGTTTGCCGGTGACAGCGAGTTGGTGCATCACCTGCAGTTGCACGTACTCGGGCACGCCTTCCTTCCAGAGGCGTGCCCCATTTATGCCGGCGGTCTTGCATTCGAGGATCTGCACATCGTCAGCACCGATCACCTCGCGGTCGATGTTGGCCAGCATCCAGGGCAGCTCAGGATCAGGGTGTTGCAATACAGCGTTGATGCGCCGCACCTTGTTTTCGTCCGTTTGCTGTAATGCCAGGCCACGACTGGTTCCAGAACGTTGCCCCAGTACATTGGGCTTTCTTCATCATGTGGGTCGGCTTTTGGCAGTGTGGTGTCGCGACCGGTTTTCTCCAGCCACAGCTCCAACTGCGATTTGTAGGGATTTAGGCCTACCGCAGCACCGGCATCCGAGCTGCCGATACCTTGCTTGCGTACCGCCAGCCAATCTTCACGAGGCAGTTCCTTGGTGCTGATCAGGCGCAGCGCTGGACGAGCCTTGCTAGTGTTGCGCAATGGAGTAGCGTTCATAGCGTTTACCTTGCAGAAATAGAAACGCCCGATCAGCAACCAGGAGGATCGGGCGTTATGGGGGGAGGAAGTAACTGGTTAGGCTACAAGTTGCAGTGCGGTGTCCAGCGCACGTTGCTTGATCTGCGCCCCTTGACCGAACCAGGCGGAGTCCATGCGGTACTCGTTACTACGCGCTCTGCGCTCGTGGTCGACGTACTCGGTCACGGCGTTGAGGAGACCCCAGGCAGTGCCTTGCGCCGACTCAAGCGTTGCACCACGGCCGCGTCCCTCGTACAGGCTTTGTACCTTGCGTAGGGCGCGTTCGTTGGGAAGGACTTCAGGTAATTTGCTATTGGGAGTTACGTCACACAACACGTTCATGAAGAACCCCATGGCCTCATGCCACTGGACTTTGCGCTCGGCCAGCACCCGCATGCGATACATAAACTCGTCCCATTGCGAGACGGCCACACCCAATTGCTTTTTGACGACCTGAGGGTCGAAGCGGGTGCTGTGCGGCACCTTGATGGCGCGAGTGGCGCCATCCAGTGCAATGGTCAAGGTATTGTTGCAGACCACGCGAACGGTGGTCGGCGTGGCGGTGGTGGCGAGCGTGCCGTCGCAAGAGGTTGCTAGCAACAAATAACCGTTGACCTGATCATTGCCCTTCAACGCCGTGTTCTGACCGGTTCGCGCTAACGCCCAGAACTTACGACCGCCCTTGAGCACGCCAGCCGTTTCCAGCTCATAGCCGGACACCTCGGTCAGATCTCGATAGAACTCCATCACCTCACGCGGTTGGACAATTTGATAGCGGTTGGAAACCACTGACAGCGGCGCTTTGGTGTCAGAGCGGTAAAGCACCTTTTGCTCCGGGAACGAGTGAATGCTACCCAGATGGCCGATAGCGTCGGCTTTGAAGTGAACGGGGCTTTCCTGGATCTTCCAGTCCATACCTGCCTCACGCTGCCAGATTTCAATAGGTTGTTTTTGAGTCAGTTGACTGCCGAGGCCATGCCACGGTGTCGCGCCAACGTAAGCCATTTGTTCGATTTGATGAGCCATGATTACGATTCCTTAGGGTGCAAGCCGGCATAAATGCCACGCATCGCGCGGCACTGTCCGGACGTACTAAAAGAGAGAAGGGGAGGACGGTTTAAGCAGGCAGATTGAACCGATGCCCACAGATCAGGCAGAGATTGTGGGCGAGGACATGGCGGTCAAGTTTGTCGCCGAGTTGAGCGCCCAGTGCACAGCCACCAGCGCCACCTACAAGGCCACCGAGAATGGCGCCAGAAACAGTTCCGAGAGTTATTCCGAGTGGGCCAGCGAGAGCGCCAACAGTGGCTCCGAACTGGCCGCCTGCCAATGCAGCACTGACGCCACGTGCTGCACCGCCGACCGTGCCGATGGCAGCTGCAATTTTCATGGCTTGGTGGAAAGAGGCGATTTTGGGTGAGTTACAGCGGGGGCACTGCAATGACATGGGGCGAACCTCTTTGGTGGTGATGTCATTGCAGTTATGTGTGGTTGAGATTTTTTCGAATCGAATCGAATCGAATCGAATGGTTGTGTTGCGAGCGGTTTATCCCGCGCCAAATTCGGCTGCAATTGACCCTATATAGGGCAAAGCCAACGGAGAACTCTGCAGCTGTAAGCAGATGCTCAATTAGTAGCCCTTGAAATACCGGGATAAGTCTTCACATACAGGTAAGCCGCAGAAGCCAGTTTTCAAGGCGGTCACAAACCATGGATCCAGGAGGGCGCATGCCGTCAGTGCAAAAACAGTTCGAAAATTTTCACAGCGCCATCTGTTTCGACGAGGACGATGAAAAGGCGACCCTCCGCGAGAAGCGCGATACCATCGTTAAGGCGCTGAGGGAGAAACTCGACGCCGACGTGCCGTCGTTCGTCAACTTCAATCAGGGCAGCTACTCCATGCACACAGGTGTAGTACCGCTGGATGGCAACTTCGACATTGACATTGGCCTCATCTTCGACTGCACAAAGGATAAGTACCGTGACCCGGTGACACTGAAGAAGAAGGTGCGTGATGCGGTGAACTCGAACTTCCGCACCGTGCTCATCCGTCGGCCCTGCGTGACCGTCAACTACATGAGCGGTGGCGAGATTGCGTATCACGTCGACTTGGCCATCTACACCAAGGGCGATGACGGCAAGCTCTACCTGGCCAAGGGCAAGGAGAATTCGGCCGAGGAGCACCGCATTTGGGAGGTCGCCGATCCGAAGGAGCTGACCAAGCGTGTCTGCGGTGCGTTCGAGGACTCCGACAAGCTGGCCCAGTACCGCCGCTGCATCCGCTACCTTAAACGCTGGCGGCAGGTTCAGTTTCAGGGCGCCGGCGCACCGCTGAGCATTGCACTCACCGTGGCTGCACTTCACTGGTTCAAGCCAAACTTCGGCACGTCCGGGAAGCCGGTGGACTTGTTGGCGATGCTTGATTGGGTCAATGCGATGCTGGGCCAATTCACCTACGGACTCAGTCAGGACGATGGCCTGCACCTACGTCTGAAGGTCGCCTTGCCGGTGGAGCCGTATTCCGACCTGATGGCAATGCGAACCGCCACGCAGATGACGAACTTCAAGGAGAAGCTCGAGGCGCTGCGCGATGCCCTGCAGAAGGCGTATGACGAGGACCTGCCTGAAGACGCCTGCAAGCACTTGAAGAAGCAGTTCGGCGACGACTTCAAGGTGCCGGAGAAGTCCGAGACAGCTAGGGCAGTCTCCCTCGCAGTAATTAGCACCGGGAACTCTGCATGACGGAGTCCGCCATCGAGGCGGCCGCCCCCTCGAAGGTCGATGCCGCGTTCGAGGCTGTCATGACTGTTTGCGGCTTGCGTGGCATCGAGGTTGTGCGCCTAGACGACCCTGCACCGAATTGCCTGGGGGTCGAGCTCACAGGTGCAACGCGCACTTGGCCTGTGTACGTCGACTGCGACGAGGAGCTGTTGCGCCTGCCGAAGGTTTGGACTCTACCCCCGAAGGAGCCGCTCGCACATGTTAGCTACACCGGCGTGGTGTGCATTGACGACGGCCAGGGACTGTCGATCGACCCTAGCCGTCGCGCTGACATTGTCGCGCACACAGTCCTCAAAGCATGTGACCTGCTCGAAAACTCAGCAGCGGATGCAAACACTGGCCACATGGAGTTCTTCAACGAGCTCGAGGGGTACTGGCTGCACCTGCCGGGCTCACTGCGCTCCCGCGCCTACTTCGAGGTCGACGGCAACTCGCGCATGGTCAAGGGGTTCGTGAATTCGAAACTTGGCAAACCGAAGTGGTACTTCGTGGAGCGCGACGCTGAGTTGCCCTGGGAGGTGCATAACAACAAGCTCGCGGGGCAACGGGCCTTATATGTACACGTCGACTCGCTGGCATTGCCACCCGCGCGGCCGGATCTGCTGACGACATCGTTCATCGAGGATGTTCACCAGAGGCTGTCGCCTGACCAACTGCAGTTATGGGGCGAGTTGTTCGGTCCGTCTAATAACGGACCCAAACGGCTGGCCCTACTGGTGTCGGTGCCTCGACAAGCCGGCGGCCGCTCGCTGGTTGGTATTGCCTTCGGTGCTCACCGCGGGATCGTTGACGGGAAGTCACCGGTCACACCGCTGACCATGCGCCGCCATACTCCTAGCTATATGCGCGAGCGAGGAGGCGCGTCTCTGGACTTGCTCGGGAAGCACGTGGTCGTGCTGGGAGCTGGTGCCATCGGCTGTGTCGTAGTCGATACTCTGGCAGCGGCGGGAGTGGGCAAGATCACAGTGGTGGACCACGACGAATATTCGGAGGACAACGTCTTTCGGCACCTTCTGCAGCCTCTGTACATCGATATTGGCAAGCCAACTGGCCTACAGCTGGCGCTGGAGCGGCGTTACCCAGGCCTAAACATCACTCCGGTCTGCACTACAGCCCAAAACTGGCTCAAAACTGCTGATATCAGCAAATATGACGGCATTGTTCTCGCGTTCGGTGTGCCGTCAATCGAGCGATCATTTTCGCGGGTGCTCAAGGACAAGCGTTTTGACCTGCCTATCGTCTTTACTTGGCTAGAGGCCTTGGACTTGGGGGGGCACTCGGTGCTGATGTGGACTAAAGGTGAAGGCTGCTTAGACTGTGCCTATCGTGACGATGAGGGGCTGCCATCCCTGGCGTCGCGCACGTCCTTTCTGGAACCTAATCAGCCCGTCACACGCAATCTCACGGGCTGTGCCGGGGCTTTCGTTCCATTCGGCCCCATCCAGGCCAGGCGCACGGGATTGCTGGCGACTGAGCACATCCTTTCGGCGATGACTGCGGTGACCGCTGGTAATCAAGACCGAGATCCTTCCTATCGGTTCTGGGTAGGAGAGGGCCGTGCAGCTGCCCAACATGGTCTACGCACGACGCCTTGGTTCCAGGCCGCACGAGCAACGCTTCCCGAAGACGCGACGCGGCAGGTGTTCGGTCGCGCGTGCCGCCACTGCCGTGCGCCTGAGGAGTCGGCATGAGGCTGGTTTATCGTGTCACGCCGAGCCAGCGACTCATCATCGTCGAGAACGCTTTACGGCAGATGCAAGCGTTCACGCAGCGACGCTGGTGGCACTGCGAGGCCGGAGGAATCCTGCTAGGTCGCCACTTACTGGACTCACACGATGTGGTCGTCGACGAGGTGTCTACGCCCCAGAGCAGCGACCGCCGCAGTAGGTTAAGTTTCTTTCGATCGTCCACACACGAGTACATCGCGCGCCAGCGTTGGCTAGAGCAGGGGCACACATCGGCCTACCTCGGGTTGTGGCACACGCACCCAGAGCTCGATCCGACGCCCAGCAGTATTGACCGCCGAGACTGGGAGCAGGCCGTGTCCGGGGACACGTTTGAAGGCGATCGCCTGTTTTTTCCCATCATTGGCACGCGTAGCATCCGCATTTGGACACTGAGCCGCCGAGGCACGTTTCGAGAATTGAAGCTGGAGAAGAAGATTGACAAGGAAGAAAACCATGGCCCCTACTAAAGCGACGTTAGAAGCTACCGCTCAGACGAAAGAAACTCGAACGCAGGATCGCGCTCGCATTCCCGTCGATGTGCGGCGCGACCTTTGGGTGGCGGCTGCCGGGCGCTGCGAATTCCGCGGCTGCTGCAAGCTAGTGGGGCGCGACTTTTTGACCAAGGAACGCGCCTTCACCGGTGAGCACGCGCACATCATTGCGGACAGTCCTGGAGGCGCACGGGGTGTGAAGGGCGAGTCGGAGCGCTTAGCCAAGGACGTCAACAATCTGATGCTGGCTTGCTATGACTGCCACGCTCGTATCGACCGGCATGGCAGGAACAACAAGTTCACCACACCGCAGCTCCAAGCCATGAAGCGCGAGCATGAGGCCCGTATCCAGCGCATCTACTCTGCCACGGGCGTGGTGGAGAGTTTGCCGCTGCTGATGACGTTCCCCATTGGGCCACACGTGACCAACATCGACGTAGAGCAGATCCATTTTGCGATGCTGGAGAACAGCGACTATAAGCTGTTTCCTCAGGGTAGCCATATCCACATCAACCGCAGCGATTTCGACTTCCAGGACAACGACCCGGACTTCTGGCTTCGTGCGGAGAAGGCGCTGACCGACCATTACGACCGACGCATTCAGCCCGAACTCGTCGACCGTAACGGCAGCGCGCACTTAACCATTGCCGGCTTTGCGCCGATACCGATGCTGATGAAGCTTGGCGCGCTGATTGGCGACAAAACCCGTGCCAACGTCATGGACTTACCCAACGAGGGCTGGCTATGGGACAAGCGCGAGACGTGCACAGACCCCAGCTACATCTACGACGTGCCAAAAGTGCTGCCGCGCGAGGTATCGGTGGTTGTCAGCATTTCGGGTAAGGTCGCATTTCCTGTCGGCCGTGAGGTCATCGAGTTCCGAGCCGAATTGCCTAACCGCGGCATCATCCGCAAGGAAATGCACCTGCTGAACTTCCGCCGTGAATTCGATGGCTTCCTTCAGCGGCTGACAGGAGCGGGTGCTCGTGTGGTGCACGTCTACCCCGCGACACCGTTATCGGCGAGCATCGAAATTGGTCGTATGTTGCTACCTAAGACGTTCGAGGAAATTCATGTGTGGGAATGGCAGGCGCCCGAATGGAAGCGGGCCTTGCAATTAAAATAGGCAAACCAGTGATATGACTGCTATGCGGCGAAGTTGCCGAGCAGCTGTTTCTGGTTGCTTTTTGCTTGTTACGACCGGCTGCTTTGAGTTAGTTGCGCGTTAATCAGCGTATCGAAACGACTTTCATGTCCTGTTTTTTGATTGCGGACACGGACACGGACAGGTTTCCGGTAGCCGCTTCATGACTGTGCTCATTCCACCAAGCCATAATTGGTCGCCTGCGTCCGATGTGGTCTGCCCGGTTGTATGCGCTACGAACCTTGTCTTTGTAGATGTGGGCGAGTACCACTTTGACCAATTCGGAATCCGCGCCGTGATCGTTCTGAATGGTGCCATTGAGCGCATCCATGCCTACCAGGCATCCCTCGACATCAGAACGCTTCAGCGCCCTGTTCCTAAGGAATGGCTGACCCATTTACGTTGAGGGTTACAAAGTTGGCCCACTCATTCATCAGCGAACGGCGTTTTTCCAACAAGTCACTGCGCCAGTAGGCGGCTTCTGCGCCGTTGGCGACAACGTGAGCCAAAGCCATCTCGCAGACTTCGCGCGCATGGTGAGTACATTCAGCCGCCCAATCTCTGAATGTGCTGCGAAAGCCGTGAGCTGTAATGACTCTATCGTTGCTATCGCGCCAGCCTTTACCCCCATCTTCAAGATCCTTTTGGTCCATGCGACGCAGGGTCATCAGCATGGCCATATTGCTAATCGGTCGACCTTTGCGTGTGCCTGGGAATAGTAGTGAGCTGCCTTTGATGCGTGGGAGCCCTTCCAGCAGCGCAATAAGGGGATCGGAGAGTGGCACGGTATGGCCTTTGCCCGCTTTCATGCGCGCTGCTGGAATCGACCATAGCTTGGCTTTCAAGTCTACTTCACTCCAGTCGGCGTCGAGAACCTCGCTGGTTCGGCAGGCCGTGAGAATGGTCATTTTGAGGGCGCTGGCAGAGAGTCCTTCAACACTATTAAGTGCCTGCATGAAACGAGACAAAGCCGAGTAGGGCAATGCTGGGTGGTTTTGGGTGCGCTTCGCCTTGGAACTCGGTGGTAACAGTTTGTCCAGGTGACCGCGCCAGCGTGCCGGGTTTTCACCGTCTCGCAGCCCGCGCGCTTTGGCCGCATCAAGGACCAGTTCAATTCTGTTGCGCACCCGGCTAGCTGTTTCGGCTTTGCTGCCCCATATGGGCTTCAAGATTTCGAGAATGTGCTCCGTGGTGATTTGATTTGTAGCTAGGTCGCCGATGATGGGAGCGGCGTAAGTAACCAGTGTGTTCGTCCACTGCTGAGCGTGTTTGACGTTTTTCCAGCCCGCACGATGAGCCTCTATGTAATCGAATGATACGTCCTGGAATGTGATGGATTTGTTTTTGCGTTGTTGCTCAGCAGCGACCTGTGCCGCTCGTTCATCGTCACGAGCCTGTAAGGGGTCAATACCCTCTCGCAGTAGACGGCGTTTATCGCTGCTGTTTTGTCGGGCTTCCTTAAGGCCAGTTGCTGGATAGGTACCTAAACCCATCTCCCTGCGCTTTCCCGCAAGCTGGAAGCGCAGCACCCAATATTTCTTCCCGTTGGGTTTGACGAGTAGGCGAAGGCCGTCTCCATCTTCGTAGGTACCCGCGGTCGTTAGATTTTCAACTTGCTTAGCGGTCAGCTTTCCCAAGTGAGTATTCCTTTATCGATTCTGTCCCCCCATTTGTTCCCCCACAAAGGCTAGGAAGGTGACGAACGTTGGTGGATGTCTTGAGACGATGATAGGCTTTAGAGCCCTTAAAAATAAAGGGTTATAGAATTTTCGTGGCTGTAGACGGATGTTGATTTGGCGGACTCCTTCACCGCCACATTAAGTAAACACAAACCCCTGATTTTCCTAGAGAAAGTCGGGGGTTTGTGGTTTCTGGCGTCTGGAAAATAGCGGATGCCCGGACTTGAAGCCTGGATTACGTATCCCCCAAGCGCGGGGATTTCGCTGTGATCTGTGCATTTTCCAAACAAATATTGTGTTCCTCAGTGCGTTGTTCCCCTTGTGCAAGGCTCCTAAAGTTGGCCTCCCAAGCCCACTTCACAATCAGGAAGCCTTCTAATGACAACACTCGCCACTCTGTCCAAATTCGTGCCCTTTAAAATGACTTTGCCTGCTGTGCTCAAGTCCACGTTGGCCGGCGTAGGCTTGATGATGGTGGGTAGCCAGTTCGCGACCGCCGCCGATGCACCAGCCAATGCCCATCCGACCATCCGTGCAATGTCCGGTGTCGGGCCTGCAGATCATCTGGTTGCCAAATCTACCGCGCTGCTGGTGATTGATTTCCAGAATGAATATTTCACCGGTCGCATGCCGATCCCGGAGGGGATGACCGCACTGAACAACACCCGGCGTCTGATCGACTTCGCGGACAAGGCAAACATCCAGGTTATTCACGTACAGCATGTTTCGCCGGCAGGCGCGGCGGTGTTTGCCGTGGATGGCAAGACGGTCGATTTTCACCCGTTGATGAAGCCGCGGGCGCAGGACAAAGTTGTACAGAAGACGTCGGTCAGCGTATTTGCCAGCACTGACCTGGACGCACAGTTGAAGAAAGCCAAGATCGACACTCTGATTATTGCCGGCTTGATGACCCATGCCTGCGTCGCCGGCGCTGCCCGTGACGCGGTGCCGCTGGGTTATAACGTCGTGGTAGCATCCGATGCCACGGCAACCCGTGCCATCACCCGCGCCAATGGCCAGTCGGTGTCTGGTAATGAACTGCAAAATTCGTCCCTGGCTGAAATTGAAGACACCTTCGGTTCTGTTCTCACCAGCTCACAGGTCCTCGGCTTGACGGTCGACTGATCAACCAGATGTTTCACCTGACTTCGGACCGCCCGTTTCATGAATCAGTTGTCTGCCATGCGCGCCTTTCGTTGCATCGTCGAAACCAGGGGGTTCTCTGCCGCCGCAGAGCGTCTGGATACCACCCATTCGACGATTTCGCGGCAACTGCAGCAGCTTGAAGTTGAACTGGGTGTTCAGTTGATCAACCGCAACACCCGCCGCTTCAGTCTTACCGGGCCGGGCGAGCAATACTACGCAGCCTGTGTCGATATTCTTGAGCGTGTAGAAGCGGCTTCGCAGGCCATTGCACAAGGGCATCAACGTGCTGAGGGCTTGCTGCGGGTCAGCGTACCCTTGGTGGTCGGCACCCTTGATTTGCCGCAATGGCTGCCAGGTTTTCAGAAGCGTTATCCCGATATCGAGCTTGAACTGTGTTGTGACGATCAATTCATTGACCTGGTCGCCGAGGGAGTGGATGTGGCAATCCGTATCGCCGGCCCGTTAAGCGATACCACGCTGGTTGCCCGCACGCTGACCATCTCAAAGCTGATGCTGGTTGCGGCCCCCGGCTACATTCGCAGCCACGGGCTGCCGCGTACGGCTGAGGATCTGAGTAAACATCGTTTGCTGACGTTTGTCGGTGCATCCTCGGACTGGGAATTGAGTACCAGTCGGGGAGCTTCGGTCAAGGTCACACCATCGGGCCGGTTCAAGACCAACACCATCATTGCCTTGCATGCTGCGACACTGGCTGAGGCAGGCATCGCCTGCTTCACCCTTGCCACTGTGCGCAACGATCTAGCCACAGGGCGGCTGGTCTCTATTCTTCCCAACTACAGCCTGGGCGAGCGCCACTACTACGCGATATATCCCCAATCCCGATATCAGGCGCCCAAGGTCAGGGCTTTTGTCGACTATCTGGCAGAGCATTACCAGTCTTAGGACGGTGGAACGCTTGTCCGCAGTGAATATGGAGTGTTGGTACAACATTTCCGGCGTGAGCGCCTGGAGCTTTTGACCTGCTCGAGGGCTAGTATGTAAGTGAGATTTTTTCTCTTTTATGATTTTTCTCAGGTGCAGCCAGAATTCACCCTGTTACACTTTATTGCGTAGTAGCTGTGGCAGATTTTTAACTTTCCTTAACATCCAACTTACTGAGTAATAGGTGGGGGGCGTCTATGTGAAAGATCGGTCTCTCTTGAATCCATAGAAATACATTATATGAGCATGGCACTACGACGCCGTCGTCCGGATGATGTCGGCTACTTTTAATACTTGAAGGATTAAGTATGAATATTGATTGGCAAGGAGCAGGCGATGTTCAGAGTATTTTTGGCTCGCTGATTGAAGACGAACTTAATGCGCATGTGAAAGAGCGGGATCAAAATTCAATTGTTATTCCCAATGAAGTGATAGAGAAATTTGCACGTCTAGGGCTCTATAAATATAACCTTCCGGGGCGCTTTGGTGGGCGGGATGCTGGCTACTACCAATGGGGGAAGGTGTTAGAGGAGTTGGGTTACCTGTCGCAGGATACATCATTTCCATTTTTGATTTCTGTGCGCATGTCCGTTATTACTTTTTTGATTGCAGTAGATCGACAAGGTATTGTTGATCAATTTGTGGATCCCTTGGTTCAGGGTGCGTTAGGGGGGGCATTTGCTTATACAGAAAATGCCGATGCTTTTTCCTTTAAAAGTAATGCGCGTCCTGAGCAGGGCGGCGAAAGTTATATATTGAATGGTGTTAAGCATTTAGTGACCGGAGGAGAAACAGCTGATTTGTTTATAGTGTTTGTCAGGAGTGAAACCAGTGATATGCAAGTTTTTCTGGTGAAGTCTGATGATCCAGGTGTAGAGGTTGCTCCACGTATTATGCACGGTGTACGCTCATTCGGTATGGCGACGTTGAGTATGAGTGATGTCGTGCTTGGTAAAGAACGGTTGTTAGTCGCTACGGACGGTTTAAGTTTTGCACAGCGTTATTTTCTTAATTGTCGTCGTTCTTTGCAGACTACGCTTTTTCTAGGTCGGGCGCGGGCTGTCATTGAGGAAACCATCGGTTATTTGAAAAAGACAGTACGGTACGGTGTTCCTCTTGTAGACATGCAACATGTACAGGCAAATATTGGTGAAATGTATATAGCGCTGGAAACTGCCCGCACGGTAGTTTTTCATTCTTTGGAACGTCAGGCTCGTGGAGAAAGCGATCCCTATTGGGACGTCATATCATCTACTGCTAAATACCATGCGGTCGAAGAGATTAACTTTATTGCGACGATGTCGTTGAAATTGACGGGAGGGTGGGGGTACACCGAAAGCATTGGTATAGGTCGCGCGCACAGGGACTTTACGGCGTTGATCGCTGGTGCCGACCCGCAAGAGAAACTTAAAGTAGATCTGGGTTTACGAATGGTTCATGAACTGGACATGATTCAACAACGGGATCAATACAAGGAAGTTTGAACAATGAAAGTTAAATTATCTGGAAATCTTGCGCGTTTTGTAAATTATAAAAAAGAGCTTTCGCTGGCGACGGCAGGGCTGAATACCGTTCATGATGCATTATTGAAACTGGTAGAAACCTATCCCGCTTTAAAAGACATAGTTTTTGATAAGGCGGGGCGGGTTAAGAATGGATATTTAATTTCATTGAACGGTCAGCGGGTAGATCCTAATACGCATGTCGAGAAAATCGCTGAGTCGGATTGTATCGATGTTTTTACCGCGATAGCAGGAGGTTGATGCCATGAAAGACAGGACGATTAGCATTACTCATCCCGTTGAATCCGTATTATTCGGGCCTTATCAGTTTCACGCGCACTCGTTGATGCAGATGAGTTATAGCTCCATGTGGTCCTGGGGGCAGCACTGTCTACATGTTTCCTTTCCAAGCATGATCAAAGATTACGCGCAAGCCGTGGTTGCGGTGGGTGCCGAGGTTGAATATTTAGAACCCTTTGAAGTATTTGATGCCGATGAGTTTTCGATTACGGTAGAGCGTTTTCATGTGCGTCAGGCTAATAGTGTGTTTGATATGTTGCACACTATTACGGCTGCGGGCATAAACATCGCACGGGTTAGTGTTCGTTGGAAACTAGTTGTGCTGGACGGTGATGACGCATTATCAGCCACGTCTGGTGTTGTTAGAGAGGCTTTGCTGCAGCAGTTTCTACCCTCGGAAATAAACCCGTCACGGGTGAAGAGACCTTTGCCTGAAAAGCTCGAAATAATTGAATTGCAAGGCGTGATTTTGACGTCTTTTGAGCATCCATTTACGTTGTATCGTCATCGCTGTGAAGTGGCTGATCAGTGGGCATTTAATGAATTACCCACCTTGGGGGCTGAAAGCAGAGAGAGTTTGATAGATGCGCTAGAAAATGATCCTCATGAACTTTGCAGTTCTCTTGGGTACCCATTGAAAACCATCACGATGGAATGGCGATGCCCTTTCTATCTTCTTGATAAAGGGGTCGTAACTACCACTGCCTACAAACATATTGATGCGCTAGTGTTTGTTCATAAGATTTACAATATCACCCGCGCGAATACCCTTGCGGCCATTGTGATTGAAGAGTTTTAACACTGCTGAATCGAATATCGCGTAAACCCGATCCTGAAATGTGAAGGGAGCAATACGATGAGCACGGAGGCAAGGACTCGTTATGACCGGCTTGAAGCCGAAGAAATGTGCCTGTATTCACGGCATTTACTGATCCCGTCGATAGGAATGAAGGGGCAGTTGGCGTTGAAAAATGCCAGTGTATTGATGGTCGGTGCTGGTGGGTTGGGATGTCCTGCCTTGCTCTACCTGGCAGCTGCGGGTGTGGGCCGTCTGGGAATTATCGACGCCGATCAAATTAATGTTTCCAATGTGCATCGCCAGGTCTTGTTTCGTATTACCGATAAAGGACGAAACAAGGCGGATGTGGCAAAAATGCGTCTACAAAAGCTCAATCCCTATATCGAGATCGAGACCTATCTTGAGCGATTCAGCCTCGAAAATGCTCAAGCCCTCGTTGCCAGATACGACATCATCATTGATGGCACGGATAACTTTACGGCCAAATACTTAATCAATGACGTTTGCTTCTTAGGGGGCAAGCCCTTGGTGTACGGAGCAATCATGCAGTTTGAAGGGCACGTCACGGTATTTAACGCGCTGGACGCTGGGGGGCGACGCAGCGCTAATTACCGGGACCTGTACGATGGCCTGCCGGATGCCGCTTTGGCACCGAACTGTGCGGAGGCCGGAGTGTTGGGTGTTTTGCCCGGTATTATTGGCTGCTTTCAGGCCAACGAAGCAATCAAGCTGATCACTGGAGTCGGGCAGCCACTGATAAACCGTCTAATGGTCTATGACGCCCTTGAGGCCACAAGTCGGGAAATTGGTTATTCGAGTATCGACGATAATCCGTTGCGCGACCCGGTGCGCTCGGGGTTACTTGAAGAAGTAGCGCAGGTCTGCAGTGCGTCGAGTGCCAGTAATGATTTCATGATCAGTATCGCGGATTTTGCCGCGTTAATTGGTGAAACTCCGATCCACTTGATAGATGTGCGTGAAGGGCACGAGCGTGAGCAAGTGTCTATCGGTGGTGATCATTTTCCCTTGAGTGAGGTTGGAACCTGGTCGTTATGCTGTGAGGATGACCGGCCGATTGTGCTGTACTGCCAAGCGGGTGTGCGCAGTCAAAAGGCGGCAAGAATACTTACCGTACAGGCACTCAAGTCTCCAGTTTTTAGTCTGCAAGGGGGGCTCAGTGCGTTTCTGGGCGCAGATACCTATCAGCAGATGATTGCCACTCTGACGTTGTGTAAATGCCATTTAAGGCATCACGGCCATATATAGAGTGCGGTTGCAGTTTATGCCCGCCATGTTCTGGCGGGCATTTTTGCTGGTTCTTTGATTACGCATCTTCCTATCCAATTGGCGGCTGCACGGTTCGAACAAGAATCCATGCCGATGACGTTGGCCTTTTAGGGCCTGTTACCCTCATGGCTGATATCAACGATGTTCTGCCCTTTTTGAACCCCTCTAATTAGTCCTACCTGTCCCCGGTGCTGATGGTGGCGGAAAATGGCGGGGAGCTGATCTTGCTCGATGCCCGAAATCACCGCCGGTCAGAAAAAAAGCCTTTATCTAAACCTTTGCGGCCATGGGCCTTCAGATTCATTGCAGGGAATAAACCTGCCTTTTTCTGGAGGACGTTATGAAACACCTGATTGGCCCTAAACGCTTCGTCGCAGGATGTGCCCTGGCGTGTGCCCTGGTGGTGGCGGGTGCCGCTGTCGCAGCCAGTCCGGCCAACTTTGTTGATGAGGCCTCTGCGGCCGGGATAGCCGAGATTGAAACCAGCCGTATGGCGATTGGCAAAACCTCTTCGACGGACATTGAGAGTTACGCCGTGGAGATGATCAAGGACCATACGGATGCCAATCGAGACTTGAAAGAGATCGCGCAAAAGCATGATCTGCAAGTGTCGACCGATGAGCAAATACTGAGCAAGGCCAAGAAGCTGATGCTGCAAGTGCAAGAGGGCGACTCATTTGATGCCGCCTATGCCGCCAATCAGGTTAAAGCCCATGAAGATGCGATCGAGCTGTTTAAACAGCAGATCAAAGATCCCGGTTCTCCCGAGTTGAAGGCCTTTGCCGAAAAGTATTTGCCGAAACTCGAGATGCATCTGGTGATGGCCAAGAAGCTGGTGGACGCGCATCACAAGTCTTGAGCAGCGCTCTGTAAGTCCGCCGGCGGCCATTAGCGCAGGCGGACTGCGGAGCTGACAATTACTGCGGCGCACTGTCCGTTTTGCTGGCGGTGGCGCTGACAGTGGTGTCTACCACACTTACCTCGACTTCCCCATTTTCGCCAATATGCTGATATTGCTTGCGAATAGCCCTTAACTCCTTCGACGTCATTCGGTCCAGGCCGATCACTGCGTTTTGTGCCTCTTTTGTCGCGCGCAGCAATTCGTCGATCTTGATGTGAAGCACATCGTTGTCGCGGTTTTGCGTGTTCTGGATCACAAATACCATCAGGAAAGTGATGATGGTGGTTGAGGTGTTGATGATTAGTTGCCAGGTGTCGTTGTAATGGAAGAACGGCCCTGTAGCCGCCCATAACACGATCAAAAACAAGGCAACCTGAAAGGTACGCGGGCTCCCTGCGCGTTTCGCAAGGCCTTGGGAAAGTTTGTCGAAGCTCATTGCCGGTCGTCCAGTAAGTGGGGTGTACAGGTGTGACCACTGGCCGGTATAGAAATTCTTTCTTACACTTGTTTTGTTGAATAGTGATGAAGGTTTTATGTCGGTTTTTGCATGGGAAAAACAGGGAGTGTGTGTTGCTGCGCAGTGATGCAATCGCTGGCAAGCCAGGCTCCTGCAGAGGGTTTCAGCGCATCAGCTAGATGGCGCCGGTTATTTCCATGCCCCCACCAGCCCGTAGAGGCTGGCCGTTCGGTCACAGACGTTTGCGTGCTCAACTTTAAACATACTCAGGAGATACCCGTGATTTCCAATCTCGAGTTACGCAGCCTTATTGAAGGCAGTTTTTCACCTTTTACCTGCCAATGTACGGTCACCGCTGACGCTTGTTTAACCGTGCGGGTGTTTGACGCATCGACGGGAAGAGTAGAGTTGCTGGTGACGGGGATCTGCGCAAGCAACCTGTCCAGTGCCCATGCGATTAACCAGTTGATCAGCGAGTTGCGTGACGAGCTTGCGTGTAATCAACACCCGGTTAAACATCGCATCTAGTAGCACTGCGCTGCTTAAAAGGCTGCGCCCCATGGGGTGCAGCCTTTTTGATTTCAGGGTTTGGGTATTGCGGGTGTTGTAGCAGGTGCAGAAGTGTCGTCATCACTGCCAATCGGGCCATTACCGTCTGTATTCATCCCGCCCTGACGGCCAGGGTCGTTGCCCTGCACTCTGGGATCCACTGATGGGTGGGTCGGAATGTCGGCATCGTTATGGATTTTGGAGTCGGAGTTTATGGTGGACCTGACGTCCTGGCCGGAAGGCGGGTCGGCAGGTTGTGTCGGCACGGTCGGGCCAGTAGAGGAGGCGGCCAGGCTGGTGGCGGACACCACGCAAAGCACGGCGGCAAAGGACAAGGTTTTTATCGATGAGCTGATCATGGTTGCGTCTCCAGACAATGGGGAGTCGTACCTGATATTGGTGTGCCGGCGCGGGCGATTAGTGCGATGCAAACGACGAGCGGTGGCGGATTAACCGTGCACCGCTGGCGGGTAGGGTCGGCTCAGACCGCGATGTCATTCAAGCCGCAGTATTCTTCCCAGCTCATGTCCAGGGCTTCGGCTACTTCTTGATGAACTTCAAGGCGCATGGCTTCGAGTTCCTCTGGCGAGCGGGCGATCAGTTGCAGCGCCAGTTCCCAGGCTTCGATTCCCTGATCGTCGGCAGCGCTCTCAAATGCCCAGAGAATTTGTTGCTGTCGGTCTTCGGCGCTCAGTTCTTTCATCTCTTCGAGCAGCTCGGGGTGCGCCTTGATAAAAGTGTCCAGGGCCAGTTCGTTACGGGATTCTTTAGGGATCATGCGGCGTCTCGAAGCAATAAGACGGCCCGCATGGGCGGGCCGCTTTCAGGTGGGATACGCATCCTAGCGAGTTCACCCGGTGATGAAAAGTGCTGCACCCACGCTTAAGCGACGGGCTGCAGCCTGCTTTCCTGCTGCAAGGCATAGCCCCACACCGCCAGTGCCAGAGTCGCAACCACTGCACCGACAACCACGATCCCGCTCCAGCCATAGACCGGATAGGTCTGCGCGCCCACCAGCGAGCCCAGTGCCCCGCCAATGAAATAACAGGTGATGTAACCGGCGTTCAGGCGATTGCGGGCTGCCGGACGGACTTTAAACACTGCGTTCTGATTACTCACGTGCACCAGTTGCACGGCAAAATCGAGCACCAGAACGCCGATCAACAATGCAATCAATGAGTGGCCGGCGAACGCCATGGGCAACCAGCATGCGAGCAGGGCCAGCAGGCCGACGGTGGTTGCCAGTTGGCCTTTGCCGCGATCAGCCATACGTCCGGCCCAGTTCGCGGCGATCGCTCCTACGGCACCCGCCAGGCCGAACAGGCCGATGATCGCGTCGGAGTAGCTGTAAGGCGGTACGGCCAGCAGAAAAGCCAGTGGCGTCCAGAACAGGGCGAACAGCGAGAAGGTCAGCAGGCCCAGGATTGAGCGCAGGCGCAGGACCGGTTCTTCGACAAACAGTTTGAACACCGACCCCAGCAATTTCGGGTAGCTCAGGCCGGCGCTCTGGTGATGGTTGGGCAGTGCGCAAAACAGGGCGATGGCGCTGATCGTCATCAGGGCGGCAGCCACCAGATAGATGGTTCGCCAGTCACCTGCCGAAGACAGCGCGCCGGCGACCGTTCGGGCCAGCAAAATCCCCAGTAGCAGGCCACTCATCAACGTACCCACCACCCGGCCCCGGCTCTGCGGGTCCGTCAGGCTGGCAGCCATGGGCACCAGCACCTGGGCTGAAACCGAAAACAGGCCGGTCATCGCCGTGCCGACCAAAAGCCAGGGCAGCGACGGTGAGAATGCGCTTAGTAACAGGCCCAGGGCGCTGAGCACGGTCATGCTGACGATCAGTCGGCGTTGCTCGAACAGGTCGCCCAGCGGCACCAGCAATAACAACCCGGCGCCATAGCTCAATTGCGCGGTGATCACCACGGTTCCGGCGCTGCTCATGCTCAGGCCCAGTTCCTGGGCGATGGTATGCAGCAAGGGCTGGGCGTAATAATTGCTGGCGACGGCCAGGCCGGTGGCGGTCGCCATCAACAGAATCAGGGCAGTACTTAAAGGTTTTGTAGCAGCAGTGGAAGCGGACATTGACTGTCTCGTTGGCATGGGGAAGACGATCAAGTATCAGGACTGCCCGTCATGGATGTCACTGAATATGTCCGGAATTTTGATTTTTAAACAACAAAGCCCCTCGCCATGACAGCGAGAGGCTTTGTTTGATTGCGCGCTGGAGTTAGTTGCGACGCCCCAGCAGCAGGCCAACCACCAGCCCGAAGCCGGCCGAGACGGCCACCGTCTGCCACGGGTGGCCACCGATGTAGTTTTCGGTGGCATCGACCACGGGCTTGGTGCGTTCACGCACGTTGCTCACCGAGTCGAGGGCCTGCTTGAGCTTGAGGCCTACCTGTGCGCGCAGGGTTTCGCCTTCTTCGCCGACCAAGGACGCACTGTCCTTGAGCAGCTTTTCAGATTCGGCAATCAATAGTTGCAGCTCGCTGAATGCTTGATCCTTGATTTGATCTTCAGCGGCTTGTACGGCATTTTTTCGAGCCATTGCGATACTCCTTGCAGGTGAAAAGGGGAGATGAGTAATGGAGTCAACCCAATGCTAAAAAGTTGCATCTGTTTTGGGGCCGATTGTGCTTCTGAGGTGAGAGCGTAGTCAAAAACCGGACTAAGACACTTCTTTCGACGGTGTAAGATGTCTTCTAATTTACGCCGCAGGAAATTCCCATGAGCTTCAATCTCGCCAACAAACCCCTCGCTGAGCGTGCTGCGCTTGAAGATGAAAAGTCCCGTCTGTATGACCTTTGGCAGAGCAATCTGGGTAAAGCCAAAGGGGATGCTGCGCGTTTGTTCGGTGAGCGTGCCAAGCGCAAGGGCAAATGGGCGGAGTGGGTGCGTTCTGAGCTGGACGCAATGTCGCCTCCCGAATACGCGAACATGGTGCGCAGCGAAGTGAACCGCCTGATGGCCGCCAAGTAACGCCCGGCCCGGCTTTTGATCTAGATCTACCGGCACCTCCGCTCGGCCACCCTGTGATGGGCATCCGCATCTCCCCCGGGTATCGAGTGGCAACAGTGATTTTGCCCAGCGCCCAGAGCTGCTTACTCGACCTCGCAGACAGTAAAGCCCTGTGCGACCCCGGCTATATTGATGAGCACTTCATCCTCCGGCTGCTTGCCCAGCAACGCCGCGCCCAGCGGGGAACGCGGGGTGATCACGGTCACGGTGTGCCCGTCATGGACAAGCTTGAGCCCCGCGGCATCCGGGGCGAGAAATAACCATTGCCCGCTGCCGCTCCCGGCTTCCAGATGGACCAGTGCCCCCACTTGAATGCCGTGCGCGGGGTCGAAGGGCGCGAGGGTCATCGCCTGACAGTTTTTCAGCGCCTGGCGGATTTCCTCAACCCGGCGTGCCTGGCCTGTGGCCAGATAGGACGCCTCAAGCCCGAGGGTGTCGTACTTGTTCTCGGCGATGTTTTCGGCGTGGGTGGCCGCTTCATAGGCGGTTTGTGCTGCCCGCTGGAGTACATCCAGATCGATTGCGAGCTTTTCCAGCATCAACAGGTACACAGCGTTCTTGTTCATAGGTCGGGGGTTTTCAACGTGGGCATGACGGCAATCGGCGATTGTCGCACGAGTGCCCGGCAGATTAATCCGCCTGAAGCCTTCTGTACGCACTGAATAATGCGGACAATCAGCCCTTTGAATGTAGGAGCCCGGAATGAAAGCCTCCTGGGATATTTTTTGCAGTGTGGTCGATAACTACGGCGACATTGGTGTGACCTGGCGCCTGGCTAGGCAATTGGTCGCCGAGCATCAGCAGGCCGTGCGTTTGTGGGTCGATGATTTGCAGGCCTTCGTGCCGTTGTGCCCGGAGGCCGATGCTTCGGCGGCGCAACAAGTGCAGCAGGGAGTCGAGGTGCGTCAGTGGCCTGTGCAATGGCAATCGGTGGACGTCGCCGATGTGGTGGTGGAGGCCTTCGCCTGCAAGCTGCCAGAGGGCTATTTGCAGGCCATGAAGGCGCGCCCAAGGCCTGCGTTGTGGATCAATCTGGAGTATTTGAGCGCCGAAGACTGGGTCAGTGGCTGTCACGGTTTGCCTTCCATGCGTGCGGACGGCCTGAAGCGGATGTTCTTTTTCCCGGGCTTTGGTCAAGGCACGGGTGGGCTGTTGCGTGAAGCTGATTTGCTCGCCCGTCGGCGTGCCTTTGAGCAAGATCCCCAGGCCAGGTTGGCGTTTTTGCAGGGTTTGGGGGTGTTTGCGGCAGGTAACGCCCGGCTTGTTTCGTTGTTCGCCTATGAAAATGCAGGGTTGGCCAGTTGGCTGGACGCCATGGCCTCGGGCAGTGTGCCGACCCATCTGCTGGTGCCCCAGGGGCGAATCATGGGCGACTTGCTGCGCTGGCTCGAGGTCAATGAGCTTGTGCCCGGTCAGGTCGAGCAGCGGGGAGCCTTGAGCATCCAGGCCTTGCCGTTCGTGCGCCAACAGGATTACGACTACCTGTTATGGAGTTGTGACTTCAACGCGGTGCGCGGCGAAGACTCGTTTGTGCGGGCCCAGTGGGCCGGGCGGCCGCTGCTTTGGCACATCTATGAGCAGGAAGAAGACGCGCACTGGGTCAAACTCAATGCGTTCCTGGCTCTGTATGTAAAAGGTCTCTCTGCGCCCGCTGCTCGTGCATTTACCGGCTTGTGGCATGCCTGGAATGCCGGGTCAGACATGGCGCAAAGCTGGAATTTGCTGCTTGAACACTGGCCCGAGATCACTGCGCACGCTGAGCAGTGGTGTCTGGAACAGTCATTGCAGGCAGATCTTGCGCAAGCGCTAGTACTGTTTTATAGAAATTGGATATGATACGCGGCCTAGATTTTTGTAAATCTCATTCCAAATTCGGATACTCGCAATGAAAACTGGTAAAGAGCTTAAACCCGGTACAGTCATCAAGCTCGAAAACGACCCTTGGTTGGTTCAGAAAGCTGAATTCACCAAGTCCGGTCGTAACAGCGCAATCATGAAGACCAAGCTGAAAAACCTGCTGACTGGCTACAAGACTGAAATCGTATACAGCGCTGACGACAAGCTCGAAGACGTGATCCTGGATCGCAAAGAAGCGACCCTGTCCTTCATCAGCGGCGACACCTACACGTTCATGGACACCACTGACTACACCATGTACGAGCTGAACGCTGAAGACATCGAAGCCGTTCTGCCGTTCATCGAAGAAGGCATGACCGACGTTTGCGAAGCGATCTTCTTCGAAGAGCGTCTGGTTTCCGTAGAGCTGCCGACCACTATCGTGCGTCAGGTTGACTACACCGAAGGTTCCGCTCGCGGCGACACTTCGGGCAAGGTGATGAAGCCTGCCAAACTGAAAAACGGTACCGAGCTGAGCGTTGCAGATTTCGTTGAAATCGGCGACATGATCGAGATCGACACCCGTGACGGTGGCTCCTACAAGGGCCGCGCCAAGGTTTAAACCTGGCGTCAATCGCACGATGAAAAAGCCCGGCCGCAAGGTCGGGCTTTTTTTTGCCGGTCAAAAAAGCCCCGGTTTAGAGCTTTGCCGCGGGCGGGGGACTGGTTAGCATGGGCGCTCATCAAGAGGTAGCGTAATGCTGATCGATTTTGCAATGTACGCCACCCTGGGCATCGCTCTAGGGGCGATGGGCGGGTTGTTCGGGATTGGTGGCGGCCTGATTGCGATCCCTGTTTTGGGGTTGTGGTTCGGCCTGGATCAACAGATAGCGCAAGGCACGGCGTTGGTCATGTCGGTGCCCAATGTGTTTCTCGCGCTGTACCGCTACCACCAGCGCAATAAAATCGATCTGCGCCAGGCATTGCCACTGGTGCTGATGAGTTTTTGTTTCGCCTGGCTGGGCGCCTTGCTCGCCGTGGGTGTGGATGCGCGCAGCATTCGTTGGGGCTTTATCGCCTTTTTGCTGGCGATCGCTCTCTACAACCTGATCAAACTGTATAGCGCACCTGCACGGCCGGTAGCCGGTTCACGCTATGGCTGGCCATGGTTCGGCGTACTGGGGGCGGTAGCGGGTACCACGGGAGGCCTGTTCGGTGTCGGCGGGGCCGTGGTGGCGGCGCCGGTATTGACCAGTGTCTTCGGCACTTCGCAAGTGGTGGCCCAGGGGTTGTCGCTGGCCCTGGCCGCACCCAGTACCGCGGTCACTCTGTTGACCTACGCGGTGCATGGCGAGGTCAACTGGATCATGGGCTTGCCGATGGCTGTCGGTGGGCTGTTAAGCATCAGTTGGGGGGTCAAGGTCGCCCACGCCCTGCCAGAGCGCAGGCTGCGCGTTCTGTATTGTGCCTTTTTGCTGCTGTGCGCCGGGTTGCTGGCAATTAAAGCTTAAAGCCCTCGACGATGTACTCGGCAAAGCACTCGATGATGGGCGAGGACGCGTTGTTGGGCTTGCGCAACAGCACAATGCTGGCGGAGGGCAATAGCGGCAGGTTTTCGGCCTCGCCAATAATCCGCAAATCGGGGGTCAGAAGGCTTTGCAGTTGGGCCGTCACGGCCAGCCCGGTGCTGACCACGGCATTGATCGCCGCCAGGCTGGCGCTGGTATAGGCGACCCGGTATTCGCGCTGCATGATATCCAGCGCATTGCAGGCCCAGGTCCGGCAAAAGCAGTCAGTGTTGAACATCGCCAGTGGCAAGGGCGTTTGTTCATGGGGCGAGAAGCCCTGTGCCACCATCCACACGAATCGCTCCTGACGTAAAACCTGGCCCATTTCAGAGCCGGGTTTGCGGGTCACGATGGTCAGGTCCAGATCATTTCGCTGTAGCAATTGCACCGACGGTTCGCAATGCACCTCGACGTTGATCAGCGGGTAATCCTGAGCAAACCGTGACAGCACACCGGGTAGAAAACGCATGACGTAATCATCCGGCGAACCGATTTTGACGGTGCCCACCATATGCGGCTGACGCAGGGTATTGAACACTTCACTGTGCAGTTTGAGGATGCGCCGCGCATAGCCGAGCAACACATGGCCTTCGGGAGTAAGGCTGACATTGCGCCCGTCGCGCTGGAACAGTGCGCATTTGAGCACGTCATCTTCGAGCCGTTTCATCTGCATGCTGACGGCCGACTGCGTGCGGTTGACCACTTCGGCGGCACGGGTAAAACCACCGTGATCGGCAATCGCGGCAAAGGTGCGCAGCAGGTCGGTATCGATGCTCGGAAATTCGGCCATTGATCAATCTCGCAGATGTATCGCATAAGAAACATTCGTTGGATTGATCTTAAGCCCGGGCAGAAACTTGAGCCATCCCCACGGAGGTCTCAAGTGATGAAAGGTCAAAAAGGTTTTGTCCGGGTCGTCCGGGCAGTCAGTCAGAATTCCTGGGCACAACGCATGGCGGGTCAGATTGCCCGCTGGTACCAGCTGTCGCGCCAGAGGGCACATCTGCGACGGATCAGTGATGCGGGGCTTAAAGATCTGGGGCTGAGCAGGGCGGATATCGAAACTGAAAGCCATCGGGCTTTTTGGGATGATCCGTTCAACAAATGAGCCGGCTCATGTAAGGGCTGCTCTTGTGGGAGCCGGCAAGCCGGCTCCCACCGCTTTGGTGCAATTGAGGTGGATTAGCGCTTGACCTGTTTCAGCGTCTCGGCAATCAGGAATGCCAGCTCCAGCGACTGATCGGCGTTCATCCGCGGGTCGCAGTGGGTGTGGTAGCGGTCCGACAAGCCATCTTCGGTGATGGGCTTGGCGCCGCCGATGCACTCGGTGACATTTTGCCCGGTCATCTCGATATGAATCCCGCCGGCATAGCTGCCCTCGGCTTCGTGGACCTGGAAGAACTGCTTCACTTCGCCAAGAATCTGCGCAAAGTCGCGGGTCTTGTAGCCGCTGCTGGCCTTGATGGTGTTGGCGTGCATCGGGTCGCAGCTCCACAGCACTTTCTTACCTTCGCCTTCAACCGCACGGATCAGTTGTGGCAAATGGTCGCCTACCTTGTTGGCGCCCATGCGCACGATCAGGTTGAGACGGCCCGGGTCGTTGTCAGGGTTGAGGATGTCGATCAGGCGCACCAGATCGTCGGTGTTCATGCTTGGACCGACCTTGACCCCGATCGGGTTGTTGACCCCGCGCAGGAACTCGACGTGGGCACCATCGAGCTGACGCGTGCGGTCACCGATCCACAGCATATGCGCCGAGCAATCGTAGTAGTCGTTGGTCAGGCTGTCGCGCCGCACGAAAGCTTCTTCGTAGTTCAGCAACAGTGCTTCGTGGGCAGTAAAGAAGCTGGTTTCGCGCAGTTGCGGCGAGCTGTCCATGCCACAGGCACGCATAAAGGCCAGGGTTTCATCGATGCGGTTGGCCAGCTGGCTGTATTTTTCTGCCAGCGCCGAGTTGGCGATGAAGTCCAGGTTCCATTTGTGGACCTGGTGCAGGTCGGCAAAGCCGCCCTGGGCAAAGGCGCGCAGCAGGTTCAGGGTGGCCGTGGACTGGTGGTAGGACTGCAGCAGGCGCTCCGGGTCGGGTACGCGGCTTTTTTCATCAAAACCGATGCCATTGACGATGTCACCGCGATAGGCCGGCAGGGTCACGCCATTGATGGTTTCATCATTGGCTGAGCGCGGCTTGGCGAATTGCCCGGCCATTCGCCCGACCTTGACCACCGGGCAGCCGGCAGCAAAGGTCATGACGATGGCCATTTGCAGCAGCACTTTGAAGGTGTCGCGAATCTTGGCAGCCGAAAACTCGGCAAAGCTTTCAGCGCAATCGCCACCCTGTAACAGAAACGCCCGACCCTCAGTGACCTCGGCAAACTGGCGCCGCAGCTCGCGGGCTTCACCGGCAAACACCAGTGGCGGATAACTCGCCAGACTTTGCTCTACGCGTAGCAGGTGAGCAGCGTCAGGGTAATGGGGTTGTTGCTGGATCGGCAGGGCGCGCCAGCTGTCAGGGCTCCAGGGTTGGCTCATTGCAGACTCTAGTATTGGAAGGGGATGGCGCATGTTAGCAGCAATTAGTGCGTGACCTGTTGCGTCGCAATGGCCGACAATCGGCGCTTTCTGCTCGGCGCCGAGTGGTTGTTTTTTAGAGCGTTGCCCGGGGTATGCCGGGGCGCGGCAAGGAGAGGAAATGTCTGAGGAGCGCGTTGAGCGTCTGCTCGCTGAAGTTCATGATGACTTCGGCATGATTCGGGTGCTGGAGGTGGCTGATTACCGCTTCCTCGAATTTGGCGATGCGATCGAGCAAAGCTGCGTGTTCACCGCTGATCCCTGCTGGCTGGAGTACGACTACACCCGCGCCATGCTGATTGGCGCGCTGTGTCATGAGGCGCCCGAAAGCGCATTGTTTTTAGGGCTTGGCGCCGGAACCCTGACTCAAGCCTGTCTCAAATTTTTGCCGCTTGAAGATGTTGAAGCCATTGAACTGCGCCCGGATGTGCCGCGCCTTGCCATCGAATACCTGGGGCTGGACGATGACCCCCGGTTGTATATCCGGATCGGTGATGCCCTTGAACTGCTGGATAGCGCGGAGCCTGCGGACCTGATTTTCGTCGACCTCTACAATGACCTGGGGCCGGCAGCCGGGCACCTGGCCTGGAAGTTTCTCGAAGACTGTCAGAAAAAGCTGTCCGCCAATGGCTGGCTGGTGATCAATCAGTGGGCGACCGATGACGGCAAGCCTCTGGGTGCCGCCTTGCTGCGTGGTTTGTATCACCGCCATTACTGGGAGCTGCCGGTGAAGGAGGGCAACGTCATCCTGCTGGTGCCGTCCGATCTGGATCAGACCCTGGATATCGATGCGCTCACTGCCCGGGCCCAGGCCCTGGCCCCGCGTCTGGGCTACTCGCTGGACTCGCTGATCAAGGCGATTCGCCCGGCGACCTGAGGCCCGGCGATGAAACGTTTTAGCGTTTGCCCCAGAAGGGGCAGGCGCGAAACGATTTCACAAGGGCGAAAATATCGCCGAAGCCCGGTATGCAGAGGCATACAGACGAGTTTGTCTTAAAAAAACGCTTCTTTTTTTTGATAAATCCGGTATAGTGCGCGCCGGCCTTTAGCCGGGCCACGTTTAGGTGTCGCATTTCCCGAAGCACGCTTCGGCTGCTCGTCCGTTTCGCGGACAACCCTGAACGCTCCATTCATTTAACGTTTTCGCAAATCCCCGCCGACAAAGCAGCCAGGGCGACTCTTGAGTCTTACACGGCATGCGCAGCTTTGGAGCATGGGTCTTTGCGGATGCACTTAGAGGCAGACCCATGACCCAGGAAACCGGCGGCTTCGCCGCTTTTAATCTTAATCCGAACATTCTTGCAGCTGTCATTGCGACTGGCTACGAAGAACCTTCGGCTATTCAGCAGCAATCGATCCCGATCATTATGGCCGGTCACGACATGATTGGTCAGGCGCAAACCGGTACGGGTAAAACCGCCGCGTTCGCTCTGCCAATCCTGCATCGCATCGATCCTGCTAAGCGCGAGCCGCAAGCCCTGATCCTGGCGCCAACCCGTGAGTTGGCGCTGCAAGTAGCAACCGCTTTCGAAACTTATGCCAAGCAAATGCCTGGCGTTACCGTTGTGGCCGTTTACGGCGGCGCCCCTATGGGTCCACAACTGAAAGCAATCCGTAATGGCGCACAGATTGTTGTCGCCACTCCGGGCCGTCTGTGCGACCACTTGCGTCGTGACGAAAAAGTATTGGCAACCGTGAACCACCTGGTTCTCGACGAAGCTGACGAAATGCTCAAGCTGGGCTTCATGGATGACCTTGAAGCGATCTTCAAGGCTTTGCCTGCTACCCGTCAGACCGTATTGTTCTCGGCTACCCTGCCGCAGTCGATCCGTGCCATTGCCGAACGCCATCTGCGCGATCCGCAACACGTAAAAATCCAGACCAAGACTCAGACCGTTACCGCGATCGAACAGGCTCACCTGTTGGTTCACGCTGACCAGAAGACCTCGGCTGTATTGAGCCTGCTGGAAGTCGAAGATTTCGACGCCCTGATCATGTTCGTACGTACCAAGCAAGCGACCCTGGATCTGGCAAGTGTCCTGGAAGCCAAAGGCTATAAAGCTGCTGCGCTGAACGGTGACATTGCCCAGAACCAACGTGAGCGCGTTATCGAATCCCTCAAGGATGGCCGTCTGGACATCGTTGTAGCGACCGACGTAGCGGCTCGTGGTCTTGATGTTCCACGTATCACTCACGTGTTCAACGTTGACATGCCTTACGATCCAGAGTCCTACGTTCACCGTATCGGCCGTACTGGCCGTGCAGGTCGCGAAGGTCGCGCGCTGTTGCTGGTAACTCCTCGTGAGCGCCGCATGCTGCAAGTGATCGAGCGTGTAACCGGTCAAAAGGTTGCTGAAGTCCGCCTGCCGGATGCCCAAGCTGTTCTCGATGCCCGCATCAAGAAGTTGACCAACAGCCTGACGCCACTGGTTGCTGACGCTGAATCGACTCACGGTGATCTGCTGGATCGCCTGATTGCCGATATCGGTTGCAGCCCGCGTGCTCTGGCCGCTGCTCTGTTGCGCAAAGCTACCAACGGTCAGGCTCTGACGTTGGCTGCGATCGAACGCGACCGTCCACTGGTGCCGAACAGCGCACCGCGTGAGCGTTCGTCCGAGCGTACTGGCGACCGTCCGGACCGTGGTGATCGTGAGCGTCGTGCTCCGGTTCCATTGGCCGAAGGCCGTGCACGTTGCCGTACCGCGCTGGGTGCGCGTGATGGTATCGCTGCCAAGAACCTGCTGGGCGCTATCCTCAACGAGGGTGGCCTGGCACGTGAAGCAATCGGTCGCATCCAGGTGCGTGACAGCTTCAGCCTGGTAGAGCTGCCGGAAGTCGGTCTGGAAAGTTTGCTGGCCAAACTCAAAGACACCCGCGTTGCCGGCAAGCAGCTCAAGCTGCGTCGCTACCGCGAAGATTAATCACTGCCTGGCTGTGATTGATCGCTAAAAAAATCCCCGACTGGTTCGGGGATTTTTTTTGCCTGCAATTTGAGGGGCGAACGCCATAAAACGGTGGGAGCGGGCTGGCTCGCGATTCCCCCGCAAGCAAGGCGGTTATTGCAAGGTGTGCGTGGTGTCACCCGAACCGGTAGATATCCATCCCCAACGCGCCCAGCGTCCAGCCCTGGTGGGCAATGCTGAAAGAGCCACCTGCGCCGCGGGCGAAGTACAGCGGCAAGAGATGTTCGTCGCTGGGGTGATTTTTAACTGCAAAAGGCGCCAGTTGCCGGTATTGGTGCAGCGCCGGTTGGTCGTCAGCGGCAAGTTTTTCGATCATCCAGTCGCGAAAGGCTTTGGCCCAGGGCTCTATGCTTTCCGGGCCCGCGTGCCAGTCCAGCTCGCGCAGGTTGTGAGTGATGCTGCCGGACCCAATGATCAGGACCCCTTCGCTACGCAAGGTTGTCAGCGCGCGCCCGATTTCAGTCAGGCCTGCAGGCCCGAGCTGACTGGGCAATGAAACCTGGACTACGGGAATGTCGGCTGCCGGATACATCAACGAGAGGGGCACCCAGGTGCCGTGGTCAAAGGGCCGTTGTGCGTCCAGACGGGCCGCCAAGCCATGCTCGGCCAGCAGTTCCACAATGCGCGCGGCCAGGGCAGGATCACCCGGGGCTGGGTATTGCACGGCAAACAGAGCGGGCGGGAAGCCGCCAAAGTCATGCCAGGTCTCGGGTTCGGGGTTGCCTGCGACCCGCAGGTCGGTGCTTTCCCAGTGCGCAGAAACCAGCACGATGGCTTTTGGCCGGGGTAGCTCGGCTGCCAGGCGTTTGAGTGCCGGGCCACTGGCGCCGGGCTCAAGTGCGAGCATGGGAGAACCATGTGAGATATACAGGCTGGGCAGCATGGGATGGGGCCTCAGGGTTAAGATGTGCCATCTTCAACCCGGTATTGATCTAAATCCAATATAAGTTTTAGTGCTTATTGATCGAATTTAAAGGTGAATCATGCAGCCTGAATTTTGGCACGACCGGTGGCAGCGTAATCAGATCGGTTTCCACCAGGAGCAAGTCAATCCCTGCCTTGAACGGCTATGGCCCCAACTTGAATTGCCTCGTGGCGCTCGGGCTCTGGTGCCTTTGTGCGGTAAAAGCCTGGATCTGAGCTGGCTGGCGGCCAGTGGCTTTGAGGTCTTGGGTGTAGAGCTGTCGCAAACGGCGGTGGAGCAGTTCTTTAGCGAACAGAGGGTCACGCCGCAGGTTCGTGAGCAAGGCGGCTTCAAGGTGTATGAGGCGGGCCCGGTGACGATCATGTGCGGCGACTTCTTTGCCTTGAGTGCGGCAGACGTTGCCGGGTGCGCAGGCCTTTATGACCGTGCGGCGATCATTGCTTTGCCGCCGCAAATGCGTAAGGCCTATGCCTTGCACCTGACGCAAATCCTGCCCCGGGACTGCAGGGGGTTGTTGATCACCCTGGATTACGATCAGCACGAGATGAAAGGCCCTCCGTTCTCGGTGCCTGATGATGAGGTACAGCAATTGCTGGCGCCTGCCTGGTCACTGCAGATCGTTGAGCAGCCGGACGTTCTGGGTCAGAACTGGAAGTTCCTTAAAGGCGGGGCGTCGCGTCTGGTGGAGAGGGTGTACCGGCTGTGCAAGACCGCCTGAATTGCAGGCATGAAAAAGGGCGACCGGAGTCGCCCTTTTTACGTTGCCGTGCTATCAGCCGCGGCGACGCAGTGCATCGATACGTTCTTCCAGAGGCGGATGGCTCATGAACATCCGCGCCAGACCTTGCTTGAGCCCGCCGTTGATGCCGAAAGCCGCCAGGGTGTCAGGCATGTGAACTGGCAGGCCTTGTTCGGAACGCAGGCGCTGCAGGGCGCTGATCATGGCCGTTGTGCCGGCAAGTTGTGCGCCGGCTTCGTCAGCCCGGAATTCACGCTTGCGCGAGAACCACATCACGATGGCGCTGGCGAGGAAGCCCAGTACCAGTTCGGCGAAGATGGTCGCGACGTAGTAAGCAATACCGCGGCCTTCATCGTTCTTGAATATAACTTTGTCGACAAAGTTGCCGATGATGCGGGCGAAGAACATGACGAAGGTGTTCACCACGCCTTGCACCAGTGCCAGAGTCACCATGTCGCCATTGGCAACGTGACCGATCTCGTGGGCCAATACAGCTTTTACTTCATCGGGCGAGAAGCGCTCCAGCAAACCCTGGCTGACAGCGACCAACGCATCGTTTTTATTCCAGCCAGTGGCGAAGGCGTTAGCCTCGTATGCCGGGAAAATACCCACTTCAGGCATCTTGATCCCTGCTTCGCGGGACAGTTGCTCAACGGTTTGCATCAACCATTGTTCATGGCGGGTACGGGGCTGGGTGATCACCTGGGTGCTGGTGCTCATCTTCGCCATCCATTTGGAGATGAAGAGCGAGAACAAAGACCCTGCAAAACCAAAGACCGCACAGAATATCAACAGCTGACTGAGGTTCAGATCAACCCCGTTGGCCGCCATGAACCCGTTAAAGCCGAACAGGCTCAAGGTAATGCTGGCAATCAGCACGACCGCCAGGTTAGTGGCCAAAAACAGCAGAATGCGCATCATGGTTGTAAGAATCTCCTCGTCTTAAAGGTATTGCCGCATGCGGGTATATAAGGTGCTGCCACAGGCTATTCAACCGGGCGACTATTTCAAACTGTGTCCTGCAGATTGATTCTAGTAACAAGCCAGTCATTTCCTAATCCCGATTGAGTTTTTTTATGCGTATAAATTCAATCGGGCCCCAGCAAACACTAGGTGCAAGTTTTTTCAGGGCGTGGACAGGGCGGTGTGCGAGGGCAGTGGAGAGGCGCAGGTGAATAAAATTTAACTCGACACATGCTGTGCGACATTTCAAAGCTCGCACAGCATGTGAGGACATTACTGACGGTAGGACTTCAGGAAATTACCGATTCGACCAATAGCCATGTCCAGTTCATCGACTCGCGGCAAGGTCACGACGCGGAAGTGGTCAGGCCATGGCCAGTTGAAGGCGGTACCCTGAACCACCAGCAGCTTTTCCGAGAGCAGCAAGTCCAGGACGAATTTCTCGTCGTTCAGGATCGGGCACACTTTTGGGTCTATGCGGGGGAACGCATACAGGGCGCCCATCGGCTTCACGCAGCTGACGCCGGGGATGTCATTGAGCAGTTCCCAGGTGCGGTTGCGCTGCTCGAGCAGGCGACCGTTGGGCAATACCAGATCATTGATGCTCTGATAGCCGCCAAGTGCCGTCTGGATCGCATGTTGGCTGGGCACGTTGGCGCACAGGCGCATGTTCGCCAGCATGTCGATGCCTTCGATGTAGCTTTGTGCGTTGTGCTTGGGGCCGGAGATGGCGATCCAGCCTGAGCGGAAGCCCGCCACCCGGTACGACTTGGACAAGCCGTTGAAGGTCAGGCACAACAGGTCCGGTGCCAGGGAGGCAGTGCAAATGTGCACGGCGTCGTCGTACAGGATCTTGTCGTAAATCTCGTCCGAGAACACCACCAGATTGTGCTGGCGCGCCAGTTCCAGCATGCCCAGCAGCACTTCCTTGGAATACACCGCACCCGTCGGGTTGTTCGGGTTGATGATGACCATGGCTTTGGTGTTGGGAGTGATTTTGGCTTTGATATCAGCCAGGTCAGGCCACCAGTTGGCTTGCTCATCACACAGGTAGTGCACAGGATGACCGCCGGCCAGGGTCACGGCCGCAGTCCACAGCGGGTAGTCCGGTGCCGGCACCAGAACTTCGTCACCGTTGTTGAGCAGTGCCTGCAGTGACATCACGATCAGTTCGGAGACGCCGTTGCCCAGATAGATGTCTTCAATGCCGACACCTTCTACCTGTTTCTGCTGGTAGTACTGCATGACCGCCTTGCGCGCGCTGAACAGACCCTTGGAGTCGCTGTAGCCTTGTGCAGTGGGCAGATTGCGGATCACGTCCTGAAGGATTTCGTCCGGCGCTTCAAAACCAAAGGGCGCCGGGTTGCCGATATTCAGCTTGAGGATGCGATGACCTTCCTCCTCCAGTCGTTTGGCGTGCTTGAGCACTGGGCCGCGAATGTCATAACAGACGTTGGCGAGCTTGTTTGATTTGCTGACCTGCATGGCGATGTGATCCCGAAAATGAACGATCCAGGCCGCGTGAAATCCCGGCACTGGGTAATCCTGCCTTGCAAACACCGCATTGCTTCAAGAATCCGTTTGAATGCAGATAGAGCGGGTGCCAGACTGGCGAATAACGAGGCGCAATCATACGTGCCCCCCGACCCCTGTAAAAGCCACCGGGCAGGGTTTTTCAGCTACAGAGGCAGAACCATGGAAAAGTTGAACAAAACGCTCGACGAGTGGAAGGCCATGCTCGACCCCGAGCAGTACAACGTGTGCCGGCTCAAAGGTACGGAGCGGCCATTTTCGGGTAAATACAACGCCACCAAAACCGATGGCGTCTATCACTGCGTTTGCTGCAATGAACCGCTGTTTGATTCCAGCGCCAAGTTTGATTCGGGTTGCGGCTGGCCGAGTTTTTATCAACCGATTGGCGACAGCGCCATGATCGAGATTCGTGATGTGAGTCACGGCATGGTTCGCACCGAAGTGGTTTGCGCCAAGTGTGAGGCCCACCTCGGGCATGTATTCCCTGATGGCCCGCCACCGACCGGGCTGCGTTATTGCATCAACTCGGTATGCCTGGATCTGGTTCCGCGCACCTGAATCTACCTGGAGAGGCTCCGTCATGACTGACAACGTGCTCAACATTCCCTGCACCACCCTCAGGGGTGAGCAAAAGACGCTGGCGGACTACCCGGGTAAAGCGGTGCTGGTGGTCAATACCGCCAGCAAGTGCGGATTCACTCCCCAGTACAAGGGACTTGAAGCGTTGTGGCAGCAATACAAGGATCAGGGGCTGGTGATTCTTGGTTTTCCCTGCAATCAGTTCGGCAAACAGGAACCCGGTGATGACGCAGCCATTTCCGAATTTTGCGAGCTGAACTTCGGTGTGAGCTTTCCACTGTTCAAGAAGATCGACGTCAATGGCAGCCAGGCTCATCCACTGTTCGTAGCGCTTAAAAAGCGTGCGCCGGGGGTACTGGGGACCGAAAGGATCAAGTGGAATTTCACCAAGTTCTTGATTGGCCAGGACGGGCACGTCAAACGCTACGCCCCGACCACCAAGCCCGAAGCGCTGAAGGCCGATATTGAAGCGCTGCTACAAAAAACTGCCACAGCCTGAATCTCCTGCACTGCTCAGGCGTTCAACGGTACCCAGAGGTCGAGCAGGGCTTCGAGCTCTTCGCGGCGGAAGGGCTTGGCCAGGTAGTCGTTCATCCCCGCCGTGCGGCAGCGCTCGCGCTCTTCGGGCATGGCATTGGCGGTCAAGGCAACGATTGGCAACTGCGGCCAGCGGCCACTCTGGCGAATCTGCCGGGTGGCTTCGTAGCCATCCATGACGGGCATGTTGCAGTCCATCAACACCAGATCAAAGTTGCTGCGCTCCAGCTGGCTCAGGGCTTCGCCGCCATGGGCCGCAATCACTACGTCACAGCCAAGTTTGCCGAGCATCCCCTTGGCAACCAGCTGGTTCACCGGGTTGTCTTCAACCAGCAAGACCTGCGCGCGATGCGGGACGAACGAGCGTCTGGAATGATTGTTTGGATGAGAGTCGTCTTCTTTTTGCAGCAGCTGCTGCAAGGTTTGATACAGCGCGTGGCGCGATAGAGGCCGGGCTTTTTGTTGCAGGGGGGCCAGTGCATTGACCTGATCGCCCGGCATGAAATTGCCATAGGCGGTGACCAACAAGATCGGGGTACTGATGGTGGGTCGCAGGCCAAACAGGCATTCGGGGCAATCTGTAATCAGTAAATCCGGTTTGACACCCGCCAGTGATTCATCGAGGGAATAACGCCGGTACTCCAGCCCCCAAAAAGGCAAAAAGCTGCTCAGCAACTCAGCCAGGCCGCTACCTGATGGGCTCACGGCAATGATCCGGCCCGACAACGGTTTTGGCTTGATAGCAGGCGTGTGGCAAGGCAAAGGCAACTCGGCGCAAAACTGGCTGCCGAAACCTATTTCTGAACTGATCGTCAGGCGACCGTTCATGGCTTCGCAAAGGCTGCGGGTCAGCGCCAGGCCCAGGCCTGTGCCGCCAAACTGCCGGGTAATCCCGGCCCCGGCCTGGGTGAAGGGCTTGAATATGCGTGCCTGAGCTTCCTGGGCAATGCCGATGCCTGTGTCACATACCTCGATTCTTACCTGGTCGTTGTGCGCGCTGAGACGAACATCAACGCGTCCGAACCGGGTGAACTTGAGCGCGTTAGACATAAGGTTGCTGACGATCTGGCGCACTCGCGTAGGGTCCCCCAGAACCAGTGTCGGGAAGAGCGGATCAATCAGGCAGGTCAGTTCTACACTGGGCGCTGCGTTCTGCGATAACAGGTTGGCGGTGTCTTCAATCAGCGTGCCGAGATCAAAGGCAATATGCTCAAGCTCCAATTTACCGGCGTCGAATTTTGACAGGTCAAGAATGTCGTTCAGCAGTTCGACCAGGACCTTGCCCGAGTCGTGGGCGATGGACAGTTGCTGGAGTTGCTCGGCGTTGAGCGGGCTGTCCAGACACAGCTCCAGCATGCCCAGCAGGCCGTTTAGGGGCGTGCGTATTTCGTGGCTCATGTTGGCCAGAAACGCCGACCGCGCCTGGGCCATTTTCAGCGCTGTACTGCGGGCAGCTTCCAACTCCTGGTTGGATTGGCTGAGGCGTGAATTGATGGCTTCCAGTTCCTGGGTGCGCGCCTTGACCATGTCTTCGAGCTGCGACGAATACTCGGTCAGGCGGTTTTCTGCGTTGCGCCGCTGTTCGATTTCACGGGCTACGGCGTCAAACTGCTGATTGGCTGCGTTGACCAATACACCGATTTCGTCGTCTTCATGCCCGCACGGACACTCGATGCGCGATGGGTTGGGGGTACCGGGCTTGCTCCTGCTGAGCTCGCCAATCACCCGTACCAACGGCTTGGTCAGCATGACGTAAAACAGCGCTAGAAGAATGAAGGTCAGCAGCAGGCTTCTGGCAAAACCACTGAGCAGTGTGAGCTCGGCACGGTGCAGGAAGCGACTGCCAAACGGGTAGGTATCCACCTCCAGGTGCAATACGCCCACGCTTTGTTCGGGCAAGTGGCTGAAGTACAGCCGATCGTCGAAGGTGCGCATGGAGCCGAACAGGAAATCACTCAATGCCCGGTAACGGCCGGTATCAGGCTGGTCCTGGCCTGATGCCAGGAGGTTTTTATCGTTGTCGCTGATTTGAACGCCGGTAATGGCAGGAGCGCGCAGCAGACCCATAACCAGCTCTTGTGCGAGTTCTGAGTCCAGGTTGTAGGCAATGCGTGAAGCCGGGTTATGGCTGATATCTAAAAGGGATTCGATTTCACGATTGATGGCTGCGTTTTCGCTGGCATAATCCATACCGATTTGCAGCAGACTGAGTATTGTCCCCAGGACAAAGCCGACCAGCACTGTCAGCCTGGCCTGTTTGAAAGACAGGCGGTGGGTGAGTTTTATGTCCATGGGTGCAGCACCTGATTCCATTTCCCTTCGGCGGGCTAGAGTAGTCGATTAGCCGCTTAACAGGCAGGCATAGCTGCAGTATTTACGGGCAGGTTGTATCAATCACCTCATGGTCGGGCGCAAGGCGCTCTCCATATCAATGCGCTATCACTGTGTATCAGTCAGAGGAGATGTTGTGGATTCTAAACTGTATGCCTTTCTGGAGCGGGCCGAAGCGGTCCTGGCGCGTCTCGAACCCTTGCTGCCTGCGCAGCGCGAGCCGATTGACTGGGACGATTGCCTGGCCGCGCGCTGGCAGCGCGAAGGTCGCTCGGGTTATCTGATGCCGTTGCAAGTCAGCCTTGATATGCGTCTTACGGATCTGATCGGGGTGGATACCCAGCGCGATCAGTTGGGCCGCAATACTAAACAATTTCTCAACGGTTTGCCGGCCAACCATGCTTTGCTCTGGGGGTCGCGCGGAACGGGCAAGTCTTCGATCATCCGTGCCTTGCTTGCCGAGTACGCGCCGGCCGGGTTGCGCCTGATTGAAATCGAACGCGATCACCTGGCCGATTTGCCGCGTGTGGTCGAGCAGATCCAGGGGTTGAAACAGCGTTTTATATTGTTTTGCGATGATCTGTCGTTCGACGCCGGTGAAGGCGACTTCCGGGTACTTAAAAGTGTGCTCGACGGCTCGCTGGAACAAGCTCCGGATAACGTCCTGCTTTACGCGACCTCGAACCGCCGGCACCTGGTGTCCGAAAAAGAAAGCGACAACGAGAACTGGAAGAACGTCGATGGCGAGCTTCACCCCAGCGAGGCGGTGGAGGACAAAATTGCATTGTCGGATCGTTTCGGCCTCTGGTTGTCGTTCTACCCCTTTACCCAGGAGCACTTCTTGAATGTGGTCGAACACTGGATCGAGGTACTGGCAGGTAAAGCCGGTTTGAAGTGCCAGCGTGACGAAGCGCTGGACATTCTGGCCGTGCGCTGGGCGACCGGACGTGGCAACCGTAATGGTCGCTGCGCTTATCAGTTTGCACGCTACTGGGTTGGATTGAAGTTACTGGAGCAGAACAATGATTGATTTGAATGCTACTGGCGCAGGCCTGGAGGGCTACGGCTTGCTACAGGCGCAGCTGGAATCCTTACTGGCGGATGAGCGTGATTTTATTGCCAACGCCGCACAGTTTTCGGCCTTTTTGTACCACCAGCTGGACGATTTGAATTGGGCCGGTTTTTACCTGAACCGCAACGAAGAGTTGGTGTTGGGGCCATTTCAGGGCCAGATCGCGTGCGTCCGTATTCCATTCGGGCGTGGCGTTTGCGGGGCTGCTGCCGCCAGCCGACAAACCCAGCGGGTTGAGGATGTACACGCATTCGCAGGGCATATTGCCTGTGACAGTGCTTCCAACAGCGAACTGGTGGTGCCTTTGATCAAGGACGGTCGCCTGATCGGCGTGCTGGACCTGGACAGCCCGAGCATCGGCAGGTTTTCCGAGCAGGACCGGCAAGGCGTTGAAGCTCTGGCAGCGATCTTCTTGCGTTTGAGTGATTGCTGATCGTTAGCCTGTCAGCCCGGCCTTGAGCAGCAAGGCATCGACATCCACCTGGTCGATCTGTTGAGGCTCAAGGAATTGCCGGGCGTAATGCATGAAGACCTGTTCGCGCATAAACAGCTCGAACAGTTGAGGGTCAATATGGGCATCGCGGCACATGCCCGCCATGATGTTCAACGCCTCTCTCAAGGTTTTGCCCCGTTTGTACGGACGGTCCGAGGCGGTCAATGCCTCGAAGATATCGGCAATTGCCATCATTCGGGCCGCCAGGCTCATGTCCTCGCGCTTCAGGCGTTTTGGATAACCGCTGCCATCCATTTTTTCATGATGACCACCCGCCAATTCGGCGATGTCGCCCAAATAGCTCGGGAAAGGCAGGCGGTCGAGCATCAGGATGGTTTGCACGATGTGATTGTTGATGATGTAGCGTTCCTCGGCAGTCAGTGTGCCGCGGGTGATACTCAGATTGTATAACTCGCCCCGATTGAACTTGGAGCGCGGTATATCAAGTTTGAAACCCCAGTGATTTTCAGTTGTGATGACTTCGGATTCATCGCGCACGAATAAATGTTCGGGCTTGTCCGAGAGCAACAACTCCGTGACCGGAAGAGGGTGTTCTTCGCGCAATGCCTGGCGTTTATTTTCTTCCCAGGACACGCCCAGCCGATCGTCCAGGGTACGGAGCCAGGTTCGTTGTGCAATGCGGGTCAAACGCTGCAAATCTTCCTGGGCCATGCTCTCGCCGCCCACATTGCAGTGGGCGACAAATGCAAAGTCATCATCGAGCTCCTGCAAGCAGGTATCGCGCAATTCAGCCAGTCGTTGCTCATCGCCGCCCAAAGCCCGAGCTTGCCAGTAGTTAACCCAGGTATCGCGTTTCAGGACTTCAAAGCGGGTGCGGATTTCGTGAATGCGGTCATACAGGGTTTCGAGTTTAGTGGCTTTATCGACCACATATTCGGGGGTGGTGATTTTTCCGCAGTCATGTAACCAGGCGGCAATGTGCAGCGCTTCCCATTCATCATCAGTGGGGTTGTACTGCCTGAATTGCGGTTGCTGGCTCGCGGCAGCCGCTTCGGCCAGCATGAAGGTGAGTGCCGGAACCCGTTGGCAATGGTTGCCGGTGTAAGGGCTTTTAGCGTCGATAGCTCCGGCCAGCAGCTCAATAAAGGCCTTGAGCAATTGCTTTTGGCGCTCTTGCAGGCGCTGGCTTTCTATTGAGACTGCGGCAGCGCCCGAAACGGCCTGGATAAACGCAATGCGGTCGGATCGCAAATTATCGTTATCAGTACTCTTGCCGCTGTTATTTAACACCAGCGCCAGGACACCCACTGTCTCGTCGTGCCGGTTATGCAGGCGGATGCCAATGAGGTGGATGCTGGTGCTTTCCAGCACGTTCATCACGAACTGCAAATCGCCAGCCTGATCGAAGTCGAGAGTACGCACGACACTGTCATGTCCTCCTTCTATCAACGTGTGCAGCCACTCAGTGCTTTGCGGGTTAACAGGGCTATGGGTGGGCAGCTCCTGAGGCTGTTCATTGATAATCACCCCTTTCAATTCCAGGTGCGTGCCTTCGCTCTCTGTCAGGTAGATCAGCCCCGCCTGTGCCTGGCCAATTTTGGTGGTTTCAGCCAGAACCGACTGTAATAGCGGTTCAAACCGGGTGTGGGCCGAGAGGCTTGCGGTGATTTCGAAAAAACTCGCGAGGGTTTGTTTCATTCGCCTCATGGAAATAGCCAGCTGGTCAATTTCAAGCACCGGCGATTGCTGATTGACCGGGTAGTTGAAGTCGAAGCGGCGAATGGCATCGGCCTCTTCCACCAAGGCCTTCAAGGGCTTGACCAGTATTCGGGAAGTCAGCCAGCCCACAGGCAGGCATAACAAAAGTATGGCAAGTGCCATCAGGGCACCTTCCCAGCGAAGCTCGTAGGCATCAGCCAGTAACTCATCCTCAGGCACCATCAAGGCCAATTGAAGACCGTTGGCGCCCCCGTCATTGACATCTGTTCGCGAAACGATCCAGTTGTGCTTGCCGTCGTTCAGACTCTGACCAACGTGACTACCTTGGTCGAGCAACAGTTTCAGGGCCGGACTCAGCTCTGTAACGAGGGGCAACTCCCTTGAGTTTTTGCCGTCCCCTGGTTTGCCAAGGTGTGGGTACGCCACCGCTCGGCCATCGGTATCGAATAAGACAATTTGCGTATTGGGAGTGACCAGGTGTTCAGCCAGAGTGCTGGACAGTTGCGAAAGGGTCAGGTCGGCACCTATGACGGATTTAGCCGAGCTGCGTCTGGAGAGCGTAGTACCCGTTTCTTGTGTGGAGAAAAACAGGTAAGGGCTGGTGGTGGTCTGGTCGATATTGCCACGCGCCGGGATAAACCAGCTGCGTTCCCGTGGATCATAGGTTTCATTGGGTACAACGCGCTCTTGCAGCAAGGTTAGAGAGTCATCAAAGAAAAGCTTTTTTGACTCGATTTCGTTGGAGTTGGCAGATCTCTGAATGGACCAAACGGCATAAGACGCCTGATCGGGAGCCTTCATCCGGATTTTGATGGCCTGATTGTTCAGGGGGCGTACCTGGAAAAAATTACCCTGATTATCACCCATGAACAGTGCCGATAACGCGGGATGATCCTTCAGCGCTTGCACGAACGGTTGAAGCAGTCCCATTTGATTTTCTGACGCGGCCGTAGTGGCATTGGGGTTGAGTGCCAGCAGGTTCAATGTTTGTCGAATGGGTTGGTAAGTGTTCAGCAGATCCAGTTGTACATCCTGTTCGATCCGGCTAAAGAGTTTCTGGCTGCTGTCGAGAATGATCCGGGTAGTTTGCAGATAATTGAACACTCCAAGAGCAACAGCCATCAGCACCAGTAAAAGTGTAAATACCGCACTGATATGAAAGTGCAGCGGGTACTGACGTTTTATGGCTGGGGCAGTTGGAAACATGGCTGGGTCACCGCGGGCGAGAATGCCTGAAAGCATAGTGAATCCGGGCCGGATTGCATTTTTATCAGGACCATTGAAGATCACTCCTCAGGCATCCTTGTTGCGCTTGGCCAGTTCATTGCTCAACGCCTGTTCCAGAGACTCCATGGCGTATTGCACGGCATTGCGGCAGGGCTCTAGCGTCGAGCGGGTTGCCTGCTCCAGTGCCTCACAGTGTTTGATCAGTTCGCTGGCTCCCACAATTCGCGCTGCACCTTTGATCCGGTGTGCGATCTGGACAAAAGATTGCAGGCCATCGTCCATGTGCAGTTCAAGCAATGTTTTGAGATCCTCCCGGTTGCTGCGTTGCAGCTCTTCAAGCAGCTTTCTGACGCGTGAGTTGTCTCGACCTGACAGTGAGTAAAAGCTATCAATGTCGAGCTCTTCGGCTGGTGTGGACTTGGGCACAATCGCGCTCAGGCGTTGACTCAGCACGCTCAGGTTGATGGGTTTGAACACGCAGTCATCCATTCCGGCCTGCTTGCAGCGCAGACGCTCCTCAGGCTGAGCATTGGCCGTGAACCCCAGTATCGTGCAAGGCGCACGCTGGGCTGCCTGCTCATACTGACGAATTGCCCGGGTCAATTCATATCCGTTCATAACGGGCATGTTGCAGTCAGCGATGACCAGATCGAATGATCCTTTTATCCAGGCTTTTAATCCGTTTGCCCCATTGTTCTCACTGCTAAACCGATGGCCTAAAAATCCCAGCTGCTGGCACATCAACAGACGATTGGCCGGGTGGTCGTCCACCACCAGTACATTCAACTGATAAGTTGAAGGGCTGATTTGCGGTTCCGGCACAACGCCAGCCAGACACGGCTCCAGGGCGGGTAGCTTGAGCGATATTTGAATCTGAGTGCCTGCATCGGGCTGGCTACTGAGGTTGAGCGTACCGCCCATCATTTCGCAGAGGCTGCGACAGATCACCAGACCGAGGCCTGTACCGTTGAGCGCCTGTTTGCCGTTGTTTTCCACTTGAGAGAACGGCTGGAACAGGCGCTGCTGGTCGCGCTGGCTGATACCGATACCGGTGTCCTTTACGCTCAACTGCAGTTCAATCTGGTGCGGGGTATCGCTTGCCAGCAAGTGGAGTTCGAGAGTCACCTGCCCGCGCTCGGTGAACTTGATGGCGTTGCTGATCAGATTGGTCATGATTTGCTTGAAACGCAGCGGATCGATCATTACATCCGGCGCCCTGCCTTCAGGTTTGAACGTCAGTGAGAGGTTCAGGGATTTCTGCCTCGCCAGACCATCAAACACCCGGATTACCGAGTTGGCCAGGTCGCGCAGATTGACCCGCTCCGGGGTCAGGCTCATCCGCCCGGACTCGATGCGGGCGATATCGAGAATGTCGCCGATCAACTCCAGCAGGTCTTTGGCCGAGGTGTAGGCAACCTCGATCGAGGGCCGATCAAGATGCCCCTGGTCAGCGCGCTTCAAGGTCAGCTCAAGCATGCCGATGACGGCATTCATCGGCGTGCGGATCTCATGGCTCATGGTTGCCAGGAATGTACTTTTCGCCCGGTTGGCATCATCGGCCTGCTCTTTGGCGCTACGCAGTTCATCCAGAAGCTGAAGGCGTTCGCTGATATCGATCCAGCCCCCGATGATGCCTTGTACTTTGCCCAAGGAATTGCGGAAGGGAAGAATCCAGTGATAGAGGGTGAGCGTTTTGTCGCCAATATGCAGTGTGCGGTCGACGATATGCGGTGCTCCCTCTCGCATGACTCGCAGGCAGTCCGCCTGATAATCCTGGGCTTCGTACTGGTTGCTTATAAGGCCGGCGGTTTGCATCAGGGTTTTACCGATGACCACTTCGCGTTTGGTTGATAAGGCCTCCAGGTAGCTGTCATTGCATGTTTGCAGCACGCCATCCCGATCTCGTACATAAATTGGATGCGGGGTGCCATTGACCAGAACCTGCAGGAACTCGAACTGATCATTGAGTTCGCGCTCGGCTATTTTTCGTTGCCGGATTTGCCGCCGCATGCAGGCGTTCCAGATTAATGACAGCAGCAGTAAAACGCTGCTGCCGATGATGATCTGGTAAATCAGGCGGCGGTAATTGCGCCAGTAACTGTCTGACGCCGGAACATGTCCTCCCCAGCGACTGTTAATAATGCCCAGTTCTTCAGGTGAAATACTGAGCAGAGCCTTGTTGAGGATGGCGTTCAATTCTGTTGCATTGCGAGCAGTGGCCAGGGAAAACGTTGAGGGTCGGGTTCCCAGTGAGGCGCTGATCTGCAACCGGTTGCGGAACATTTTTGAAGCAAGCAGATAGTTGGCGATGACCAGCGAATTGACCGCGCCTTGTACTTTGCCCTCGGCCAGGAGTTCCGTAGCTTTATAAATGTCGTCGGTTTCGACCAGGTCTATATGCGGATGCTCTGTGCGCAAGTAGTCGATCAGGGAGTGCCCTTGGGTCAGCGCCAGTCTTTTGCCAGCCAGTTGATCAAGGCTGGCGTTTTTATCCGAGCCTTTTGCTGTGAGCAAAACAAATGAGTTCTCAAGATAAGGTCGACTGAAACTCAGCGTGTTATCACGGTAAATAGACGGACTAATGGCTGAGATAATGTCGGTTTCGTTGTTGTTGATCATCTGGATCATGGTCCCGATGCTGCGCGCACGCTGTACCTTGAAACGCAGCCCGGTACGCAGGGCAATGACCTCCAGCAAGTCAGCAGTGATGCCTCTGAAATGCCCGTCAGTGTCAAAAAAAGTCAGCGGTGCCAGCGTTTCATTGACCACCACGTTGACAACCGGGTGCTGGCTCAGCCAGTGCTCTTCGCGCTCAGTCAGATGGAGATTTTGGCCGCTCAGTAAAACATCGCTTCCGGCACTCCAGCGCCTGGTAATGCTGTCCCGCTCACTGGCGGGCACAGCGCGCAGGGTCGCATTGATAATATCGAGCAACTGCGGGTTGTCGCGGCGTACGGCAAAGCTGAAGCCATGGGCTTGCTGCTTGCCGAAGCTGACCATTTTTATGTTCTTCAGGTAGCCCTTGTTGATCATGTAATTCGTCGACACCGTGTCACCGATAAACACGTCTGCCTGATTGAAGGCGACCGAGTTAAGGGCGTTTTGGGTGGACGGGTATGAATGGATGATGGCCTGGGGGTAAAGGGCCTTGATCTCATTCAGAGGCAAGTAGTGGTACACCATGCTCAGGCGCATGCCGGCAAGGTCAGGGGAGAGCGCACGAGTATCCCCCTCACGGGTTACCAGGACCGGTTTGTCGATTGCATATGGAATGGACAGCAGCAGTTTGGGGTTGGCTGCTTCGAAGCCATTAGAGGTCCCAAGCAAGTCGATCCTGCCTTCTTCAAGTGCCTTGATGGCAGCGTTCCTGGAATGGAAACGCTGGATCTTGATTGGCAGGTCAAGGGCGTTGGCCAGAATACCGAGATAGTCGGCGGTCAAACCTTCGTAATCCTGAGCGCTGGCGGTCATGTCGAACGGCAGATAGTCAGGGGTTGAAATACCGACCTGCAATTCACGTTTTTGCTGGAGCCAGTCGCGTTGTTGTTTATCCAGCGCAACTTCCATGGGGGAGGTGCTCGAACGGCTGAGCAGTAAAAGGTTTTCAGCCCGGGCCAGGGTAGTGAACAGTAAGGTGCACAGGAGCGCAATTAACGATGGAAACTTGTTTAACCGCCAGGTAGTTGGTCTTTTCATACTAAAGCGTTGCGTTTGGCCAGTTCGATAAGGGTGACCAGTGAGCTGGCGTTGAGTTTTTGCATGAGCCGTTTTTTGTAAGTGCTCACGGTCTTGTTGCTGATGAACATGGCGCTGGCTATTTCCTTGTTTGTTTTTCCTTGTGCGAAGAGCTTAAGGACCATGAGTTCCCGGTCGTTGACCAGTTTGAACAGTTCGATGTCGGACAAGTTGTCGTTTTCATATTTTTCAGAAATCGATGCCTGGCTGGGAAAGTAGTTGTAGCCGGATACGACAGCATTGATGGCACTGACAAGCTCACTCAGGTCTTCTTGTTTGCAAACATACCCGGCGGCTCCTGATTGCAAGCAGCGCATGGCGAAAATGGCCGGTGGCTGGGCCGTAAATACCAGGGTCTTGAAGATTTTGTTCATAGCGTTAAAGCGCGCCAGCACTTCAAGGCCATCGAGTTTTGGAATGCTGATATCGAGAACGATCAAGTCCGGGATGCAGTCGCGGATCATCTGTATGGCATCTACACCATTATCGGTTTCACCGACTATTTTATAACCTTCATGCTCTAAGAGCATGCGAATGGCCAGTCGGATCACCGGATGGTCGTCAACAATAAATACGGTGTTCATATAAGTTTCCATAAAGTACGGCACAGAGTGCGCGCACCTTATCCCAGTTATATGGGCGGGGGCACGAAGCTAGAGGTCTACAAGGGTAGTATGGGAATAGTCCTACATTAAATAAGGCACTGGCTCACGATTTACTTGAACTGTTGTGGCGGTTTGCTCATGGAATAAAACTATTTGCAGAAGTGAGATTTTGTGTGGCGTGTGTTTTCTTTCGTATTTAGTAAATAATCCTACAGCAGAGAAGATTCTGTGTGCTCATGTTTAAGCAGGTGGATTCAGGTGTTTAAACATGGATAGCGAAACAGGTTTTATTAAGCACTGTGCGGCTCTCAAACTCGGCTTGCCTGCCCTTTTTACAAGGGCAGGCATTGGTCAGATGTGGCTTGAACGACCGGTCATTTCTCTTGCCATCTCAGTGGCATAGCTATCGGTCATCCCCGCGATAAAGTCGATGATCCGCATAAACGCACGATGTAACGGCCATTGCGGGTCGGGAGCGTTGTTGCCCAACAAATCGAGGATACGACGACTTTTAAAAGAGGGTGTCCGGCCGCCATGCTGTTCCAGTGCCGCGCCACAAAAGGCATTCAACAGAATCTCGAGTGTGGTGTAGGCGCCGATTTCGTGCAGGGTTTTACGTTTGTCCTGGAAGATCTTTTTGCGCGCCATGTCTTTGGCATCCAGTACGCAGCGCTTGGCCGGACCGTGCATATGCTCCACCAGATCACCTGGCAGGGTGCCTGCCAACAGTTGCTCCTGCTGCTCGACAAAGGCCAGTGCGGCTGCGTTGGTCAGGTGCTCAATGGCCTTGCCACGCAGGATCGCCAGCTTGCGCCGTTGAGAGTCTTTGGGGCCGAGCAGGCGATAGGTTTCTGGCAAGTCATCGCCCACCAGACCCAATAGCAGTGATTCCACTTCGTCATACTGCAGAAGATCCATCTCAAGGCCATCTTCAAGGTCGATCAAGGCATAGCAAATGTCATCGGCTGCTTCCATCAGATAGACCAGTGGGTGCCGTGCCCAGCGCTGGTCCTCCATTTGTGGCAAACCGAGCTTGTGGGCGATATTTTCGAGCAGATGCAGTTCACTTTGGTAGCAGCCGAACTTGTGCTTCTTGTAGCCCAAGGCGTCCGCATGGCGTGCGGTCCACGGGTATTTGAGAAAGGTGCCCAGAGTGGCGTAGGTCAGGCGGGTACCACCATCGAACTGGTGGTATTCAAGCTGGGTCAGCACCCTGAAACCTTGGGCATTGCCTTCAAAATTCAGGAAGTCATTGCGCTCGGCGTCACTCATGTCATCGAGCCAGCCCCGGTCTGCGGCCTGCCGGAACCAGTTGCGGATGGCATCTTCACCCGAGTGCCCAAAAGGCGGGTTGCCTATGTCATGGGCCAGGCAGGCGGACTGTACCACCATGCCCAGATCGGCCGGGTCGCACCATTCGGGGAGGGCGCTGCGGATCGTTTCACCGACGCGCATGCCCAGCGAGCGCCCCACGCAACTGACTTCCAGGGAGTGGGTAAGCCGGGTATGGATATGGTCGTTACTATTGACCGGGTGGACCTGGGTTTTGCGGCCCAGGCGGCGGAATGCGCCCGAGAAGATAATCCGGTCATGGTCCTTGTGAAAAGGGCTGCGTCCGAGTTCTTCGGGGCTGTGGTGAGGTTTTCCGAGGCGTTCGCGGTTAAGCAGGGTTTGCCAATCCAAGGCGCAGTGCTCCGTCAGTGACTGATGCCTCAGCTTCTCGCTTCAGACAGGATGGCGCAAGCCGCAGATGGTTCTACGCATGTCCGGGGCCATACAGTTGCAGGAGCGAAACAAGCTCGCTCCTGCGAGGACACCGCGCCCCTCAAGGCTTGCGCGAGGCAGCCTGGATGACCATCTTGATCAGAGGCAACAAGCCTGTGGTCAAGCCGATCCAGCGTGATGTTCCATCACTGCCTTTGCTTTTTGCACTTCTGCCCGTCAGAAAGCCGAGCACGCTGACAAGCCCCACGGCCCACAGCGACCCGTGCTTTATCCCCAGGTTTTCTTGCCAGTTGCTGGCCATGCCGCGTACTTTTTGCAGCGGTTGCAGCAGCTGTTGCGATTCATGACGAATCTCCTGGCGGTGCATTTCCATGCGCAGACGGATCAACAGTTTGCGCATCTCGCGCCGTGAGGCGTTTTGTGGCATTTCAGGATGGCTCATGGCATCAATCGCTCGCGGTCTTTGGCCAGCTCTTCCAGCGTGGCGTTGAAAGGAGAAGACTCATCGAACACGGCCGCTTTAAGGCGCACGCCGCAGAACACCGCCGCCAGCGCATAAAACACACAGAGCCCGATAATGCCGCTCAGGCGATAACTGTCCCAGAGCAATATCAAGACCAGCGCCGACAGCCCGATCAGCAGCAACAGACCGAACACCAGTGCCAGCCCGGCAAATAACAACAGGCTGACCGTGCGCGCTTTCTGCTCTTGCAGTTCGATGCCCAGCAACTCGACATGGCTATGCAACAGGCCCAGAACCGCGGCACCCAGGCGCCGCGGTGTGGAACGGGAGGAGCCGGATTCTTCAGTTGTCATATCAGCGCCGGGTGGCCAGCAGGCCAATCAAAAAGCCTACGCCCGCCGCGATGCCAACGGACTGCCAGGGGTTGGACTGGACATAATCTTCGGTGGCCACTACGGCAGCCTGGCCACGCTCCTGTAACGATTCCTTGGTATCAGCCAGGGATTCGCGGGCCTTGAGCAGGCTGTCCTGGATTTTGGCGCGCACTTCCTCAGCGCCATCGCCGGCCAGAGTCGCAGAGTGCTCCAGCAATCTTTCTGTGTCGTTGACCAAGGCCTGGAAATCGGCCAACAGGATTTCTTGAGCATTCTTTGCTTTTATGCGGGCCATGAGTAACTCCGTTAGTGGCTTGTTGATGGTTCGAGTGTAGGCATTCGGTGAAGGTTCACTGCTTTTCTCTGACACCTTGTGGGATTGCCCAACGTAAATGTCAGAGATTTCCCACTGAGCGATTTAAAACCTTACCTCAATTTATTCATCTTCGCGGGGGAAACCCGAAGCTTCCCGTGGGTCTGTGCTTTCGAAGCAGCCTTCAAGCAAGTGATAACGGTTGTGCCGCACTTCATCCACCCGGCGCTGTACGGCTTTTTCTGACAGCCCAAGCATGATCAGGGCATGGGAGGCGAGCATCAGACTCGACTCCAGCAGTTCAGGTACCACTTCTGTCGCCCCCGCAGCCTTGAGCTCAGCGAGCTTACTGTCGTCGCGGGTTCTGACCAGAATGGGCACTTCGAGGGTAATGAGCCGGGCCTCCTCGAGCACGCTCATGGCCACGTCCGTGTTATCCACCGCGATCACCAGCAGGCGAGCCCGGTCCAGGCCGATTGCGCGTAGCAAATCACCCCGGCGGGCATCGCCGTAGTGCACGCTGCTGTCTCCTTTGGCCGCCTCCTGAATCCGGTCCGGATCGTAGTCAAGAGCCACGAAGTGTTTGTTCTCGCTGCGCAGAAAACGCCCGATGGACTGGCCAACACGACCGTAACCGCACATCACCACATGGCCATGCAACTCGGCACTTTGTGCGGCGATTTCTTCCAGCTCGGCTTCTTCATTAGGTTTGCGGTGCAGGGCTGCGGCAATTTTAGGTGCCGCCCGCAGCAGCAGGGGGGTTAACAGCATCGAACAGAAAGTGGCCGCCAGCAGATAGGCAGCAATATCGGGCGGGATCAGCGAGTTGAGTTGCATTTGTGCCATCAGGGCGAAGCAGAATTCACCGCCCTGGGCCAGCGCCAGGCCACTGCGCCAGGCCGTTTCGCCATCGCTGCTGCGCAGCTTGACCAGGGTTGCGACGACTGCGCCCTTGATCAGCATCAAGGCCAGGGTCAGGCCCAGAATCAGCAAGCCGTCGTGAACGAACAATTGCAGATCGATCAGCATGCCGATACTGACGAAAAACAACCCCAGCAAGATGTCGCGAAATGGCCGGATGTCGGCTTCTATCTGGTGCCGGTAGTGGCTTTCGCCCAGCAGCATGCCTGCCAGGAAGGCGCCCAGTGCTGGCGACAAACCGAGCAGGTGGGTTAGCCAGGCGGTCAGTAATACGATCACCAGTGCCAGCAGCACGAACAGCTCGGCCGATCGGGAGGCGGCCACTTCATGAAACAGTCGCGGCAGCACGAAGCGGCTGGCAAACAGCAGGCCAACAAACAAAATAACGGTCTTACCCAAGGTGACCGGCAATGCCCAATACCAGGCCTGATCGCTGCTGCCGGCAAACACCGGTACCAACGTCAGCAACAGCACCGCGACCACGTCTTGAAACAGCAATACGCCTATGGCGTTTTGCCCGTGGCGACTGAAAATTTCGCCCAGGCTGGTCAGTTCCTTGCTCACGATGGCCGTGGATGACAGAGAGAGGCCTGCGCCCAGCAAAAATGCGGTGCTGGCGCTCATCCCGAACGCATACAACAAACCACCGAGGACGACCGTGCTCAGCAGTACTTGCAGGCTGCCCAGACCAAACACCACGTGACGCAGCTTGAGCATTTTGGGCAGAGAGAACTCCAGGCCCAGCGAGAACAGCAAAAACACCACCCCCAACTCTGCCAGGTCAGGCAGGTCCGGGCTGTCATTGACCCAGTCCAGCGCCGTCGGGCCAACTAGCAGGCCGACACATAAATAGCCCAGTACCGGGGGTAATTGCAGGCGCCGAAACAGCGCGATCACTACCAGGGAGGAGGCAAGGATGATTAACAAATTGGCGAACACGAAAGTCTTCCTTGTCAGTTCGAGTAAAAAAGTCGCGAGCATCCAGCAAACTGCAAGTGCGGGCGCTGATGTGCATCATGCTTTGTTGTCAGTCCACAGATAGCGCGGGGTGCTTTGCCGGCACAGGTCCAGCGTAGTCGCAAGCAAGGGGGGCGATTGTATTCTTCTTGCTCGCAGGGATTCGCGCGGGAATGCAAGGGCGCTTCCAGGCACCTCGACGTCTCTGGGCAAGGCTCTTAAAATGGACGCTTATTTAATCAAGGTCATTAATTATGCCTCCCGAATGTCAATTGTTCGGCACCCTGGGCTGCCACTTGTGTGAATTGGCCGAGGCAGAGTTAATGCCTTTGGTCGAGCATGGACTGTTGGTCGAGCTGGTCGATATTGCTGAAAGTGAGGCGATGTTCGAGGCCTACGGTTTACGCATTCCGGTGCTGCGTCGGGTCGATACCGGCGAAGAGCTGGACTGGCCGTTCGATGCAGCCCAAGTGGTAAATTTTCTCCAATAGCCCTGGGCAGGTGCTCTGCGCGATAATCACCGGCTGCATTTATCGTCCGAGTTATCTATGTCGACCCAGCCTTTCAACGCCGCCGAGCACCAAGCCAGCACTTTGTACCTGCCTCCCGGTGCCTGGATTACGGTGCTCGATTGCTTGTGCGAGCACTTTCGCGCCATCAGCCGCGAGCAATGGCTTGATCGCATCGCTCGTGGCCGGGTGCTGGACGCTGACGGCGCGCCGATCAGTGCGCAGTTGCGGTACAAGGAAGGCCTGCGCATTCACTATTTTCGCGAAGTGCCCAATGAGGCGCCAATCCCGGTGCAGGAAACCATTCTCTATGCCGATGAACATTTGGTGGTGGCGGACAAACCGCATTTTCTGCCGGTGACGCCTGCGGGTGAGTACGTTGAGCAAACCTTGCTCAGGCGCTTGATTCGCACGCTGGATAACCCGCATCTGGTCCCGCTGCATCGCATCGACCGGCATACGGCTGGCCTGGTGTTGTTCTCGGCCAATCCAGAGAGTCGTGCCGCGTATCAGTCGTTATTTCCTACGCGCAAGATCGAAAAACGCTACGAAGCCATTGCACGAGCCTTACCTGACCTTGATCTGCCGCTTGTGCACAAAAGCCGTCTGGTTGCGGGCGAGCCGTTTTTCCGCATGCAAGAAGGCCCCGGTGCCAGCAATACCGAAACCCGGGTCGAAGTGTGTGAGAAAAACGCTGATTTGTGGCGGTATGCGCTGTATCCGGTTACGGGCAAGAAGCACCAGCTACGGGTACACATGGCGGCTCTGGGGGCGGGTATCTGCAATGACCCGTTCTACCCCGACGTGATCAAGGATGCGCTTGATGACTATGCCAACCCGCTGAAGCTGCTGGCCCATAGCTTGCGCTTCGCTGACCCGTTGACGGGGCAGGAGCGCTACTTTGAAAGCCGGATACATCTGGACTGGTAATCGCCATCGGTCTGCTCCACAAACAACAAAACCCGCACCAGGCGGGTTTTGTTTTGATGCGAGGCTTACAACTCTTTAACGGTACGAATCTGGTCTTTGTTGATGCGGGTTTCTTTACCGTCCAATTGTTTGAACTGGTAGAAGCCTGAATCTTCATCGTACTTTGGCGTGTCGATTGCCTGGATTTCACGACCGTCGTTGAGTGTGATCACTGTTGGCGAAGCGCAGCCAGCAAGGGCGGCCATGCCAGCAGCGAGCATAAGAGCGGCGAGAGTCCGATGAGTCATTGTGGTTCTCCAACAAATTAAAGTGCTGTTATAGATCTATCTGTCCCTGAGACGTATACAACGTCCGCAAGTTCCCTGGCTAGGGGCACAAGTGCAGCATGCCCGGTCAATCCAGTAGGTCAGGGGTGTTGAAATTGCTCAGCCGGGGGTCATTCTCTGCGCATTGCCAGGCACGGGCATTGAGCTGGAGCATGATTTTACGCGGGCTGCGCTCACCCGCGAGCCATGCCTGCTCGAAAGCCTCAGTCAGTGCCGTCGGGATCACGCAGAACAAAGGCTCCCAGTGTTCGCCGTGGCGCACCATTAACGGCTGCTGCGGGTGTTGGCCGGCGGCGTTGAGCAGGTCGCAGAGCAGGTCGCGGTCGACCTTGGGTGCATCGCACGGCAACACCAGCAGGTGCGAGTGCCGGGCAACAGCCAGACCGGCCAGGATACCTGCCAAAGGCCCGGCGAAATCATCGTTGCCATCACTGACCAGTTGGTCTGCATAGCCGGCATATAGCTCGCGGTTGCGATTGCACGAAATGATCAAGTCATCGCTCAGAGGTCGCGCCACGCGCTGGACATGAGCGATCAGCGGCTGGCCCCGCCACATGATCAACCCTTTGTCTTGCCCGCCCATGCGCTGGCCGCGCCCGCCTGCCAGCAACAGGATGGAGCATTGGAACTCGCTCATGTATGGACTCCACGCAACCAGGCAAAAGAAGGGCTGTGATATAACACCGGGCTGTTTCTCCTACAACTGGACCTCGTCTATGAAAGCCAAGGTTGATGCACCTTTCGTACCTCTGAACATCGCTGTTCTGACTGTCAGTGATACCCGTACTCTCGAAACCGATACTTCGGGGCAGGTCTTTGTCGACCGCCTGAGCGAAGCCGGGCATCAACTGGCAGCACGGGTGCTGCTCAAGGATGACCTGTATAAAATCCGTGCCCAGGTCGCGACCTGGATTGCCGACGACAGCGTGCAAGTGGTGCTGATTACCGGGGGCACCGGTTTTACTGCCCGTGACAGCACACCAGAAGCGGTGAGCTGTCTGCTGGACAAACAGGTCGATGGATTTGGTGAGTTGTTCCGTCAGATCTCGGTAGCCGATATCGGCACCTCGACCGTGCAGTCGCGGGCCCTGGCCGGGCTGGCCAACGGCACGCTGGTGTGTTGCCTGCCGGGCTCGACCAACGCAGTGCGCACCGGTTGGGACGGAATTCTGGCCGAGCAGCTGGACTCACGTCACCGCCCTTGTAACTTCGTTGCTCATTTAAAGCAGGCACCGGCCTGTGAAACCCGTGGATAAGCCGGGTCGCACCGGCGAGTTGATGCCCGTCGAGATCGCCCTGGCGCGATTGCTGGCGTTGGCTGAAGCAGCTCCGATTCGCGACACTGAATCGCTGCCGTTGGCGGCCTGCGAAGGCCGGGTGCTGGCTCAGGACCTGATATCGACGCTCGATCTGCCGCCATGGCCCAACAGCGCCATGGACGGTTACGCGCTGAACCTGGCCGACTGGTCAGGCATGCCGCTGCCAGTCAGCCAGCGCATTTTTGCCGGTCAGGCCCCCGAACCTTTGGCGGCGGGTACCTGTGCGCGAATCTTCACCGGCGCCCCCGTACCCGCAGGCGCCGATTGCGTCGAAATGCAGGAAAACGCTCAGGTGCAGGCTGATGGCCGGGTAGTTTTCACTGAAGCTCTGCATGCGGGTCAGAATATTCGCCCTCAAGGGCAGGAAACCACCGTTGGTGAGACCGTGCTTGCCGCGGGCACCCGTTTGGGCCCGATCGAACAGGGGCTGGCGGCGTCTTTAGGCTGCGCCGCGTTGCCCGTGATCAGGCGGGTCAGGGTTGCGGTGTTATCCACCGGCGATGAACTGATCGAGCCGGGCCAGGCATTGGGGCCGGGGCAAATCTACAACAGCAACCGCGTATTGCTGTGCAGCTGGCTGACACGCCTGGGGTGTGAGGTGGTCGATGCGGGGATCTTGCCCGATGACTTGCCGGCAACCCGTCAGCGCCTGGCAGAGCTGGGCGCGGTGGACCTGATTCTGTCCACCGGTGGCGTCTCCGTTGGCGAGGCTGACTTCCTGGGTATTGCGTTGCGCGAAGAGGGTGAACTGGCCTTGTGGAAGCTGGCAATCAAGCCGGGGAAGCCTCTGACCTGCGGGCATTTTCGGGGTGTACCGGTGATTGGCCTGCCGGGCAATCCGGCGTCGACCCTGGTGACCTTTGCACTGCTGGCCCGGCCTTACATATTGCGCCGCCAGGGCGTGCAAGCCGTCGAGCCGTTAAAGTTTCAGGTGCCGGCCGGGTTCGTCTGGCCCAAGCCGGGTAATCGCCGCGAGTACCTGCGTGGCCGGTTGGAGCAGGGGCGGGCGGTGATCTACAAAAACCAGAGTTCGGGGGTGTTGCGCAGTGCTGCATGGGCCGAAGGGCTGGTGGAAGTGCTCGAAGGGCGGACCTTGGTTGAAGGTGACCTGGCAGGCTTTATCCCCTTAAGCGAAGTGCTGGGTTAAATCCCCGAAGACCTGCAGGAGCGAGCTTTTTGCCGAGCCCATATTGATTAGTGAGTGAGCTCGGCATTCTTGACAGGCTCGCGAGCAAGCTCGCTCCTACAGGGTTATGTGTTGGATGTTGCAGAGCCCGTGTGGCTTGTCAGTAAGAGCAGCTACCGCCCCACAGGTACTCGGCCATAAATATCGCTCAAGCGCACGATGTCGTCTTCCCCCACATACTCGCCGCTTTGCACCTCGATCATTACCAGATCAACCGACCCGGGATTGACCAGGCGGTGAGCCCTGCCAGGTTTGATAAAGGTCGATTCGTTGGTGTTGAGCTCAAACTGGCGGTCGCCATTGGTCACCTGCGCGATGCCGCTCACCACAATCCAGTGCTCGCTGCGCTGGCGGTGCATTTGCAAGGACAGCGCGCCTTGGGGCTTGACCACGATACGTTTGATTTTGAGCCCCGGCCCCTCTTCGAGCACCGTATAAGTGCCCCACGGCCTTGTGACTGTACGGTGCAGGCGATAGGCATCGTGGCCCTTCAGCTTGAGCGCCTGGGCGATGTATTTAACATCCTGGCTACGCTTGGCATCGGCGACCAGCAGCGCATCGGGGGTGTCAATGATGATCAGGTCATTGAGCCCGACCCCGCCGACCAGACGTTTGGGGGCGTTGATGTAGCAGTTATGCACATCGTGCAGCACGTTTTCACCATTGCACTGGTTGCCGTTGGCATCTGCCGGGCTCAGTTCGCGCACCGCCTGCCATGAGCCAATATCGCTCCAGCCCAATTGACAGGGAACCACGGCCACTTTCTTGCAATGCTCCATCAGCCCGTAGTCGATGGAAATATCGGGCGCCAGAGCGAAGGTCCGGCTGTCCAGCTCAAGGTGAAGTTCCTGTTTACCCTGAAACACCTGGCTGTGTTCAAGGCAGTCAGAAACGGCCTCCAGTACCCGTGGTGCGTGCTCTTTGAGTTCACGCAGGATGCTGTCGACCCGCATGCAAAACATGCCGCTGTTCCACAGGTGCCGGCCAGCGTCCAGATAGTGTTGGGCCGTTATGGCATCGGGCTTCTCAACAAATTGCGCTACCTGGAATCCGTCGCTGTTCAGCGCCGGGCCTTTCTCTATGTAGCCAAAACCGGTTTCAGCCCTGGTCGGCCGGATGCCGAACGTCACCAGCCAGCCCTGGTCGGCCAATCGCCGTGCGCTGTCGACGGCAGCGGCAAAGGCCGTCATGTCGGTGATCAGGTGATCGGCCGGCAGCACCAGCAGTTGCGCATCCTCACCGTAGCGTCGGGCCACGTGCAAAGCGGCGGCGGCAATGGCGGGTGCGGTGTTGCGTCCTGCCGGTTCAAGGATGAAGTCCAGCGCTACGCCGCCATCGTTGAGCGGGCGATAGTCATCAAGGGTGCGGAAAAATACCTCGCGACTGGTCACCGTCAGCAAGCGGTTTACGTTTGCCAGGCCGACTGCACGCTGGAAGGTTTTTTGCAGCAGGCTATCGCCGTCGGGCAGGCACATGAAAGGCTTGGGCATGGACTCACGTGACACTGGCCAAAGCCGGGTGCCAGCGCCTCCGGCGATGATGCAGGGAATGAGTGTGCTCATTCAGAAAGCCTCTGGCGTCAATGGGCTGCTTTGGGGCGGTGGAGTTTGACCGGTTCTGCGCGATTGATCGACCGATTGACGACAACAGGGGCGCTATCAGGCAAATAAGTCGTGGACGTATGGGCTTTTTTGGTTTGGCTGCTGTCCAAAAAACCAGACCGCTTTTGTCGAGGGATATAGAGATGAGTGCAGGTAAGGCATTTTTGATTTTGCACGGTAAGCAAGCGCTCAACGAAGACGTACGGGCTGCGGTGGAGCAACGGCGTGCCATGGGCTGGGAACTGACAGTACGCCTCACATGGGAGGCCGGGGATGCCCAGCGGCTTGTGCGCGAGGCGCTGGAGGCGGGCTATAGCCAGATCATTGCGGGCGGTGGCGATGGCACCTTGCGCGATATTTGCGAGGCTCTGGCGTTGGCCGATACCGAAGCCGGCCTGGTGCTGTTGCCGCTGGGCACGGCCAATGACTTTGCCCGGGCCGCCGGTGTCCCGCTGGAGCCCGATCAAGCCATGGCCTTGCTGGACGTGCCAGCACGCGCCATTGATCTGGGGGAAGTGGGCGGGCAGATGTTCTTGAACATGGCCACGGGTGGTTTTGGCAGCCAGGTCACGGCCAATACATCGGAAGACTTGAAAAAGGTGCTGGGCGGTGCGGCCTATCTGTTTACCGGGCTTACGCGTTTCAGTGAGTTGCACGCCGCTTATGCAGAGCTGCAAGGGCCGGACTTTCACTGGAAGGGTAATTTGCTGGCGCTGGGGATTGGTAACGGTCGTCAGGCCGGTGGCGGGCAAGAGCTGTGCCCGCAGGCTCTGGTCGATGACGGTTTGCTGGACATCAGCATTTTGCCTGCGCCCCAGGAAGTGGTTGGCACCCTCAAAGAGTTGATGGCCGGTGGCTGGAGCCTGGATAACCTGTTTGTCCGGGCCCGTTTGCCGTGGATTGAGATCAAGGCGGCCGAGGGTCTTTCAATGAATCTTGATGGCGAGCCACTGGAGGGTGATGCCATGCGCTTCGAAGTTCGCAAGGGCGCGTTGCGGGTCCATTTGCCAGAAAACTCTCCACTGCTCAGCTCTTCGACGCAAAGCCACTCGCCCCGACTCCTGGAAGGATGACAGCAGCAGCTTCGAGCAATAAAGAATCACCCCGGCCGGCCGATAACTCCAGGCATTAAGCCCTTACGCCCAGGAGTTATTTATGGCCGGCATTCTCGACACGGTAGATCAGCGAACCCAGCTAGTGGGTGAAAACCGGCTGGAACTTCTCATGTTTCGTCTGGCGGGTCGGCAACTGTTCGCGATCAACGTGTTCAAGGTGCAAGAAGTCCTGCAACTGCCCAAGTTGACCCTGATGCCGCACCGTCACCGTCACGTATGCGGAGTGGTTAACCTGCGCGGCAAAACCCTGCCGGTGATCGATCTGTCACAGGCGATTGGCATGCGGCCTGTGGTGCCGGGGCCCGACAGTACGATTATCGTCACCGAGTACAACCGTTCGATCCAGGCGTTTCTGGTGGGCAGCGTGGATCGCATCGTCAACATGAACTGGGAGGCTATTTTGCCGCCGCCGGGCAGTGCCGGGCGCCAGCATTACCTGACCGCGATCAGTAAAGTCGATGAACAGCTGGTCGAGATCATCGACGTGGAAAAAGTCCTGGCCGAAATCGTGCCGTACAGCGCCAAAGTCTCGCGCGAAAAGCTTGAGGATCCGCTGCTCGAACAGGCCCGTGGTCGTGAAGTCCTGCTGGTGGACGACTCGAGCGTGGCGGTGTCCCAGTTGCGTGAAACGCTGTCGCAGCTGGGGGTCAAAATGCATGTGGCCAGTGACGGTCTCAAGGCCCTGAATATGCTCAAGGCGTGGGCGGACACAGGCCAGGTCATGACTGACAAGTTACTGATGATTTTTACCGATGCCGAAATGCCGGAAATGGACGGTTATCGCCTGACCACCGAGATTCGTAACGACCCGCGCTTGCGCAGCCTTTACGTGGTGTTGCATACCTCGTTGTCGGGCAGCTTCAACGAGTCGATGGTGAAGAAGGTCGGCTGCGACAATTTCCTTTCCAAATTTCAGCCGGACAAGCTGGTGGACGTCGTTCGCCAGCGTTTGATGCTGGATCAAGTGCCGGCTTAACTGCGGGCAAGCAAGGTTTTTTTATTCGTATACTGTGGCCTTTTCACTCCTTCGAGGCAGGCCCATGTTGCGTCTAAGTGCGCTTTATCGTTTTCCGCTGAAATCCGCCAAAGGTGAAAGCTTGTCCCGGGCCGGTCTGGACAAGCTGGGCCTGGTGGGTGATCGACGCTGGATGCTGGTGGATGAAGCGAGCGGCAGGTTCCTGACGCAGCGTGCGGACCCTCAAATGAGCCAGCTTTCAGCACTGTGGAACGCCACCGGCGGTTTGACCCTGAGCGCCCAGGGCTTTGACCCGCTGGACGTGAAGGTGCCGGATGCCGAGTCCAATCTGCGGGGTGTCACCATCTGGCGCGACACACTGCGCGTACCGGATGCGGGCGATGCCGCCGCTCATTGGTTGAGCCGTTTTGTCGACAAGCCGGTACGGCTGGTGCATGTTCCGCTGGAGCGTGCGCGTACCACTGAAGCGGGCTATGGCCGTGATGACGACAAAGTGGCGTTTGCCGATGGCTACCCGTTATTGCTGATTGGTCAGGCGTCGCTGGACGATCTGTCTGGCAAAGTCGGGCGTGAACTGGACATGCTGCGCTTTCGGCCAAACCTGGTGGTTGAGGGCAGCGAAGCCTTTGCCGAAGATGGCTGGAAGCGCATCCGTATTGGTGATACCGAGTTGCGAGTGGTCAAGTCCTGCTCGCGTTGCATCCTGACCACAGTGGATCCGCACACCGGTGTGCGTGATGAACAGCGCGAGCCACTGGCCACCCTGATGACCTATCGCAAGCAAGCAGAAGGGACGATGTTCGGCCAGAACCTGGTGAACGAGGGTGAGGGTGTGCTGGAAGTGGGCATGCCGGTGACGATTCTGGAGTAAACCCTGAACCTGTAGGAGCGAGCTTTTAACAGCTCGCGAGCAAGCTCGCTCCTACAGGAAATGGGTGTGTTTACTGGTCGTCAAAATAACGTTCGTGCCAGTCCACCAGCGGCTGCGGTACGTTCAGTTTTTGGCCGTAGATCACCGAATATGACAGAACGTTCTGCACGTACTGGCGTGTTTCGTCGAACGGGATGCTTTCGATCCACACGTCAAAGCCCAGGTGGTTTGCACCTTTGAGCCATTGGCGAACACGACCGGGGCCTGCGTTGTAGGCTGCAGAAGCCAGTACCCGGTTACCGTTGAACTGGCCGTGTACCTGACTCAGGTAGGCAGCACCCAGCTGGATATTCGTATCCGGGTTCAGCACTTGCTGCGGTGAGGCCAGCGGGATGCTGAATTTGCGTGCGGTTTCTTTGGCGGTGGCCGGCATCAACTGCATCAGGCCGCTGGCGCCAACGCCTGAGCGGGCGTCATCCATAAACGCGCTTTCCTGGCGGGTAATGGCGAATACCCAGCTCGAATGCAATCCGCGAACCTTGGCCTCGCGCACCAGCGTGTCGCGGTGTGCCATCGGGAAGCGGACATCCAGGTCGTCCCAATACTGCGCTTGCGCCATGGTGCGGATGGCCGGGAAATACCATTTCAGGTCGTAGGCCAGTTTGGCTTGAGCGACCATTTCGTCGCGGCTGAACAAGCGGCTGACGTAGTACCACTCCCGTCGTCCGTCGACGATCTGTCCGCGATCATGGAACTCCAGGGCGCGCTGCACCCCAGGGGTGTTGCGCACCTTGCTGATCAGTTGCGGGCTGAGCATCAGCGGCTTGTTATTGAGTTGATATGGGGTCTGAGCCCGGTCGGCGGCCAGAAAGCCATAGAAGTCCCGTTCGTTGGCGACTTTCTTGAACAGCACCAGCGATTGCGGGTTTTTCGGCTCGGCCAGCTCCAGGCTGCGGGCTTGCCAGTAACGCCAGCGGCTGGTGGTTGCCAGGTCTTGGGGCAGTTTTGTGGTCAGCTGGTAGGCGTCTTCCCAGCGTGCCAGGCGCAACAGCAGGCGCAAGCGCCACTCCGTGACCGTGTTGTCCCGTAGTTCCGGGTCGTATTTGGTCATGATGTCCAGGCCGCGACTGTCGTAGCGACGGGCAAACGTCAGGCCGATTTCCCGGGCAATGGCGACTTTTTCGTCACGCGAAAAATGCATGTTGGTGGCATAGGTGTCGAGCAGGGAGGCGGCTTTTTCCGGGTCCTGGCGTGCCAGGCGGCGCAGGCCAAGGCCCACGGCGTCAGACATGGCCTCGCTGGCCGGGGAGAAGCGTGATGGCTGGCTGAGCATGTCGGGCTTCTGGGCCACATCAATCATCAGCTTGGCTTGTGGGCCCAAGGTGTTGAGGCCGTTGGTCAGGCTGGTGGCCAGACCATAGTTGCGGGCTTCTGCTGCCAGCTTGACCCGCTGCCAGCGTTTTTGCTCGGTCAACTGTCCTTCGGCGGCCCACTGGCTGAACAGCGCGTCACAGGCTGCGGGCTGAGCCTTGCCGACCATCCACAGTTTTTCAGCGCTGGCATAGCCTTCGGCCTTGAGGTTGTGGTTGAGCTGATACTGGCCATTGAGGCAGTCGAGTTCGGTGAAGTTGAGCTTGGGGTCGTAATACTTTGCAAAAGTCGCCCAGTCGCCACGCTCGGCCAGCCAGCGCAACCAGCGTAGTTTCATCCAGTTGGCCTGGGGCAGGTCGCCGTGCTCGGCCAGAAACTGCTCGATTTCAGGGTTGCTGGCGGACTTCAGACGTGCGGTCAGCTCGTCATAGGCCAGGTAAGGGGTCAGCGGATAAGTACGCAGCGCAGCGGCATTTTGGAAGTAAGGGCCGGAATCGCCCTTGGCCAGCGCGCGCTTGGCATCGTCGTACAGCTGGCGTTGTTGAGTAAGGTCTGCAGCGTGGGCGGCTTGCACGGCACAGGTAGTGAGAAGCAGGCAGGATAAAAAGTTGAAAAGACGACTGCGCATGAGGCTTCCGTACAAATGAATAACTCGACAAGCGCAGGGCAACCCGCGCTGATTGTGCCGTAGCTTAGCCTTTTGCCAGCGCCCCGTGAAAGCCTTGCCAGCCAACCGGTGCTACTTGGCACTAAATGAAGGGAAGACGGGGGCGTAGATGAAATACCCGGCCGCCCAAGGGCGCAAATCAGGTAGAATGCGCGCCCAGTTTTTGGAGAAGCTCATGACCCTGCTCAAATTCAGCGATGTGTCCCTTGCTTTCGGCTCTATGCCGTTGTTGGACAAGGTGTCCTGGCAGATCGCCCGTGGAGAGCGGGTGTGCATCATCGGCCGCAACGGCACCGGAAAGTCCAGCATGATGAAGCTGGTAAAAGGTGATCAAAAACCCGATGACGGCTCTGTTTGGCGCGCGCCCGGCCTCAAGATTGGCGAATTGCCGCAAGAGTTGCCTGCGGCCGACGAACGGACCGTGTTCGACGTGGTTGCCGAAGGTCTGGACGGTGTAGGTGAGCTGCTCGCGCAGTATCACCACCTGAGCCAGAACATCGTTACCGATGCTGACCTGGACAAGCTGATGCACGTCCAGCAAGACCTCGAAGCCCGTGATGGCTGGCGCTTGCAGCAATTGGTAGACAGCACCCTGAGCCGTCTGCAGCTGCCGGCTGACAAAACCCTGGCCGAGTTGTCCGGCGGCTGGCGTCGTCGCGTCCTGCTGGCACAGGCTCTGGTTTCCGAACCGGACCTGCTGCTGCTCGACGAACCGACCAACCACCTGGACATCGGCGCCATTGCCTGGCTCGAAGAGGCCTTGATGGGCTTCCAGGGCGCTGTTCTGTTTATCACGCACGACCGTTCTTTCCTGCAAAATCTGGCCACCCGGATTCTGGAACTGGACCGTGGCGGCCTGATCGACTGGAACGGTGACTACGCCAGCTTCCTGGTGCACAAAGAAGCCACCCTGGCCGCGGAAGAAACGGCTAACGCCCTGTTCGACAAGCGTCTGGCCCAGGAAGAAGTGTGGATTCGCCAGGGCATCAAGGCACGCCGCACCCGTAACGAAGGCCGTGTTCGTGCCCTCAAAGAGTTGCGCGTAGAGCGCAGCGAGCGTCGCGAGCGTACCGGCAAAGCCAACATCCAGCTGGATACGGCAGACAAGTCCGGCAAGCAAGTGATGGTGCTGGAAAACGTCAGCTTTGCTCACCCGGGCGGTCCGTTCCTGCTCAAGGACTTCTCGATGGTGCTGCAACGCGGCGACCGTATCGGTCTGCTGGGTGCCAACGGTACCGGTAAAACCACGCTGCTGAAGCTGATGCTGGGCGGTCTGGTGCCTACCGAGGGTACGGTTGAAGAGGGCACGCGCATTGACGTGGCGTACTTCGACCAACTGCGTCACCAACTGGACCTGGAAAAAACCGTGATCGATAACGTGGCCGAAGGCCGCGACTTTATCGACATCGACGGTCAGAGCCGCCACGTTCTCAGCTATCTGGGAGACTTCCTGTTCAGCCCTCAGCGTGCCCGCACGCCGGTCAAGGCGCTGTCAGGTGGTGAGCGTGCACGTCTGTTGCTGGCCAAGCTGTTCAGCAAGCCGGCTAACTTGCTGGTGCTCGATGAGCCGACCAACGACCTGGACGTTGAAACCCTGGAGCTGCTTGAAGAGGTATTGCTGACCTTCAAAGGCACCGTGCTAATGGTCAGTCACGACCGGGCATTCCTCGACAACGTAGTCACCAGCACTCTGGTTTTCCAGGGTGAAGGCAAGGTACGTGAATACGTCGGTGGCTATCAGGACTGGCTGCGTCAGGGCGGTTCGCCGCGCCTGCTGGGCGTTACCGAGAGCAAATCGGGCAAGGCTGACTTGGCCTCGGCAGTGGTCACCGCTGAGCCGGCTGCGGCCGCCGCGGCGCCTGCACCGGCAGCGAAAAAGAAGCTGAGCTACAAGCTGCAGCGCGAGCTGGAAGCGTTGCCAGGCGATATTGATGCGAAAGAGCAGGCCATTGCCGCCGTTGAAGCCGAAATGGCTGATGCGGGCTTCTATCAGCTGCCAGCCGCTAAAACGGCTGAAGTGATCGCCAGGCTTGAGAAGTTGCAGGCCGAACTGGAGCAACTGGTTGAGCGCTGGGCTGAGCTGGATGCCTGATTGAGCACCTGCTGAACTGAAAAAGCCCGGCCCTTTTTACAAAGGGGCCGGGCTTTTTTGCTGTTGGCTTACTCGGGTTTTTTCAGGCTGACTGCCAGTACGTCGCACGGAGCGCCATGCAGCACGTCGTTGGCAGTGGAGCCCAACAACAGGGCCAGGCCGTGACGGCCATGGCTGCCGACCACGATCAAATCACAGTCATGCTCTTTGGCGAAGCCGTGGATTTCCTGGCGCGGCTGGCCGTAGGCGAGCTTGCAGTTGTCTTTGGACAGTTGCGGGTAAATGTCGATCAGGCGATCAAGTCGTTCCTTGGCTTGATCAAACTGCTGTTGTTGCAGTTGCGACAGGTCCATTGGAACATCGCCGCCAAATGCCATGGCCATCGGCTCAACGATGTGGATCAGTGACAGTTTGGCTCCGTTGGCCTCGGCGCTCGCGCTGGCGCGATAGATCACAGGGTCGCACTCTTCGGTCAGATCGACGGCAACCAGGATGTGTGAGTAGGGCTTTGGCGTGGACATGTGTGGCGCTCCTGTAAATGGTGAACTGTTATGAGTATGGCCCTTTTGTAGAGCCTTGGTTCAAGTACGGGTCAACTCGTTTATTCAGGTAATGAGAGTACAGATATGACGGTATGGATAGTGGTGTCAATCCTGGCGCTGGTTCTGAGCCCCCTGGCATGGTTGCGGCCTTCGCGTAGCCAGAGTGGCCGGATGGGCTTGCGCATGGAGGCTCGGCGCATGGGCCTGGCCATGCAACTGGCCCCCCAGGAGTGGCCGCATTGGCTTGAGCCGGAACCGCCCACCTCGTGTGCGCAATACCACCGCCCGCGACGCAGTACTAAGCCTGATGTGTGGTGCTATTGGCAATCCGCGCCGGGAAAATGGCTCAATCGGTGGCAGGAAGAATGCGTGGATGAGCGTTTGCTGACGCAGTTTAAAAAACTGCCGGCCAACGTCTACAAGGTTGAGGCCGATGCGCAAATGATCGTGCTGGTGTGGGGCGAAAGGGGCGAGGCTGAGGTGCTGAAGAGCATTGATGAAGTGCTCAAGGCGCTGGCCTAGCTCTTGTAGGAGCGAGCTTGCCTCGCGATGCAGGCACCGCGTTTTGCTTGAAACATCGCGGTGATGCAATCGCGGGGAAAGCCCGCTCCTGCAGGGCCGTTTTGTCATCATTGTTTTGGACAATTGACAATTGTTGGCTTTTCCGTGAAGGTGTCGACACCCAAATCAAACGGGCGTATGAATTGAGCGTTTGTCTTCTTGGACGACGCTCACAGAACCCCGACTATCGCGTTGGCGGGTGTGCCTGGCGGATTGGCATCAGCATTGACGCAAAGGTCAATGACAGCCAGACGCTAGCGTCCGACGTGTACTGTTCAGCTTCCATATCGTGGAGATCAGTTGATGATTTACGAAGGTAAAGCCATCACGGTTACGGCTCTTGAAAGTGGCATCGTCGAACTCAAGTTCGATCTCAAGGGTGAGTCCGTCAACAAGTTCAACCGTCTAACCCTGAACGAATTGCGTCAGGCAGTGGATGCGATCAAGGCAGATGCTTCGGTCAAGGGTGTCATTGTTTCCAGCGGCAAAGACGTGTTTATCGTCGGCGCAGACATCACCGAATTCGTCGAAAATTTCAAGTTGCCGGATGCCGAGCTGATCGCGGGTAACCTCGAAGCCAACAAAATCTTCAGTGCTTTCGAAGACCTCGACGTGCCTACCGTTGCGGCCATCAATGGCATCGCGTTGGGCGGCGGTCTGGAAATGTGCCTGGCAGCGGATTTCCGCGTCATGGCCGACAGCGCCAAAATCGGCCTGCCGGAAGTCAAACTGGGCATCTATCCCGGTTTCGGCGGCACCGTCCGTTTGCCACGTCTGATCGGTGTTGATAACGCTGTTGAATGGATTGCCTCCGGTAAAGAAAACCGCGCCGAAGACGCCCTGAAAGTCGGCGCCGTTGATGCTGTTGTAACCGCTGACAAGCTGGGCACGGCTGCACTGGACCTGATCAAGCGCGCCATCAGTGGCGAGCTGGATTACAAGGCCAAGCGCCAGCCAAAGCTTGAAAAACTCAAGCTGAACGCAATTGAACAAATGATGGCTTTCGAAACCGCCAAAGGTTTCGTGGCCGGCCAGGCGGGTCCGAACTATCCGGCCCCGGTTGAAGCGATTAAAACTATCCAGAAAGCCGCGAACTTCGGTCGTGACAAGGCGCTGGAAGTTGAAGCGGCAGGTTTTGCCAAGCTTGCAAAAACATCGGCTTCGCAATGCCTGATCGGGCTGTTCCTGAACGATCAGGAACTGAAGAAAAAAGCCAAGGCCTACGACAAGATCGCCAAAGACGTGAAGCAGGCTGCCGTACTCGGCGCGGGCATCATGGGTGGCGGTATTGCCTATCAGTCGGCGTCCAAAGGCACGCCTATCCTGATGAAAGACATCAACGAACACGGCATCGAGCAAGGTCTGGCAGAAGCCGCCAAGCTGCTGGTCGGTCGCGTTGATAAAGGTCGCATGACCCCGGCGAAAATGGCTGAGGTGCTCAACGGTATTCGCCCGACTCTGTCTTACGGTGATTTTGGCAACGTCGACCTGGTGGTCGAAGCCGTTGTCGAGAACCCTAAGGTCAAGCAGGCAGTTCTGGCCGAGGTGGAAAACCACGTGCGCGAAGATGCCATTCTGGCGTCCAACACTTCGACTATCTCCATCAGTTTGTTGGCCAAGGCCCTCAAGCGTCCGGAGAACTTTGTCGGCATGCACTTCTTCAACCCGGTGCACATGATGCCGCTGGTTGAAGTGATCCGTGGCGAGAAGTCCAGCGACCTGGCAGTAGCAACCACCGTTGCCTACGCCAAGAAAATGGGCAAAAACCCGATCGTGGTCAACGACTGCCCGGGCTTTTTGGTCAACCGCGTACTGTTCCCGTACTTCGGCGGTTTTGCCAAGCTGGTCAGCGCCGGTGTCGACTTTGTGCGCATCGACAAAGTGATGGAAAAATTCGGCTGGCCGATGGGCCCTGCCTACCTGATGGACGTGGTCGGTATCGATACCGGTCACCACGGCCGTGACGTGATGGCTGAAGGCTTCCCGGATCGTATGAAAGACGATCGCCGTTCGGCGATTGACGCTCTGTACGAAGCCAAGCGTCTGGGTCAGAAGAACGGCAAGGGCTTCTACGCCTACGAAGAAGACAAGCGCGGCAAGCAGAAGAAAGTCGTTGATTCCAGCGTGCTTGAAGTGCTCAAGCCGATTGTCTACGAGCAACGCGAAGTGACCGACGAAGACATCATCAACTGGATGATGATCCCGCTGTGTCTGGAAACCGTGCGCTGCCTGGAAGACGGCATCGTTGAAACCGCAGCCGAGGCCGATATGGGCCTGGTATACGGCATTGGCTTCCCGCTGTTCCGTGGCGGCGCATTGCGCTACATCGACTCGATCGGTGTTGCACAGTTCGTGGCCCTGGCTGATCAGTACGCTGAACTGGGCGCGCTGTACCACCCGACTGCGAAGCTGCGCGAGATGGCCAAAAACGGTCAGAGCTTCTTCGGTTAAGCGCCCCATTAGAGTGAGAGTGAAATTATGAGCTTGAATCCTAGAGACGTGGTGATTGTTGACTTCGGTCGCACCCCGATGGGCCGCTCCAAGGGTGGCATGCACCGCAACACCCGTGCTGAAGACATGTCTGCGCACCTGATCAGCAAAGTGCTGGAGCGCAACAACAAGGTTGACCCGAACGAAGTGGAAGACGTGATCTGGGGCTGTGTAAACCAGACCCTGGAGCAGGGCTGGAACATCGCGCGCATGGCGTCGCTGATGACCCAGATCCCTCATACCTCGGCCGCGCAAACCGTGAGCCGCCTGTGCGGTTCGTCCATGAGCGCCCTGCACACTGCTGCGCAAGCAATCATGACCGGTAACGGTGACGTTTTCGTGGTGGGTGGCGTCGAGCATATGGGTCACGTAAGCATGATGCACGGCGTTGATCCTAACCCGCACATGTCGCTGTACGCGGCCAAAGCCTCGGGCATGATGGGTCTGACCGCTGAAATGCTGGGCAAGATGCACGGCATCACCCGCGAGCAGCAGGATGCTTTCGCCGTGCGTTCTCATCAGTTGGCCCACAAGGCGACCATTGAAGGCAAGTTCAAGGACGAAATAATCCCTATGCAGGGTTATGACGAAAATGGCTTCCTGAAAATGTTCGACTATGACGAGACCATTCGTCCGGAAACCACCCTGGAAAGCCTCGCGGCGTTGAAGCCTGCCTTCAACCCTAAAGGCGGGACCGTGACGGCGGGCACGTCATCGCAGATCACCGACGGTGCATCGTGCATGATCGTGATGTCGGCACAGCGTGCAAAAGACCTGGGTCTTGAACCGCTGGCGGTGATTCGTTCGATGGCAGTTGCCGGTGTGGATCCTGCGATCATGGGCTATGGTCCAGTACCGGCGACGCAAAAAGCACTGAAGCGCGCGGGCTTGAATATGGCCGATATCGACTTCATTGAGCTCAACGAAGCTTTCGCCGCACAGGCCCTGCCAGTGCTGAAAGATCTGAAAGTGCTCGACAAGATGAATGAGAAGGTTAACCTGCACGGCGGTGCCATCGCCTTGGGCCATCCATTTGGATGCTCGGGTGCTCGTATCTCCGGCACTTTGCTCAATGTGATGAAGCAAAATGGCGGCACTTTCGGGTTGTCCACCATGTGCATTGGTCTTGGCCAGGGCATTGCCACTGTCTTCGAACGCGTTTAAAGCGTTGCGTTGATGGAAGCCGGGGCCATGTGCCCCGGTTTTTGTTTTTTGGGTGTTTTGAATTTTTTTCTTTTAGGGAGCGCAACATGTCGGTACAACTTGGGCTCTATCAGCACTATAAAGGCCCGCAATATCGGGTGTTCAATGTGGCGCGTCACTCTGAGACCGAAGAGGAAGTCGTGTTTTACCAGGCCTTGCATGGTGAATTCGGCTATTGGGTCCGTCCGCTGCAGATGTTCATTGAAACGGTCGAATATGAGGGCAAAACAGTCCCTCGTTTCGCACTGGTAAAGGCTGAGCCAAGCATTTTCCCCAAGCCATAAGGCAAGGTCGCGCAGAACCCTGTGCTTGACCTCACCTTGTAGCCACTATATATAGCGGTGCCGCGTCAGGCGCGAACCGCCTTTCACTTCTAGAATTCAGGAATTTTCTGATCCATGGGCAAATCGCTGGTCATTGTGGAATCCCCGGCTAAGGCCAAGACCATCAACAAGTACTTGGGTAACGAGTACGTGGTGAAGTCGAGTATCGGCCATATCCGAGACCTGCCCACCAGCGGTTCGGCTAGCGCCACCAAAGAACCTGCTGCCAAGCGCGGCAAGGCTGCTGCTGGTGAGGTGCCGGCCCTGTCGCCCAAAGAGAAAGCTCAAAAGCAGCTGATCTCGCGCATGGGTGTCGATCCGGAACATGGCTGGAAAGCCAAGTACGAGATCCTCCCGGGCAAGGAAAAGGTCATCGAAGAGCTGCGCCGGCTCGCCAAGGATGCTGACACCATCTATCTCGCAACCGACTTGGATCGCGAGGGGGAAGCTATTGCCTGGCACCTGCGCGAAGCCATCGGTGGTGATGACAGCCGCTACAAGCGCGTGGTGTTCAACGAAATCACCAAGAAGGCGATTCAGGAAGCCTTCTCCAAGCCGGGCGAGCTGGACATCAACCGTGTCAACGCTCAGCAGGCGCGTCGTTTCCTCGACCGCGTGGTGGGCTACATGGTTTCGCCACTGCTGTGGGCGAAAATCGCCCGTGGCCTGTCGGCCGGTCGTGTGCAATCGGTAGCCGTTAAGCTGGTGGTCGAGCGTGAGCGTGAAATTCGTGCGTTCAACCCCGAAGAGTACTGGGAAATCCACGCAGACCTTGGCACTGCCAAGGGTGCGAAAGTGCGCTTCGACGTTGCCCGTGAAAAGGGCGAAGCCTTCAAGCCGCTGAACGAAACTCAGGCCATGGCGGCGCTGGAGAAGCTAAAAGCCTCCAACTACACCATCTCCAAGCGTGAAGACAAGCCGACCAGCAGCAAGCCTTCTGCACCCTTCATTACCTCCACCCTGCAACAGGCCGCGAGCAATCGCCTGGGCTTCGGGGTGAAGAAAACCATGATGATGGCCCAGCGTTTGTACGAAGCCGGCTACATCACGTATATGCGTACCGACTCCACCAACCTCTCGGCTGACGCGGTTGAAATGGCGCGCAACTACATCGAGGGTGAGTTCGGTGCGTCCTACCTGCCGCCTGCACCTAACGTGTACAGCAGCAAGGAAGGCGCTCAGGAGGCTCACGAAGCAATTCGTCCTTCTGACGTTAATACCGATCCAAGCAAGCTGTCGGGCATGGAACGTGACGCTGAGCGGCTCTACGAGCTGATCTGGCGCCAGTTTGTTGCTTGCCAGATGCTGCCGGCCAAATACCTGTCAACCACCGTCAGCGTCGCTGCCGGTGACTTTGAGCTGCGCGCCAAGGGCCGCATCCTGAAGTTCGACGGCTATACCCGGGTCATGCCGCAAATTGCCAAGCCGGGCGACGACGACGTGCTGCCGGACATGGCGCAGGGCGACGTGCTGAAATTGATCGAACTCGATCCTAGCCAGCACTTCACCAAGCCACCTGCGCGTTACTCCGAAGCCAGTCTGGTTAAAGAGATGGAAAAACGCGGTATCGGTCGTCCCTCAACCTACGCTGCGATCATCGGCACCATTCAGGACCGTGGTTACGTGGCGCTGCATAACCGCCGCTTCTACTCCGAAAAAATGGGCGACATCGTTACTGAGCGTTTGTCCGAGAGCTTCTCTGACCTGATGGACTACGGCTTTACCGCCGGTATGGAAGAGAATCTCGATGATGTGGCGCACGGTGAGCGCGACTGGAAAAACGTGCTGGACGAGTTCTACGGCGACTTCAAAAAGAAACTTGAAGTAGCGGCTGCACCGGAAGGCGGGATGCGTGCCAACCAGCCGGTAATGACCGACATTCCGTGCAAGGAATGCGGGCGTCCGATGCAGATACGTACTGCGTCGACCGGTGTGTTCCTGGGTTGCTCGGGCTATAGCCTGCCTCCTAAAGAGCGCTGCAAGGCTACGGTTAATCTCGTACCCGGCGACGAAATTGCTGCCGACGACGAGGGTGAGTCCGAATCGCTGGTCCTGCTGGGCAAGCACCGTTGCCCGATTTGCAGCACCGCGATGGATGCTTACCTGCTGGATGAGAAGCACAAGCTGCATATCTGCGGTAACAACCCGGATTGCACGGGCTACGAAATTGAAGAGGGCAGCTACCGCATCAAGGGCTACGAAGGGCCGAGCCTGGAGTGTGACAAGTGCGGTAGCGAGATGCAGCTCAAGACCGGTCGCTTCGGCAAGTTCTTCGGTTGCACCAACGCTGAATGCAAGAACACCCGTAAATTGCTGAAAAGTGGTGAGGCTGCGCCGCCGAAAATGGATCCGGTGAAAATGCCGGAGCTCAAATGCGATAAGGTCAACGACACGTATATCTTGCGTGACGGTGCTTCGGGGTTGTTCCTGGCGGCCAGTCAGTTCCCGAAAAACCGCGAGACCCGTGCGCCGCTGGTGATCGAAATTGTTCCGCACAAAGACGAGATCGATCCCAAGTATCACTTCCTGTGTGAGGCGCCGAAAAAAGACCCGGATGGTCGTCCTGCGGTAATTCGCTACAGTCGCAAGACCAAAGAGCAGTACGTGCAGACTGAAGTTGAGGGCAAACCAACCGGCTGGCGTGCTTTCTACGACGGCAAGAGCTGGAAAGTTGAAGACAAGCGTAAAGAGAAAGATGCTTGATTTAGCGTGACGGCTTAACAAAAAAACCGCGCAAGGGCTGCATGCCTTGCGCGGTTTTTTTGTGATTGTCCTGTACTGGCCTATGTAGCAGTTGCCGCAGGCTAGGTCCGGTTGCGAAGCAATCGTAAATCCTGCGAGCGGGGGGGCTCCTGTTTTACGACGACTGCGTCGCAGGACGTAGCCTGCGGCAACTGCTACAAATAGGAGGGCCCAGCTTTTGGCGCTTGCACCTGCCGCCCCTGATCCCTGAGACTGCTCAGCTGCACTTGTCTAATTCGCTGTGGAGCGCGCCCGCATGGCCCATGAACTCTATACCCGTACCAATCAGAAAATCTATTTCGCCGGTCTGGCCCTGGAGGCCATGAACAAGGCCGGCGAAGGTCGGGCGATGAATGCTCAGGCGCTGGTGCAGGCTGAGCGAGAGTCGGCGGTGTTCCATTTGTATGGTGCGCTGCTGGGGTTGTGTCATGAGATCGCGGGGTTCTACCGTCTGCCTCAGGCTAGCGCGCCCAGGGTTGAGCTGATACTCACTCAAGAGGTGCTGGAGGCGATCGCCATCCCCGAATTGGCAGAAATGGTTGAGCTGGCGCGTGCGCCGCAGACATGGTTGGCCCAATTGATAGCCACCCATGGAGCGTTATATCAGCCGTTGCAGGCGCCGAAAAAGGTTAAGGCCGATGTTTTCCAGCCCTTGATTGTGGCGGTCAATCTTGATGACGAAACGCCCCATGAGCTAAGCCGGGAAACGCTGGAAGAGTGGCGCCAGAATTTGAAGTCTTTGGCGATCCGCTTTCGCGATGGCCTCAATGAGTGCTGATGATCGAAGTTAAAACTGTACAGTCATTCATCAGGCTGTAATGAAACCGGCACAGATCCCGGGAAATTTCCAAGGGATGACTGATATAATCCCGCGCTTTCGTGGAGAACAAACTTTTATGCCAACGTCCTTTCTAGAAATTGTCGAGTTGCCAGACGGCCGTATCGAGTTGCGTCGGGCTGAAGACGAAGGGTCTTTGGTGACGCTGAGCTTCTCTGAAGATGCCAAGGCATTTCTTCAGGGGCAGCACGTAGAGGTGGCCAAGGCCATGCTTAGCGTAGGTGTGCAGATGGCCGGCCGGCTGGCCGAAGGTGAGCTCGAAAAAGATGACGGGCCGCATATTCTTCATTAAGAAGCGACTCGTGCCTCTCGCGTGCCACAGGCCGGCTTCTGTGTTCAGCAGAAGCCCTGTGACAGCGTCATTGGTTTAACCCAGGCGGATATTCAAGCTTTGCCCATGACCGGTGCGTGCCGCACCAATCAACTGTTGGCGGGCAGCGGTATTCAGCGGGTTGATCCAGCTGACTACCGTGTGGCTTCGGCCCAGGCGCAGGGCTTCGCAGGTGAGTTGCAGCGTGCTTTTATTGCCGTTTGGCTGCAGCAGCAAAATACGTTCGCGGTTCAGACCCGCATCGCGTAACCAGCTTTGAGTCAGGCTGGCGGGTGGTGCAATCAGTGTTAGCCAGCGGTCGTCCGGTTGTTCGCTCAGTTCGCGCAGCATGGGAGCAAGCAGGTTCAGGCAGTTTCCGGCGGCACCGCGCAGCGACAATTCACTGAATACTTCAGGTTCGGCGCTCCAGGGTGAATCGAGCACGTCTTTGATCGCAGGGGTCATTGGTTTTGCCATGAACGCCTCGAACAGAGTGAGTTGTGCTGGCAGCGGTGTTTGGGGGAACTGCATGAAGCCTCCTTTAGCGGCGAATGACGCCGACACTCAAGCCTTCAATGACCAGTTCCTGGTCCTTGAGGTTGACTTCAATCGGTGCGAAGTCAGGGTTCTCGGCGATTAGCCAAACCTTGTTACCTTCACGCTTGAAGCGTTTTACAGTCACTTCGTCGTCAATACGGGCCACGACTATCTGGCCGTTACGGGCTTCGCGACAGGTATGAACGGCAAGCAGGTCACCATCGAAGATGCCGACGTCTTTCATGCTCATGCCTTGTACCCGAAGCAGGTAGTCGGCGCGCGGATGGAAGAAGGTCGGGTTGATGTTGCATGACTCTTCGACATGCTCCTGCGCCAGAATCGGGGCGCCGGCAGCAACCCGGCCGATGATGGGCAGGGTGGATTCGTCGGACTTGGCTTCGAAGCCGGGGATGCGAATGCCGCGTGATGCTCCTGGAGTCATCTCGATGGCACCCTTGCGGGCAAGGGCCTTGAGGTGCTCTTCGGCGGCGTTCGGTGATTTGAAGCCCAGCTCCTGTGCGATCTCGGCACGGGTGGGCGGGTATCCGTTGTCATCCAGGCATCGCTTGATGAAAGCCAGGATCTCAGCTTGGCGTGGCGTCAGTTTTAGCATGTTGATCGCTCTGTCTTTTTATACAGTGACTGGGATTATATACAGTGATAGCTGATTGGCAATCACCCATTTCCAGGAGTCCGCCGGACGGTCGCCTGGGGCGTTGCGCACTTTATCAGCTGCGACCTTGCGGGCCGAGGCTGTGATTAAATGCAAAACTGCACGGTCGCAATGTGAATACGCCACCTTGACTTTTTACAAGCTGAAACGTATGTTTCAAACAACTGTTTAAATGTTTGTCAGGCGGAGTAGCCATGGCCCAGTCGGAAACCGTTGAACGTATCCTTGATGCTGCCGAGCAGCTGTTCGCGGAAAAAGGGTTTGCCGAAACCTCATTGCGGCTGATTACCAGCAAGGCCGGGGTCAATCTCGCGGCGGTCAATTACCATTTCGGTTCAAAGAAAGCGCTGATCCAGGCGGTTTTTTCGCGTTTTCTGGGGCCTTTTTGCGCCAACCTGGATCGCGAGCTTGAGCGCCGTCAGGCCAAACCGGAAAATCGTCCCGCCCTTGAAGAGTTGCTGGAGATGCTGGTCGAGCAGGCGCTGGTGATTCAACCGCGCAGCGGCAATGATCTGTCGATCTTCATGCGCTTGCTGGGTCTGGCATTCAGCCAGAGCCAGGGCCACCTGCGTCGTTACCTTGAAGACATGTACGGCAAGGTTTTCCGCCGTTACATGTTGCTGGTCAATGAAGCAGCCCCGCAAATTCCGCCTCTGGAGTTGTTCTGGCGCGTGCATTTCATGCTCGGCGCCGCGGCGTTCAGCATGTCCGGGATCAAGGCCCTGCGCGCCATTGCCGAAACCGACTTCGGGGTAAACACCTCGATCGAGCAGGTGATGCGTCTGATGGTGCCCTTCCTGGCGGCGGGCATGCGCGCTGAAAGCGGCGTAGTAGATCCGGCAATGGCCAGCGCCCAGCTGCGTCCCCGTACTAAAACCCCGCAGGTCAGCGCCAAGGTTTGACCTGCTGCTGGTGGGCGTGGCAGCTGAGTTCCGCTAAGCTAGCTGCCATGTTTGCCCCTGACTTATTCCCCGTTCCCAACTCGTTGCTGCCTCATTTGCTTGAGGCCCGTAGCGCTGTGTCCGCGGCTTTTTATTTAAAGGATTACCCATGAGTTCTGCCCTGCAAGGCTCCTTGATGGTGGACGTCGCCGGTACCTGGCTGACGGCTGAAGATCGGCAATTGCTGCGCCAGCCTGAAGTGGGTGGGTTGATTATGTTTGCCCGTAACATTGAGCATCCCCGCCAGGTGCGCGAGCTGAGTGCTTCGATTCGGGCCATTCGTCCTGACCTGCTGCTGGCGGTCGATCAGGAGGGCGGACGGGTCCAGCGTCTGCGCCAGGGTTTCGTGCGTCTGCCTGCCATGCGCGCCATAGCCGATAACCCCAATGCCGAGTATCTGGCTGAACAATGTGGCTGGATCATGGCGACCGAAGTACTGGCTGTGGGGTTGGACCTGAGCTTCGCGCCGGTGCTGGATCTGGATTACCAGCGCAGTGCAGTGGTTGGCAGTCGTTCATTCGAAGGCGACCCGCAGCGTGCGGCGTTATTGGCCGGGGCGTTTATTCGCGGTATGAATGACGCGGGTATGGCTGCAACCGGCAAGCATTTTCCCGGCCACGGGTGGGCAGAAGCTGATTCCCATGTAGCGATTCCCGTAGATGAACGCAGTCTTGAACAGATCCGCAGTCACGACCTGGTTCCCTTTGCCCTGTTGAGCAAGCACCTGGCTGCTGTCATGCCGGCCCATGTGATCTATCCGCAAGTCGACAGTCAGCCAGCCGGTTTTTCCCGTCGTTGGTTGCAGGACATTTTGCGGGGTGAGCTTGAGTTTGACGGCGTGATCTTCAGTGACGATCTGTCGATGGCTGGCGCCCATGTCGTGGGCGATGCGGCCAGCCGTATAGAAGCGGCTCTTTCGGCCGGTTGCGACATGGGGCTGGTGTGCAACGACCGGGCGGCGGCAGAGCTGGCACTTAGCGCGGTGCAGCGCATGAAGGTTGCCCCTTCGCCGCGGATTGCCCGCATGCGCGCCCAGGCATGGGCCAGCACCGACTACCGCCAGAGCCCGCGCTGGCTGGTGGCGACGGGTGCGCTCAGAGATGCTCAGTTGATTGATTGAAGGGCTTGAACCTGTAGGAGCGGCCGGTCGACGCTCGATTGCTCGCGAGCTTTTGAAGAGCTCGCGAGCAAGCTCGCTCCTACAGCAGGGCATTGTTTCAGCGCTTTTCGATTTTCGGCGGCAGCGGCGCAAACAGTGCATCGATGTCGTCGTCCTGCAGTTTCCAGTCTCCGGCGATCCGGCCATCCAGAACACCTGCCGCCAAATCCGACTTTTCCTGCTGCAAGTGCTGGATTTTCTCTTCCACGGTGCCGCGGGCAATCATCTTGTACACAAACACCGGTTTTTCCTGGCCGATGCGGTAGGCGCGGTCGGTTGCCTGGTTTTCCGCTGCAGGATTCCACCACGGATCGTAGTGGATCACGGTGTCGGCCTCGGTCAGGTTCAAGCCCACGCCGCCAGCCTTGAGGCTGATCAAAAAGATCTGCAACGAGCCGCTCTGGAAGTCCTTTACCGGCGCGCGACGGTCGCGGGTTTGTCCGGTCAGGATGGCGTAGCGCACTTTGCGTTTCTTCAGTTCGGCTTCGATCAGCCCGAGCATTGAAGTGAACTGTGAAAACAGCAGGATGCGCCGGCCTTCGGCAAACAGCTCATCAAGCATCAGCATCAAGCTGTCGAGCTTGCCGGAGGTGCTGCCTTTTTTCGGCGGGGTGTCGCTGACCAGTCGCAGGTCGCAACACACCTGGCGCAGTTTGAGCAGCGCTTCAAGGATGATGATCTGGCTGCGGCCGACCCCTTTGCGGGTGATTTCGTCGCGCACCTTTTTGTCCATTGCCAGGCGCATGGTTTCGTACACATCGCGCTGGGCTTCATTGAGATCCACCCAGTGGATGATCTCGGTCTTGGGCGGCAATTCGGTCGCGACCTGCTCCTTGGTGCGGCGCAACAGAAATGGTTTGATCCGCGCATTCAGGTGCTGCAAACGCTCATCGCTGCCCTGGCGCTCGATCGGCACCCGGTAATCGCGGTTGAAGGTTTTGACATCACCGAGCCAGCCGGGCAGCAAAAAGTGGAACAGCGACCACAACTCGCCGAGGTGGTTTTCCAGGGGCGTGCCGCTCAGGCACAAGCGCTGACGTGCATTCAGTTCACAGGCGGCCTGAGAAGCCTTGCTGCCGGGATTCTTGATGTATTGCGCTTCATCCAGCACCAGAACATGCAGGGGCAGTGCTGCCAGTCGCTCAATGTCTTTGGGCAACAAGGCATAGGTGGTCAGGATCACGTCATAGTCGTTGAGGTGCTCAAAATGCTTTTTGCGGGTCGCCCCATACAGCGCCAATACCTTGAGTTGCGGGGTGAAATGCGCCGCCTCGTCGAGCCAGTTGGGAATCAGGCTGGTAGGCATGACCACCATGGCCGGGCGATCCAGTCGGCCGGCGTTTTTCTCACACAGGATATGGGCCAGGGTTTGCAGGGTTTTACCCAGCCCCATGTCGTCCGCCAGGATCCCGCCAACCTCAAGCTGGCGCAGTGACTGCATCCAGCTCAGGCCTTCCAGTTGATACGGCCGCAGGTTGGCGTTGAGGCCCTCCGGGGCCTGGACGCTGAAGTCCTTGATATCGCGCAGGCGCTGGGCAAAACCACGAATGTGTTCGCCGCCTTCCCAGCGTAAAGGCAGTGCATCCAGAGCATTAAGGCGCGGCGCATCGGCACTTTTGATGCGCAGGCTGGTCGCACCCGGCTCTCCCAGATAAAACTCGTCCAGGGTCGCCAGTACCGGTTTCAGTCGCCCGTAAGGCAGGGCTACTTGCAGCGGGCCCTGGCCACTGTTGGGCGGAGTGGGGATGTTCACCAGGATCAGATCGTCGTCCCGACGCTTGGCCAGTTTTTCGGGGCTCAGCAGGTCTGTGTGGGAGCGCATCAGGTTTAGCAGGATTGGCAGCAAACTCAGGCGCTGGCCGTTGACGATGATCCCCAGCTCCAGGTCGAACCAGTCGTGCTCCGGGGCCTCATCGACACTGGCGTACCAGTCTTGCACCGGGCTCAGGTCAAAACCGAAGTCTTCATCAATCTGCAACTCCCAGCCTTGTTCACGCAGGCCGGGCATCTGATTGAGGGTGAAGTTGAGCCAGGCACTGTCATTGACCATTTCAAACAGTTCGCCGGCGCTTTCAGGCAACGCCTTGCTCTGGCGGGTGGCAATTTTGAAGCCCAGTGTGCGCAACTGCTCGCGAAAGGCGTTTTCCGCCTCGGGCTGGCGTTTGATCCGCAGGGTCTGGTGTTCCTGGCGGATCAGGATGTCGGCGTTTTTTTGCCCGCTGGCGTATTGCTCAAGGTAATTGAACGACAGCGCGGCACGGTGCTGGATATAGCGCTGCATTTTGCCGTTGCGCGGTTCGAAGGCGCTGAATTCGGCACTGGCCAGCCATAGGCGCGGCACGGGCTGCACATCGTCAATCAGCACTTCGGGCAGGTTGGCAGGGCGACGTGAGTCAAGTACGGCCTGGAGTTTTTCCAGAAGCTCGGCGTCCTGGGCAGCGGCAGGGTAGTTCAAGGTTTCTTCAATCTTCAGTAATACGGCAGCAGTGTGCTTGCAGTTGGCGCGCACCGGGCAGGTGCAATTGGCGCTCACCAGCAGCAATGTGCCTTTGGCCGAGTCGCGCAGTTGAATGGTCTGGCGGTAGGTGTTTTCGCCTGAACCCTGACAGCTTGCAGTAATCAGGCTGTCACCGATCTGGACAATCCTGACGCGGTTTTGCCTGGCGTAGCTGCGACCACGCTCCAGGCATTGCTCCTTGAAGCGACTGACCCAGGTCGGTGCGAGCGGTTTGGTCAGTTGCGGTGTCAGGCTCAGGGACATGGGGGCTTCATTCAGGACGACTTCGGCGTCAGACGCTCAAACAGCGTCTCAATAGTGTTGAAGCGTTCTTCGGCACGTTCCATCGGCACCATGAACTTGAACAGGGTGGCGCCTTCGAATTTGTAACGGTTGGGCTGGCCCTGAATCAGCTTGATCAGCACCAGCGGATCAACCGGGGTGTCCGCGGCAAATTCGATGCGTCCACCTTGCGGCCCGGCGTCGACCTTTTTGATCCCCAGTTGCTCGGCCTGCAATTTGAGCAGGGTAATGCGCACCAGATTTTTGGTCGGTTCAGGCAGCAAGCCAAAGCGGTCGATCATCTCGACCTGCAAATCCTTGAGACCTTCTTCGTCGCTGGCGTTGGCAATGCGTTTGTAGAGAATCAGCCGGGTGTGCACATCCGGTAGATAGGCTTCAGGAATCAGGGCCGGTACCCGCAGGTTGATTTCCGGTCCGCCGCCCAGCGGCTGGTCGAGGTTGGGTTGTTCGCCCTTGCGGATCGACTTCACCGCGCGCTCGAGCATTTCCATGTACAGGGTAAAACCGACGGCCTGGATCTGGCCGCTTTGGCCGTCACCGAGCAACTCGCCCGCGCCACGGATTTCCAGGTCGTTGGTGGCCAGCACAAAGCCGGCCCCCAGGTCCTGGGTATTGGCGATGGCTTCCAGACGCTTTTGCGCGTCGCCGGTAATTTGCTGGCGCGGTGGTGTCAGCAGGTAGGCGTAAGCCTGGTGGTGACTGCGTCCCACCCGGCCGCGCAACTGGTGCAGCTGTGCCAGGCCGAACTTGTCGGCGCGCTCGATGATGATGGTGTTGGCGCTCGGCACGTCGATCCCGGTCTCGATGATGGTCGAGGCGATCAGCACGTTGAAACGCTTGTGATAGAAGTCGCTCATCACCTGTTCGAGTTCGCGTTCGCGCATCTGCCCGTGGCCAATGCCGATCCGCGCTTCGGGTACCAGCTCTGCCAGTTCGGCGGCGCATTTCTCGATGGTTTTGACATCGTTGTGCAGGTAATAAACCTGGCCGCCACGCAACAATTCACGCAGCAACGCCTCTTTGACGGTGCTGTTGTTCTGCTCCATGACAAAGGTGCGCACCGACAGGCGGCGGGCGGGCGGCGTGGCAATGATCGACAGATCACGCATGCCCGACACGGCCATGTTCAAGGTGCGAGGGATTGGCGTTGCGGTGAGGGTCAGAATGTCGACCTCGCTGCGCAGGGCCTTGAGCTGTTCTTTCTGGCGCACCCCGAACCGGTGCTCTTCGTCGATGATCACCAGGCCGAGGTTTTTGATTTTGACGTCGTCCTGCAGCAGTTTGTGGGTGCCGATCACGATGTCGATCTTGCCCTCGGCCAGTTGGGCCACGGCAACGTTGATTTCTTTGGCGGACTTGAAGCGGCTCATCACCTCGACCGTTACGGGCCAGTCGGCAAAACGGTCGCGAAAGCTGTTGTAGTGCTGCTGCGCGAGGAGGGTGGTGGGCACAAGAATCGCCACCTGACGGCCGCCATGCACGGCAATAAAGGCGGCACGCATGGCCACTTCAGTTTTGCCGAAGCCCACATCGCCACACACCAGGCGGTCCATCGGCTTGGGCGACAACATGTCGGCGCGCACGGCTTCGATGGTGGTTTGCTGGTCCGGCGTTTCCTCGAACGGGAAGCCAGCGCTGAAGGTCGCGTAATCAGCCTTCGGGTCGGCAAACGCATGGCCTTCACGGGCAGCCCGGCGCGCATAGATGTCCAGCAGCTCGGCCGCCACATCTCGTACTTGCTCGGCGGCTTTGCGCTTGGCTTTTTGCCAGGTTTCGGAGCCCAGGCGATGCAGTGGCGCCAGCTCGTCGTCGCTGCCGGTGTAGCGGGCGATCAGGTGCAGGTTGGCCACGGGCACGTAGAGCTTGGCGCCCTCGGCGTATTCCAGGGTCAGGAACTCGGCCACCTGATTGTCGACTTCCAGCGTCGCCAGCCCTTGATAGCGGCCGACACCGTGGTCGATATGCACCACCGGTGCGCCTTCGCGCAGCTCGGTAAGGTTTTTGATCACTGCATCGTTGTTGGCGTCGGCGCGTTTCTCGCGACGTCGACGCTGCATCACCCGCTGCCCGAACAGCGGGCTTTCGGCGATCAGTGCCAGCGCCGGATCGTCCAGCAGCAGGCCCTCATCGAGGGGTGCAATGGTGATGGCCAGTCGATGTTTACTGGCCACGAAATCCGGCCAGTTTTCGACGGTTTTCGGGCGAAGTTTCAGACGCTCCAGCAGTTCGAGCAGTACTTCGCGGCGACCGGCGGATTCGGCAGTAAACAGCACGCGGCCATCAAACTGCTCTAAAAACCCGGACAACGCCGCCAGTGGCTGATTGGCCTTGGCTTCGATCGCCAGATTCGGCAGCGGCCGTGCCGGGAAGCGTTCGCGGCTGCTGGCGGTGTCAACGTCGTCCTGGCTGACCACTACCCGTGGCCAGTTTTTCAGCCGGGCAAAGCAGTCATCTACCGGCAGGAACAGTTCGGCAGGCGGCAACAACGGGCGGGACGGGTCGACGCGGCGTTCTTCGTAACGGTTGCGCACGTCAGACCAGAAATTCTCCGCCGCTTGCTCGATACCCGGCAGCGAGAACACTTGTGTGTCTCCCGGCAAGTAGTCGAACAGGGTCGAGGTTTCATCGAAAAACAGCGGCAGGTAGTACTCAATACCGGCAGGGGTGATCCCGCTGCTCAGGTCCTGAAAGATCGGGCAACGGCGGAAGTCCACATCAAAGCGTTCGCGAAAGCGCGCCTTGAAACGGGTTACGGCGTCTTTTTGCAGCGGAAATTCGCGTGCCGGCAGCAAGCGTACTGACTCAACCTTGTCGATCGAGCGCTGGGTTTCCGGGTCGAAAGTGCGCAGGGTTTCGATTTCGTCGTCGAACAAGTCGATCCGGTAGGGCAGTTTGCTGCCCATCGGGAACAGGTCGATCAGCGCACCGCGTACCGCGAACTCACCGTGCTCATACACCGTATCGACGCAGCGATAACCGCTGGCCTCAAGCCGGGTCCGCATCTGCTCGACGTCCAGCTTCTGCCCGATATCCAGCACCAGGCTGCTGCCCAGCAGAAAACGGGTTGGAGCCAGGCGATGTAGGGCCGTCGTGATCGGCACTACCAAAACCCCGTGACTCAGCTCCGGCAGCCGGTACAGGCTGGCGATACGCTGGGAAATGATGTCCTGGTGCGGCGAGAACAGATCGTAGGGCAGGGTTTCCCAGTCGGGAAAATGCAGCACCGGCAACTCGGGCGCGAAAAACCTCAACTCCTGCTCAAGGCGTTCGGCGCTTTGGCTGTCGGCGGTCAGGAGCAGGGTGAAGCGCTGGGCGGCGCTGGCAGCTTCGGCGATTGCGAGGCTCAGGGCGGCACCGGGCAGGTTGCCCCAGTGCTGTTTACCTGCAGTGGCAGGGAGTTTCGGTAGACGCAGGACGGGCACGGAAGGTTGAGCTCCAAGCGTTGCGACAAAGTCGGCAATTGTAACGGGCCAAGGGGCTGGCTGTCAGTTGCAGTCTTTAAAGAGGGTGTTGAAATCTGTGTGTGATACCTGACATGGGGGCGCCAGCAGGGTTGCTCAAGGGCTACAAGCCCATGAAATGATGGGTGTTATAAATTTATTCGCCTTTATTTACGGGTGCTTAAACGTTTCAGTTATGACGTATGACAGGCGTGCATTGCCCATGCAGGGAGGCAGCGGCATAATGTAGCCCCTTTTTTCAGCCCCTACATGTGGAAGGTTCCCGTGACTCAGAAGCCCGACCAGTGTCTTGGTGAATGGATCGACCGTGAAGCACTCGCAGAAGCGATGATCCCGCTAATCGGTCAGCTCTACCGCAATAACAATGTGGTGAGTTCGATCTATGGCCGCAGCCTGATCAACCGTTCAGTCATCGCGATTCTCAAAGCTCACCGCTTTGCGCGTCATCGCCAGTCCGATGACAGCGAATTGTCCGTACACGAAACTTTCCCTCTGCTCAAAGCAATGAGCGAGCTCAAGCTCGGCGCTGCTTCGGTAGACCTGGGCAAGCTGGCCGTTAAATTCAAGGCCGAAGGCAATGGCCGTACTGCCGAGCAGTTCGTGCGCGAAGAACTGGCCGATGTAGTGGGTCAGCAGAATGCTTCTGCACGCAAAGGCACTGACGTTGTGCTGTACGGCTTCGGTCGTATCGGCCGTCTGCTGGCGCGCATCCTGATCGAAAAAACCGGTGGCGGCGACGGTCTGCGTCTGCGCGCCATCGTGGTGCGTAAAGGCGCCGACAACGATCTGGTCAAACGTGCCAGCCTGCTGCGTCGTGACTCGGTACATGGCCCGTTCGATGGCACCATCGTGATCGATGAGGTCAACAACACCATCACCGCCAACGGCAACCTGATCCAGGTGATCTACGCGAAGAACCCGACTGAAGTGGACTACACCCAGTACGGTATTCAAAACGCATTGCTGGTGGACAACACCGGTGTATGGCGTGACGCCGAAGGCCTTGGCCAGCACTTGGCATGCCCTGGCATTGACCGCGTTGTATTGACCGCTCCGGGCAAAGGCAAGCTGAAAAATATCGTTCACGGTATCAACCACGGCGAAATCACCGCAGACGACAAGATCATTTCGGCGGCGTCCTGCACCACCAACGCCATCGTGCCGGTGCTCAAGGCTGTCAACGACAAGTTCGGCATCGTCAACGGTCACGTTGAAACGGTTCACTCGTACACCAACGACCAGAACCTGATCGACAACTTCCACAAGGGCGATCGCCGTGGCCGTAGCGCCGCGCTGAACATGGTTATCACCGAAACCGGTGCTGCCACCGCTGCTGCCAAGGCTCTGCCCGAGCTGGCCGGCAAGCTGACCGGTAACGCGATCCGCGTTCCGACGCCAAACGTTTCGATGGCCATCCTCAACCTGAACCTTGAGAAGCCGGCGACCCGTGAAGAAATGAACGAGTACCTACGCTACATGGCGTTGCACTCCGATCTGCACAAGCAAATCGACTACGTGAACTCCCAGGAAGTGGTTTCCACTGACTTCGTAGGTTCGCGTCACGCCGGTGTGGTCGATGCTGAAGCCACTATCTGCAATGACAACCGCGTTGTGCTGTACGTGTGGTACGACAACGAATTCGGTTACAGCTGCCAGGTAGTTCGCGTGATGGAAGACATGGCCGGGGTCAACCCGCCAGCGTTCCCGCGCTAAGCAACCGCCGCAACTGAAAACGCCCCGACTGGTTCGGGGCGTTTTTGTGTGTGCGGCAAAACTGTAGGAGCGAGCTTGCCTCGCCCCTGCATAGCCTTAGCTGTTGCCCGGGATTGCGGCCTGAGCCGTGCGCAGTTCATGTTTGTTGCCGCGAAACAGCACCACGGTTGCAATCAGGCCCAGTACGGCGGCACCTGTCAGCCACAGGCCCGGTGCAGCCTTGTTGTCCAGCACGTGGATCAGGTAGGTACAGGCCGCCGGGGTAAAACCACCGAAGGTCGCAGTCGCCAGGCTATAGGCCAGCGAGAATCCAGTGGTACGCACTTCAACCGGCATGATTTCGGTAAGCGCCACGACCATGGCACCGTTATACGAGCCATACAGGAACGACAACCACAACTCGACGATCAGCAGATGGCTGAAGCTCGGGTTGGCTACCAGCCAGGACAGCGCCGGATAAGCGGTCAGGATCGCCAGTATGGTTGCGCCCAGCAGCAGCGGTTTACGCCCCACTTTATCGGACAGCGCGCCCATGACTGGCAGCCAGAAGAAGTTCGACAGGCCAATGCACACCGTCACCAGTAGCGCATCGAAGTCCGACAGGTGCAGTTCTGACTTGCCGAAGGTCGGGGTGTACGCGGTGATCAGGTAGAACGACACGGTGGTCATTACCACCAGCGCCATGCCGCCCAGTACCAGCCCAAAGTTCTGACCGATGGAACGTACGATTTCACGCAGGGTAGGGTGATGCGTCCGCGCTTCAAACTCAGGGGTTTCTTCCATCGATTTACGGATGACAAAGATCACCGGCACGATCATGCAACCAATCAGGAACGGGATGCGCCAGCCCCAGTCACCCATGTCTTGCGGACTCAACCAGTGATTGAGGCCAACACCCAGCAGGCCGGCGAAGACCACGGCTGCTTGCTGGCTAGCCGATTGCCAGCTGACGAAGAAGCCTTTGCGACCGGGGGTGGCGATTTCCGCCAGGTATACCGACACACCGCCCAGTTCCACGCCCGCCGAAAAGCCTTGCAGCAAGCGACCGAGCAACACCAGTAGCGGAGCTGCGACACCCAGTGTGGCGTAGCCCGGTACACAGGCAATCAGCACGGTGCCCATGGCCATCAGGGCGAGGGTAATGATCAGGCCTTTACGGCGGCCATGACGGTCGATATAGGCGCCGAGAAAGATTGCGCCCAATGGACGCATCAGGAAGCCTGCGCCGAAAGTGGCCAGGGCGAGCATTAATGACGCGAATGCGCTGTCGGACGGAAAGAAGGTTTTGGCAATGGCCGTGGCGTAGAAGCCAAAGACCATGAAGTCGAACATCTCAAGAAAGTTACCGCTGACAACGCGAAAAATCGCCTTGCCTTTGCCCGTACTGGAGGCCATCAGAAATCACCCGCTGTTATCTGTTTTATGCGTAATCCATGTTTTTTACTCGTCCACACTGCAAGATCAAGGCGTGCGCCGTTGTGCAAAACAGTTTTGTAACGATATGTGTATCGGCTTGTGTAGGCAACTGCTGTTGCAACTACAGGAGGCTCAGGGAGTTTGTGCCAGCAGGCTCTGGCGCAGCTTTTCAGGCAGTCCGTCAGGGCTGAGCCAGATGCCAAGATAGGCCTTTGCCAGTTCGGGATCCTGGCTGTTGAAGATGACTTTGCCATTGCATTCAAGGTTCAGGCCCCGTTGCGGGTCATAGTCCAGGGCGTAACGATCACCGCGTTTGATATCGCCAAAGCTGGCTTGCAGCTGTTTCAGCGGTTTTTCCAGGCGGGCGAGGGTGGCTGCAGGCTGCTGGCGTTTGAGGATGGTGGCAGAGGCTCGGGTTACATCCTTGTGATCGAGATCGCGCAGATAGAACAGTTCCAGGCGCAGGTCGCGCTGTTCATTGAACGCCTGTTGCGGGCTGAGGCCGGGCCGGGTGAACAGTGCTGCAGCATAAATGTCGGCCCACAGATACGTCAGCACGATCTGGCCTCTGCGCTCCATGACGTGTGAGCCGTCTTGCCACTGCGCGGGAAAGTTGGCTTCTTTGAGCCGCGCGGGCTCATCAGCCAAGGCGCCAGCGCTATAAGACAGCAGAAGAACGATCAACAACTGGCGCATGCAGGCGATCCTGATCGATGTGTTGTTAAAGGTTATGCCAGTTTTGCGAAAGCATGACGAACATCTCTGCAGGAGCGCGCTTGCTCGCGAGCATTTGACCTTGAAGAGCTCGCTCGTGCAGGGCGCGCGCGTCTGAACGATGACAGGCTGACAAAAATAGTTTTCGACCAGACCAAGGGTTAATGTTCGCGGCGTTCAGGCTTCTATAGACTGTGCCCACGTTTTGATCCTTCATGGCGCTGGCCGCGACATGATTTAGCCGCAGGTGCCCAAATGGGTGCTGCGGCCTGTTCTGAGGAGTACGCATGGCTGTCTACAACTACGACGTAGTGGTACTGGGTTCCGGCCCGGCAGGAGAAGGTGCGGCAATGAACGCCGCAAAAGCAGGGCGCAAAGTGGCAATGGTCGATAGCCGGCGCCAGGTGGGCGGCAACTGCACGCACTTGGGCACTATCCCATCCAAAGCCTTGCGTCACTCGGTTCGCCAGATCATGCAGTTCAACACCAACCCGATGTTCCGGGCCATTGGTGAGCCGCGCTGGTTCTCGTTTCCGGACGTGCTCAAAAGCGCCGAAAGAGTCATCTCCAAGCAAGTGGCTTCGCGCACCGGTTTCTATGCGCGCAACCGCGTCGACCTGTTCTTCGGCACCGGCAGCTTCACCGATGAGCAAACCATTGAAGTGGTCTGCAGCAACGGTGTGGTTGAAACCCTGATGGCCAAGCAAATCATTATCGCCACCGGCTCGCGTCCTTATCGCCCGGCCGATATCGATTTCACTCATTCGCGTATCTACGATAGCGACACCATCCTGAGCCTGGGTCATACCCCGCGTAAGCTGATTGTGTATGGCGCCGGGGTGATCGGCTGCGAATACGCCTCGATCTTCAGCGGTCTTGGGGTGTTGATCGAGCTGGTGGACAACCGCGAGCAATTGCTGAGCTTCCTCGATTCCGAGATCTCGCAGGCGCTGAGCTATCACTTCAGCAACAACAACATCACGGTTCGCCACAACGAAGAATATGAGCGGGTAGAAGGCGTCGAAAACGGCGTGATTCTGCACCTCAAGTCCGGCAAGAAGATCAAGGCTGACGCCTTGCTCTGGTGTAACGGCCGTACCGGCAACACCGATCTGCTGGGTCTGGAAAATATCGGGATCAAGGTCAATGGCCGCGGCCAGATCAGCGTTGATGAAAACTATCGCACCAGCGTGCCGAATATCTATGGCGCGGGCGATGTGATCGGCTGGCCAAGCCTGGCCAGTGCTGCGCATGACCAGGGCCGTTCGGCCGCAGGCAGCATTGTGGATAACGGCAGCTGGCGTTTCGTGAACGATGTGCCAACCGGCATTTACACGATTCCGGAGATCAGCTCGATCGGCAAGAACGAGCAGGAACTGACCCTGGCCAAAGTGCCGTATGAAGTGGGCAAGGCGTTCTTCAAGAGCATGGCGCGGGCACAGATTGCCGGTGAGCCCCAGGGCATGCTGAAAATCCTGTTCCACCGTGAAACCCTGCAAGTGCTGGGTGTTCACTGCTTCGGCTACCAGGCATCAGAGATCGTGCACATCGGTCAGGCGATCATGAACCAGCCGGGTGATCTCAATACCCTGAAGTACTTCGTGAACACCACGTTCAACTACCCGACCATGGCCGAAGCCTATCGGGTAGCCGCTTACGATGGTCTTAACCGGCTTTTTTGAGCGGCTCCGGCCGGTGGCCTGAGCCGGCCGGGGAGACCGATTTCAGCTTTTCCCGAGGGTGGCAATGGCCAAACCGGGAAAGTCTGTAATCAGGCTATCTACGCCGAAGTCGGCGAGCCTGCGCATCAGCGCGGGTTCGTTGACTGTCCACACCGACACATGCAAACCCTGGCGCTGGGCTTTTTCAAGGCGCTCGGGGGTGCAGAGTGTCCAGTTCAGCGCCAGCATTTCACAGCCATAACTTTGCGCGACCTTGATCGGGTCGAGCCAGGCGTATTCGGCTACCAGTCCGCGGGACAGGTCTGGGGTCAGCTCCAGCGCGGCCTTGAGTACTTCGCGCGAGCTTGAGGTGACGGTGACCTTGTCCATGATGCCGTGGCGCACCGCCATTTCTCGAATGGCCAGTACGGTGCTTGCAGCCCGGGTGCGGGATGCGCTTTTGACTTCCAGCTGCCAGTGCTCGAAGTTGCATTTCTCGAACAGCTCTTCAAGACGCGGGATAGGGCATGGCTGCATCCAGCCGGGGCCGCCTTTGCGTGCGTCATAGGTCACAAGATCGGCGGCGGTGTGCTCGATGACTTTGCCGCGCCGGTCGGTGGTGCGCTTGAGGGTTGGGTCATGGATCACCATCAGCTCGCCGTCTCTGGACAGGTGCAGGTCAAGTTCACAACGACGAACGCCATGCTTGAGACATTGCTCAAAGCTGGCAAGTGTGTTTTCCGGTGCTTCGCCTTTGGCGCCGCGATGGCCATAAATCAGGGTCACAGTTGCTCCTTAATAGGTAGTGCCCGAGTAGTCACTCGGGTACGGATTCGTTTTGTTCGCGGGCCAGGCGGCGTGCCTGCGCCTGTTTTTGCAAAATGTAGCGCGCCAGCAACTGACGTTGGGTGTCGTTAAGGGATTCAAATTCGGTATCGATGGTGTAACCGCCGTCCTGCGCCTGGCACCTTACGACCCGGGCACGCAGCAGCAATCCAAGGGCCTGGGGCATCAGTACCATTTTCACCGAAAGGTGGCTGTCGACCGCGCAGGCATGGGGGTGGTGGAACTCGATGCCACCTTCGGACAGCGTCACCGGCTGCAGCTCGCCGATCTTTCCCAGCACTGTCTGTGCAACGATCTGGCTGAGCAGGTCGACACGTTTGTTCAGGGTTTTCAGGTAGCTGGAAACGCTACGGTCACGCTCGCTGATCTGGCGCAGCTGGTGCTGAGACTCGAATTCGCTCAGGTGCAGTTCACTGAGTAAATTGAACAGTGGGGACGCATCCTGCAACACTTCGCTGCTCGCGGCCTCGGAGGCCGACAGCGGGGTTATTTCCAGTGCGATCAGATCCTCGATACGGTAGTATTCGCGGCGATCTGCGTCATTTAATGTCGACATGGCGAACCCATGATGGCGGCTGTGGTCTGAGTGTAAAGCTGCTTATCAGGCCCCGCCACAAGGACGTCTTCTTTTCCCTCGAACAAGCCCCGACATGTTCAGACCTCTCTTCGTATTTATCGGCACGCGTTATACCCGTGCAAAGCGTCGCAATCATTTTGTGTCGTTCATATCGCTGACTTCCATGATCGGCCTTGCCCTTGGCGTGGTCGTAATGATTGTGGTGCTCTCGGTGATGAACGGCTTCGATCATGAGATGCGCACCCGCGTGCTGGGCATGGTGCCCCACGCGACTATCGTCGGCGATCAACCGATCAGCGACTGGCAAAGCCTGGCCGCCAAAGTCCGGCAGAACCCCAAGGTGGAGGCGGTAGCGCCGTTCACCCAGATGCAGGGGCTGCTGACCCATGAAGGCAATGTGCAGAAAGTAATGCTCAATGCCATCGATCCGGTGCAGGAACGCAAGGTCTCGATCATTGACAAGTTCATGCTCGAGGGGCAACTCGACTCGCTGACCCCCGGCAGCTTCGGCATCATCATTGGTGACAAGGCGGCCAAGAAGCTTGGGGTTGCCATCGGTGACAAGCTGACCTTTGTCGCGCCGGAAGTCACTGTGACCCCGGCCGGGATGTTCCCGCGCATGAAGCGTTTCACTGTGCAGGGCATCTTCCATGTCGGCGCGGGTGAGATTGACGGCTACCTGGGCGTGACCAACCTGCAGGATCTGGCGCGTCTGCAGCGCTGGAAGCCTGATCAGGTGCAGGGGTTGCGTCTCAAGTTTGACGACCTGTTCCAGGCGCCGCGCACGGCATGGGAAATCGCCCAGCAGCTGGGCGAGAGTCAGTACTACGCCCGTGACTGGACTCGCACCCATGGCAATCTGTATCAGGCGATCCGCATGGAAAAAGCCATGATCGGCTTGCTGTTGTTGCTGATCGTTGCCGTGGCGGCCTTCAACATCATTTCCACACTGGTGATGGTGGTTAATGACAAGAAGGGCGACATCGCGATTTTGCGCACCCTGGGCGCTACGCCCGGCACCATCATGGCCATATTTATGGTCCAGGGCACCGTTATCGGTGTGGTCGGGACCGCCATCGGCGCAGTGCTCGGCATGTTGGCGGCACTCAATGTGAGCGCCGCGATCTCGGCCCTCGAAGGCTTGATCGGGCACAAGTTTCTCAACGCCGACGTGTACTTCATTGACTACCTGCCATCGCAATTGCAGGCGCAGGATGTGTTGATGGTGTGCGGCGCGGCATTGGTTCTGAGTTTCCTCGCGACCTTGTACCCGGCCTGGCGTGCTGCGCGCACCCAGCCTGCGCAGGCGCTTCGTTATGAGTGAGTTGGGCATGAAAGAACAAGCAGTGTTGAGTTGCCGCGACCTGGGCAAGTCCTACGAGGAAGGCCCGGAGTCGGTCGTGGTGTTGTCCGGCCTGCAGCTGGAGCTGCACCCGGGCGAGCGCGTGGCGATTGTCGGGACCTCGGGTTCGGGCAAAAGTACCTTGCTCAATTTGCTCGGCGGCCTCGACACCCCGTCTTCGGGCAGCGTCTGGCTGGCGGGCGAAGAGCTGTCGGCGCTGGGCGAAAAGGCCCGTGGCCTGCTGCGCAACCGCTCGCTGGGCTTCGTTTACCAGTTTCACCATTTGCTGGCCGAATTCACCGCGCTGGAAAACGTCTGCATGCCATTGCTGATCGGTAAAACCCCGATCCCTGAGGCGCGCGAACGTGCGACCGCGCTGCTGACCCGGGTGGGTCTGGGCCATCGCCTGGAGCACAAGCCGGCAGAGCTGTCGGGTGGCGAGCGCCAGCGCGTGGCGATTGCCCGTGCACTGGTCAACAATTCGGGGCTGGTGATGCTCGATGAGCCCACCGGCAACCTCGATTCGCACACTGCCCAGGGCATTCAGGACTTGATGCTGGAACTCAGCACCTCGATGCGCACGGCGTTCCTGGTGGTGACCCACGACATGAACCTGGCCCGCCAGATGGATCGCGTGTTACACCTTCAGGAAGGTCGTCTGAGCGCGATGTAATCGGCCAAGCCCGGCGCCGCATTCCGGTGCCGGGTCTTTTATTTTTCTACGGTGCCCGCGAATGTTCAGACCGTTATCGATTTTTATCGGCACGCGCTATACCCGCGCCAAGCGCCGCAATCGTTTTGTTTCGTTTATCTCCATGACTTCGATGATCGGCCTCGCCCTGGGCGTGCTGGCAATGATCGTGGTGTTGTCAGTGATGAACGGTTTTCAGCGTGAAATGAGCAACCGCATTCTCGGTATGGTGCCGCACGCGACCATCGTCGGGGTCAAGCCCATCGATGACTGGCGCCCGGTGGCCGAAGCGGCGATGAAGAATCCTGAGGTCACGGCTGCTGTGCCGTTTACCGAGATGGATGGCATGTTGTCCTACAAGGGCTCGATGCAGCCGATTCAGATCAGTGGCGTCGATCCGGCGCTGGAAGGCCAGGTTTCGATCGTTGCCCAGCACATCGTGCAGGGCAAACTCGAAGACCTGAAGCCCGGCGAGTTTGGCGTGGTGCTGGGTGACATTACCGCGCGCCGTTTTCGCCTGGGTGTCGGTGACAAGATCACCCTGATCGTGCCGGAGGCCAGCACCGCGCCGGGGGGGATTACCCCGCGCCTGCAGCGCTTGAATGTGGTCGGTATCTTCAAGGTCGGGGCGGAACTGGACGGCTCCATGGGCCTGATCCACGTGGCCGATGCCGCGGCCATGCAGCACTGGGAGCCGAACCAGGTGCAAAGCGTGCGTCTGGCGGTCAAGGACCTGTACGCGGCGCCACAAGTGTCGAAACAGGTCGCGACCAGCCTGGGTGCCGGGTACACGGCGGATGACTGGACCCACACCCAGGGCAGCCTGTTCAGTGCCATGAAAATGGAAAAAACCATGATCGGCCTGTTACTGCTGATGATCGTGGCCGTGGCGGCATTCAACATCATCGCTACCTTGATCATGGTGGTGAACGACAAGGGGGCGGACATCGCCATCTTGCGCACCATCGGCGCCACGCCGCGTCAGATCATGGCGATCTTCATGGTCCAGGGCACGGTTATCGGCATTGTCGGCACTCTGATCGGTGGCGTGCTGGGCATAGTCGCAGCGTTGAACGTCAGCGAACTGGTGGGCTGGATGGAGCGGATTTCCGGGCAGCATATTTTCAGTTCCGACGTGTACTTCGTCAGCAACCTGCCGTCCGAGCTGCAAGGAGGCGATGTAGCCTTGATCTGCGGCGCAGGCTTTTTGCTGAGCTTTCTGGCGACGCTATACCCGGCGTACCGCGCGGCGAAAATCCAGCCTGCCCATGCGCTGCGCTACTCCTGACCGCCCTGACCCTGTAGGAGCGAGCTTGCTCGCGAGCTCTTCCTGGCGTGCTGAAAAGCTCGCGAGCAAGCTCGCTCCTACAGTAGGTGAGGCAGCTCAACTTCCAGCCGTATCGCGCGGCGAAAATCCAGCCGGCCCATGCGCTGCGCTACTCCTGACCGCCCTGACCCTGTAGGAGCGAGCTTGCTCGCGAGCTCTTCCTGGCGCGCTGAAAAGCTCGCGAGACAAGCTCGCTCCTACAGTACGTGTGGCAGCTCAATTTCCAGCCGTGTCGCGCGGCGAAAATCCAGCCGGCCCATGCGCTGCGCTACTCCTGACCGCCCCTGACCCTGTAGGAGCGAGCTTGCTCGCGAGCTCTTCGTGGCGTGCTGAAAAGCTCGCGAGACAAGCTCGCTCCTACAGTAGGTGTGGCAGCGCAATTTCCAGCCGTGTCGCGCGGCGAAAATCCAGCCGGCCCATGCGCTGCGCTATCCCTGACCGCCCCTGACTCTGTAGGAGCGAGCTTGCCTCGCGAGCTCTTCGTGTCATGTGCGGGACGGTAGTTCAATCACAAACCGTGTCACGCCATCTTGCGATTCGCACCTGATCTGCCCGCCATGGGCGCGAATGATCGACTGGGTGATGGCCAGTCCCAGCCCTGCATGCTCGCTGCTGCCTTCACGCCGCGCCGGATCGGCACGGTAAAAACGATCAAACAGTCGCGGCAGCAATTGAGCAGCGATTCCCGCTCCGGTGTTTTCGATGCTGATACGCACGTGGCTCGCCGTTTCTTCGATAAGTACCTTGATGGCTCCGCCGCCCGGCGTGTAACGCAAGGCGTTATCCAGCAGGTTGGAAAGTGCGCGGCGCATCATGCTGCGATCGCCTGCAATCTGTCCGCTACCTTCGCGGGTCAAGGCTATGTGCGAGTCCTCGGCCAGCAGTGCATAAAACTCCAGTAAAGCGTCTACCTCGCGGCCCAGATCCAGCGGCTCGCGCCGGGGAGTGAGCAGGCCATGATCGGCCTTGGCCAGATACAGCATGTCGTTGACCAGTTGCGCCATCCACTGCAGTTCCTCGAGGTTGCTGTGCAGGGTCTCGCGGTATTCATCAATGCTCCGCGGTCGGGTCAGGGTGACCTGGGTGTGGGTCAGCAGGTTCGACAGCGGAGTCCGTAACTCATGCGCAATATCCGCGGAGAACGCGGACAACCGCTGAAATGAGTCATCCAGCCGTTCCAGCATGGCGTTGAAGGCGCTGGCCAGTTCTGCCAGTTCGGCGGGCATTTGTTGCTGGGGCAGCCGCGCGTTGAGGGAGTCGGCCGAGACGCTGGCTGCAATCGCGCTCATGCGCCGCAACGGGCGCAAGCCGCTACGGGCGGCCCAGGCTCCCAGAATGGCGGTGGCCAGTGCTGAGAGGCCGACAGTCATCCAGATCAGGCGCTGCATGCGCTGCAGAAAGTGCTGGTGGTGGGTGATGTCCAGTAACAGTGTCAGGCGCGGGGTGTTTTGCGTGTCAGAACTCGGGTTCAGTACCCGGTAATCAATCCCGTTTATTTGCAGGCTGCCAAGACCGGGGCTTACAGGAAGCTGAGGCGGCAAGCCCGGCGAGCTGTCAAACCACAGGTGTCCGTCCGGGCCGCGTACCCGCACTGTCAGATCAGGCTGCTGGCTGAGGTGCTGGCGCAGTGCGGGCAGTCGCTGAGTGAAGCGCTCCAGGGTGTCGACACCTTGCAGCGTATCGCGCAGTACGCTGAGGCGGCTTTCCATCAGTTGTTGGTCGAGCTCGACGAAATGCACCTCGCTGGCGCGCCCGAACAGCACCCCGGCAAACAGTGAAACCACGGCAGTGCAGCCGGCAAACAACAGTGCCAGGCGGCTGCTCAGGGACAGGTGAGGTCTCAAGATGCACGCTCTTCCAGGACGTAACCCATGCCGCGTACGGTATGGATCAGTTTGTGTTCATGGCTGTCGTCGATTTTCAGGCGTAGACGGCGTATCGCCACTTCAATCACGTTGGTGTCGCTGTCGAAGTTCATGTCCCATACCTGTGAGGCGATCAGGGATTTTGGCAGCACTTCACCCTGGCGGCGCAGCAGCAACTCCAGCAGGGCGAACTCTTTGGCGGTGAGGTCGATGCGCTGGCCATTGCGCTCGACCCGGCGCCGGATCAGGTCCAGGCGCAGGTCGGCCAGTTGCAGGTGGGTCTCCTGGGCGCTGCTGCTGCCGCGACGCAGCAAACTGCGTACCCGGGCCAGCAGCTCGGAAAAGGCAAAGGGTTTGACCAGATAGTCGTCTGCCCCCAGCTCCAGGCCGTGCACACGGTCTTCGACGGCGTCGCGGGCGGTCAGGAACAGCACCGGCATATCCAGCCCCGCGTTGCGCACGGCTTGCAGGATTTGCCAGCCATCGCGGCCCGGCAGCATCACATCAAGAATCAGCAATGAGTAGTCGCCGGTCAATGCCAGGTGCTGGCCGGTTATTCCGTCGGCGGCCAGCTCGGTGGTAAATCCGGCTTCGCTAAGGCCCTGGCGCAGGTATTGCCCGGTTTTGGCCTGGTCTTCGACTATCAGCAATTTCATGGGTGGCTCATCATAAAAATATCCTCAGCCTTATACATTGGCCCTCGGCGGGTAGGGGCAAGCTGACAAAGTTGTAATCTTACGGTCAGTTGAATGCCAGCGGCGGCGTTTTAAAGTCGGTGAGAATTTGCACACTCTTTGGAGTCAGTATGACTGCGCGTAACCGTTTGGCCCTCGCGGGTTTTTTATTGATGCTCAGCGTTCCGGCCATGGCGTCACCTGCCGGCCATTTGGATTTTGGTCAGCCGGCACCTGCGGCCAGTGCCACGCGTACCGTTGAGGTCGAGATGACCGATATTGCGTTCACTCCCAAGTCACTGGACGTGAAGGCCGGGGAGACCGTGCGCTTTGTGCTGGTCAACAAGGGGCAGTTGTTGCACGAATTCAATCTGGGTAATGCGGCCATGCACGCTGCGCATCAGAAAGAAATGCTCGAAATGCAACAAAGCGGCATGCTCACGCCAACCGGGATGAGTCATGCCGGCATGGATCACGGTTCCATGGGCATGCAGCACGACGACCCCAACAGCGTGTTGGTCGAGCCGGGTAAAACCGCTGAGTTGACCTGGACCTTCACCCGGGCCGATAACCTGGAATTTGCCTGCAATGTGCCCGGTCATTACCAGGCAGGAATGGTCGGAAAGGTCAAAGTCAGCCCTTAAACCGTCCTGATCGTCTGCTGGCGCTGAAAGCCTGGCGTAAACCCGATAGAATTGCCGGGTTTTTCTAGCCAGGTTTTTGTCATGCATCCCGCAGCCGAACATTCGCCGCTGGGCAAGTCCAGTGAATACATCAGTACCTATACCCCGTCCTTGCTGTTCCCGATCCCGCGTGCGGCGAAATGGGCCGAGCTGGGCTTGAGCGCCGAGACGCTGCCTTATGTCGGGGTGGACTTCTGGAACTGCTTCGAACTCTCGTGGTTATTGCCATCGGGCAAGCCGGTGGTGGCCATTGGCGAGTTCTGTTTCGCCGCCGATTCGCCGAACATCGTTGAGTCCAAATCCTTCAAGCTGTACCTGAACTCGCTCAATCAGACCGTTTTCGCCGACACACAAAGCCTCGAGCAGACGTTGCAGGCCGACTTGTCTGCAGCCTCAGGCAAGCCTGTCAGCGTGCGTGTGCGCAGCCTGGACGAGGTTCAAGCTGATGGCACTGGTGTCTTGCCCGGTGTGTGTATCGATGATCTGGATATCACGGTCAGCGATTACCAGCAGCCGCGCCCTGAATTGCTCAAGTGCGATGAATCGCGGGTGATCGAGGAAAGCGTCTATAGCCACTTGCTTAAATCCAACTGCCCGGTGACCAGTCAGCCTGACTGGGGCACGGTCGTGGTCGAGTATCGTGGTGCGGCGCTGGATCACGCCAGCTTGCTGGCCTATCTGGTGAGCTTCCGCCAGCACTCGGACTTCCACGAGCAATGTGTGGAGCGGATTTTTCTCGACTTGCAGCGCTTGCTCAAGCCGGAAAAATTGACTGTGTATGCGCGCTATGTGCGTCGTGGCGGGCTGGACATCAACCCGTACCGCAGCACCGAAACGGTCGAGTTCCAGAATGTGCGGCTGGTGCGTCAGTAAAGTCCAGTGACCCTGTAGGAGCGAGCTTGCTCGCGAGCTTTTGATCTTTTAAAAGATCGCGAGGCAAGCTCGCTCCTACTGAAGCATCAGGCCTGGTTCAGCGCCCTGGCCTGTTCCAGTACTGCTTCAACATGGCCCGGCACCTTTACGCCACGCCATTCGTGACGCAACACGCCGTTCTTGTCGATCAGGAACGTGCTGCGGTCCACGCCCATGTATTCCTTGCCGTACAGCTTTTTCAGCTTGATCACGTCAAACAGCTGGCACAGGGCTTCGTCCTTGTCGCTCAGCAACTCGAACGGGAAACCCTGCTTGGCCTTGAAGTTCTCATGGGACTTGAGGCTGTCGCGCGACACACCGAATACTTCAGTGTTGGCCGCCTGAAACTCGGCGTAGTGGTCGCGAAAGCCCTGGCCTTCAGTGGTGCAGCCCGGCGTGCTGTCCTTGGGGTAAAAGTAAATCACCACCTGCTTGCCTTTGAGTGCCGCCAAGCTGACGGTTTGCTCACTGGTAGCCGGGATCTGGAAGTCGCCTACGGGTTGGTCAATTGCAACGGCCATGGGGGGAGCTTCCTTACATTGGGTTTTGTGGGCGCCACGGTTCGATCAGCGCATCAAGGTTCAGTGCGTCGGCGAAGTCCAGGAACTGGTCACGCAACCAGCTGATCTGGATGCCGGCCGGCAGGGTCACGGTGAAAGTGGCGTTGAGCATGGTGCCGCCGGTCTGCGGGGCCTGATAGGTGTCGCAGGTCAGGTTTTCAAGCTCGACGTTGTGGTCCATGAAGAACTGGCACAACTCGTTGATGATGTCCGAGCGGTAGGCCGAGCTGACATAAGCCACGTATGGCAGCGCCTGTGGACGGGTTTCCAGGGCCGCACTGCGCACCACATTGACGCTGAAGGCGTGCTTTTTGGCCAGAGAAGGCAGGCCGGCTTCAAGACGGGCCAGCGCGTCCCAGCTGCCAGTGATTTCCAGAACCAGCGCGCTGCATTCGCCGTGGCGAGTGAGGCGGGAGGTTACGACGGCGCAGCGATTTTCATGGCTGGCGCGGCACAGGACGTTAGTCAGCTCCATTGGGTTGGCGCCAAGGGCACTGATGACAAGGAATTGTTCGCGGACTGTGGGGGTGGACATGCAGCCTTCCTAAAACGATGAGCGGTCAGTACGGTCGATGGGTGCGTCCCGGCTTGTCAGGTCTTCTACAAATGCCAAGGCCCGCAAATACGCCACTGCCGCCCGTTTGCAAACGCTGCAAACGGGCCCTGGCGGCGTTTGGGATGGGCTTTTGGCGCTGGATAAAGACCCGTGAAACAGCCTTGCGCACTCATCAGTACCAATCAAAGGCTGAAGGGTAGCGAAAAGCAGCGCGAAGGGGAATGCTCATCGGGCGCGCTGTTGCTTGTGCAAGGGTCATGGCGCCAGTACCATTACGGCTCTCTTTTTCCGGCAGGAGCGGTTGCATGATTGCGGGCAGTATGGTGGCACTGGTCACACCTATGGATGCACAAGGTCGTCTTGACTGGGACGCCCTGAGCAAACTGGTGGACTTTCACCTGCAAGAGGGCACCAACGCCATTGTTGCCGTTGGCACCACAGGTGAATCGGCAACTCTTGATGTGAATGAACACATCGAAGTGATCCGTCACGTGGTCAAACAGGTGGCAGGACGTATTCCGGTAATTGCCGGTACGGGCGCCAACTCGACGCGTGAAGCGATCGAACTGACCACCAACGCGAAGGCCGCCGGCGCTGATGCGTGCCTGCTGGTCACGCCGTATTACAACAAGCCGACCCAGGAAGGGCTGTACCAGCACTTCAAGGCTATCGCCGAAGCGGTCGACATCCCCCAGATCCTTTACAACGTTCCGGGTCGTACTGCCTGCGACATGCTGCCTGCCACGGTTGTACGCCTGTCGACAGTGCCGAACATCATCGGCATCAAGGAAGCCACCGGCGACTTGTCCCGAGTCACGGCGATCCTGGCCGGTGTCAGCGACGACTTCCTGGTGTACTCCGGTGATGACGCCACCGCAGTCGAGCTGATCCTGCTCGGCGGCAAGGGCAATATCTCGGTGACCGCCAACGTTGCCCCGCGTGCCATGAGCGAACTGTGCGCCGCCGCGATGCGTGGTGATGCCGCCACTGCCCGCGCGATTCACGAAAAACTGATGCCGCTCAATAAAACCCTGTTTATCGAATCCAACCCTATCCCCGTGAAATGGGCGCTGCATGAGATGGGCATGATGCCGGACGGTATCCGTCTGCCGCTCACCTGGCTCAGCGAACCCTGCCACGAACCGCTGCGTCAGGCCCTGCGCCAGTCCGGTGTTTTGGTTTAATTGAGGAAGCATTACGCATGAAGCGATTGGCCGGACTTTCCGCACTAGCCGTGATTATTTCGAGCACCAGCGGCTGCGGTTGGCTGTGGGGTCCAGACGGGTACTTCCGGGACCGTGGCAGCGATTATCTGGAGGCGCAACAAACCGCCCCAATGAAATTGCCGCCGGGTGTCCAGACTGACAAACGCCTTGTGCCGCTGTTGCCGATCCCGAGCAACGTGCCCGATGACACTGTCAAGGGCGAGTTCCAGGTTCCGCGTCCGCTGCCACTGGCAACGGTTGCCAGCGCCAGCGACTACACCCTGCAAAGAAACGGCGACAGCCGTTGGGTGATGGCGCAGCACGTGCCGTCAGAAGTCTGGCCGGTAGCGATGCAGTTCTTCCAGGACAACGGCTTCCGTATCGATGAGCAGCGCCCGCAAACCGGCGAGTTCACCACCACCTGGCAGCGCGCTGACGAACTGTCCGCACCAATGGCCCGCCACATCGGCACCAGTGGCCTGGCAGCTGACAGCGAAACCCGTTTACGGGTTCGCATCGAGCCGGGTGTACAGCGCAACACCAGCGAAATTTATGTGGTAAGCGCCAACCGTCCGGCCGGTAGCACCGCCAACGTCGACTTTGGCCAGACTTCGGTCAACACCGGCCTGGATGCTGCTCTGGTAGACGAAATGCTGATCAGCATGAGCCGCAGCGCCGAGAAGGGCGGTTCGGTTTCGTTGCTCGCAGCCCGTGATTTCGACACCCCGGCTCGCGTCAGCCTGAGCGAAGACGGCAGCGGCAACCCGGTATTGAGCCTGACCGAAGACCTCGATCGTGCCTGGTCCGGCGTAGGTCGCGCACTTGAGCAGGGCGAGTGGAGGGTTGAAGACATCAACCGCACCTTGGGTCTGTACTACATCAACCTGGCCGAAAAAGCCGAGAAGAAGGACGAGAAACCTGGTTTCCTGTCCAGCCTTTTCGGCGGCAAACCGGCCAAGGAAGAAGTGGAAGCCCGCGCCCAGCGCTATCAGGTACGCCTGAGCAAGGTCGGGGACAGCGTGCAAGTGACTGTCGAAGAAAACATCAACAAGGTTGCACCGCCAGAAGTGGCGCGCAAAGTGTTGGGCGTCATTCAAGACAACCTGGGCTGACCCTATGCGTTTTGCCGTTCTCGGCAGTGGTAGCCAAGGGAATGGCACGCTGATAGCCAGCGACAGCACCTGTGTACTGGTTGATTGCGGTTTCTCGTTGCGGGAAACCGAGCGTCGTCTGGTTCGTTTGGGCATCAGCCCGCACCAACTGAGCGCGATCCTGGTGACCCACGAACATGCCGATCACGTGCATGGCGTGGGTTTGTTGTCCCGGCGCTACAATGTGCCGGTATACATGAGTCGTGGCACACAGCGCGGGATGCGCAAACCGCTTGAACCTGCCGGTTTCGTGGCAGGAGGCGAGACGTTGCAGATCGGTGCGTTGACTATCAGTGTGACCCTTGTCGCCCATGATGCTCAGGAACCCACCCAATACGTATTCAGTGACGGTAAGCGGCGTTTTGGCCTGCTGACCGATCTGGGGTCCTATTGTGCGGGTGTCCTGGACAGCTATAGCGGCCTGGACGCGTTGATGATCGAGGCCAACCATTGCCGTGACATGCTTGCCCGTGGTCACTACCCCGCTTTCCTCAAACAGCGGGTGGGTGGCCAGGAAGGACATTTGAACAACCATCAGGCTGCAAACCTGGTGGCCGAGTTGGGCTGGCAACACCTGCAACACCTGGTACTGGCCCACCTCAGCAGCAAGAACAACCTGCCGCAGCTGGCCCGGCAATGTTTTGTCGACACCCTTGGGTGCGACCCGGACTGGCTGCAACTGGCCGATCAAGATTCAGGGCTCGACTGGCGCACAATCGCCTAGCCCACCTACTTAGCATGCGGAGCCCATCATGGAAAAACGTGAAGAACTCTATCGCGGTAAAGCGAAATCGGTTTACACAACTGACGACGCAAACCGCTTGATCCTGTTGTTTCGCAACGACACCTCAGCGTTCGACGGCAAGCGCATCGAACAGCTGGACCGCAAAGGCATGGTGAACAACAAGTTCAACGCCTTCATCATGCAGAAACTCGAAGAAGCCGGCGTGCCGACCCAATTCGACAAGCTGCTGGGCGATAACGAATGCCTGGTGAAAAAACTCGACATGATCCCGGTCGAGTGCGTTGTGCGTAACTACGCTGCCGGCAGCCTGGTCAAGCGTCTGGGTGTGGAAGAGGGCATGAAGCTCAACCCTTACACCTTTGAACTGTTCCTCAAGGACGACGCCAAGGGCGACCCGTTCATCAACGAATCCCACGTCGTGGCGTTCGGTTGGGGCACTGCCGAGCAACTGGTTCGCATGAAAGAACTGTCGCTCAAGGTCAACGAAGTGCTGAACAAGCTGTTCGACGACGCTGGCCTGCTGCTGGTGGACTTCAAACTCGAGTTCGGCGTATTCCACGATGGCAGCATCGTTCTGGGCGACGAATTCAGCCCGGACGGCTGCCGTCTGTGGGACAAGGCCACTGGCAAGAAGATGGACAAGGACCGCTTCCGTCAGGGCCTGGGCGACGTTATCGAAGCCTACGAAGAAGTTGCACAGCGTCTCGGCGTCCCGCTTTAAACTGTAAAGGCGCGCAAGCAACTGATAGCACGCGATTTTTTTTGAAATAAGGCTTTGCCAGAATCAAAGACCGCTGTTATGATGCGCGCCGTTGGAGAGATGCCAGAGTGGCCGAATGGGACGGATTCGAAATCCGTTGTACTGGCGACAGTACCTAGGGTTCGAATCCCTATCTCTCCGCCATTATTGAACAAGACGAAGCCCCTGAAATGGTCAAACATTTCAGGGGCTTTTTCGTTGTGCCTGGGAATCGCCGGCAAGCCGGCCCCACAGTAGGGGCAAGCGTGCTGGCGATGCCTGAGCTCGGTCCCCAGCTCCCTGTAGGAGCCAGCTCGAGCCACTGACGCCTGAAAATCTCGCCCAGGCAGTCATATGGCGCAGAGGGGCTGCCTGAATCAAAGCGTACCTTCTTCTTCCAGTTTTTCATGTAACTCCAGCAAGCCTCAGCCATGCACGCAATGTCCCCGGCGCTCAAATAATTTGTCGGAAAAGTGCTGTGCATTGCGGGTTTTGTTCATTCTTGCACCGCGGATTGCGGCTTAACCTGACGCCAGTCGAAGTGTCGCTGGTTAGCGGCGCAAGCCGGAGAAACGCATGAATAATTATAAGAGTCATGACTGGTTGGGCCTGAACTCCGCAGTGTGTGTGGTGACGGGGGCCGCAGGCGGCATCGGTGCAGTTGTCGCACGTGAACTGGCCAATCAAGGCGCCTCGGTTGTATTGCTTGATCTGGATTTGAGCAAATGCACCGAGCTGGCAGCAAATTTGAGTGAGCAAAGCGGGGCGCAAATCACCGCCCTGGCCTGTGATATCAGTGACCCGCACAGCGTTCGACAGGCTGCCGCGCAGGTTCAGGAACGCCATGGCCGTTGCGACATTCTGATCAATAACGCCAGTGTCCTGCGCCCGGCGAGCCTCGAAAATATAACGCTGGAACAGTGGAATCAGGTGCTGTCGGTCAACCTCAGCGGCTACTTGCTGTGTGCTCAGGCATTCGGCCAGCAAATGCTTGCCCAAGGCAGTGGCAGCATCGTCAATATCGCATCCATCGCCGCCCATTCTCCGCAACCGTGGAGTGGCGCATACAGTACCGCCAAGGCCGGGGTGGCGATGCTCTCACGCCAGTTCGCGGTGGAGTGGGGGGATCGTGGCGTGCGCAGTAATGCCATTTGCCCGGGGCTGATCCGTACTCCCTTGTCGGCAGCCTTTTATGCCGACCCTGAGATCGAACGCCAACGCAGCGCCATGACGGCTAGCCGCCGCATCGGCGAGCCCCAGGATATTGCGGATGCAGTGCTGTTTCTGGCCAGTGCACGCTCTAGCTATATCAACGGCACAGAGCTGGTGGTGGATGGCGGTTTTGAAAGTATGCCGATGGCGTTGTTGCCGCGGCCCGGGTTTGAGGGGGGGCGGCCATGAATCGGGTATGTGATGTGGTTGTCATCGGTGCCGGCGCGGGTGGACTCAGCACCGCGATTGTCGCGAAAAAAGCCGGTCTCGATGTGATTGTGATCGAGAAGGCCGACTGCTTCGGCGGCACCACGGCGTTTTCTGGCGGTGTGCTCTGGGTTCCCGGCAATCACCTGGGCAAGGCGCAAAACAGCGGCGACAGCCTGGACCTGGCCAGAACCTACATGCGTGATCAGGCAGGCAAGTATTACGACGCACCTGCGGTCGATGCCTTTCTGGAAAACGGCCCAAAAATGGTCGAGTTCTTCGAGCGCGAAACCTGCGTCAAGTTTGTGCCCACCTTATATCCGGACTATCACCCTGATGCCCCCGGTGGGGTTGACATTGGCCGTTCGATCCTTGCCGCGCCGTTCGATATTCGGGAACTGGGCCCCGACATGAAGCGTTTACGGCCACCGCTTAAAACCATCACGTTCATCGGCATGATGTTCAACTCGTCCAATGCCGACCTCAAACACTTCTTTAACGCTACACGCTCGCTGACATCGTTCATTTACGTGGCCAAACGGCTGGGTACGCACATGCGCGAGATGGTCATGTATCGGCGCGGCACCCAGGTCACCAGCGGTAACGCACTGGCAGCGCGTCTGGCCAAGTCGGCGCTTGATCTTGGCATCCCTATTTTCACCGGCGTCGCCGCCCGGCAATTGTTGAAGGAAAAGGGGCGTATCACGGGGGTGCTGGCTTCGTGCGCGCAAGGCGAAATGCGGATCGATGCGCGTCGAGGCGTGGTCTTGGCCGGTGGCGGGTTCTCCCATGATGCACAGCGATTGCGCGAGGCTTATCCCCATGTAAAGCGCGGCGGTGAGCATTTTTCGCCGGTACCCGACAGCAATACTGGCGACAGTGCTCGAATGGCCGAAGCGGTGGGTGGCCAGGTGGATATTCGTCTGCAAGCGGCGGCGGCCTGGATGCCGGTATCCAAAGTGCCAACCGGCAACGGGCAATTCACAGCCTTCCCGCACCTTCTGGATCGCTACAAACCCGGCATCATTGGTGTCGATGTAACCGGGCGGCGCTTCACCAATGAGTCCAATTCTTATCATGACGTTGGCGCAGCGATGATCGAAAACGACGCGACGCGCGATCAGACTGCCATGTGGCTGGTGTGCGACGCCCGGACGCTGGGCAAGTACGGGCTTGGTTTTGCCAAACCATCACCCATGCCACTGGGTGCACTGTTGCGCAATGGTTACTTGTTAAAAGGGCATACGCTTGCTGAATTGGCGCTAAAGGCGGGTATTGACGGGCCGGGGCTGGAGCGAACCGTCGCGCGCTACAACCAGGGTGCAAGCGAGGGGCGCGATGACGAGTTCGGCCGTGGCGCGACGACATTCAACCGCTACCTGGCTGACCCGCAGCACAAACCCAATCCATGTGTGGCACCGATCGGCACCGGGCCTTACTACGCCGTCAAAGTGGTGATGGGCGATCTGGGCACATTCGATGGCCTGCGCACCAGCATCGTGGGTGAAGTACTGGATAAACAGAATCTTCCAATAGCAGGGCTCTATGCGGTGGGCAATGACCGCGCCAGTGTCATGGGCGGCAATTACCCCGGCGCCGGTATCACCCTGGGACCCATCATGACCTTCGGTTTCATTACCGGCAGGCATTTGGCCAACCTCTCTGCGGGCGCAGTGCATACCCAAAAGGAGCAAGTGGCATGATCGTCTCCAAACCAGTGGTCGACCATCGCATTTACACCATCGCCCCCCGCGGCATGGCCGAATTCCTCAAGGCGTTCGACCAGCTGGCGATGCCTCTGCTGCTCAAGCATCTGGGCGCGCCCCTGGCGTTTTACACCAGCAGCATCGGCCCGCTGAACCAGGTCGTTCATCTATGGGGCTACGACAGCCTCGACGATCTGGAAAAGCGCAGCCTGGCCCGTGACAGCGATCCGGATTTCAACGCCTATCTGCAGGCAACCCGCCACCTGGTCGTCGCTCAGGAAACACGCATCATCAGGCCGGTGCATTTTGCCAGCCTGAACCATTGCACATGAGCGACCTGCACGGCTGAGCAACCACAATAATAAAAAAAGAGGGACACTCGATGGACCAGCAAAAGTCGATTGATGTACGTGAGTGGATTGATGCTACCCCGGTGGGTCGCTTTCAGAGATGGGTTGTATTCTTTGGCTTTTTAATCATTGCCCTTGATGGTTTTGACGTTGCCATCATGGGCTTTATAGCGCCGCAGTTGAAAACCGAATGGGGTTTGGGGCCGCACGCGTTGGGTCCGGTACTCAGCGCCGCATTGATCGGTTTGGCGGTCGGTGCATTGACGGCCGGGCCGCTGGCTGACCGCTATGGTCGCAGGATCGTGCTGCTATGCAGTGTTTGCCTGTTCGGGGTGCTGACCATCGCTACAGCCTTCGCCCCGGATGTGCAAAGCCTGGTTGTCTTGCGCTTTCTGACCGGGCTTGGCCTGGGCGCCGCCATGCCCAACGCCAGTATCCTGGTCAGTGAGTACGCACCCACACGCAGCCGTTCATTCTTGATCACCGTTGCTTTCTGCGGCTTCTCGTTAGGAGCGGCGGTGGGAGGTTTTGCCAGCGCCTGGATGATCCCGAATCTGGGGTGGCAAAGTGTGTTGGTAATGGGCGGTGTCTTGCCGTTGGTGGTGCTGCCCGTCCTGTATTTCAAACTACCGGAGTCAGTCACCTTTCTGGTGTCGCAGCGTGCAGCGCCTGAACGTATTCGCGCCATCATGAAGCGACTGGCGCCAGACCTGGTCACTGCGCATACAACTTTTTTGCTGCCCCGGGCGGACAAACCGGCTGCTGGAGCCATCGGCCTGGTGTTGTCGCGGCGCTATCTGTTTGGCACGCTGATGTTGTGGGTCGGCTACATCATTGCCTTGTTTATGGTTTACCTCTTCAGTGGCTGGTTACCGACGCTGATAAAAGAGGTTGGCCAATACAGCGTGGCTGACGCGGCGGTGGTCACCGCGATCTTTCAGATCGGTGGTCCGGCAGGTGCAATTTTCGTGGGCTGGGCGATGGATCGCTGGGGCAAGCGTAACGTTTTGACTCTGACGTTTCTGGGCTGCGGCCTGGCGATCTTCGCCATCGGCCAGTCCACGGGGCACTTTGTTCTACTGTGTGCAGTGGCCTGCCTGGTCGGCTTCGGACTCAACGGAGTGTCCGTGGGCATGAACGCATTGGCGGCCAGTTATTACCCCACCCAGGCCCGCGCCACGGGAGCCAGCTGGATGAGCGGGGTCGGCCGGATCGGTGCGGTGTTAAGCGCATTCGCCGGCGCGCAGATGCTCGGCCTCGGTTGGTCCCTGGCCGAAATCTGTATGACGATGCTGATTCCGGCCGGTATTGCCGCGCTGGCGATATATTGCCAGTGCCAGCACGGCTCTCGATTGGCAGCGCCCTTGAAACCGGCTGAAAAGGTCGCTTTGTCATGAGCGCCCAGACGCACAAGGGCAACGTTGTGGTGATCACCGGGGCCGCTTCGGGAATTGGTGAAGCTACCGCGCGCTTGCTGGTTGAAGAGGGGGCAAAGGTCATGCTCGGTGACATTGACGAGGCGGCAGGGGAGGTGGCAGCGAGCCTGGGCCCCGATGCTTTTTTTGTCCGCACCGATGTCACAGACCCGGGCAGTGTGGCGAATCTGATGACCTCGGCAGTGGAGCATTTTGGGCACCTGGATGTATTGGTCGCCAATGCCGGTATCGCTGAAGCCAAAAGCCCCATTCATGAGCTGGACCTTGCTGCCTGGCAACGGGTGATCGACATCAATCTAACGGGCGTGGCGCTGTGCAATCAGTACGCGGTCCTGAGGATGTTGCAGGGCAATGGCGGAGCAATCATCAATATGGCTTCTATCCTCGCCCATGTCGGTCAAGCCAATAGTCATGCTTACTCGGCGTCCAAGGCTGGCGTTGTGAACCTCACGCGCAGCGTCGCCTTGACCTATGCACAACAAGGCATTCGTGCAAATTGCGTTTCGCCGGGGTATGTGGAAACACCACTGTTGAGCAGGCTGCCCAAGTCCCTGTTGGCCGCTATTGTGGAAAAGCAGCCCATCGGACGCTTGGGTCAGCCGATTGAAATTGCACGGGTGGTGTCGTTTTTGGCCAGCAGCGCGGCATCCATGATCACAGGGGCCTGCATTAATGCGGATGGCGGGTATACGGCGCTATAGCGACGCTGATCAGTCAGCCCCTGGCAGCACTGCGCAGACACACTGCTGATCATTGGCGCGAGGTTTGGTCTTGCAGGCGAAACTCGCTGGGGCTGAGCTGGGTGTGTTTGCGAAAGAACCGGCTGAAATACCCGACATCGAGATAGCCCATGCCGTGGGCTATCTGCTTGATGCTCTGGGATGAATGGGCCAGTTCGCGCTTGGCCTCGAGGATCAGCCGGGCGTTGAGCAGGGTCATCGGCGTCATTCCCAACTGCTCTTGGCACAGTCGCCCCAGAGTGACGACGGTGATCCCCAGGCGAGTGGCGTAGTCATTGAGCGACAGGTGTTCGCGAAAGTGGCGATTGACCAGTTCGCGAAAGGCAATGATCTGCTGGCTGCGCCGGTCGTGATGGTGCGTAGGCATGCCGTCGGTGTGTTCGCACAGGCGCAGCATCTGGATCACCAGTGCGAACAGTAATGACATGCTGCACGCAACGTGCTCCCGGGCACGGTAGTGATATTCCTCGTACAACGCGCGATACAGTGGCTCCAGCGGGTTATCGGCTGGCGCCCAGTGCGGCAGGGTGACGATGCAGGGCTTCTGGATCAGCGGCAACAGGCCGGGGGAGAGCACCTGCACGATGTTTTCCAGCGGGTGCTGGACGGCGGTGATCACATGCCCGTCAACCCGTCCGTTCCAGGCGAAGCCATGGACGATTTGCTCAGGGATGTATAGCAAACACGGGGCCTTGACCTGGACCCACTGGTTGTCCAGCAGCACTTCGCCTTCGCCACTTTGCAGGTACAGCATCTGCAGGAGTCCGTCGTGTCGATGGGCAGCGATCTCCCAGTTGTAGTTGCCGGAGCGTACGGATATCGATTCGACATGCAGGGAGTCATGCCAGACCGGGGGTGTCGACTCGCCATAGAGCGCGTAGTAGGGAATCTTGTTCATTATATTTATAGTCTTGAAGAGTACCTGGTAACTACCTTAACCAAGAACACGGGCGTTGGCCAATGCCTGTTAGATTTGTTGTAAAAGTCTAGACGGTTGTCGTTTTTGTCCATTCTTTTGAGGGGGATCGTGCTTCTATTCTAGGAACTGTCTACTGCTGTGGATGCATCAGTTTAATGGGGGCGGTTTATAAAGACGGCCCCGGTGATGAATAGCTTGCTGCCACTCTCGATACGTGCTTGTGCAAACGCTAACTTGCCGATGGCCTCTGGAAATAAAACACCTTTAAAATAATAAAAATAGATAAGTGGATTAAATAAAAATCCATAAGTCTTCAAGTTGATTGGGAATAGTTCGATGACCTTGAGTGTGGCTAGGGAAAAATATGTTTTCCGTTCGTTAATGCTAGGTGCTTTATTGGTTATTCCGCCTTCAGCCTGGGCTGAAGGGTTTATCAATGACGCCAAGGTCGACCTGACGCTAAAGAATTTTTATCAGAACCGTAACTTTCTGGGTAATAACGTTGCCCAGGCACAGGCGGTGGAATGGGTTCAGTTTTTTACCCTGGATGCTCGCTCCGGTTATACATCAGGGCCGGTCGGTTTTGGTCTGGATGTACTAGGCCAGTTGGGTATCAAGCTGGACGGAAGTCCGGGCTCCAGTGGTACACAACTATTACCGCCAGGATCTCCCGACGATGTCAGTCGTATCGATCCTGTAGCCAAAATCAAGTACTCGAAGACTGTTCTCAAGGTCGGCGATACAGTAATGAACTTGCCGATTTTGCGCTCTGACCCCGGTCGCGCCAAATTACAAACCTACGAGGGCGCCACGCTGACTTCGCAGGAAATTGCCAACCTGACGCTATATGCCGGCCAGATTCGTGCTACCAGTCTTCGCAACTCCGTCGATATGGACCGTCACCTCTCTTATGGGGGCGCGGTATCTGATCGCTTCAACTATGCGGGCGGCGAATACTACTTCAATCAGAATCGCACGATGATTGGCTTATGGGATGCGCAACTCAAGGATATCTACCAGCAGCAGTACATCAACCTGATCCATACCCAGCCGGTTGGCGATTGGGTGCTGGGTAGCAATGTGGGGGTGTTCTTCGGAACAGAAGACGGTAGTGCGCGTGCGGGTGATCTGAATAATAAAACATTCACGGGGTTGTTTTCTGCCAGGTACGGGGTGCACACGTTTTACCTTGGCGTGCAGAAAGTTGAAGGCAACAGTTCCTGGATGCGCGTCGGTGCCACCGATGGGACCAGTGGCGGGGGCAGTCTGGCCAATGACAACCTCAACTCCAGTTTCGACCGTGAAGACGAACGTTCCTGGCAACTTCGTTACGACCTGGACTTTGTCCGGATGGGGGTGCCCGGCCTGACAGTCACCAACCGTTATATTCGCGGTGACAATGTCAGGGTTAGAAATATCGGGATCGACAAGGGTACGGAGTCCGAACGCGAGCTGATTATCAGTTACGTTGTGCAATCCGGCACTTTAAAAGACCTGAGCGTTGTCTGGAAAAACGCCAGCGCCCGTCACAGTTGGCGTAATAGCACCACCAGTGACTTTGACGATAATCGCTTGTTCATCAGTTACCCTGTCTCGTTGTTGTGATTGCCCCCCATCTGAGGAGCCTTGAAGGGTGGCGCTAACGTAGTGCCCACCCTTCCAGGCCGACATCCCTGTAACCGGGGCCAGCCTCTGCTCCCGGGGCTGTCCTTGCCTGTGCCCGCTCGCAATTCCTATCCCCTTTTGTCCTAACGACACGCGTCGCGCAGCCCGGCTGCGCTCGCTGTTACATCTTCCCTGCAACCGCTGGCCTCCCCGCAGGCATGCGCCTGAACCGCCTGCAAGCCTTGCTGCGCAAGGTGTGACATCGGCTGGCGGTCTGTGGCTGGGTGACCGGCTTCAATGGCTGTGGCCGGTTTTTTGTAACTTTTTAGTTTTTAGGAGCTTTCCGATTTTCAGAGTGGGGGACGGTCTATAAGATTCGCCCTCGTCAACAGCGCAGTTACAGCAAGACGGACCACCAGAAGTTGTGATTGCCAAGTATTGAGTGCAGCGTTTCAGGTTTTTTAAATCGTTCTCAAACTAATAAGAAAATAACGACGGCCTGAGTTGCGTCTTCGGCCAAGTGTGCCGTCGTGTACCGATGTTGATTATTTGGGTCCGGGGAAGTTTTGGGTTCTGGTTGTCCATCTATTAGTGAGAGATAAATGAAAAGCATTGTTATTGCCTTGATCTGTTGTGCGGGTTTTACATGGTCTACTGCGCAAGCAGCGGCCCCCAAGTTAAATGTCGGCTCAATGCATGATTACATTGATTCCGATAAAGGTACTTTGCTCAAGCGTGTGCGTAATAGTGGTGATGCTACCGCTTTTGTTCGAGTGGAAATCAGCGAGATTGTTTACGGTGCTGATAATAAGCCGACTGAACAAGTCATTGAGAATACGCGTTTAGGGAACGATAAAGACGGTCTGGTCGCCAGCCCGGCCCGCATGATCATTCCGGCCAAGAGTCAGCAGGCAACGCGTCTGGTGTATTCCGGGGATCGCACCCGTGAACGTTATTACCGCGTTCGGTACCTTCCGGCAATGCCTGAAAAGAGCGATGACTTTGCATTGTCTGCTGCGGAGCGCAGCGAGTATGAAAAAGAATTAGCGGTTGGTGTAAGTGTTATGGCGGGTTTCGGCACAATTGTTTTTGTGCATCCGACCGATGCCCGTTACGCCACTGAGTTTAAAGAAGACGCTAGTGGCTATACCGTTCGTAATAACGGCAACAGCACCGTCGTGATTGATGAATTGAAAGAGTGTGACATCAAAGGGACTAATTGCCTGCCACCCCGAAAAATTCATTTGCTGCCTCAGCGCAATGAAACGTTCAGTAAGGATGGGCAAAAAACCTACCAATTTAGCCTTGTCGAAGGGAGTCAGGAAAAACCGATTCGCCTGGGTTCTAAATAAAAGCAACACCCCATTGTTCCGTGCAGGGACGCTATCTACCTGAGAGAAATATGAAAATGAAAATTCGTTCGCTGTTTGCTGCTGCTCTTGTTCTTTCTTCTGGCGCCGCTTTCGCGGCTACGACTGACTTGCAAGTTAATGTTTTAGCCACTATCCCAGCGTCTAACGGTCTTGATATCGAAGATGTGGGTGGCTGGTCTTTGAACCCACAGACGATGGTTTACAACCGTACCGCTGAAACTCTGGCGCCAGTAACTCAACCACTGCGCATCAAGTCTGGTATCGGTGCTGTTACCGCTCACCTGAGCACCGCCCCGAAGTTGGTCAGTGTAGGGGATAGTATTGATATGGTTGTAAGTATCGGCGGTCTGACCTTGCCTCTCGGTAGCGTGGCACCCGTTGAAATAGCTAGCGAGGCACAGGCTTTGACCGGCATAGATAAAGAGTTTCGGGTGGCTGCCGCTGCAGCACCTGTCGCTGGTTATGCCCCGGGTAATTACACCGGCATTGTCCACATGGTGTTTGACTCTGTAGCGCCTTGATTTCAAAGGCTTGAGTGCATCAGTGAAATAAAGCTCCTGAAGCGGGGCTTACTCCGTACCCCTCCCCGTCTTTAGGAGCTGTTGTGTTATTTAATTCGCATACCTTGAGTGTGGCTGTTCTGTTTTGCTGCGCATCTGTTCAGGCATCGACAATAGCGCCTGAAACAGCGCCGGCAAAAAACAAGTCGTCATTAAGTTTGCTTGAGCAGACTGAAGGCCTTCCAAAAGATTTTCTCGAACATTTTTTCGACCTGCCTTTGGCAGTTCGTATTGAGCAGGACGGCAAGTTCCTCGGCGATGGCCGGGTGGTGTTGTCGCGTAACAACACCGTTCAATTGCTGGACCTGAGCGAGTTCCACGACAGCAAGTTAAGCGCCGCCGACCGCCAGCGCTGGAGCGACTATCTTCAGCAGCCGCGCCCGGTCGGGGACTGCACCGCCAGCTGTGACAACGGCCTGGTAGCGATTCATTACAGTCTGCAAAACTCGCTGCTGTCGCTGGTGACCAACACTGCCGAGCTGGACCCTACAGAAGCCCGTTATCACAAGCTGCCCGAGGGCGGCAGTCACGGCCTGATACTGCGCAATCAGTTCAACGTCTCCGGTGGCAGCGGCGCTGATACCAGTGGCCGTTACGCTGTGGATGCCCAGGGCAGTATTGGTAACTGGACCACGGTGGGCAGCTATCAGGTCGATCGTAGCAGTTACGAAGGTGCCGAAACCCGGCAGTCGATCCAGAGCCTGTACGGTCAGCGCGAGCACGACAATAAATTCGTCAAGGTCGGCTTTTTTCTACCCAATTTCCAAGGGGTATCGCGCCAGCCCAGCACTCCAGGGTCGGTGCCCAATACCATTGTCGGGGTCATGATCGGCTCGTCCGACAGCCTGGCCATCAACAGTTCCAGCCCCAGCATTTACCCGGTCTACGTGACGGCCAATCGCCAGGGCACGGTTGAAATCTATCGTGATGGCAGCCTTATCTACACCCAGCCAGTAGAGCCGGGCTTGCAGCTCATCGATACCCGCCGCCTGCCCGGTGGTATTTACGAGGTGGAGGTGCGCCTGGTTGAGGACGGTAAGGTAACGTCCACCGAGACTGAGCTGATCAATAAGCCTGCGCACTGGAGCAACTCCCAGGAGCGCTGGCGCTACAGCTCGTTTGTCGGGCAGCAGCGCAACCTGCTGAACACTTACAGTGCTGAAGAAGACAACAATCTGGCAGTCGGCGGGGTGGTCAACTACCTGGCCCACCCTCGCGCCGTATTGGGTGCCGTGGTCCAGCAGATCGGCAAAGAGCGGGCGGTGGGCGGTTCGGTCAACTGGCACGCCAGTGATACGTCCAACGTCTATACCAACGTCTTTCACTCCAGCGAACATGGTGTGGGGCTTGATGTGCAGGCGATCCGTAACTACGCCACCGGCAGCGTGATGTTTAACCACAGCCTGAACTGGCAGAACGCCGACAAGTACCTCAAGACCCAGGCCGGTACCCAACAGAACTCGGCAGTAGCAGTCAATCACCGTCTGGATGACGCCAACAGCCTGACCGCCCGTGCTTCATACAGCAACGGCGTCACCAGCGGCGTAGGCCTGGACCTGTCTTTCAACCGTCGCTCCAAGGTGCTGGGCAGCGATGCCAACTGGCGGACTTCGGTGTTCGACCGGCCGGCAAGCAGCAGCAGTGGCAACCAGCGCAATCGCGGGCTCGACGTGACGCTGACCATGGCCCTGGGCAGTGAAGGCCGGCGTTACAGCGTGGGTGCGGGCACCCGGGCCGCCAGCAAAGGCGGGCGTGACCAGTATGTGAATGCCGGGGTTTACCAGGACCTGGACGGCGGCGTGCTGAAGAGTGTCAATGGCACGGTCTCCAGCGACCGTTACGGCGTGGGCCTGAACGGCGGTGCTTCCTTTGAGGGGGATGTGGTACGTGGCGACCTGTTCGCCCAGCGCTCGTCCCTCGAAGGCGGCATCACCGGCGGGGTCAACCTGGAAAGTACGGTGGCAATCGGTGGCGGCAAAATGGTCACCGCAGGCAATGGCGTTAACAGCGGTGCCCATACCGGGATGATTATCGATGTTGAATCCGACTTGCCGGATCTGGAATTGATGGCGCAGGACACCACCGGCTCCAGCACCACGCTCAAGCCCGGGCGCAACTTTGTGCCGGTGAGCGCCTACAAGCCTGGCACCCTGCAGCTGGATTTTGCCGGGCGCGATGCGCCGGCGGCATCTATCCACCCGGCAATGACCGGCTACCACCTGAACAAGGGCGGGGTTGCTTACCGTCAGGTCAAGGTGATGCAGACCCTGACCGTAATGGGCCAGGTCCATGATGCAGACGGCAAGCCATTGCGCGGTGCCGAGGTGCGTAACCACGCCGGGCGCAGCATCGCTGAGGCGGATGGTTTCTTCACCCTGGAAATGAGTGCCCGCCAGCCAATGCTGGAAGTGAGCCACCCAAGTATCAAAGGCTGCACCTTCCATCTCGACGACAAGCGCTACCCGCGTGAAGGCGAAGTGGTGATGGTGGGCAAACTGAAGTGTGACGAATTGAACACGAGCAAACCGTTACTTAGCGCAAGTGTCGAGCAGCAAGGATAAACCATGAATATTAAGTTTTTTATTAAGTACAACCCTGCTGGCTTGATTTTGTTGATGGTGTTGCTGGTAGGGCAGTTGGTTTGGCAAGTGCCGGTGCAGGCTCATAGCAGGCTTATAAGTGCTGAGTTTACCCCCAGCCGAAACAATCCTAACAATCGCACCTTTACTAATACATCTCCTCTGAGTGGTGTTTGCTCTAACGCTCACCAGGCGTTATGCAAAAGTTTGGGGTTGTTTAGTATTGCGACCGGTGTGAGTAATGAATCCACCAAAAGAGGCAATGGTGTTGACGATTTTGGGCGGGGCTCGGCCTATTTTAGTTTGCCGGAACAAAGGACAATTACAGTAACCTCTGATACCGGTGAAACAGCCACCCTGAATTTGCGTATTACTGGCTTGGCATTCAGGTACGCTGATGTGGGGAGGCCTGAAGACTACGTGCGTAGTGAGCTAAACGAGTCAAGAGGGTGCCGCATAGTACTTAACAACCAAAATCATGACTCTAGTATGTTGCGGATGTTTATTCGAGACGACGGTGGAGCCGGAGGGCGTAGCGACTGCAGTTTTAAGATGCTGGGTGACAAAGAATATCAATTCCATGGGTTCGATATCATCTATGAACTTGAAACGCCCGAACCCTTGAATATGAAAAACGGTATATATCGAGGGCGTTCCATATATACCATGGGTGGGGCTGGGCAAGATATTGATATGGGTGACGGTGTAAATATTGTCGATCAATTCTTGTTTCTGGATTTTGAGCTTAAGGTAAACCATATGTTCGCCCTCGAGTTTCCGCCAGGCAGCGAGACAGCCGTTCTTCAACCTCTGGGCGGCTGGAGTCAGTGGACCGATTATAAAAAGGTACCGGCTACATTACGCAAGGATCAGCACTTCACGGTCAGTGGTTCCACCAACTTTTCGGTCGATCTGAGGTGTGAATTTCCGCTGCCGGATGGTCGTTGTGGCATATCCAATGGTGTATCGACCGTACCACTGGATGTGACCATTACCATGCCGGGGTTCTTGGGGCGTCTTGACCTCGGTTTCGCGGAGGCGCTGGATTACCCGCTGACCCAATCACTAGCCCATGTGCCAAGGTTCTCCCCCAAGGACGGTGCTGTATTTCAGCGACGCTCTTACCTGCGCTTTGAAGTCAATGGCGAGCCGATCAAGGAAATGGTCACCCACCCGGGCAGTCAGTACAAAGGTCGGGTAACCGTGATATTTGACGCGGATATTTGACCTCCGGCCACCCCTCTGTGGGAGCTGGCTTGCCAGCGATGATATCGACGCGGTTTACCCATAAAAACCGCCTCGCCTGCATCGCAGGCAAGCCAGCTCCCACAGGTCCGTGATCTGCCCGGTACGGGTGCCCGCCGCAAAAAAACCACCCCCGACCACCCTCCAAAAATCCCCCGGCCACCCCTCTGTGGGAGCTGGCTTGCCAGCGATGATATCGGCACGGTTTACCCATAAAAACCGCGTCGCTTGCATCGCAGGCAAGCCAGCTCCCACAGGTCCGTGATCTCCCCGGTACGGGCCCCCACCGCACAAAAAACACCCCCGACCACCCTCCAAAAACCCCCCGGCCACCCCTCTGTGGGAGCTGGCTTGAACTGGTCAAGTAATCTTGGACACCAGTTAAGGTTTACGCCGCCAGCCGCTCCCTCGTGACTGGCGATCGATAATCGTTGTAGCTGTGAGGCCTGACAGTGTTGTAACGCGATACAT